>JBBDYA010000081.1:93757-107312 GCA_040902005.1 Gemmatimonadaceae bacterium | reverse complement strand
CGCGTGCGCGACCTGTTCGAGCAGGGCAAGGCGCACGCGCCGTGCATCATCTTCGTCGACGAGATCGATGCGGTGGGCCGCCATCGCGGCGCCGGCCTGGGCGGGGGACACGATGAGCGCGAGCAGACGCTCAACCAGCTGCTGGTCGAGATGGACGGCTTCGAGTCGAACGACGGCGTGATCCTGATCGCCGCGACCAACCGGCCGGACGTGCTCGACCCCGCGCTCCTGCGGCCGGGCCGGTTCGACCGCCAGATCGTGGTGGACCTGCCGGACATCAGGGGACGCGAGGGCATTCTCCGCGTGCACATGCGCAACAAGCCGCTGTCGGACGACGTGGAGATCACGACGCTGGCGCGCGGGACGCCCGGCATGGCCGGCGCGGACCTCGCCAACCTGGTGAACGAGGCGGCGCTGCTGGCGGTGCGCCGCACCCACGACCGCATCTTCATGATGGACTTCGAGGATGCAAAGGACAAGGTGATGATGGGCGCCGAGCGCAAGTCGCTCGTCATGAAGGAAGATGAACGACGGCTCACCGCGTATCACGAGGCCGGGCACGCGATCTGCGGCATCAAGACGCCGGGGAACGATCCGCTCCACAAGGTGACGATCGTGCCCCGTGGCCGGGCGCTGGGCATCGCGTTCGTGCTGCCGGAGGACGATCGCGTCTCCGTCACGCGCATGCAGCTGGAGGCCACGCTCGTCCGCATGTATGGCGGGCGCGCCGCCGAAGAGCTGGTGTTCGGCCGGGACCGGGTGACCACCGGCGCGGCCAGCGACATCCAGAGCGCCACCGGGCTCGCGCGGCGCTACGTCACGCAATGGGGACTGTCCGACGAGATCGGACCGATTCTCGTCGGGGACAACGAGCACGAAGTGTTCCTCGGCCGCGAGCTCGGCAGCCGGCGCGAGGTCTCGGAGCGTACCGCGCAGATCGTGGACTCCGAGGTGAAGCGCATCATCCAGGAGTCCTTCGAGCGCGCGAAGAAGGTCCTCCAGGAGCACATGGGGCTGTTGCACTCGGTGGCGCAGGCGCTGCTCGACTTCGAGACGCTGACCCGGGAAGACGTGGAGATGCTGGATCGCGGCGAGAAGATCCCCCCGCGGTCCACGCCCCCGACGCCGTCCACGCCGCTCGCGGCGTCGGCTCCCCTCGTCGTCGAGCCCAAGCGGAACCCGCCGTTGCTCGGCGGCCCGGAGCCAAGTCCGGCGTAGCCGTTGCCCTCCCGCCCCTGGACGATCCGTGATCGGGTGGTGTCGCTCGATCGCCCGCTGATCATGGGCATCGTGAATGTGACCCCCGACAGTTTCAGCGACGGGGGTCGCTTTTTTTCCTCCGACGCCGACGTGTTCGAGCACGTGACGGGACTGCTCGAGAGTGGCGCGGACATCATCGACATCGGCGGGGAATCCACCCGCCCGGGCGCCGTGGCCGTCTCCGCGGACGACGAACGCCGCCGCGTCTTGCCCGTCATCGAGCGACTGGCGCGCGAACGGCCGCAGGCGGTGGTGTCGATCGACACCGTCAAGAGCGCGATCGCTCAGGCCGCCCTGGAAGCGGGCGCCCACATCGTCAATGACGTGTCGGGACTGCGGTTCGATCCCGGAATCGCCACCGTTTGCGCCAAGGCGGGCGCGGGCCTGGTCCTCACCCACTCGCGCGGCGCCACCGTATCGGAACTTGGCACGTACGCGCATGCGAGTTACGGCGACGTCGTGACCGAGGTGCTTGCCGAGCTGCGCAAGCGCGTTGACTCCGCCCGGATCGGGGGCGTGCCGGACGAATGCATCGCTGTGGATCCCGGCATCGGCTTCGCGAAGGAAGCGCCGCATTCGCTGGCCATGCTGGGCGCGCTCCCGCGGCTGGCGGCGTGGGGGTATCCGGTGCTCGTCGGGGTGTCGCGGAAGCGATTCATCGGGGAGATTACCGGCGTGCACGACCCGGCCGGCCGGCTCGGCGGCACGCTCGGCGCCAACGTCGCTGCGCTGGCCCGCGGCGCGCGTATCTTCCGGGTGCACGATGTTCGAGCGGCGCGCGAGGCGCTCGATGTGGCATGGGCCATCCTGAAAGACCACACGTCCTTCATCCGATGAACGGCTTCGAGCACTTTCGCCTGCTGCACCCCGACTGGCGGGACGTCCTGGAAATCGCGCTCGTCAGCTTCGTCATCTACCGCGCGCTGCTGCTCTTCCAGCGCACGCGGGCGGTGCGCATCCTGCTGGGACTCGTGGTGCTCGTGACCGCGTACGCGGCGGCCTATCTGCTCAAGCTCGGCATGATCACCTATCTGCTGGGGCTTGGCTTCCAATACGGGGCCATCGCCCTGCTGATCGTCTTTCATCCCGAGATCCGATCGTTTCTCGCGCACCTGGGACGCACGCGACGCTTCTTCTCGGAGATGGGGAGCGAGCTGGTGGCGACCGAAGTGGCTGCCGCGGCGGAGCGCCTGAGTCGCACGCGGGTCGGCGGCATCATCGTCATCGAACGCCAGGTGCGCCTCGACGAGTACCTCACCAGCGGGTCGGAAATGCAGGCCCGCGTGTCGGCGGACCTGCTGGCGACCATCTTCACGCCGTACTCGCCACTGCACGACGGTGCCGTGCTCATTCGCGGCGATACGATCATCGGCGCGGGCTGCATTCTGCCCCTGTCCCAGGCTTCGACACTCGACCGGTCGCTGGGCACGCGACACCGCGCGGCGCTCGGCGTCGCGGAGGAAACGGACGCGGTGGTCGTGGTGGTGTCCGAGGAGACAGCCGCGATCTCGTTCGCGGCGGGCGCGCGGCTGTGGCGCAACCTCACGCCGGCGCAGGTCAAGAGGAAGATCATCGAGCCCCTGGAGCGGACCTCGGAACCGGTACCCGTCGGACTCACGGCGTGACCTGGCCTGCCGCCCCTTGGCGCCCGCGCGCCCTCGCGGGCGGATCGGGTGCCGTGATGTTGTTCGTCGTCTACGCGCTCACGCTGGCGCCCGGCGTGACCTTCTGGGACTCCGGCGAATTCATCGCGGCCGCGCACGCGCTCGGGATCCCGCACCCGCCCGGCACGCCCCTGTTCATCCTCATCGCGAACGCGTGGGCGAAGCTGCTGTTCTTTCTGCCGTACGCCGTCGCCACGAACCTGCTGTCGGCCGCGGCGACCGCGGCGGCGGCCGGCATCGCGGCGCGGATCATCCAGCGCGCCACGGGGAGCGGGACGGTGGCCTTCGCGGCCGCCGTCGCGGCCGGTGGCATGTCCTCGGTCTGGCTGAACGCGACCGAAACCGAGGTGTACGCGGCCTCGCTGCTCCTGGCGATGGCGATGGTGGGGGCGGCCGATCGAGCGGGCCGCGAGCCGGGAGAGCGATGGACGGTGCTCACCGCCTATCTGATGGCGCTCGCTGTGCCGCTGCACCTGAGCGCGCTCGTCGTCTCCCCCGTGGCCGTCCTCCTCGCGTCGCATGGAACGGATGGCATTCGCTGGCGTCGCGGCATCGTGCTCACCGGCACGTTCCTCATCGCCATGGGTGTGGGCCGGGTGTCCTGGTGGGTGGCGGGCGCGGGCGCCGTCGTGTCACTCGCGGGCCTCTTCGCGCCCGGAGCGGGGGGGGCGGAACGTGAGCGCGTGCTCACGCGTCTCGCCTTGCCCCTCGGCGCCATCGCCGTGGCGATCGTTGCCGCCACCGCGCTGGCGTTCATGTATGTCCGCGCGCAGTTCGACCCCGGGATCAACCAGGGCAATCCCGACAGCTGGTCGTCGCTCGCCAACGTGATTTCCCGCCGCCAGTACGCCGTGTCGCCAATGTGGCCCCGCATGGCACCGATCTGGGCGCAACTCGGGAACGTCGGCCAGTACGCCGACTGGCAGGTGGCGCTGTCCACCGGGCCCACCGTGCTCCCCTCCATCGCGCGGTCGCTCGGCACCCTGCTCTTCGTCTGGCTGGGGTACGAGGGTGCCGTGGCGCACTGGAAGGCCGACCGCCGGAGCTGGCTGGCGGTGCTCGTTCTGCTGCTGTGCGGTTCGCTCGGCGTGGTGGCGTACCTCAACATGCACGCGGGGCCGTCGATCGCGTACGGCTATCTGCCCGAGAACACCATCCGCGAGGCGCGCGAGCGAGACTATTTCTTCGTCTTTGCGTTCTGGGCGTGGGGGCTCTGGGCGGGGATCGGCGCGGTGGCAATGGCGAGGGAATATCGCCGTCCCGCGTGGGCCGGCGTGCTCGTGGCACTGATACCGATCGTCCTGAACTGGCGCGCGGTCACGCGGCGCGCGGAACCGGAGAGCTCGCTGCCCCGCGTGGTCGCGGAGGCGCTGCTCGGCAGCGCGCCGCGCGACGGGGTGCTGTTCGTGGTTGGCGACAACGACAGCTACCCGCTGTGGTATGCGCAGGAAGTACTGGAGATGCGCACGGACGTCACGGTGGTCACGGTGCCGCTGCTGCCCACGCGGTGGTACCGCGCAGAACTGTCGCGGCGGTTCGATCTGCTGGACAGCGCCGCGGTCGAGCGGTACGGGCGCAACTTGGGCACGGCGAGGGCCGTCGCCGAATCGGCCCGGCGCCAGGGACGGCCCGTGGCCGCCGCGATCACGCTGCTTCCCGCGGAGCGAGCGCGCTTGGGGGGGGGGCCGCGGTGGGTTTCGCGCGGCTTCGTGTACGTCGAGGACGCCGAGCCGGGCGCGCCGCCGATCGACACGGCGGCGGCGCGGCACTGGGCGCAATGGATCTCCCGGCGTCTGCCAGCCCGTGAGACGCGGGACGGTATTGATCCCGTGCATCGCTACTTCCGGGGACTCATGGAGTGTCCGCGTCAGCTCGCGATCGTCGCGCGCGAGGGTGACTCGACTCGGGTTGATTCGGTCTGTAACTACCGGTAGCTTGCTACCTTATGCCGTTTCCAGACCTGGCGGCGCGGGTCCGGGAGGTGCGGGAGCGGATCGATGCGGCGATTCAGCGGGGCGGGCATGGCCAGTCGGTCATGATTGTCGCCGTGACCAAGACCTACGGTCCGGATGCGCTTCAGGCCGCATGGGATGCCGGCCTTCGGGACGTGGGCGAAAACCGGGTCCAGGAGGCGTTGGACAAGATGGACGCCGTCCCGCTGCCGTTCCGGTGGCACCTCATCGGTCACCTGCAGCGCAACAAGGTGAAACACCTCACTCGCTTTCATTTGCTCCACTCGCTCGACCGCGCTTCGCTCGCCGATTCCGTGAACGCGCAGGGCGCGTCCGCGAGCCGCGTCATCGACGTGCTGGTGCAGGTCAACGTGGCGCGTGAAGAGACGAAGGGCGGCTACGAGCAGCACGCGGTGCGTGCCGAGGCGGAGCGCCTGGCGGGCCTGGACAACCTGCGCGTGCGCGGGGTGATGACGATGGCGCCGTTCGAGGCGGGCGAGGCGCGGCTGCGCGCGGTGTTTCTCGGCGCGCGCACCGCGCGCGACACGCTGCGGGCCGCCGGCCACGCGCACGCCAGCGAGCTCTCGATGGGCATGTCGGGCGACTACGAGATCGCGGTGGAGGAAGGGGCCACCAGCGTTCGGTTGGGAACGATCCTCTTTGGAGCCAGAACGGCATGAACGACGAGAGTTTCCATCTCACGCCGCTTGACGTCCGCCGCATGGAGTTCGGCCGTGTCATGCGCGGGTACGATCCCGCGCGCGTGGACGAGTTCCGGGAGCAGGTTGCGGACGAACTGGAGCGTCTCACTCGCAACAATCAGGAGCTGGAACAGAAGGCGCGTGGATTCCACGATCAGCTCAAGTCCTTCCGCGACCGGGACAAGGCGCTGAACGACGCGCTGGTGCACGCGCAGCAGCTGCGCACGGAGATCCGGGAGCAGGCGGAGCGCGAGTCGCAACTCACGCTGCGCGAGGCGCAGGTGCAGTCGGATCGCCTGCTGGCGGACGCGCACGCGGACATCCGGCGGGTGGAGGACGAGCTGGCCGCGCTGGAGCGTTTCCGTCGGAACTACCTCACGCAGCTTCGGGTGTTCGTCGAGCGCCAGCTCGCCGAGATCTCCGCGGCCGAAGCCAGCTCGCCCAACCAACGACCGCGCGGCGAGTGACGGACCGGTAGCCGCCACGCACATCGTGAAGAAACCGGAACGCCGCTTCGCCGAACTGGCCGCCGGCCGGGCTGCCGACGACCTCGAACGCGAGATGCTCGAGCGCTGGCGCGCCGAGCACCTGTTCGAGCGCACGCTCGCGGCGCGCGAGGGAGCGCCCAGCTTCGTCTTCTTCGAGGGGCCGCCCACCGCGAACGGCCGGCCCGGCATCCATCACGTGTTTTCGCGGACGCTCAAGGATCTCTTCTGCCGGCACCGCGCCGCGAAGGGATTCCGCGTGCGGCGCAAGGCCGGGTGGGACACGCACGGCCTGCCGGTCGAAATCGAGGTGGAGAAACAGCTCGGGATCAGCGGCAAGCCGCAGATCGAGTCGCTGGGCGTCGCCGAATTCAACCGCCGGTGCCGCGAGAGCGTGTTCACCTACAAGGACGACTGGGAAAAGCTCAGTGAGCGGATCGCGTACTGGCTTGACTACGACCACCCGTACATCACCTACAGCAACGACTACGTGGAGAGCGTGTGGTGGGCGCTGAAGACGCTGTTCGACAAACAGCTGCTCGTCCGCGGCCACAAGATCCTGCCGTACTGCCCGCGCTGCGGCACCGCGCTCTCCAGCCACGAGGTCGCGCAGGGGTACGAGGACGTGGAAGATCCGTCCGTCTATGTGGCGCTGGATCTCGTGAGCGCCCGGGAGACCGCTGCGCGAGCGCGTCACACGCCCGGCGACGAGCACCCGTCTGTGGTCCGGCGCATTCTTGTCTGGACCACCACGCCCTGGACGCTCGTGTCCAACGCCGCACTCGCGGTGCATCCCGACCTCGCGTACGTCGAGATGACGCGGCGCGATCGCGGGGAGGCCGGCGATCCATCGCACGGATCGTCGACGATCATTCTCGCGGAGGCGCGCGTGTCCGTGGTGCTCGGCGGGGACTGGGAGAAGCGCTGGGACGTCGTGGCCCGCCACCGCGGCGCCGACATGCTCGGCTGGCGCTACCAGCGGCCGTTCGACTGGCTCCCGTATCCCGAGGGCACCGAGCACGAGATCATCGTGGCGGGCGATTTCGTTTCCGCGGACGACGGCAGCGGCGTGGTGCACATGGCGCCCGCGTTCGGCGCGGACGACTATGCCGCGGGACGGAAATACAACCTGGCCTTTCTGCAGCCGGTGAACGCGCGCGGTGAATTCCCGGCCGATCTGCCCGTGGGCGGCGGGATGTTCGTGAAGCAGGCCGACCCGCTCCTGATCGCGGATCTGAAGGCGCGCGGCGTGCTCTGGAGAGCCGGGACGCTCACGCACTCGTACCCCCACTGCTGGCGCTGCCACACGCCGCTGCTGTACTACGCGCGCGGCTCCTGGTTCGTGAAGACCACGGCCTACCGGGCAGAGATGATCGCGCGCAACCAGCGGGTGGATTGGCATCCGCCGGAAATGGGGGCGGGGCGCTTCGGCGAATGGCTCGAGAACAACGTGGACTGGGCGCTTTCCCGCGACCGCTACTGGGGAACGCCCCTGCCGGTCTGGGTGTGCGGGGAAGACGCCGCTCACGTCGAAGCGATCGGGAGTTACGCGGAGCTGGCGACGCGCTCCGGCACCACGCTGCCGGCGGACTTCGACCCCCACAAGCCGTTCATCGACGCATACGCATGGCCGTGCGGCGTGCCCGGGTGCGGTGGCACCATGCGGCGCGTGCCCGAGGTGATCGATACGTGGTTCGATTCGGGATCCATGTCGTTCGCCCAGTGGCACTATCCGTTCGAGAACTCGGAGACGCTGGCGCGCCAGTTTCCCGCCGACTTCATCGCGGAAGGCGTGGACCAGACGCGCGGATGGTTCTACTCGCTGCTGGCGATCGCCACCGGGCTGGGAGACGCACTGCCGAATAACGGGGCCATTGGGAACCGGGAACCGGGGAATGGGGCGGACTGGTCCGCGCTGCGCGCCTCGCCATATCGCGCGGTCGTCGTCAACGATCTGGTGCTGGACGCCGACGGGCAGAAGATGTCCAAGCACAAGGGCAACACGGTGGATCCGTGGCGCGTGATCGGTGACTACGGCGCCGACGCGGTGCGCTTCTTTCTCGTGGCCACGAGCGACGTGTCCGTGCCGAGAAAATTCGACGAGCGCGCCATTCGCGAGCAGGCCGTCCGCTTCTTTCTGACCCTGAAGAACGTGTACAGCGGCGTGTTCGCCCAGTATGCAAACTTCGGGTGGGCGCCGTCGTCGGCCGACCCGGGCGCGGCGGACCGGCCGCCCCTCGACCGATGGATGCTGTCGCGCCTGACCGCGGTGGAAGCACGCGTGGACGATGGGCTCGAGCGCTACGACGCGACGGCGGCGGCGCGCGCGATCGTCGCGTTCGTGGACGACGATCTCGCCAACTGGTACGTGCGCCGCAGCCGCGACCGGTTCTATGACGTGACGGGGGAGGACAATCGCGCCGCGTTCGCCACGCTGCACGAGGTGCTCGCGGTGACCTGCCGCCTCCTGGCGCCCTTCGCCCCCTTTCTGTCCGACTGGATGCACCGCGAGTTGCGGGACGGCGAGTCGGTGCACCTCGCGCCGTTCACGCGGGCCAATCCGTTCGCCCGTGATCCGGCCCTCGAGACGGCGATGGACGCGATCCGGCAACTGGCCACGTTGGGTCGCGCCGCGCGCGAGGAGGGCAAGCTGAAGGTGCGGCAGCCGCTGGTGCGCGCGGTGTGCGTTGCGCCCGGAGCGGAGCCCTCCCTGCTGGAACAGCTGGTGCCCCTGCTGGCCGCCGAACTGAACGTGAAGCGCGTGGAGTTCGCTACCTCTGGCGACGCGCTGGTGACCCTTCGGGCCAAGGCGAACTTCCGGGCCCTTGGCAAGCGCTTTGGCAAGAAGACGCCGCTGGCCGCCGCGGCCATCGGCTCCTTCACCTCGGACGAGCTCCGGGGCTTCGAGGCCGGGCGGCCGCTCGCGGTCACCGTGGACGGCGAAACGCACGAGTTGGTACCCGAGGACGTGGAGATCCTCAAGAGCGCCTCGGGGGACCTCCTGGTGCAGGAAGGGGCTGGATTCGTGACGGCCATTGACCCGCTCGTCACGGACGAGCTCCGCCTGGAAGGAATGGCCCGAGAACTCGTCAGCCGGGTACAACGCATGCGAAAGGAGGCGGGACTCGCGGTGAGCGACCGCATCCGGCTGGGGATCGGCGGCGATGCCGAGGTCGTGGCGGCCGCGTCCGCGCACCGCGATTGGATTGCCGGCGAAGTGCTGGCTACCGAGCTCCTGCTTCAACCTGATATGTTTCCCGATTCTCTCGCGCGGCAGGATCTCGATCTCGATGGGATCACTGCCCGCATCGCACTAACTCGGACGGAGACGCATGGCGACGACAAATAAGGAAAAGAAGCCGAAGCCCATGCCCAAGAAGCAGCTGCAGCATTTCGAGAAACGGCTGCTCGAGGAGAGGCGTCGCGTGCTCAAGGAGCTTGGTCATCACGACGAGCTGTTCAACAAGACCGATCAGGCGTCGGACGGCGACTTGAGCGCCTACTCGTTCCACATGGCGGATCAGGGGACCGACGCCATGGAACGGGAAAAGGCCTTCCTGTTTGCGAGTCAGGAGGGACGGTTTCTCTGGCACATCGACCAGGCGTTGCGGCGGCTGTACAAAACGCCCGAGACGTTCGGCAAATGTCACAACTGCGGGCAGGACATCGCCTACGATCGACTCGACGCGCTGCCCCACGCGCGGTACTGCATCGAATGCAAGCAGCGCGAGGAAGATGCAAAACGGTAGCACGCATGACGGCGGGACCGACGTGGCCCACGCCACCGGCACGTCGGGCCCCGAGGTGGATGGTCACGTCTCGAACGCCCGGCTCTTCTGGCCGATCCTGGTGGCGATACTGGCGTTCGACATCGTCACCAAGTCGATCGCGGAGAACCAGCTGGCCGTGCTGCGCGGCCCGCACGAAGTGATCGGTGACTGGCTGCGCTTCACGCTCGTGTACAACCCCGGCGCGGCGTTCGGCCTGCACGTCGGCGAACATTCCCGCTGGATCTTCATGGGACTGACGGTCGTCGCCCTGATCATCCTCGGCCGGCTGTACGTCGCCACCCCGGGCGGCGATCGCACCCGCGTCACCTCGCTCGCGCTGGTGTGCGGCGGCGCGATCGGCAACCTGCTCGATCGCGTCCGCTCGGAACGCGGCGTCGTGGATTTTCTCGACGTGGGCGTGGGCGCCGCGCGCTGGCCCACGTTCAACGTCGCCGACATGGCGGTGAGCACCGGCGCGTTCCTGCTGGCGATCGTGTTATGGGCGGAGGACCGTCCGGAGGAATCCGGTCCCGCCATCGTGCCCGGCGGACTCCGTCACGAATCGGGCGACGCGTCCTAGCGTCGCGACCATGCCCGCGACCGTGCGCGACGACCGCGTCTTCTGGGGAGTGGCCGCGGGGGTGATCATTCTCGACGTCGTCACGAAGCTGCTCGCGGAGGCCCACCTGCCCCTGCATGTTCCGCGCGAGATCATCGGCCGTGTCGTGCGGTTCACCCTGGCCTACAATCCGGGCGCCGCGTTCAGCATGTCGCTCGGCCCGTATTCACGCGTCATCTTCGGCGCCTTTGCCATCATCGCGCTCGCGGTGCTGTGGCATCTGCATCGCACGAGCGGGCCGGGTGACCGACTCAAGCCACTCGCGCTGGGCCTGGCCTTCGGCGGCGCCGCCGGAAATCTCATCGACCGCGTGCGCTCGTCACGCGGGGTCGTGGACTTCATCGACATCGGCACGGCCGACGTGCGCTTCTGGACCTTCAACGTGGCGGACAGCGCCGTGTCGGTCGGCGCCGTGCTGCTCGCCTGGGTCTTTTTCCAGGAAGATCGCCAGCAGCAGCGCGCGTGAGCGACCTGCCCGCGGTCCCTCCCCCCGAGCGGCCGGCGGGACGGACGGAATCGTTCACGGCGCCAGCGGACGCACCGCGGCTGGACGTATTGATCGCGCGTCAGCTGGACCTGTCGCGCAACCAGGGCGCCACGCTCATTGCGCTGGGGAACGTGCTCGTCACGGGGCGCCGGGAGAAGGCGAGCTATCGCCCCAGCGCGGGCGAGACGATCAGCGTCACGATTCCAGCGCCCGTGTCGCGCGACGTGGGCGCGGAGCAGATCCCGCTCGCCGTTCGCTTCGAGGACGACGAGGTCCTCGTGATCGACAAGCCGGCCGGGATGGTCGTGCATCCCGCGCCCGGCAACTGGACGGGCACACTGGTGAACGCCCTCAAGGGGCGCGGCGACACGCTGTCCGGCGTGGGCGATCCATCGCGGGAGGGAATCGTCCACCGTCTGGACAAAGAGACCTCCGGTCTATTGCTCGTGGCCAAGACCGATCGCGCACACCGCCTGCTCGGGGCGGCGCTTGCGCGGCGGGAGGTGTCCCGCCGCTACGCCGTGCTGTGCTGGGGACACCTGGGCGAGGATCAGATCACGGTGAACCGGCCGATGGGGCGCGATCCGCGGGACCGTAAACGGATGGCGGTGGTCGAAGCGGGCAAGGAGGCGAAAACCACGTTCGTCCGGCTGGCCAGGTTCGATCCCGGCGACCTCTTGCGCGCACACTTGTTTACCGGGCGTACGCACCAGATCCGCGTGCACCTGTCGTCGATTGGACATCCGGTGGTTGGTGACGACACGTACGGCGGCGGGGGCGGGCGCCGTCTGGTGGCCCTGCCGCCCAAGCGACATTTTCTCCATGCCGCCTGGCTCATCTTCCGGCATCCGGTGACGGGTGCCGAGATCGAGATCCGCTCACCCCTGCCGGAAGAGTTGCGCACCGCCCTGATCCGTGCCGCGGATGGGGCGCTGGACCCCGACCTGCCGGACCCACTGGACTTCCTTGGCTTCTTCCGCCTCGAGCACTGATCCGTCCGCGGGATCGCCCGCGGAGGCGCGCGCGCTGCTCTTTCGCGTGGGTGACCAGCTGTTCGGCTGCGGGGTGGAGTTCGTGCGCGAGATTCTGCGGGGGGCGGGGCGGCACGTGACGCGCATTCCCGGCGCGCCGCCCTACGTGCGGGGCCTCACCAACATGCGGGGGGACGTGCTCACCGTGCTGGATGTCGGCATGCGGCTGTGGCCCGAGAGTCGCCCCGTCGAGGGTGCGGGTGGGGGGGGGGGGGGGGGCGGATCTTCGTCGTCCAGGTGGGCGAGCGGCGTGCCGGACTCGCGGTGGACGAGGTGCTCGAAGTGCGCGAGACGCACGAAATCGAGGCTGAAACCAGGGGGGCAGCGGCGCCGAAAACGGGGGCGCCGGATCTGGTGCGTCCGCTGGGACATTTGGATGGGAGAATCGTCCTATTGCTGGACGTTTCAGCGCTCGTAAATCAGGCCCTGATCTAACTTTACGGAGGGCACCGCTCTTGAGTCACACCGTTCTCATCTGCGACGACGCCGTCTTCATGCGCACCATGGTGGGCGACATCCTGCAGCAGGCGGGATTCGAGATCGTGGGTGAAGCGGAAACCGGAGTCCAGGCGGTGGAGAAGTACAAGCAGCTGCGCCCCGACTTCGTGACGATGGACATCGTGATGCCCGACATGGGAGGGATCGACGCCGTGCGTGAGATCTGCAAGCACGATCCGAGCGCCCGCATCCTCATGTGCAGCGCGATGGGGCAGCAGGCGCTTGTTGCCGAGGCGATGCAGGCCGGCGCGAGGGACTTCGTCGTCAAGCCATTCCAGCCGAGCCGCGTGCTGGAAGCGGTCCAACGCGTGCTGGGGTGAACACCGCCCAGTACGCCGAACTCTTTCTCACGGAAGGGCGCGAGCACCTGTCCGCCATCAACCATTCGCTCCTGGCACTGGAGCGCGGGGACGGCGGGGCGGCGGGCGGCGACGCGATCGCCACGATCTTTCGCGCGGTGCACACCATCAAGGGAATGAGCGCGACGATGGGGTATGCCGCCGTGGCGGAACTGTCGCACGAGCTCGAGACGCTGCTGGACCGGATGCGTCGCGGCGAGATCGCGGCCAGTCAGGCGGTCACCGACACGCTGTTCGCGGCGGTGGACACGCTGGAGCGCGGCATCGAGCTCTCCGTCGCGGGACGCACGAGCGACGTGAACGCCGCGCGCGAGCTGGCGCGGATCCGGACGTTCGCGGCGCCCGTCCCCATCGAAGCGGAACGCGTCGCGCCTGCGGAGGACGGGTGGACGGTGGCGCCGCCTCCGGGTGCCGGAGTGCTGGTGCGGGTGCGTCTCGACGTCGCGACGCCGCTCCGCGGGGTTCGCGCGGGCATGGTGGTCCAGGCGCTGCGCCGTCTCGGCGACGTGCTGGTGGTGGCGCCGTCGGTGGAGGCGCTTCAGGCGGAGCAGTTCGACCGCGACTTCGCGCTGCGCCTCGACACCGTGTCGTCGGGCGACGACATCGCGCGCGCCGCGAAGAGCGTGGGCGACGTGGCGGCCGTCGCGGTGGGCGACGCGCTGGTCCAGCCGGACGTTGCGGCGGAGCCGCGGGCGGCGGGGCGGGCGGGGGGGGGGGGGGGGGGGGGGG
>JBBDYA010000081.1:63826-93747 GCA_040902005.1 Gemmatimonadaceae bacterium | reverse complement strand
CCCCCCCCCGGAGCATCCGGATCGACGCGCGGCGGCTGGATACACTCATGAATCTCGTGGGCGAGCTGGTGATCTCGCGTGCCCGCCTGCAGGAGCTGGTGAGCGTGGCGGGCAGCGAGGCGCTCACCGACGCCGTGGCGCAGGCGTCGCGGCTCATCGGGGAACTCCGGGACGAGATCGTGACGAGTCGCATGGTGCCGGTGGGACAGGTCTTCGATCGCTTTCCGCGCCTGGTGCGCGACGCCGCGCGCGGACTCGACAAGCAGGTCGAATTCACGATCGAGGGAAAGGGGATCGAGCTCGACCGGTCCATGCTCGACGAGATCGGCGACCCGATCGTCCACCTGCTGCGGAACGCGGTGGATCACGGCATCGAGTCGCCGGTCGAGCGCGTGGCGGGCGGCAAGCCAGCCGCGGGGCGCCTGTTGCTGTCCGCCACACGCGACCGGAACGCCGTGGCGATCCGCGTGAGCGACGACGGCCGGGGGATCGACCGCGACCGGGTGGCCGCGCGGGCGCGGGAGACCGGGCTGCTCGAGGCATCGCACGGCGAGCTCTCGGACGACGACCTGCTGCGCCTGATCGCGCGTCCCGGATTCTCGACGGCGGACCGGGTCACGGACCTGTCGGGGCGCGGGGTGGGAATCGACGCCGTCCTCGCGCGCGCGCGCCAGTTGGGCGGCAGCGTGGACGTGCGGAGCGTGGCCGGGCGCGGCACGACCGTCACGCTCCGGCTGCCCCTGACGCTCGCCATCGTGCGTGCCATCCTGGCGTGCGTGGACGCCGAGCAGTACGCGATTCCCACGACGCACGTGCGCGAGACGGTGGAGCTGCTTCCCGAAAACGTGTCCCTGCTGCGGGGACGCGAGGTGTTGATGCTGCGCGAGGACGTGCTGCCGCTGATCCGGTTGCGGGATGTCGTGCGACTGCCCGCCGTCGCGCCCGATCAACTGGAACAGGCGGTGGTGTTCGAGGTGGCGGACAAGCGCGCCGCGCTGGTGGTGGACGACCTCGTCGGGCAGCAGGACATCGTCGTGAAACGGATGGATCAGCTGCGCGACGGGCTGCGATGTTTCAGCGGGGCAACCATACTCACTGACGGCGCGCCCGCGCTGATACTGGATGTTGGTGGCCTTTCCTGACGCCCATGGACGACATTCGCTCTCTCAATCCGAAACAGCTGGATGCGCTCCGGGAGGTCGCGAACATCGGCGCGGGGCATGCCGCGACCGCGCTGTCCCAGATGATCGGCTCCACGATCATGATCAGCGTGCCGCGCATCAACGTCACGCGCCTCGAGGATGTACCGCCGGTGGTAGCGGCCCCCGAGGAGCCGGTGGCCGCCGTCCTCCTGCACATGCTGGGCGACCTGACCGGGCGCACGCTCCTGGTGTTCCCGCGGGACGTGGCGATCCGGCTTGCCGAGCTCCTGCTGCGGCGCCCGGCCGCCAGTTCGACGGAGCTGGGTGAGTTGGAGCAGTCGGCGATCAAGGAGGCCGGCAACATCCTGAGCAGCGCGTACATGAACGCACTGAGCGATTTCATGGGGATGCTGCTGCTGCCCTCGCCGCCGAGCCTCGCCGTGGACATGTCGAGTGCCGTGCTGACCACTGCATATCTCCAGTTCGGTTCCGACCGCGATTTCGTCTTCTGCGTCGAGAGCGAGTTCTTCGTGAAGGGAACGGAGCAGCCGTTGCGCGGATTCTTTCTCCTGTTGCCGGACCCACCGTCGCTGTCCGCGATCCTGCGGGCGGTTCGCGTGGCGTAACCACTCGGGGGTGTCCTGATCACGCGCGCGTCTCCCACGCTTTCCGCACCGGACTCGACGCCCGGGGGGAGCGGCGCGTCAGACCGCGAGATCACCGAGCCCAAGGCCCGGGAGCCAGCCGGCTCGGCCGGCTCCGCGGGGGTGCCGGAGGTGCCGACCGGCGGCAAACAGTCGCTCGCGTCCGCGAAGGATCAGGCGGCCCTGCGTTCGTTTGCGCGCCGCATCGATCCCTCCGACGCCGGGGCGCACAACAATCTCGGCGTCCTGTATTTCAACAAGGGGTTGTACGAGGACGCGGTGGTCGCCTTCATGCGCGCGCTGGAGCTCGACCCGCGGATGGAGGTGGCGCAGCGCAATATCGAGATCGCGTATGTCAACAGCGGGTACTCGAACCGGCGGATCTCGAGCCTCGTGGAGCATCTGCGGTCGAACCCCAGCGACCGCGACGCGCGCTGGGAGCTTGGCCGCACGTACGCGCTGCTGGGGCAGCATCTCGAGGCGGTGAACGAGTTCACCGAGCTGCTCAAGTACCATCCGTCCGACCTGGGCGCGCTCATTCAGATCGGCCTGTCCGAGAAGGCGATCGGTGACATCGAGGTGGCGCAGCGGTGGCTGGAGCAGGCGCGCGCAGCGGATCCGGACAGCTCGCTCGTGCATTTTTATCTTGGCGAGATCGCCTACAACCGCGGTCTCAACGACGAGGCGCTGGCGCTGCTCCAGCGCGCGATCGCGCTGAATGGCGAGAATCACGAGGCCTGGTATCTGTTGGGCTTCGTGCTGGGCGACGCCGGCCGGCACGACGAGGCGAAGGACGCCACGAAGCGCGCGGTGAAGCTGAATCCGTCGCTGTCCCGCGCGCAGGCCAACCTCGCGCTCAACGCGAACCGCTACGTCGAGAAGGCAGAGCGTGAGTCCGCGCGCGCCGCGCCCATGGAGGTCGCGCCCGAGGCCGCGCTCACGCACTACAACCTGGGGCTCGCCTTCCGGAAAAAGGGATACCACGCGGAAGCGCTCCGCGAATACCGCCTGGCGCTGCAGCGCGGCGAAGATCGCGATCTCGTTCAGCAGGCGATGGCGGAGGTGCACCTGCTCGGCCGCGATACCGCGGCCACCCTGGAGCTCTACCGCGAACTGCTGGAGCGCGCCCCGCAGAGCCCGAAGCTGTGGAACGAGCAGGGCGTTGCCTTCCACCAGGGCGGCGCCTTTCTCGACGCGCAGGAGAGCTATCGCCGCTCCATCGCGTGTGACACGGGCTACGTGCTCGCGCTGAACAATCTCGGGGTGGCCCTGTATCACGCCGGCGATCCGGAGGGCGCGTCCGCGTCGTTCGCCCAGGCCCTCGAGGTCAATGCCGGGTTCGCGAAGGCCCGGTTGAATCAGGCGCTGCTGCTCCTCAAGGCAAAGCGCCTCCAGCGCTCGCTGGAGGCCTACCGGCAGGTGCTGGCGGTGGACGGCGAGCAGCCCGTGGCGTGGAACGGCCTGGGGCTCGTGCTGGCGGAACTCAAGAAGTTCGGCGACGCGCGCAACGCGTTCGCGCGCGCGATCCAGGCGCGGCCCAGATACGCGGAGGCGCACTACAACATGAGCTTCACCCTCTCGAATCTCGGGGACTTCGAGGGTGCCCTGCGCGAAACGAAGCTCGCCATCGAACTGGAGCCGTACTACGTCGCGCAGAAGTTCGAGCTGGCCATCGACCTCCAGCACGAGGATCCCGACCTCTCCATCCAGCCCGACCTGGGGCAGGAGCGCCGGACCGACGCTGCGATCGAGGATTTCGACTTCGATCCGAGCGTTCTCGACACCCTGTTTACCGAGATCGCGCCGGCGCTCACCACGCCGCCGGCGGTGACCGCGCTCCCGGCGGGCGCCGATCCCTTCGCGATGGCCGCGGACTGTCTCAGCAAGGGATTCTTCGACCGGGCGCACGCGGAGGTCCGGCGGGCCATGACGCGGGGCGCCGACCCGGTGCGGGGCAGCACGTTGGCCGGCGACATCTTCGCCCGGCAGGGCTTCTGGGGCGAGGCGCTGGAGCGGTACCGCGACGTGCGCCGCGCCGCGCCCGATTTCGCCGCCGCCATGACCGGCGAGGCGACCGCGCTGCTGCGGCTGGGCCGCGCCACGGAAGCGCGGCTCGTGACCGAATCCGTGCTGCAACGAAATCCGAACGATGTGGAGACGCTCATGCTCGCCGCCGAAGCACGCGGCGAAGCCGGGGATCCGGCGGCGGCCCTGGCCGCGCTGGACACCGCGCGCCGCGTGGCGCCCATGCGCGCCGACGTGCGCAAGCACATCGGGGATGCGTCGCAGAAACTCAACGACGCCGACGGCGCGATCGCCGCGTATCGCGAGGCGCTCGCGATCGACCCCCGCTATGCCGTGGTGCGATACCAGCTCGCGCGGGTGCTCATGGACCGCGGCCAGTGGGCCCACGCGGAGGCGGAACTGGTGGCCGCGCTCGACGCGGTGCCCACGTATGCCGAAGCCACACTGACCCTGGTGGCGCTGCTGCGCCAGGTGGGTCGCCCCGCGGACGCCCTCCCGGTGCTGATCGAGCTGCTGCAGCGGGACCGCTACCACTTCGACGCGCTCATCGCGCTGGGCGAAACGCTGCTCGATCTCGGGCAGAAGCAGGATGCCGTCACCGCGTTCACGCGCGTGCTTCGCTTCGATCCCACGCACGTGGGCGCGCTGTATCACGAGGGCGCGATGCTCGCGGAACAGCACCGGTACCGCGAGGCGATCGACCGCTGGCAGCAGGTGATCACGCTGGCGCCGACCGGGGAATTCGCGCGCCGCGCGCGGCGGCAGATCAAGAGCGCCGGCGACCTCCAGCGGATCTTCGCCAGGGGCGGGGACTGACGCATGGCGATCGAGGGCCCACTCCACGAACTCAGCGTGCACGACGTCTTCCAGCTGCTGGATCTCAGCCGGAAGACGGGGATGCTGCGGGTGACCTCCGACTCGCGCAAGGACGAAGGGACCGTGTATTTCGAGCGCGGCCGCGTAGTGTTCGCGGATGTCCGCAGCAACCCGGCCACCCTGGACGACATCCTCCTGCGCTCGGGGCGCGTGGGCACGCACGATCTGGAGCAGGCCAGGGCGTTCGAGGCCCAGTTGGCCAACGGAACGACCGCCACCGACATCCTCGTCCAGGCGGGCGCGTTGAGCGCGCGGGATCTGGATCGCCTGCTGCGGCAGCGACTGGAGCGCGTGGTGTTCGAGTTGATGGAGTGGCAGGAGGGGTTCTTCTCCTTCGAGGAGCGCGAGATCGACGATGTCCCCGGAGAAGCGCGGCTCGACATCGCGACGGAGTCGCTACTGATGGAGAGTGCGCGGCGCATCGACGAATGGTCGCGCATTGCGTCGAAGGTGCCCGACGTGTCGGTGATTCCGTCGCTGGCACCCGTGTCGCCGGAGCACGAGACGCAGCTCGACCTGCTGCCGCACGAGTGGGAAGTGCTCACGATGCTCGACGGCGAGCGCGACCTGCGCGCGATCGCCGGCGAGCTTGGTCGCGCCGAGTTCGAGATCGCGAAGATCGCCTATGGCCTGGTCACCACCGGGGTCATCGAGATCCGCCGCCCGGCCCGGCAGCGCATCAGCGTGTCGATAGCGAAGGCGGCCGCGCGCACCCACACGCCAGACGCCACCGTCTACCTCGATCGCGGATTCACCGCGGCGCGCGCCGGTGATTTGCGGACGGCGTGCGTGGCCTGGGAGCAGTTTCTCGCGCTGGCCCCCGCGGATCCCGCCGTGCCGCGGGTGCAGGCCGCGCTGGAGGCGGCGTCGCGCCTGCTGACCGCGCTGGAGGAGCACACCGGTGGCTGACGACGTGCGATCCTGGAGCGACGAGCTCGCGCGCGATCCGGCCAGCCTGGTCTTCCTCCCGCTCGCCGAAGCGCTGCGACGCCAGGGGCAGCTCGACCTGGCGCGCAAGGTGGCCACGCGTGGACTGGAGCGGCATCCCCACAATCCCGAGGCGCACGATCTGCTCGCGCGCGTGCATGCGGACCGCGGCGATCTGCAGGACGCGTTCGATGAATGGGATATGGTCCTCCGCCTGCTGCCGGGGCACGTGGGCGCGATCAAGGGGATGGCGTTCGTCCGCTTCCAGCAGGGCGCGCACGAGGAAGCCGAGCGCCTGCTGGTGCAGGCGCAGGGCATCGGCGAGGACGCCGACATCTCGGCGGCGATCGATACCGTGCGGCGGTCCTCCGGCGTCGTCGTGTCCGTGGAATCGCTGCCGCCCGATCTCCCGTCCGACCCGCATCTGCTCTTCGCGGGCCTGCTGACGAACGACCAGACCGCCATGCTGCTCACGAAGGACGGCCTCGTGCTCGCGGGGGCGTACTACGCCGCCGACGGACGTGACGTGGCGCAGGACGTCGGCGCGAGCCTGTCCGGCGTCTCGGATGAGGCCTTCCGCGCCACCCGACACCTCGGCATCGGCGCGTGGCGCTCGATCATCTTCGAGGCGGAGGAGGCGGTGGTGTCACTCTCGCCCGCCCGCGGCGCGCTGGCTGATGGCGGGATGCTCGTGCTGGCGGGCGCGCCCGCGACGCCGCTCGGGTTGTTGCGCCGCCTGCTCGATCGGTGCCTCACGCGGGTGGAGGCGTGGCTCAAGGCCGGCGGCGGGACCGGGCTCGCATGACCACGCGATTCACCGCCGTGCTCGACGCGCTCATCCGGCAACGCGGTGTGCGGGCCAGCCTCGTCGTCAGCGCCACGGACGGCATTGCGATCGATTCCAACCTGCAGATCGGACAGGACGGCAGTCGCGTGGCGGCGCTGTCCGCGTCGCTCTACCGCAAGGCGCGCCGCTCGGCCACCGCCGCAGGGTTCGGCGCAACCGGCTTCATGCAGCTGGAAGCCGAGTCCGGGCGGCTGTGCCTGATCGGTGGCGACGAGCTGGTGCTGGTCGTGGTGGCCGAGCGTGACGCGAACGTGGGGATGATCCGGGTGGAGATGCTGCGGTCCGCTGAGGCGCTCGCGTGATCAAGACCTCCGTGGAGCCCTGGATCGAGACGCCGCTGCGCGCGTTCGTGCTGGACGCGGGCGTCCAGCTCGCGCTGCTGCTGCATCCGAGCGGACAGGTGCTGGCGCAACACGGCTTCGTGCGGGCGGTGGACGTGATGTCCGCGTGCGCGCTGGCCGCGGCGATCCACGCGTCGTCGTCGGAACTCGGGCGGCAGCTGGAGGGCAAACCGTTTCGCGGACTGCATGCCGGCACCGGTCGGCAGATCTTTCTCGCGGAAGCGGAAACCGCGCGCGGCCCCTACATTTTTCTTACAGTGTTCGACCAGGACAGCTCGCTCGGTCTCGTGCGCATGTACTTCGAGGAGCTCCAGACGAATCTCGCCAGCGCCGCCCCGCCGCCGGTCGGGCCGCAGGGGCCGGTGTTGAGCGCCAACTTTGAGGGCGAGTTGAACAGGAATCTCGCCGAATTGTTCGGGCGGCCGTAGCCCGCATCTATGTCCTTAGTCAACTATCAGACCCGCGAGATCACGTGCAAGATCGTCTACTACGGACCGGGGCGGTCCGGGAAGACGACGAATCTGCATTACATCTACGGGCAGGTGCCGGAGGATCGCAAAGGCACGATGGTCTCGCTGGCGACACAGACCGACCGCACGCTGTTCTTCGATTTCCTGCCGCTGGACCTGGGCACGATTTCCGGATTCACCACGCGCTTTCAGCTGTATACCGTGCCGGGGCAGGTGTACTACCAGGCGACGCGGAAGCTGGTGCTCCAGGGCGCGGACGGCGTCGTGTTCGTCGCGGACAGTCAGGCGCGGCTGCTGCAGGAGAACATCGAGAGCTTTCAGGATCTGCATCAGAACCTGGCGGAGCAGGGCGTGGACGCGCGCACGATTCCGCTGGTGATCCAGTACAACAAGCAGGACCTGCCCAGCGACCTGATTCTCACCACCGCCGAGCTGTCGGACACGGTCAACTTTCGCGGGGTGCCCGACTATCCGGCCGACGCCCTGCACGGCCCCGGCGTGTTCGAAACGCTGCGCGGCATCTCGGAACTCGTGCTCAAGCGGTTGAGCGCGGGCGCGGCGCGCTAGGCGATGTGATGCAGGTCGACACGCGCCACCGGTTCGAGAACTTCGTCACCGGGTCCGCCAACCGGCTGGCCGTCGCCGCGGCGCGTGCCGTCGCCGAGCAGCCTGGCCTCACCTACAACCCGCTCTTCGTCTACAGCGGATCGGGTCTGGGCAAGACGCACCTCATCAGCGCGATCGGCAACTACGTCCAGCAGCGCCAGCCGGACATGAACGTGGAGTACGTGACGCTCGACGATTTCGTGGAGCAACTGCACGCGGCGATCGCCATGAACGAAACCGACCGGTTCAAGCAGCGGTATGGGCGGGTGGACGTGCTGCTGCTCGATGACATGCAGTTCCTCACCGGGCGCCGGGAGACACAGGCGGAGATGCTCCGGCTGCTGAACGCGCTGCAGGGCACCGGACGGCAGGTGGTCATGACCAGCGACCGGCCGCCATCCGAAATTCCCGATGTGGACGAGCGTCTCATCACGCGCCTCTCCGGCGGCCTGATCGTGGACATCGCGCCCCCGGACTTCGAGACGCGCATCGCGATCATGCGCGCCCGGTGCGACGAACGCGGCGTCCGGTTCCAGGGGGGCGTGCTGGAGGAACTCGCGCAGATGGAGTTCCGCAACATCCGCGAGCTCCAGGGCGCGCTGAATCGCATCATCGCCACGCAGACGCTGGGCGGAGACCAGGTGCGCGCGGATCAGGTCCGCGGGATGTTCGGGCCGGGTGCCGAGCCCCCGATGCGCACGCCCACGCCGATGCGCACTTCGCGCGTGTCCGGCGGGCGCGGCAACCTGGACTTCCAGAGCTTCGTGTCTGACATCGCCACCGCGGTGGCGCAGCATGTGGACCCGTGGAAGATCAAGGTGGCGGAGGCGGTCGCCTACTGGAGCGGTGAGGGGTACCGGACCAGCGCGCTCGAGCGGCTGTTGCAGGATGCCGGGCCGAAGACCGACTTCGAGGGCGCACTGCGGGAATACTTCGCGAACATCGACCGGCTGCGCCTGTTCGAGGGGCAGGCCACGGCGGTGGACCCCGCCCTCGGCGCCGACGAGGTCTTCCGCGATCCGCTGCGGGTGGCGGAGGCGGAGGCCCTGGCCACGCGGGCGCTCGCGGGCTCGTCGCCGCCACCGGGGCCGTCGGCGGCGTTCACGCGCACGGGCTTCGAGGTGGGTCCCAGCAACCAGCTGGCGGTGCGTGCGGCGGATGCGGTGATCGAGGAGCCGGGCAAGCGCTACAACCCGCTGTTCGTGTACGGGCCCAGCGGCGTGGGCAAGACGCATCTCGTCAACGCCGTGGGCAACGAGATGATCAACGCGAGCGGTGGCGCGGCCGTAGTGGCGTGCGTGAGCGCCCAGCAGTTCATGGACGAGCTGATCGCCGCCCTCCAGGAAGGCACCGTGGACCGCTGGCGGATCCGCTATCGTGGCGCCGACGCGCTCGTCATCGACGACGTGCAGTTCGTGGCGGGCAAGGAGCGCACGCAGGAGGAGCTCTTCCATGTCTTCAACGCGCTCCACACCGAGGGCAAGCAGCTGCTGTTTGCGAGCGATCGCGAACCGCGGCAGCTCAAGGGACTGGAGGACCGGCTGCGCTCGCGGTTCGAGGGGGGCCTGGTGGTGGAGATGCAGGTGCCCGACCGGGCCCTGCGCGAAAAACTCTACGCGCACTATCTGAATGACGTCGAAACGCTGGATCGGGACGCGCTGGTTGGCTATCTCGCGGATCGGGCAGCCGCCAGCGTGCGCGAAGTCATCGGCCTCGTCCACCGCGTGGTGGCGGCGGCGGACATTGCCGGCCTGCCGCTGAGCACCGCCATCGCCCGGGCGGAACTCGACGGCGGCGCTCCGGTGCCGGGCGTCCCCGACGTGCGCGCCGCCGATCCGTATTTCCTCGATGACGAGAAGATCGTGTGGCACCTGCCGGACATCGGCGCGCGGCTGATCGAGGATCCGCGCTGATGGCGATCAAGGGCTCGCTCCGCGAGGCATCGCTGCCCGACGTGCTCCAGCTGCTCTCGATGGGGAAGAAGACCGGCTGTCTCAGCGTGACGCATCGCAACAATTTCGGTTACATCTACTTCGACAAGGGGCGCATCTCGTACGCCTCCATCGTGAACCGCCGCGACCGGATCGGGGACATGCTCGTCAAGGCGGGCTCGATTACGGCCGAGCAACTGCAGCAGGCGATCGATGCGCAGGGCAAGCACCGCGACAAGCGCATTGGCGACCTGCTGGTGGACCTGGAGTTCCTCACGCGTGACGCGCTGCACGAGCACGTGCGCGTGCAGATCGAGGAAGCGGTGTACACGTTGTTCACGTGGAACGAGGGGACGTTCAATTTCGAGGCGGAGGTACACCCCGAGCGTCAGGATCTGCTCGTGTCCATCAATCCGGAATCGCTGCTGCTCGAAGGGGCGCGGCGGGTGGACGAGTGGAGTCTCATCGAGAAGAAGGTCCCCAGCTTCGACATGGTGTTCGACGCGGACTGGCGGAAGCTCGCGGCCACCGAGCTCGCGCTCACGGCCGAGCAGCAGGCGGTGCTGCAGCATGTGGACGGCCGTCGCGACGTCGTGAGTCTCGTGGAGGCGGCGGGGCTGGTGGAGTTCGAAGTGGGCAAGGCGCTGTACGGGCTGTTGACCGCGGGGCTGATCCACCGGGTGGGGCGCAACAGCAAGGTGAACCTCCAGGCGGTGCCCGCGGGCAAGACGGAGGAGCACCGCAACCTGGGCACCGCCTTCTACCGCACCGGAATGCACGAGGAGGCGCTGCGCGAGTTCCGCCACGTCCTCGACCAGAACAAGGACGACGCGAACGCGCGGTTCTACCTGGGCCTGGTGCTGTTGCGACAGGGCAAGTGGGACGACGCGATCGAGGCGCTGGTCGACGCCGCCGCGCGCCCTGGGGCGAAGCCGGCCACCTACCACAATCTGGCCTTCGCGCTGGAGCGGATGGGGCGGTACGCCGAGGCGCTCAGCGCGCTTCAGGACGCCACGAAGCGCGGCGGCGCCAAGGACGCCCGCATCCAGACGTCGCTCGGCGTGGTGTCACTCATGATGGGCGACCTGCACGCGGCCGATCGCGCCCTGAGCGCGGCGAAATCGTTCTGGAGTGGCAAGCCGTCGGCCGCGTGGTTCCACTACGCGGCCCTGGCCGCGGCGCTGTTGGGCGATCTCGGGCGCGCGCTCGAAGTCCTCCAGGAGGGGCTCACGATGCACCCGCGCGTGGCCGCACTGCACAACAACCTCGCCGCGCTGCACGAGCGGCGCGGGTCGTACGACGAGGCGCTCCTCGCCGCCGAGCACGGCCTCACGGACGATCCCGCGATGGCGCAGCTCCACAAGAACATCGGCGACCTGTACTACCGGGCCGCGCGCTACGAGGAGGCGTTCGACGCGTTCGATCGCGCCGTGAAGGCGAATCCGGATCTCGGCGACGACGTCTACCTGAAGCTCGGCAACATCAAGCTGCGCCGGGAGGAGCGGGAGGAGGCGGCGCGGTGCTGGCGGCGCGCGCTCGAGCTGGATCCGGAGAACACCCTGGCCCGCGCCAATCTCGAGGCCATCCAGACGGGAACCGCATGACCACCGCGGACTCACCGGCGACGCGCGCGCCGGACGACGGATTCGCGGACCTGATGCGCAAGGTGACGCGCGATCGCGGCTTTGCCTGCGCCAGCTACAAGGAGCGGTGCCTCAAGCGGCGCGTGGGGGTGCGGATGCGGGCGCGTGGCGTGCTCGGGTACGCGGAGTACGCGCGCCTGCTGGACGAGGACACCGCGGAATACGAGCGCCTGATGCAGGTGCTGACGATCAACGTCACGAAGCTCTTTCGCAACTGGGACGCGTACGCCGCCATCGAGGCGAAGGTGGTGCCCGCGCTCTGGGAGGACGCAGCCCACGGTGACGTGCGCGTGTGGAGCGCCGGGTGCGCCGCGGGGCATGAGGCGTATTCGCTCGCGGCGCTGTTTCACCGGTACGCCCATGCGACCGGCACGACCGAGCGGCTGTCGCGGCTGCACATCGTCGGTACCGATGTGGACCGGCAGATCCTGGACGTGGCGCGCCGCGCCGAGTTCGCCGAGGCGGATTTCGCCGACACGCCCGCGGATCTGCGCGCCCGGTACTTCGCGCCGGACCCGCCCTTCCGCCTCGATCCCGACGTGCGCCGGCTCGTGCGCTTCCGCGTGGGCGACCTGCTCTCCGACGGCCCGCCGCTTGCGCGGCTCGAACTCATCGTGTGCCGCAACGTCCTCATCTACTTCGATCGGGAGTCGCAGGAGCGGCTGTTCGAGTCCTTCCACGCCGCGCTCGCGCCGAACGGGTTCCTCGTCTTCGGCAAGGTCGAGACGCTGTTCGGTCCCATGCGAAAACACTTCGCGCCGGTGGACGCGCGTGAGCGGATCTTTCGCCGGGCGTGAGCGCCGCGCCGCTGCCGCCGGCGGTCGAGCACCGCGTGCGCGTCGCGCAATTCGTGGTCGCGACTCACGGGGTGATCTCGACGATCGGCCTCGGTTCGTGTGTGGCGATCGCGATGCATGACCCCTCGGCCGGGATCGGCGCGCTCGCGCACGTGCTGCTTCCGGATCCGTCCATGTCCACGGACGTGACCAATCCGGCCAAGTTCGCCCAGACCGCCGTGCCCGCGATGGTCGAGGCGCTGCGCGGCCGCGGCGCCATCCCTGGCCGGCTTCAGGCCAAGCTCGCCGGCGGGGCCAGCATGTTCGCGAATCTGCTGGCCACCAGTGGCATCAACGTGGGCGAACGGAACGTGCTGGCCGCGCGGGACGCGCTGCGCGCCGCGGGCATTCCACTGATTGCGGAGGACACCGGCGGCGACCAGGGGCGCAGCGTCCTGTTCCGGATCGCCGATGGCGCGCTCGAGGTCCGGACGCTGCGACGGGGAACGCATGTCCTCTAGGGCCTCGGTGCTGGTGGTCGACGACAGTTCCTTCATGCGGCGCACGATCGCGGAAATCATCGGCGCGTGCGACGAATTCCGCGTGATCGGCACGGCCCGCAATGGTCTCGACGCGCTGAAGCAGGTGGCGGCGCTGAACCCCGACATCGTCACGCTCGACATCGAGATGCCGGAACTCGACGGCATCCAGACGCTGGAGCGACTCATGCGCGAGGCACCGCGGCCCGTGGTCATGCTGAGCGCGGCAACCACGGCGCATGGACAGGACCTCACGCTTCGCGCGCTGGAGCTGGGCGCCGTGGATTTCGTGCGCAAGCCGTCGGGTCCCGTCAGCGTGGACCTGGCCAGGGTGGGCGATCGGTTGCTCGATGCGCTGCGCGCTGCCCGTGAGGCCAACCTCGCGGGGCTGGCGGGCCGCGTCGCCGCGCCGGCGACGGCGCGCGCTCCGCGCACGGTGGAGGGTCAGCCGGCCCTGAGCGTGGTCGCCATCGCGACGTCCACCGGCGGCCCGCGCGCGCTGTCCGAGCTGATGCCGCAGCTCCCGGGCGACTTGCGCGCGGCCGTGCTGATCGTGCAGCACATGCCCGCCGGCTTCACGCGCAGCCTCGCGCAGCGGCTCGACGCGAGCTGCCCGCTGCCCGTTCGGGAGGCGGCGCACGGCGACACGCTCCAGGCCGGACGCGTGTATCTGGCGCCCGGCGGCCACCACATGCGGCTGGTGGGCGGGCGCGAGGATGCGCGGATCGCCTTGAGCGACGATCCGCCGGTGTGGGGCGTGCGACCGGCGGCGGATCCGCTCTTTCTCTCACTGGCCGGCACCTTCGGGGAGCGCTGCGTCGGTGTCGTGCTCACGGGCATGGGGCGCGACGGCGCGGAGGGACTGCGGGCCATTCGGGCGGCGGGCGGGCGCGCATTGGTCCAGGACCGGGCCGGCTGCACTATCTATGGAATGCCGCAGGCCGCGCTGCAGCTGGCTGGCGCGGATCTGGTCGTGTCGCTCCCCGACATGGCGGCCGCCATCACCCGTTACATATTGTACCACCATGTCTGAGCAGATCGTCGCGCGCGCCATTACCGCGCATCGCGCCACCCTCAACAACCTCGACGCCAGGCTCGACGCCCCCGACGCGCTCGCGCAGCGGGACGCGCTGAAAGTCGAGATCATCTCCTTCTTCCGATCGATCGAGCAGGAGATGGCGGACCTCACCGCGCTCAAGGACGACGTCAAGAAGCTGGTGGACAAGTGGAAGGCGATGCAGGCGGGCGCCACGCTCGCGCCGGAATTCAGCGCCGAGAAGCCCATCGTGCACGCGGACCACATCGGCGCGTCGACGTTCATCGAAAAGGGCTGGAGTCGCCTGTCGCTCGGCGACTATCCCGCGGCGGAGCAGGCCCTCCTGAAAGCCATCGAGCTGTCGCCCAACCAGCCGCAGTCCGAGGCGCTGCTCGGCTGGGCGTTGATGCTCCAGGAGAAGTACGACGACGCCCTGCTCTGGTTCCAGAAGGTGCTGACGCGCGAGCCCCAGAACGCGCTCGCGCGCATCAACGTCGGCTACATCTGCCTGAAGAAGAAGATCTTCGGTGAGGCCATCGAGCATCTGTCGCGCGCCATCCGCCTGGACAACGACAAGAAGGCAACGCTGTACGCGCACTTCTATCTTGGACTGGTCTATCTCGAGCGCGACATGTTCGAGGATGCGCAGACGTTCTTTCAGAAGACGCTCGTGCTCGGTCCGAACCTGATCGAGGCGTACTACGAGCTGGGCAAGGCCTTCTGGTTCAACGGGCAGCAGGACGAGGGGATGCAGGCGTGGCGCGACGGATTCGCGGCAAACAAGTTCAACCCGTGGGGGAAGCGCTGCGCGGAAGCACTCAAGACGGTCGAGGAGGGGGGCGAGCCCTAGTCCTCAGTCTGGTGCTGGGGAGTCTCCTCGCGCTGCCGCTCCGCATTCAGGGCCAGACCACCCCGGAGCGCCTCGACCGCGGGCGCTTCCAGTTTCTCTATTTCGAGCGGGACCGCACCCTCGCGTCGTCGCTGGCGACCCACGCACTCGCCACCGACACCTTTCCGGGCATGCCGCGCCCGCAGCAGCGGGTGACCATCGCCATCGCGCCCGACTACCGGCGATTCCGCGAATGGGCTGGCGACGCGACTCCGGAATGGGGGAGCGCCGTCGCGTTTCCCGAGTTCCGCCGCATCGTGATGCAGGGCCAGCGATCGGGTTCTGACGCGGGCGATCCGCTCTCGGTGCTGCGCCACGAACTGGCGCACCTCGCGCTGCACGAATATCTCGGTAACCTGCCGCCCCGCTGGTTCGATGAGGGCTATGCCAGCTACGCCGCCGGCGAATGGGGCCGCGAGGAGGTGCTGATGACGAACCTCGCCCTGGCGCTGCGCGGCATGCCCACGCTGGACGAGCTGGAAGCATCCTTCTCCGGTGGCACCACCGCCGCGCAGTCAGCCTATGCCCTCTCGTATCGCGCGGTCGCGGAGCTGGCGCGGGCCAGTCCCGATCACGGACTCTCCCTGCTGCTGGGCTACTGGAGGGACACCCGCTCCCTCGACACCGCGATGCGCCGGGCGCACGGAATGACGCTCGCCGGCTTCGAGCAGCGCTGGCGTCAGCAGACGCGCCGGCAGTACGGCGCGCTGGCGCTGGCGAGCAACGTGACGCTGGCGGCGCTGCTCTTCCTGTTCCTGCTGACACCCCTGTACGTTGCGCGCCGACGCCGCGATCGCCGGCGGCTGGCGAGCATGCGTGTGGCGGACGAAGCGGCGGACCGCGCCGAGCGGGAAAGTGCTCTCAAGGACCTCCTCGGGGAGAATGATCCCGGGGAGCGGCCTTAATGGAATCGTAACGCGCGGCGGCATTTGAAGTTGACACTGTTTTCCGGCGCCGATATGCTACTCTGCTCATGGCTGACACCGAAACCTCCATTCCGCGCTCGCGTCCGCTTCTGTGGTGGGGACTCGCGCTCCTGGCGCTGGCGATCGGATATGCGGACCTTGCCCGGGGCGGGATGAACCTCGCCCCGGTCCTCCTTGTGGTTGGCTATTGCGTGCTGGTTCCCGTCGCGATTCTCCGCTCGTAACCCGGGCGTGCTGACGTGCTTCCGGCTTCGTATTTGATGCACGTCGACTCTCGTCCCGTGTCGGATTCCCGCGAGTCGTCGCTGGGGCGAATAGCTCAGTTGGTTAGAGCGCCTGCCTTACACGCAGGAAGTCGGGGGTTCGAGTCCCTCTTCGCCCACTCATTGCGCTGGTAACACCTGTTTTGCCGGAACCGAAGCAAGTCACTCGGGTAGATCTGCTTACCGAATTTGGAGGTCAATCGTGAAGGTGAATCAGCGACGTGCAACGACTGCGGTCGCACTGGCGTTCGGGTTGTGTTCCGCGCCGGCCGCCCTCGAGGCTCAAACGCGGACGGTCAACCCGCAGGCGCCCCGAGTCCTCGTCGTGGTGTTCAGCGGCGATCGCGCGGCAGGCGTCGAAGTCTCGGACGCGATCCGTTCGCGCATCCTGGCCGGCATCAATCCGCGCCAGATCACGGTGATCCACAAGGAACAGATCACCACCTATCTGGAGGGGTCGGGATACCGGCCCGATTCCTCGCTCGGCATGACCGACCTGGAAGCGCTGGCCAAGGGGCTCCGTGCCGATGAAGTGATCGGCGGGCACGTGACGCGCAGGGGGGACAATCTCCGGATCGAGCCGCGCATGATGCTCGCGCGCGACGTCACGATCGCCCAGGCCCTGCCGGCAGCGGAGGGCGGCAACGTCGGTGCGTTGGCGCGTCAGGTGGAACGCGCGTACGAGGACGCTCGCAGGCAGCTCGCCGACAACCAGGCGTGCGAGAACGGAATCCGTGACGGTGCGTTCGACAGGGCGATTGCAGCCGCGCGGGCGGCCGTGGAGAAGTACCCCATCGCGACGATAGCCCGCCTCTGCATGGCCAGCGCCTATCAGGCGATGATGGCCAGCCAGGATTCCGCGACCAGGATTCGCACGGCGGACGAGGTGCTCCGGATCGTGGGAGAGGTTCGCCGGCTGGATCCCAGGAGCACGGTCGCATTGCGGCTGGCGTACGCCGCCCAGGAGATCAAGGGTGACAATGAGAGCGCCGTGCGCTCGCTCCTGTCCCTGATGGAACTCGAGCCCAACAACCCCACGCTCCAGGGCCAGGTGGTCACGGCGCTGGCGCAACTGGGCAAGCCGGAAGTGGCGCTTCCGCTCGTGGACTCGCTCATCGCGAAGAATCCGGGCGACCCGCAGTTGATGCGCCAGCGCTGGCTGCTGACGCTGAACGCGGCCGCGGCGGATACCGTGCCGTCATCGCGGTCGGCCTGGTTCGACAAGGCCGTCGCAGCGGGGATGGCCATGGTGCGCGGCGACTCGACGCTGGCCGATACGGCGTACTTCGAGCGCCAGATTGCCGCCGCGCAGGGCGTCACGGAGAATCCACTGCGCGCGGTGGAGATCACGTCGCGCGCCACGCAGCGATACCCACAGCGCGCATCCTTCTGGGCGTTGAAGGCGCAGGCGGAACGTCGCGCTGGACAGCTGCAGATGGCCGAGCAGTCCATCCGGCGCGCTCTGTCGATCGATCCCCGGACGCTCAACGGCACGTTGATGCTCGGCGCAATCTTCATGGAACTGAACCGGCCGGACTCGGCGCTCGCGTTGACGCGCCGGGCCGTGGCGGCGGGAGAGGATCGCCAGACCTGGGGCACCTTCCTGCTGCAACCCACGCAGGCGGTGTACAAGTATGCGGACTCGGTGAAGACGGTGACGGAGTACCGCCGCGCGCTGGGATTTGCGCAGGCGTCCGACAGCCTGGCGCCGTCGGCGACGGCGAAGTTCTTCATCGGCGTCACCTCGCTGAATGTCGCGATTGCGTCGCTCCAGGACGCGCAGGCGCGGAGGAATTGCGGGTTGGCCCGGCAGGCGAAGGACATGTTCGTGCTCACGCAGATGAACATGCCGGCGGGGGGCTCGGTGGACGCGGCGACGGCGCGGACGGTGCTCGGCTACGTGGCGCAGTATTCACCCGCCGCCGATCAGATGGTTACGCAGTACTGTCGATAGTCCGCGAGCGCGTGGCGGAAGAAGGAGAATGGGGAAGCCCATTCTCCTTTTGCATTGGCTCATTTCTTCGCGCGGCCGCGCACCGGTTTGCCGGCGCTGGTTGCGTTCCGGGCGTCGCGTTTTCTGGTCTCGGGCGTTCGCGTCGTCTCGCCCGGCAGGTTCACCACGTGGACCCAGAGGTCGCGCGCGCGCGCGCGATAGTGGAGTCGGGCGTCGTTGGACACCTCGCCGTCCACGTTCACGCTCATGGGCCGCTGGCTTTCGATCGTGAACTCCGGCAGCCGCACGTAATGCACGCCGGCCGCGCCCACGTGCTCCCCGCGCCGCAGCAGCATCACGGTGCGCGCGAACTCGCGCCGGTTCATGCGCGCGAACACGCACAGATCCAGCAGGCCGTCGGTGGTGGACGCGTGCGGCGTCACCAGCGTGCCACCGCCTGACTCGAGAGCGCTTCCCACCGCGAACATCATGAAGTCGCAGTCCAGCACGTACCCGCCGCCGCGGAACACCGCGTGGTGGGATTCGAAGTCCGCGAGCTTTCGCAACCCCGTGATCGCATAGGCAAAGGCGCCGAGGGCCTGCTTGGCCTCCGGCGGCGTTTCCGCCGTTGCCTCGGCGCCCAACCCGCCGGTGGACATGTTGAGAAACCGCCGGCCGTTCAGCGACGCCGTGTCGATGCGCACAGGGTTGCGGCGCAGGATAACATCCATGGCATGATCCGCGTCTGCGGGAATACCGGCCTGGCGTGCAAAGTCGTTCGCGGTCCCCAGTGGTATCACGCCCAGAGGGGTGTCGTATCCGTCGAGTCCGTTGACGACTTCGTTCAGCGTGCCGTCGCCGCCGACGGCGGCGACCACGTCGGCGCCGCGCATGGCGGCCTCGCGCGCCAGAGATTCGCCATCCCCGCGCTCGAACGTCACGCGCACGTCCACGTGATGGCCGCGCTCGCGCACCCACGACACCATGTGCCGGAAGTCCGGACGGTCGGCGCGTTTGCCGTGGGTCACCAGCGCGATGTGTTTGCGTGCGGCCATGTGTGGGGAATCGCATGACGGTCACCGGTGACTGGTATCACCAGCCGGTGCTCGCCACTGAGGTGGTCGAGCTCCTGCGCAGTGCGAAAAGCGTGCTTGACGGTACCCTGGGCGGCGGCGGCCACGCCGAGGCGCTGCTCCAGGCGGGCGTGCCCCTGGTGGTCGGGGTGGACCGGGATGCCGACGCCATTCGCGTGGCGCGCGCGCGCCTCGCAGCCTTCGAGCCGTCTGGGCGATTCCGGGCCATCCTGGGGAACTACGCGTCGCTGGACGAATCCGGCGCGCTGGGGGGGGGCGACACGCGCTTCGAAGGCATCCTGCTGGACCTCGGCGTTTCCTCGCGGCAGTTCGATGCCATCGAGCGCGGATTCACCTTCCGCGAGGGCGCGCCGCTGGACATGCGCATGGGCGATGAACGCGACACCGCGGCGGACGTGCTCAATAGCGCCGACGAGGGCCAACTGGCCACGATCTTCCGGGAGTATGCGGACGAGCCGCGTGCGAACCGTCTGGCGCGCGAAGTGATTCGCCGGCGGGCCACCGAGGCCTTCGCGACCAGTGATCATCTCGTGCGAGCGATCCGGGGCGCGCTCGGCCCTCGCACGGGCCCGGGCGATTTCGCTCGCCTCTTTCAGGCGTTGCGGATCGCCGTGAACGACGAACTGGAGGGGCTGCGGCACGCGCTTCCCGCGTTGCGTGACCGCCTCCGTGACGCCGGCGTCATGGTCGTGATCACGTATCATTCCGGCGAGGACCGGCTGGTCAAGCATGCCTTTCGCGACTGGAGCGCCGCCTGTGTGTGTCCCCCGAAACAGCCCATGTGCACGTGCCGCGGGCGGGCGCTCGGGCAGACCCTGACGCGGCGCGCGGTCATGCCGGCACCGTCCGAGATCGAAGGGAATCCGAGGGCGCGCAGCGCCAGGTTGCGCGCGTGGCGCCGGGCCGGGGACGACAGCGATGGGTAGGCGCACCAGGGGGGGGGGGGGCGCTCCCTCATCGCGCTGTTCTTGCTTGGTTTCTTCGTGGTGGCCATGGGCGTCATAGCTCGGAGAACGTTCGGCATCAGCCAGGCCCGGGAGATTCGGGAGCGCGCGGAGCGGCGGGACGCAGTGGATGCGGCTCGCATCAGGCTCGAAGCGGAGATTCGCGACGCGTCGAGTCGGGCGCGCCTGGGGCCCATCGCCGAGCGCCGCCTTCAGATGCATGTGCCAGCCGACAGCCAGGTGATCATCGTGCCACGCCAACCGACTCCGATTACTCCATGACAGGGGTGGGCAAGGGGTCGGCGAACCATCGCCACCGACGCATCGGATTGGTGCACGCCTCGCTCGCGCTGCTCATGCTCGGCGTGCTGGGCAAGGCGGCGCACGTGCAGTTGGTGCAGGGACGCGCGTGGTCCGACCTGGCGCGGCGCCAGCAGTTCACGGCGCGCGAAGTGCCCGCGCCGCGCGGGAGGGTGCTCGACGCGGGCGGCCGTACCCTCGCCACCACGCGCGAGGTGGTGCAGCTCGAGGTCGCGCCGCGCGAGCTCCGCGATCCCCGGCGATTGCAGCGCGCCTTGCTCAACGCGAAGGTGGACGCCTCCTGGGCAGCCCGTGCCGCGGACCGGCGCCGCAAGTGGGTGGAAATCCCGGGGCGATTCGTGGCGGAGGACGTGGCGGCGATCACCGCGATGCGCGGGGTCTACACGACGCCGGTCAGCGACCGCACGTACGCGATGTCCCCGGGGCTCCGCCCCCTGCTCGGGCGCATCGCCAACGGCCGCGGCATCGACGGGCTGGAACTCACGTTGGATTCGCTTCTCCGCGGCGTTCCAGGTGCGTCCCGGATGATGCGTGCGATGGGCGGCCGCAGTTTCGTGTCGCCCACGTCGCCCGGGCTGGCGCCCACGCCTGGCCACTCGGTGACCCTCACGATCAACCACGAGCTGCAGGGGATCGCGGAGCGCACCCTGTCCGACGCGGTCGCCCGGTTGGAGGCGGAAGGCGGCGACATCGTGATCATGGACCCGCGCAGCGGCGAAATCCTCGCGATGGCCGGTGAGCGGAATGGTGCCGTGTCCCGGTCGGTCACGGCGCTCACGGAACCCTTCGAGCCGGGATCGACGCTCAAACCGCTCATCGCCGCCGGCCTCCTCGCGCGCGGACGCGCCCGCACGACCGACATGGTGGCGACGCGCGGCGGCACGTACACGCTGCACGGCCGCACCGTGCACGACGAGCCAGCTCAGGGGCCGCCGCGCGCGCAGCTGTCGCTCGCGGACGTGATCCGCTACTCGAGCAACGTGGGGATCGTCCAGTTCGCGGAGCGCCTCACCGAGCGCGAGGAGTTCGAGACGCTGAGGGATTTCGGCCTGGGCATGCCCAGCGGACTGCCCTACGCCGCCGAAGCGGCTGGCACGCTGCGTCCCCCGAAGGCATGGTCCCGCCAGTCTCAGGCCTCGCTGGCGATGGGATACGAAGTGGCGGTCACGCCCGTGCAGCTGGCCGTCGCCTACGCGGCGATCGCCAACGGCGGCGAATTGCTGGAGCCGGCGCTCATCCGCGAGATTCGCGCGCCGAACGGCGCGGTGACCTTCCGCCACGAGCGCCGCGTGGTGCGTCGCGCGATCAGCGAGGAGGTCGCCAGGACGCTGCGCACCCTGCTCGCTGACGTGGTGGAACGGGGCACCGCGTTGGACGCGGATCTTGCCACCTACGCGGTGGGTGGGAAGACGGGCACGCCGCGGCGCACGGTGAACGGGCGGTACGCGCCGATGCAATACAACCCGAATTTCGTCGGGCTGTTTCCGGCAGACGCGCCGCAGCTCGTGGTGGTCGTCAAGCTCACGAGCCCGAAGGGCAACTTCTACGGCGGCCGCACGGCGGCCCCGATGACCCGGACGATTCTGCAGGCCGCCATCGCCGCGCGCGACGCAGCCCTGGATCGCAGCCGGCTCGCGCCGCGCACCATCGCGGCGGTGCAGGCGGGTCGTTCGCTGGCGCCCGTGGCCGCTGTCGCGCGGGCGAATGACGACGCGGCGTTCCCGGACGCCGCCGTGGCCAGCGTCGTGATCGACATCCCGTCGCCGCCGGAGCGCCGTGCCGAACCGCCCGCGCCGCGGAGCGTGCCGAATGTGCGCGGACTCACGCTCCGCGACGCGGTGCGATCCCTGCATACTGCCGGATTCCGCGTCCAGCTCACGCAGGCCGCGAGCGTGGCGGGAGTCACCGAGCCGGCGCCCGGTGCGCTCGCGCCTGCTGGCTCGCTCGTGCGCCTCCGCTACACTCGCTGAATGCCCATTCCGTTGACCCACATCACGGCGGCTCTCACCGCCGCCGATCTGCTCGTCGAGACCCGCGGTGCGCTGCCGGCGCACATCTCGTCCATCGCGGACGACAGTCGCCGCCTGACGCGCGGAGGGCTGTTCGTGGCGGTGCGCGGCGCCACGATGGATGGCCACGATTATCTGGATCGCGCGCGCGCCGCCGGCGCCGCGGCCGCCATCGTCGAGGACGCGGCGCGCGCCCCGCTGCCGGCGATCGTGGTGCGCGACGGACGGCGCGCGGCCGCCGTGGCCGCGGCGGCCGCGTATGATTTTCCCGCGCGGCATCTTTGCCTCGTCGCGATCACGGGCACCAACGGCAAGACGACTACCGCGCACATGCTCCGCCACCTGCTGGACGAGGACGGTGCGGCAGCGTCCATCGGCACGGTCGGTGTGCTTGTCGGCAGCGAGGGGCGTGCCGTGATCCAGGACCCCGGCCTCACCACGCCGGGACCGGTGGAGCTCCAGCGCATCCTGCGCGCGTTGGTGGACGCGGGCGTCCACCGCGTTGCGATGGAGGTCTCCTCGCATGCGCTGCATCAGCATCGTGTGGACGGCCTGGCGTTCGACGTGGCGGTGTTCACCAACCTGTCGCGCGACCACCTGGACTATCACCAGACGATGGACGCCTACCGCGAGGCCAAGGAACGCCTCTGCGCGCACCTCGCGCCCCCCCCCCACGGCATCGTGGTGGTGAACGCCGATGATCCCGTATGGCGCGCGCTGGCTACCGACCGGCGCAAGGTGGAGTTCAGCACGCACTCGTCCGTCGAGGTGCACGCGCACCGTCCGCGCTACACGCCGCGCGGGTCGGAATGGACGCTCGTGGCCGGGACGGAGCGTTTCCCCGTGCGGCTGCCGCTCATCGGCGACTTCAACGTGAGCAATGCGGTGGCGGCGGCCGCGGCGGCGTACGCGCTCGGCGTGCCGACCGACACCATCGCGCGGCGGCTCGGCACCGTGCCGCAGGTGCCGGGGCGCCTCGAGGTGGTGGGGGAACGCCCCACTGTGCTGCGCGACTACGCGCATACGCCGGACGCGCTGGCGCGGGCGCTCGGTGCCGTGCGACCGTTCGTCAGTGGGCGCCTGCTCGTGGTGTTCGGTTGTGGCGGCGACCGCGATCGGGGAAAGCGCCCCGAGATGGGCGGCATCGCCGAGCGCCTGGCAGACCTGGCGATCGTGACGAGCGACAATCCACGCACCGAGGATCCCGAGGCGATTCTCGACGACATCGAGGCGGGAATGACGGCGGGCCGGCACGAGCGCATCGAGGACCGGCGCGACGCCATCGCGCGGGCACTGGCCCTCGCGGGGTCGGACGACGTGGTGCTCCTCGCGGGGAAGGGCCACGAGACCTACCAGCTGCGCGGCACCGAGCGACTCCCGTTCGATGAGAAGGCGATTGTGGCGGAGCTCACCCGGGTGCGCGCATGAGCTTCTGGACGGGCGAGCGGGTGGCGAACGCGCTGGCGCCGCTTGCCGTCGCTCCTCCTCCGGCCGGCCCTGGTGCGCTGACGCGCGTGTGGACCGACACGCGGTCGATCGCACGCGGTGACCTCTTCGTGGCCCTCGTGGGCGAGCGGTTCGACGCCCACGATTTTCTCGCGGAGGCGGTGCGCGCGGGTGCGTCCGCCGTCGTCGTGTCGCGCGCCGAGCGGGCGGGCGGGGGAGCCCTGGACGTTCCCGTCTACCACGTGAGCGACACCCGCGCCGCGCTCGGCGCGCTCGGGCGCTACCGGCGCCGGGCGTTCCCGGGCGCCGTGATCGGCGTCGTGGGCACGAACGGCAAGACCAGCACGAAGGAGTTGATTCGCGCGGCGCTCGGCAGCCGGCTCGAGGTGCACGCCACGCCTCTCAACCTCAACAATCTCATCGGCGTGCCGCAGACGCTGCTGGCGCTTCCGGAGCGCGCCGAGGCGGCGGTGATCGAGATGGGCACGAACCAGCCCGGCGAGGTCGCTACGTTGCGCGCCATCGTCGAGCCCACGGTGGTCGTGGTCACGTCGATCGCGGAGGAGCACCTCGAGGGACTTGGCGACCTGGCCGGCGTGCTGCGCGAAGAGATGGCGGCGTGCGACGGCGCGCCCGTGGCGATCGTGCCCGCGGGCCAGCCCGACGTGGTGGCCGCAGCGCGCGGGCGCGCGCGTCGCGTGGTGGTCGCGGGACTCGAGGGTGGCGACCTGCCGGTCCAGCGGTGGTCACTCGACGCGGAGGGGCGTGGCGCGATCACCGTCGATGACGTGGAGGTTCGCGTGCCGCTGCGCGGGGTGCACAACCTGCGCAACGCGATGCTCGCGCTTGCCGTCGCGCGCGAGCTGGGAATCCCACTGACCGATGCGGCCCGTGGCATCGCGGCGATGCCGGCGCCGCCCATGCGGAGCCACGTGGAGCGGATCGGCGACACGCTGCTCATCAACGACGCGTACAACTCCAATCCGGGTTCCGCCCGCGCCGCACTGGAGCTGCTGGCGCACGCCGGGGGCGCCGCGTCGGCCGGCAGGCAGCGGGTGGCGGTGCTGGGGACGATGCTGGAGTTGGGTCCCACCGCGCCCGCGCTGCACGACGAGATTGCGCGCGCCGCGCTCGACGCCGGCATCGATGTGATCGCCGGCGTCGGCGAATTCGCCCTGGCCCTCGAGCGGGTCGGGGCGCCGGCCGACCGCTGGGTGGGCGCCGGGGACGTGGACGGGGTGTGGGACCGGCTCGCGTCGCGCCTGCGGCCCGGCGCCATTATCCTGCTGAAGGGTTCGCGCGGTGTCCGGCTGGAGCGGCTGGTGCCCTCGGTAACGGAGTGGGCACGCGGCGCGTCATAGGCCGGGTTCCGCCGAACGCCGCGCGCCGCCACCCAGGACCACGTGCTTTACGCCATCTTCGTCCCGCTCATTCGGGAATACCCGTTCCTGAATGTCTTCGTGTACATCACGTTCCGCGCGGCCGGCGCGGCCACCACGGCGCTGCTGCTGTCATTCGTGGTGGGCCCCTTCGTCCTGAAGCAGCTCAGGACGCGCGCGTATCATCAGGTCATCCGCGAGGGCACGCCAGACTCGCATCTGTCCAAGGGGACGACGCCCACGATGGGCGGGCTCATCATCCTGTTCTGCTCGCTCACGTCCGTGCTCCTCTGGGCGCGGATGAACAGCAGGTACACCGTGCTGGCGCTCCTGGTCACCGCCTGGATGGGGGCGATCGGCTTCCTGGACGACGTGCTGAAGCTCAAGCAGAAGCGGGAGGGGACGAAGAACCAGGGGCTCGTGGAACGGTACAAGCTCATCGGCCAGGTCGCCGTCGGCCTGTTCCTCGGCTGGTACCTCTGGCAGTTTCCCCTGTCGCCCAACCTGCCCGGCGCCTCCACGACCCTGCCGTTCTACAAGTACGTGCTCGTGGTGCCCTTGACGGCGTCGCTGGCGTGGATCTACGTGCTGTTCACCACGTTCATCCTGGTGGGCGTCAGCAACGCGGTGAACCTGACGGACGGCATCGACGGGCTCGCGGCCGGGCTCAGCGCGATCGCGTTCGCCACGCTCGCGCTGTTCGCGTACGTCATCGGTCGGGTCGACACGAGCCGGTACCTGGGCGTCTTCTACCTGCACAACGCCGGCGAGCTCACCGTGTTCTGCGCGGCGATGGTGGGCGCCCTGATCGGATTCCTCTGGTTCAACGCGTATCCCGCGCAGGTCTTCATGGGCGATACGGGGTCGCTCGCGCTGGGCGGCGGCATCGGCGCGGTGGCGATCCTGCTGAAATCGGAATTCCTGCTCGTGTTCGTCGGGTTCGTGTTCATGGTGGAGACGTTCTCCGTGCTCGGCCAGCGGTTCGTGTTCAAGTATCGCCGCAAGCGGTTCGGCCTCGAGTACGCGCAACGGCACCGGCTGCTCCTGCGAGCGCCCTTGCACCATCACATGGAGCTCAAGGGGTGGCACGAGTCGCAGGTGGTGGTGCGCTTCTGGATCATCCAGGTGCTCTTCGCGGTCCTGGCCGTCAGCACGCTGAAGCTCCGGTGACGTGAGGACGCCGCGCGTCTCCGAGCCCGCGTTGCGCGCGGACTGGCTCCAGCACGAAATCGCGGTCGCGGGCCTGGCACGCAGCGGACACGCCGTGGCCCTGCTGCTCGCGCGCACGGGCAACCTGGTGTACGCGTCCGATGCGCGGCGCGCCCCCGAGCTGGAGGCCGCGGCGGAGGAGCTGGAGCGGGAAGGGGTGGACGCGCAGCTCGGCGGGCACGACCTGGATCGCATCGCGCGCGCGTCGCTGCTGGTCGTGAGCCCCGGCGTGCCGCCGAACGCGCCCCCCGTGATCGCGGCGCGCGAGCGCGGGCGCGAGGTGGTGAGCGAGATCGAGATCGCGCTGCGGTTCCTGCCCACGCTGCGCTACGTCGCCGTGACCGGCACGAACGGCAAGACGACGACCACGGCCCTCGTCGCGCACCTGCTGCTCGCGCTGGACCTGCGCGCCGTCGCCGCCGGGAACATCGGTCTTCCGCTGGCCGAGGTGGCGCAGCACGCTGCGCCGCCGGACTGGGTCGCGCTCGAGGTGTCATCGTTCCAGCTGCACGATACCCCCAGCCTGCGGCCGGACGTGGGCGTGCTCACCAACCTGTCGGCCAACCACCTGGACCGGTACGACGACGTGGAGGCCTACTACGCGGACAAGCGACGCCTGTTCGTCAACGCGACGCCGTCCTCGTGCTGGGTGACGAACGCGGACGATGCCGCCGTGCGGTCGCTGGCAGACGGCGTTCCTGGCGTTCACGCAAACTTTTCGCTCGTGGGGAAATCCGATGCGTACTACGACCGGGACTCCGACGCGCTGATGGTGCTGGGCTGCCCGCTGATCAGGCGATCGGAGCTCCGGCTGATCGGGGATCACAACGTGGCGAACGCCCTGGCCGCGTCGCTCGCGGTGATGTTGGCGGATCCGCGGCACCGCACCACGGAGTCCTGCGCGCTGCTCGGGGATGCGCTGCGGTCCTTCCGGGGCCTGGAGCACCGCATCGAGATCGTGGCGGACGTTGGCGGTGTGCTCTGGATCAACGACTCGAAGTCCACCAACGTGGCCTCCACGCTGGTCGCGCTGCGCGGCATGACGCGGCCCACCGTGCTCCTGCTCGGGGGCATGCACAAGGGCGACGCCTATACCGCGCTGGTCCCCGAGGTGAAGCGCACCGTCACGCGCGTGATCGCGTATGGCCAGGCGGCTGAGCTGATCGCGCGTGACCTCTCAGGCAGCGTAGCCGTCGAGCAGGGCGGCACCGATTTCGCGGACGTGGTCGCCCGCGCCCGACGGTCCACGTCGCCGGGCGACGCCGTCCTGCTGTCTCCGGCCTGTTCCAGTTTCGACATGTTCACCGATTACGAGCACCGCGGAAACGAGTTCAAGCGACTCGTGGTCCAGTCGTGACCGCGGCAACGGTCGCGCGCGCTCGCGAGCTGCCACGCGCCGACGTGCGGGAGCGCTGGGTGATCAGTGAGGAGGCCCGCGCGATCGTGCTGGTCTCGGCGTGCCTGCTCGTGTTCGGGCTGGCCGTGCTGTACAGTGCCAGCGCGATCGAGGCGATCAACCGGGGACGCGATGGCACGTACTACCTGATCCGGCAGCTCACCGGGGCCGGCATCGGCGTCATCGCCTTCATGGTCGCCGCCAAGGTGGATGCCGAGCGCTGGCGCGCCTGGGCGTGGCCGCTCATGTGGGTGACGCTCGTCACCCTGCTGCTGGTGCTGGTGCTGCCGAACGATATCGCGCCGCGCATCAACGGGTCCAAGCGATTCCTCTACAGCACGTCCTTCCAGCCGTCGGAGCTCGGGAAGTTCGCGGTGGTGGTGTGGACCGCCATGCTCGTGGTGAAGAAGGGCGACCGGCTGCGCGGATTCTCGCGCGGCCTCGTGCCCTTTCTCGTGGTACTGTTGGCCCTCTGCGTGCTGGCCGCGGCGGAACCCGACCTGTCCGTGGCGATTCTCTACACGCTGCTGATGGCCATCGTGCTCTTCGCCGGCGGCGTGCGCATCGCGCACTTCGTGCTGCTCGGCGCGCTCGCGCTTCCGTGGCTCTGGGTGGAGATCGAACGCGTGCAGTACGCGCTGCTGCGCCTCGTGTCCTTCCTCGATCCGGGGCAGGCGCCGTCGGCCGGGTATCAGCTGCGGCAGTCGCTGCTCGCGGTGGGCTCGGGCGGCACGTTCGGCGCGGGCTACGGCGAGGGACGGCAGCAGTACGGATTTCTCCCGTATCCGTACAGCGACTTCATTGCCAGCAACGTGGGCGAGGAGTGGGGGTTTCTGGGTCTGGCGGCCCTCACGCTCGCCTTCGGCGCGTACGCGCTCTACGGATTTCGCATCGCCCGCGCCGCACGGTCCCCGTTTCTGCAGCTCGTGGCCGTGGGGCTCACCTTCACCACGGTGCTCACCGCGTACGTGCACATCGGCGTCGTGATCGGCTTGCTGCCCACCACGGGACTCACGCTCCCCTTTGTGTCCTACGGGCGCTCGAACCTGGTGCTCACCATGTTTCTCACTGGCGTGCTCGTGAACATCGGGAGCAGAAGGGATCGGGTCGTCGGCACCGGCGCCACCGATCCGTTGACCCGGCGCGCGTGAGGATCATAGTCGCGGGAGGCGGGACCGGCGGACACCTGTATCCCGGCCTCGCGATCGCCCGCGCCGTGCAGGCATTGCGCCCGGACATCCAGCCCTTCTTCGTGGGCGCGCGACGGGGCGTGGAGCGCGACGTGCTTCCGGGCACGGGCTATCCGCATCTGCTGCTCGACCTCCACCCGCTGTACCGATCCCGGGTGTGGAACAACTGGCGCACTGCCGCGGGGATGCTCACCGCCTGGCGCGCGATCGGCCGGCTGGTGCGTGAGGAGCGTCCGGCGCTCGTGGTCGGCACGGGCGGCTATGCCGCGGTGACCATGCTCGCGTACGCGGTGGCGCATCGTATTCCGCTGGTGGAGCAGACCGGGGACAGTCTGCCGAGTCTCACGGCGCGCCTCTTCAGCCGCTGGGCGCGCGAGATCTATCTCTCGTTTCCGGAGTCCGCACAGCGTCTCCACGCGCGATCGCCGGAGGCGCTGGTGGATGTCGGCGCGCCGATCGAGCCCCCGCCAGAACCGCGCCCCGCGCGTGAGGCGGCCCTGCGCGCGTGGGGGTTTCCGCCGGAGGCCATCGTGGTGCTGGTGTATGGCGGCAGCCAGGGGTCACTGGCGATCAACACGGCGGTGCGCGACTGGATCGCCGGCGGACTGCCGCCGCGCGTGCACCTGATCTGGGGCACCGGGAAGAAGACGTACGACGCGTTCGCGCATCTCGAGTCCGACCGGGTTCGCGTGCGGCCATACCTGTCGCCAATTCGCGATGCGTACGCGTCGGCGACTCTTGCCATCGCGCGGGCCGGCACGATGACGCTCGCCGAACTGTTCGCGTGGCACATTCCCGCCCTCCTGATTCCGCTGCCCACGGCGGCCGCGGATCACCAGACGCACAACGCGCGCACGCTCGCGGACGCCAGCGCCGCGGTACACCTGCCGCAGTCACAGCTCACCGGCGCGCGCCTCGGCGCCGAGGTGTCGGCGCTTGTGGGTGACGCCGCGCGACTGGAGCGCATCACGCGGGCGGCGGCGGCGCGCGCGCGACCGAACGCGGCACAGGACATCGCGCGACGCATCGTGGCACTGATAGAAGCTGTCGGCGGCTAAAGGCTCTCTGCTAGAGGTTCTCTGCTAGAGGTTCTCGGCGGGGGGGGGGGGGGGGGGGGGG
>JBBDYA010000081.1:29918-63816 GCA_040902005.1 Gemmatimonadaceae bacterium | reverse complement strand
GTTCTCGGCGGCCCGCCTGCGGCGGGCCTATAAGTTCTCGGCGGCGCGCTTCGCGCGCCGGTCGGCGGGCACACCCCGAAGGTCCTGTGCTCAAGGTGGATGACGCCACCCTTCCACGACGGAGCTCTGCACCAGCTCATCACCAGTGGCGACCTGGACTTCCTGAGCGAGGATCGGGTTCGCACGCTGGATTCCGGCCTGGCGACCGTTCGGCGCGAGTTCGCCGCGCTACTGCGTCTCCGGCGCGCACGACCTTGAATGGTGTGCCCGCCGACCGGCGCGCGAAGCGCGCCCCCCGGCCGAGAACAATATCCGGTGTGCGGCCCCGGCCGAGAACAATATCCGGCCGAGAACAATATCCGGCCGGGAACCAGGACCCCGCCAAGAACTATATTGCTCGCGTGCTCCTTGACCCGAGCGATCCGCGTCCCGTCCACTTCGTCGGCATCGCCGGCGCCGGCATGAGCGCGCTGGCGGAGCTGTTCGTTCGGCGCGGCGTGAAGGTGTCCGGCTGCGACGCCCACGTGCAGCAGGTGGACGATCTTCGCGCGCTGGGAATCGAGATCGCCGACGGGCATAACGTGTCGCACGTTGCGGGCGCGCGCGCGCTGGTCGTGACGTCGGCAATCCCGAGGGCTCACCCCGAGCTGGAGGCCGCGCGCGCCGCGGGGATTCCGGTCGTCCGCCGAGCGGAAGCGCTTGGCGAGGTGACCACGGGCCCCGGCACGGAACTCGTGGGCATCGCGGGCACCCACGGCAAGTCCACGACCACCGTGATGACGGCAGAGGCCCTCGCGTCCGCTGGGCGCAACCCCACGGCCCTCGTGGGCGCGCGCGTGTCCCGCTGGAACGGGAACATGCGCACGGGCGATGGGCGCCTGTTCGTGACCGAGGCGGACGAGTACGACCGCTCCTTTCTCGCGCTGTCGCCGACCATCGCGGTGGTGACCAACGTGGAGGCGGACCACCTGGACCTCTACACGAATCTGGCGGCCATCCGCGGCGCGTTCACGCAGTTCATCGCGGGCGCACCGTTCATCGTCCTGTGCGCCGACGACCCGGGCGCGGACTCGCTCCCCACGCCCAGCACGGCCGAGGTGATCCGGTACGGCGTTGCGTCCGGCAGCGCGCGGCTCCGCGGGCTGAATCCGCGCGTGGAGGACGGCGGCGCGCGCTTTTCCGTGGAGTACGATGGCAAGCTCCTTGGCGGCGTGGCACTCAAGGTGGCGGGCACGCACAATGTGCTCAACGCGCTCGCCGCCATCGGCGCCGGGATCGCGCTCGGCGCGCCCTTCGAGGGACTCGCGTATGGGCTGGCGAACGTCGCGGGCGTGCAGCGCCGATTCGAGCACCTGGGCAACGCGGCGGACGTCACCGTGGTGGACGATTACGCGCATCATCCCACCGAGATCACGGCGTCGGTCGCCGCGGCGCGCGCCTGCTATCCCGGCCGCCGCGTGGTGGTGGCATTTCAACCGCACCTGTATTCCCGCACGCGAGACTTCGCAGGCGAATTCGCCCGCTCGTTGTGCACGGCGGACGTGGTCTATCTCACTGGGATCTACGCGGCGCGCGAACAGCCGATCGCCGGCGTCACCTCGGATCTGATCGCGGACGCCTTCGGCGCGGTGGGGGGGGGGGCGAAGCTCGCGTGGCGCGGCGATCGCGACGCGCTGGCCGAGGCGATCGCGTCGGGCGCGCGGGCCGGGGACGTCGTCATCACCATGGGCGCCGGCGACATCACACGCACCGGTCCCGAGTTGCTCGCGCGCCTGCGGCGCCCCCTGGCGTGACGCCGCCTCCGATCGACGACGCGACGCCGGAGCAGAAAGGGCCGAAGGGCTCGCGACGCGCCCGTGACCTGCGCCGGTGGCTGGCGCCGGCGGCGGTGGCGGCTGGCGCGTTCGTGCTCCTGCTGTCCCCCCTCTGGCTACCGCTGATCCTCCGGGAATTCGCGTTCTTTCGCGTGCGACATGTGGAAGTGGTGGGCGCCCGCTACCTCGACGCGCGTGATATCGTCGACCGACTGCAGGTCGATACGCTGGCATCGGTCTGGGATGACACCGGTCCATGGCACGCGCGCGTGGCGGCACATCCGCTGGTGCGCGACGTGGACGTCGGACGTCGGCTGCCGGGAACGCTGGTGATCCGGGTGGCGGAGCACGTACCGGTGGCCCTGGTGCCGGCCTCCGGGGGGAGGGGATTCCAGGCCTACGACGTGCGCGGAGTGGCGCTGCCGATCGATCCCGCGCGGGCGGACGTGGACGCGCCCATACTAGCGCGGCCGGACAGCGTGATGTTGCATTTGTTGAGCGAGGCGCGCATCCGGGCGCCGGCGCTGTACCACCGAATGAGCGAAGTGCGTCCCGGGGGAGCGGGTGAGATCGTGCTGGTGCTGGATTCACTTTCCGTGCGCGCCCTCGCAGGCATTACCTTGCAGCGGCTTGCGGACCTGGAGCCGGTGGAGAAGGATTTGGCGCGCCGCGGGCTGCGTCCCACGGAACTCGACCTGCGTTACCGAGACCAAGTGATCGCTCGACTCCCATGAATCCCGACCGCCTCGTCGCCGGCCTCGACCTCGGCTCCGCGAAGACGACCGCCATCATCGGCGAGGTCGTCGGCGACCTGCCCAAGCGCCCGTCCATCAAGATCCTTGGCGTGGGGCAGGCGCGCACCACCGGCATGCGCCGCGGCGTGGTCGCCGACATCGAGGAGACCACCCGCTCCATCCGCAAGGCGATTCAGGATGCCGAGCGCATGGCCGGCGTGCAGGTGCACGACGTGTACTCGGGCATCGCGGGCGAGCACGTAGCCTCAATGACCAGCAAGGGCATCGTCGCCGTGAGTCACGACGAGATCAACAAGTCCGACGTGGACCGCGCCAACGAGGTCGCGCGCGCGCAGGCCATCCCGGCCGAACGGGAGCTGCTGCACGCCATTCCCCAGGAGTACACGGTCGACAAGAACACGGGCATTCGCGATCCCATCGGCATGACGGGCACCCGGCTGGAGACCGAGATGTACCTGGTCACCATCGGCAGCTCGCCCGCGGCGAACCTCCGGAAGTCGGTGGAGCGCGCCGGGTATACCGTGCGCGAGCTGGTGCTGGAGCCCCTCGCCAGTGCGCTCGCCGTGCTCACGGAGGACGAGAAGGAGCTGGGGGTGGCTCTCGTCGAGATGGGCGCCGGCACCACGGACCTCGCGATCTTCCTCGAGGGAAAAATCCGGCACCTGGGCACGATTTCCTTTGGCGGCAACAACGTCACCAGCGACATCGTGCACGGGTTGGGCGTCACCGGTGCGGACGCGGAACGGCTGAAGGAACGCTATGGCTGCGCGTACGAGCCGATGGTGGACCCGAACGACGTGATTCAGCTGCCGAGCACCGTGGCGCAGGGGGATCGTCAGATTCCGCGCGAGCTGCTGGCGCACATCATCCACCAGCGCATGGATGAGGTCTACGACCTGGTGCAGCGCGAGATCTCCACCGCGGGCTTCGCGGGCAAGCTCAGCGCCGGGGTGGTGCTCACGGGTGGCGCCGCCGCCATGATGGGGTCCGCGGAGCTGGCGAGCGATGTGTTCGGCACCGGGGTGCGGGTGGGCGTGCCCACGGAGAATCTCGGGGGGCTGATGGACTCGGTGGAGGCCCCGCGTTTCGCGACCGCCGTGGGGCTCGTGCAGTACGGGGGAAGCCGGATCGCGATGGGCGCTGGGGGCTCCGCACGGCGCCTGCGCGGCAGCGGCGCCGTGGGCGGGATGGTCGATCGGCTCAAGTTTTTGCTCCAGGATTTCTGGGGCTGAAGGGCGTGGTCCTGCGCATCAAGTTCTACCTCCAGAACTTCTGGTAGGCATTCGCGCCGGACGGCCGCTGGGGCTACTCTCCTGCGAGGCGGCTCTGACGGCGAGGAACGACACATGCGCACGGCGCACGGGCTGGGTTGGCTGGAGATGTTCCGGCAGGATGTTTCTTACGCTCTCCGCCAGTTGCGGCAGAACCCGGCCTTCGCCACCGCGACGATTCTCACGCTCGCACTCGGCATCGGTGCCAGCACAACCGTAGCGACGATTTTCCGCACGGTTTCGCGGCCCGGCATGCCGTTCGAGTCGCCCGAGCGGCTGGTCTACGTCCGGCAGCAGGAACCCAAGTGCACCGAATGCAGCGGCATGGCGAGCGGGAACTACCTCACGATCCGGAACGAGGCACGCAGCCTGTCGAGCGTTTCGCTCGTGGGACACTGGCCCTACATCCATCGCGGCGCCGATCGCAGCGACCTGCTTACCGGCGGGCGGGTCAGCTCCGACTTCTTTCGCACGCTGGGCATCCCTCCACTGCTCGGTCGAACCATCGTACCGGCCGACAGCCAGCCGGGCCGCGATCGCGTCGTCGTGCTGAGCGAGGCAACCTGGCGTTCACGGTTCGACGCCGACAGCGGCGTCATCGGGCGGCCGATGATTCTCGATGGAGAGAGCTATACGATCGTTGGGGTGATCGCCGCGGCGCATGAGTACCCGCGAGCCACCGAGCTGTGGACGCCGCTGGTGCTGGATGCACGGCTGGGCGCTGAACGTCGTTGGCCGAATTACGCGGTCGTGGGACGGCTGCGCGACGGTGTCGCGTTCGAAACGGCCCATGCTGAACTCTGGGCGCTCGGCATGCGCACGGCGGCGGTGCATTCGGACGCGATGCCGGATCAGACGTTCGGCGCAGTGCCGTTCCTGACATGGCATGATCCCGGAATCGGCGACGAAGCGCGGATCTTTCTCACGGCCGTCGGATTCGTGTTGCTGATTGCCTGCATCAATCTCGCCGGCCTCTTCCTCGCCCGCCTGGTTGGGCGGCGGCGCGAGCTTGCGGTACGATCGGCCCTGGGCGCCAGCGGTACGCGCGTCGCGGCGCAGCTGGTGGTCGAGACGGTGGTCCTGTCGCTCATCGGCGGCGCGGGCGGTGCCGTCATCGCGGCGGTCGCGCTTCGTCTGGTGCGCAACGCCCTGTCTCCCGAAATGATCGCGAGCAAGCCGCAGCTTGCGCATCTCGCTCCGGACGCTGGCATGCTCGTGATGGCGCTCGCGCTGGGCGTGCTCACCGGCATCGTCATCGGACTGTGGCCAGCCATCCGACTCGCGCGCCCCGACCTCGTGAGCGAGCTGGGGGACGCGTCGCGCGGCGCAACCGCGGCCAGCGGCAGTGCGAGGTTGCGCCAGGCGCTGGTGGCGGCGCAGGTGGCGTTCGCCATCGTCCTGTTGTGCGCGGCGGTCTTGCTCACGCGAAGCGCGCGGCGAATGTATGCGACGCATCCCGGCTTCGATGCCAGGCAGGTGCTGGCGTTTCGACTGCACGATGCCATCAACAGCAGGCGCAGCTTCGGTGATCCCGAGCGACAGGATCGGTTGGTTGCCGAGCTCGAGGCGCTGCCAGGCGTCGAACGGGCTGCCGCCGCGTTGAGGCTGCCGTACGACGACAACCGCTCCGTCTACGACCAAGTGGAGCGACGGTTGCCGTCCAGGTCCGCGGATTCGTTCCGCGTGCCGCGGCAAGTGGTCACCACCGGATACTTCGACGTGCTGGGCATTCCCGTGGTGCGCGGGCGGGCTTTCAATGCCACTGACCGCGCGGGCTCGCCGCGCGTCGCGATCGTGAACCAGGCTGCGGCCGACGCGCTCTTTCCGGGGGAGAATCCCATCGGACAGGAGCTGATGATCGGGAAGGTGGCGCACGTCGTCATCGGGGTCTCCGGGAACGTGATGTATGGCCGCGTGAGCGCGGGCGCGTCGCTGGAGGTTCTGCGTCTAATGCGGCAGCTGCCGGGGGGAGTCACCGCGGGAATTGTCCTGCGCACGCGGGCTGATCCCGCAGACGTGGCCGCGTCCGTGCGGCGAGTGGTCCGGGCCTTCGACCCCGACCTCGCCATCACACGCATGCAGCCGCTGACTGAGCGCGAGAACGGCGCCCTGGCCCCGATCCGGCTGAACGTCGGGATGATGACATTCTTCGCGCTGTCGGCGATCGCAATTTCGGCGATCGGCCTCTTTGGCGTAATCGGCCACGCCGTCGCGCTTCGCACGCGCGAGTTCGGCATACGCCTGGCCCTGGGCGCGACTTCGGGCTCGGTGTCACGGTTGGTGCTGCGCCAAGGAATGCAGTTGACCGCCGTGGGAGCAGCGCTCGGCGTGTTCGGTGCGTTGCTGGCGACGCGGCTCATGCGCACCTTGCTCTATCAGGTCTCCCCAGCCGATCCCGTGACATACGGGCTCGTTGTCCTGAGTGTAGGGTTGGTGGCCCTGATCGCCTCCTATGTCCCGGCGCGGACTGCGTCACGAGTCAATGCCAGCGCGGCGTTGCGACACGATTAGTCACCACCGACCGGCATCAAATAGTTGTTCCGTGTTGGCACTTTGTGGAAAACTCTGGTGTGCTCTTTTCGTTGCTGCGTCGTCACTTACGCGGGATAATCAACATTGCGGAAAGCGCTGGAGTGCCGCAACTTGTTGACTATTCTGCGGCTCCGTCCAGCCCCCTCGGCTGCGGCGTCGCGTTCCGGCATGGTCTAGCGACTGTTCACCTCTCGCCACGCGGATCTGGGAGTGCCTTCGGAAATGATCTTCGAGTTCGAGGAAAGCGCGACACAGAACGCGCGGATGAAAGTCGTTGGCGTCGGTGGCGGCGGTGGCAACGCCGTCAACCGCATGATCGACGAGCATCTCGAGGGCGTCGAGTTCATCTCGGTCAACACGGACTCGCAGGCGCTCCTCACGTCCAAGTCCGACATCAAGCTGCAGATCGGCAAGAAACTCACGCGCGGACTTGGCGCCGGCGCGCGCCCCGAGATCGGCAAGCAGGCCATCGAGGAGAACCGCGAGGACCTGGCCCGCGTGCTTGCCGGGGCAGACATGGTGTTCGTCACGTGCGGCATGGGCGGCGGCACCGGCACCGGCGCCGCGCCGGTGATCTGCGAATTGGCCCGGGAAGTTGGCGCGTTGACGGTGGGCATCGTCACCAAGCCATTCCTGTTCGAGGGGCGGAAGCGAATGCGCCAGGCGGAACAGGGCATCGCCGACATGCGTCGCAACGTGGACACGATGATCGTCGTGCCCAACGAGCGGCTGCTGGCCGTGGTGGGCAAGGGCATTCCCTTCCAGGATGCGCTGAAAAAGGCGGACGAAGTGCTGCTCCACGCCACCCAGGGCATTTCGTCGCTCATCAGTGTCACGGGGCTGGTGAACGTGGACTTCGCCGACGTCCGCACCGTGATGCAGAACGGCGGGTCCGCGCTCATGGGCACGGGTATCGGCCGCGGTGAGAATCGCGCCATGGAGTCCGCGCAACAGGCCATCAGCTCCCCGTTGCTCGACAACATCTCGATCAGCGGCGCCACCGGGGTCCTGGTCAACATCACCGGCGGCGCGGACCTGACCCTCGGCGAGGTCCATCAGATCAACGAAATCATTCACGACGCGGTGGGAGACGACGCCGAGATCATCTTCGGCGCCGTGCATGAGCCCGCCATGATGGGCGAGATCCGCGTGACCGTCATCGCCACGGGGTTCGACAAGGCCATCCAGCCGGGCCTGGTCACAGCTGCCCCGGCGCACCCCGCGGCCGTCGCCAAGGGCTCCGTTATTCCTTTCCCGGCCAATCGTCCTGTCCGTACCGGGACACTGGCGCGCCCGGCCACTCCGTCCGATGTTGTACGTCCGCGTGGGAGTGAGCGGAGCAGTGGGTCGCAGGATCTCAGCGACATGGAGATCCCGACCTTCATTCGGAGGCAGATGGACTGATGTCGTCACGACGGGCTCGTGCCATCGCGTACGGCGTGGTGGCAGTGCTTGCGGTTGCAGCGATTGTCTTCACCAAGCCCCTTCCTTCCGCCGCCATTCCACCGGCCGGCGAAGTTCTGGCGCAGGGCGAGCCCGTGGAGCGGTGGAATGAGCGCCATGACACCGTGGCCCGGGGCGAGACGCTGGTGGGTGTGCTCGCGCGAGGTGGGCTGAGCGAGCTGATTGCCCGCGAGGCGATCACCGCCGCCAAGATGCTCGATCCCCGCCGTATTCCAGCCGGCATGGCGGTCCGCGTCCGCAGCATGGAACAGGACACGATTCCCTCGGAAATCGTCCTCGAGCTGGCGGTGGACCGACTGGTGTATCTCAAGCGCACGGGCGCGGCCTGGATTGGTGAGGAGGTCCAGCTCCCCTGGACGGTCGACACCATCGTCATCGCGGGCACGATCAAGTCCAGCCTCTATGCCGCCATGGACGAGGTGGCGAGCGACGTGCTGCCGGAGCGCGCGCGGTGGGACCTGGTGAATCGGATCGCCGAAGACATCTTCGAGTACCGCGTGGACATGAGCCGCGACCTCCGGGTGGGCGACGAGTTCCGTGTGGTCACCGAACGCAGCGTCGGGCCCCAGGGCATCACGCGAATGGGGACTGTCCTCGCCGCGACGATGACACTGTCCGGCAAGACCACCGAAGCCGTGCGGTTCAACAGCGCGAAGGTGGACGGCCTGTACTTCGATCAGGACGGCAAGCCGATGCGATCCGGCTTTCTGCGAAGCCCGGTGCAGTTCCGCCGGATCTCGAGCCGGTTCGGCATGCGCCGCCACCCGATCCTCGGCACGATGCGCAAGCACGCCGGCACGGACTACGCAGCGAACGCGGGCACGCCCATTCGGGCCATCGGCGAAGGGTTGGTTATCCGCGCGGGATGGCACAATGGATACGGCAACGTGATCGACATCCGGCACGGGAACGGTTACGTGAGTCGGTACGGTCACATGAGGGCGTTCGCCAAGGGAATCAGCTCGGGCGTGCGCGTGTCTCGCGAGCAGACGATCGGCTATGTGGGATCCACGGGACTGAGCACGGCGCCGCACCTGCACTTCGAGGTCCTGGTCAAGGGCGTGCAGCGGAATCCCGCGTCCGTGCTGGCCAACGTGAGCGCCGATCCGATTCCGCCCAGCGAGCGCGAGGCATTTGCCGTCACCCGGACGCAGGCCCTCGCGATGCTGGCGTCGCAGCGGTACCTCGCCAGTGCAGAGCCGCCGCGGAGTGTGAGCGCGCAGTAGCTCGGGCCGTCCCGTTGGAGGCCGGCGGGCTAAGTTCCGCGACCATGACCTCATGGCTCATCGCCGCGGGCCTCGGAGCCGCGGCTGCGGTGTTTCAGTACGGAAGATTGCGCGCGCCCTCCGGTGCCGGCCGCTTGGCGCTCGCGGTGCTTCGCGCGGTGGCTGTCGCGCTCCTGGTGGCGCTCCTGCTCGACGCACCCATGGGACGCGCGCGCGCGACCATGCCGTGGGTGTTCGTCGACCTGTCGCAGAGCATGACCCGCGGCTCGACGTCCCTGACCGGCGCCGCGTGGGATTCCGCGCAGAGCGTCGGCGCCGATTCGGTCTGGGTCTTCGGCGACACGGTGCACCCCGGTGACCGCGAGACGGCCGCGACCGGCGCGGCGACGCGGCTGCGGGACGTCGTCGAGCGGACGATGGTCGCCGGCCAGCCGGTGGTGCTCATCACCGACGGTGAGGTGCAGGACTCCAGCGCGCTCGACGGACTCCCCGGCGGCTCGCGCGTCGTGGTCCTCGCGCGCCCCGAGGAGCGCGACGTCGCGATCGTGTCCCTGGAGGCGCCCCGCGCAGCTGTGGATGGCGACTCGCTGGCGGTGCGCATCACGCTGGCCGCTGGAAGCGCCGGCGCCGCGGCAGGCAGTGTCACGCTGCACCTCGGGACACAGCAGATCGGCCGCTGGCCGCTGGACGCGATGTCCGCATGGGGAGAGCGGCAGCTCGATGCGCGCGCGCGGGCCGTGGGCCCTCAGGGGGGAGGGGGGGAGCCGAACCTGCTGCGCGCCGTGGTGACTACCGACGGCGATGCCGAACGGCGGAACGACACCCTGACGGCCACCGTCGAACTGTCGCGCGCGGCCAGCGCGGTCTTCGTCTCGACGTCGCCGGATCAGGATGCCCGGTTCGCGCTGGCGGTGCTGCGTGGCGCCCTCGCCCTGCCTACCCGGGGCTTTCTCCGCGTCGCACCTGGCATGTGGCGGCACGAGGGGTCGCTGGCCGCGTCCACGGAGGCGGAGGTTCGCGACGCGCTGCGAGCCGCGCCGGTGGCGATCCTGCATGGCGACACCGCGATCTTCGGCCCGCCACGGTCCGCGACCCTCGGGCCGCTCGCCCTCATGGTGCCGTCCCAGGCGGACGGCGGCGAGTGGTACGCGAGCGGCACGCCCCCGTCTCCGCTCAGCGTGGCGCTGTCGGGAATTCCGCTGGACAGTCTGCCGCCCGTCTCGGCCGGCGCGCCTGGTGCGGGCGACTGGGTTGCGCTCGAGGCGCGCCTTGGCCGTGAGCCCGCGCGGCGTCCGCTCGTGGTGGGAAGCGATGCGCCGCGCCGCGTGGTGACCGTGAGCGGATCCGGCTTCTGGCGATGGCGGTTTCGCGGGGGCGCCAGCGCCGACGCATACGCGGCGCTCTGGGGAGGAATTTTCGACTGGCTGGCCGCCGAGCGGGCGGACCGGCGCGCCGCGATGCCCGAGGAGAACGTGATGCGAGCGGGCCGCCCGATCCGGTGGCGGCGGGGCACGTCCGCGGACTCCGTGGTGCAGGTTGTCGTCATGCCACGTGACCCGGGCGCGCGCGCGGATACGATCCAGCTGCGATTCCCGACGGGCGCGGCTGTACAGGAGTCGCCGCCACTGCCGCGGGGAACGTACGACGTCTTCGTGCCCGGCGGGCGCACGTTGCTGGTGGTGAACGCATCCGCGGAGCTGCTCCCGGCGCGGCCCGGTCTCCGTGCTGGCGACGTCGGGCGCCGCGCACGCGCGGGCGTCGTCCGCGGCGCCCGCGGCGTCGGCTGGCTGTACGGGCTGGCGATCCTGCTGTTGTGCGCGGAGTGGGTCGCGCGCCGACGCGCCGGACTCCGATGATCGCAATGATTTGCCGCCCTCGGCGGTGAATTGATGATGCGCCTTGGCGGTCGAACGCGCATGGTGAACGATGGATGCAGGTCTCGCGTGAATAGATTGGGAGCATGAGTCGCCTCGTCCGCAAAACCGGAGACCTGCCCGCGCGCAATCTGTGGCAGCGCATCAAGGATGTCGCGCTCATGGACGTTGCCGTGATCGCGCGTGGCGGCGTGGCTGATGGATCGCTGGAGGAGCTGGAGCGCGTGCTGCTGGAGGCGGACTTCGGCGTCCCCGTGACGCTGCGGTTGGTCGAGGAGGTGAGCCGGCGCGCGGCGCGGGGCGAGGTGAAGACCGAGGCCGAGTTTCAGGAGGCGCTGCGTCAGGGTGTCGAAGCGGCGCTCCGGAACGGCAACAGCGATGTGTCGCTCCGCGTTGCCGAAAAGGTCCCCACCGTGATCCTCGTCGTTGGCGTCAACGGAGCGGGCAAGACGACGTTCATCGGCAAGTTGAGCGAGCGGATGCGCGGTGAAGGGAGGAAGGTGCTGCTGGCGGCCGGCGACACCTTTCGCGCGGGGGCCATCGACCAGTTGCGCGTCTGGGCAGATCGCACGGGCGCCGATTTCGTGGGCGCCAACGCCGGCGCGGATCCGGCCGCGGTCGCGTTCCAGGCCATCGACGCGGCCTTCACGCGCGAGCGCGATGTCGTGATCGTGGACACGGCCGGGCGGTTGCACACGAGCGCGGGACTCATGGACGAACTCCGCAAGGTGGCGCGGGTGATCGCCAAGCGTCTCGAGGGTGCCCCGCACGAGACCCTGCTGGTGCTGGATGGCACCATCGGACAGAATGCCGTTGCGCAGGCGCGCGAGTTCTCCTCGGCCGTGCCGATCACCGGACTCGTGGTCACGAAGCTGGATGGCACCGCCCGTGGCGGCGTAGTCGTGGCGGTGCACGAGGCGATCGACGCGCCCGTCAAGTTCCTCGGTGTCGGCGAGAAGGCGGGTGATCTCGTCACGTTCGACGCCTCGGCGTTCGCGGTGGAGCTGCTCTCGGCGAGCTAGCGTGACCGAACCGCGATCGTCGCGCCCACCATCGAGCCGCGCCGGCGGCCGCCAGCCGCGGCTCCTGCTCGAGACGCCCGTCAACTACCTGAAGGGCGTGGGGCCGGCGCGCGCTGACGCGCTGAAACGCCTGGGGGTGATCACCGCCGGCGACCTCCTCTTCCACATCCCGCACCGCTACGAGGACGCGAGCACCGTCACCCCGATCGCGTCGCTCGAAACCGGCATGCAGGGCACCGTCATCGGCCGGGTCATTTCCAAGGGCGTGCTCCCCACGCGCCGAGGGTTGCGAATCTTTCAGGCCGTGCTCAAGGACGACACGGGGATGATCGAGGCCGCGTGGCCCGGACAGCCGTATCTCGACCGCACCATTCAGAAGGGTGATACCCTGCTCGTCACCGGCAACGTGCGCTTCTTCCATGGCCGGCAGCTCCAGCCGCGCGAATTCATCAACCTTGGCGACGATGCGGAGGGCACCGATCAGGGGCGCGTCCTCTCCGTGTATCCCGCCACCGAGGGGCTGTCATTCAAGATCATCCGCACGATCGTCGAGTCGCATCTCGATGGGCTGCTCGCGCTGGTGGACGAGTATCTCCCCCGCGACGTGCTGGCCGGGGCGGGCGTGCCCCCGATCCGCGACGCCCTGCGGATGGTGCACCGGCCGGCGACGGTCAGCGAGGCGATGCAGGGACGGGCGCGTCTCGCGTTCGAGGAGCTGTTCTTCGTTCACATCCTGCACCAGCGCGCCAAGGCGCTCGCGCGCGTTGCCCGGCGTGGCATCCAGTTCGAGAACAAGCGAGACCTCACGTCCCGCCTGCGCGCGGCCCTGCCGTACGAACTGACCGCGGCGCAGATACGCGCGTCGCGCGAGATCATCGCCGATATGTGCAGTGACCGGCGCATGCACCGGCTGCTCCAGGGCGACGTGGGCAGCGGCAAGACGATCGTGGCGCTCTTCGCGGCGCTGGTCGCCGTGGAGAACGGATATCAGGCGGCGCTGATGGCGCCCACCGAGCTCCTGGCCGAGCAGCACGCGCGCACCTTGCACGACCTGCTGCTGCCGCTGGAGATTCAGCCGGTGCTCGTCACGGGCAGCATGTCCGCCCGGGATCGCCGGAGCGCCGCCGAGAAACTGGAGTCCGGCGCGCCGCTGGTGGCCGTGGGGACCCATGCGCTGGTGCAGCAGGCCACCACATTCGGCCGGCTCGGGCTCGCGATCGTAGACGAGCAGCATCGCTTTGGCGTGGAGCAGCGCAAGCTCCTCGGCGCCAAGGGGGAAGCACCCGACGTGCTGCTCATGTCGGCGACGCCAATTCCGCGCTCGCTCGCGCTCACCCTGTACGGCGACCTCGATCTCAGCATGCTCGACGAGCGGCCGGCGGGGCGTCGCCCCGTCGTCACGGCGCTGCGCGGTGAGGCCGGCCGGGACAAGGTGCTCGCGTTCGTGAATCGCCAGCTGGAGGAGGGGCGGCAGGCGTACATCGTGTACCCGGTCATCGAGGAATCCGAGAAGACGGATCTCAAGGCCGCCACCACGGCGTTCGACGAACTCACGACCGGAGTCCTCGTCGGGAAGACGGTGGCGTTGCTGCATGGTCGCGTTCCCGCGCAGGAGCGCGATACGATCATGCGCGACTTCCGGGATGGCAAGATCCACGCACTCGTGGCCACCACCGTGGTCGAGGTGGGCATCGACGTGGCGAACGCCACGGTGATGATCGTCGAGCATCCGGAGCGATTCGGGCTGTCGCAGTTGCACCAGCTGCGTGGCCGCGTCGGGCGCGGCGCGGAAGAGAGTTTCTGCATCCTGCTCGGCGACCTGTCGCCGGAGGCGCGGCAACGGCTGGAGCTGTTCGTGAACACCGACGACGGCTTCGAGATCGCCCGCGCCGACTTGCGTTTGCGCGGCATGGGGGACCTGTTCGGGGAGCGGCAGAGCGGCGTGCCGACGTTTCGCGTGGCCGACCCGCTGCGCGACGAGGCGCTGAACGTGGTGGCGCGCGAAGCCGCGGAGCGGTTGCTCGGCGAGGATCCTGAGCTGCGGGCCGAGGAACACGCTCCGCTCCGCGCCGTGCTCAATGCGCGCTATCGCCGATCGCTGGAGCTGTTCCGCGTGGGTTAGTGCTGGGGCGACCGTGGCGGGGGCGTCGCGAGTCGCCTCCGGATACGCTCCAGCTCCGCGTTCGCTTTCGCGAGTTCGTTCTTCAGCCGCTCGATCTCGCGCAACGTGGCGGCATCGCGCGCGCCCGGCTCGGTCCGCGTGCGAACCACGGTGTCCGTGGCGCTTTCGGCCTGCGCCAGGGCCGCTTCGACGAGGATGAGCTGCCGCGCCGAACGCGTCAGGTTCAGCATCGCCTCCGCTTCCCGCCGCCGCTGCACGTAGCCGCCATGCGCCACGTACGCCTCGAGCAATCCCGCCGCCGAATCCAACGAGTCCTGCGCGTTTGACGGATCCAGGTGCGCCAGTCCCCGCGCGTACAGAGCCTCGATCCCGGGGTCCGGCTTCGGGTCGCGCGCCGTCGTGATTCTCAGCCCGCATGCCGTGGTCGAGAGCGCCAGGGCGGCGAGGACGAGGTTTCTCATGCTTCCACCATGGCCTGCTGCTGAATGGAGCTCCGGCGGCCGGTGACGTGCTGCGGGAGCACGATGGTGAAGGTCGTTCCCACGCCCGGCGTACTGTCGCAGGTGATCGCCCCGTTGTGCGCCTCGACGATCTGCCGCGCGATGGACAGCCCCAGCCCCGAGCCCCCTTTCGTTGCGGCGGCCTGGTTGTCGGCCTGGAAGAACTTGTCGAAGATGCGGTGCACCTGGTCCTCCGGAATGCCGGCGCCTGTGTCGCGGATCTCCATCTGCACGCTGTGATCGACGGGAAGCACGGTGAGCTCCACCTCGCCCCCACGCTCGGTGAACTTGAACGCATTCGAGAGAAGGTTGCCGAGCACCTCGTTCACGCGGTCCGCATCCCAGTGCACCGTGTCCGGCAGCCCGTCGTTGAGGGTGACGTTGAAGCGCACGCTGCGCTGATCGGCCAGCACCTGGAAGGACTGCTCCAGGTGGTCCAGGAATCCCTCCAGGGGGATGGGCCGCGCGTCTAGCTTGCCGCCGCCGGCCTCGAAGCGAGTGACGTCCAGCAACTGGCGCACGAGGCGCGACAGCGTTTGCGTCTGCTTCTCGAGCACGTCGGCCACCTTGCGCTGTTTGTCGGTCAGCGGGCCGTACAGGTCCTCCTGAAGCAGTTGCGTGTAGCCGAGGATGACGTTGATGGGGGTCTTGAGCTCGTGCGACGCCACGGACACGAACTCCGCCTTGAGTTTGTCGAGCTCGGCGAGCTGCCGGGTCATGTCAGCGAAACTGGCGGAGAGTTGACCGAACTCATCCGTCCGGTCCGGCGGAGTCGACAATTTGGCGGTGAAGTCACCATCCGCCACTTGTCGCATGCCGCGCTCCAACTCGCTGATCGGGCGATGGATGCTCTGCATGAGGAGCACGGCGATGACCGCGGCGGCAAGGAGGGCCAGGGCCATGCCGATGAGCGCGCCATCACTACCATTGCTGGCCGCCGCCGCTGCCTGCACCACCCGGTGATGCGTGCGTTCCCGGAGCGACTGTTCGGCGGAACTCACGGCCACCTCCGCCCGGGTGATCCCGGGGACGACGCGCTCGTCCGACAGGGCCTCGGCCTCGTTCAGCCGCCCGCCGATCGCCGCGGCGTATTCCTGGGCGGTCCCGGCCGCGACGGCGTCCATGGCGGACCGAACCTCGGCCGCCGCCTCGTGAAGCCCGTAGCGCTCGAGCGAGTCGGAGAGTTCCTCAACCGTCCTGATGCGCTCCGTCATGGCCTCGCGACTGCTCTCCTGCCGCACGAACAGGAGGGCGATTTCGGCGGAGCGCACGCCGTTGATGGCTTCGCGCAACTGGCCGAGGACGAGAGACGCCGCGAAGTCGCCATCCCGCAGCGCCTTGGCTTCGCTGTGCAGTCTGTCCAGTGACCGGGTGGCGACGAGCAGCGGCACGACGAGGATGACCGCGATCGTGAGGAGGCCGAGGGTCAGCCTGGTGCGCAGCGTCATGTCTGTAGGTGCATGGATCCGGCCCGTTTGGTAGCAAGGAAAGCGCCGCCGGGCCGGGGGTGCCCGCTTTGCGCTGAGGCAGGTAGTGTTCGGCGAGGTTCCGCACACCCACCGCCCTTCGTACGTCACAGTCATGTCGCTCGAAAACACCCGTCTCGCCGAACTTGGTGAGCGCACCGGCCAGCATGTCACCGTTCACGCCTGGGTCACCCACCTGCGCTCCTCCGGCAAGGTGGCGTTCGCGGTGCTCCGCGACGGCGGGGGGGTGGCGCAGGCGGTCTTCGTGAAGACACAGGTGTCCCCGGAGGTGTGGGCGCGGTTCCAGGAGCTGACCCTCGAGACGTCCGTGGCGATCACGGGCGAGGTGCGCGCGGAGCCGCGCGCGCCCGGCGGATTCGATCTGGGCGTGAGCGAGCTCAGGATCATCGGACCAAGCCCGCTGGACTACCCCATCCAGCCGAAGGAGCACGGGGTGGACTTCCTGCTCGATCGCCGGCACCTGTGGCTGCGCAGCCCCAGGCAGCGCGCGATCTTCGTGGTGCGGAACGAAATCGAGCAGGCGATCCACGACTTCTTCTACGAGCGCGGATTCCTGCGCACCGATACGCCCATCCTCACCGCGGCGATCGGCGAGCGCAGTGGCCTGTTCGAGACGCAGTACTTCGAGGAGGGAATAGCGTACCTGGCGCAGACCGGCCAGCTGTACGGCGAAGCGGCGGCCGCGGCCTTCGGGTTGATCTACACGTTCGGTCCGACCTTCCGCGCCGAGAAGTCCAAGACGCGCCGGCATCTCACCGAGTTCTGGATGATCGAGCCGGAGATGGCGTGGTACGACTCGCAGGACAACATGCGCCTTCAGGAGGAATTCATCGCGTACTTGGTGCGGCGCGTGCTTGACCGCTGCGGCGAGGCGCTGAAGACGCTGGAGCGGGATACGGCCAGGCTGGAGACGGTGAAGGCGCCCTTTCCGCGCCTCGAGTACACCGACGCGGTAGCAACGCTCCAGCAGAAGGGGAGCGCGATCGAGTGGGGCCAGGACCTCGGTGCCGAGGACGAAGCGCTGCTCGTCGCCGACTACGATCGGCCGATCTTCGTGATGAACTACCCGAAGGAAGCGAAGGCCTTCTATATGAAGGAGAATCCCGCGGACCCGCGGACGGTGCTGTGCGACGACTGCCTTGCGCCGGAGGGCTACGGCGAAATCATCGGCGGATCGCAGCGCGAGGACGACCACGACAAGCTGCTGGCGCGCATCACGCACGAGGGACTGCCACTCGACGCGTACGACTGGTACCTGGAGCTCCGGAAGTACGGGACGTTCGTGCACTCGGGGTTCGGGCTCGGACTGGAACGCACGGTGGCCTGGATCTGCGGATTGGCTCACATTCGTGAAGCGAGCCTGTTTCCAAGGATGATGTACCGCCTGAAACCCTGATGTTTTCAACACCGAGTTCTGAGAGCTCAGCGTACAGGGCGTGCTGGTTCTCGGCAGTCAGTCCTCAGTGGTCGGAGAGATGTGAGTCGTTCAGCGTGTTCCAGGGATGCACCACAGCCCGGCTCTGTTTCACTCCATGCCTCGCGCGGCACTCAGTACTGACCACCGAGAACCAGGAGGTCCTGACGTCTCGGACCTCAGAGCTGGGTTGTCAACCCTCGGATCGCTTCACTTCATCCCAGAGCGAATCGAGAACGGCCAGCCCGGCGTCCGCCACCACGATTCCGCGGTCCGCTGCCAGCTTCTCGATGTGGGCGAACCGGCGTGAGAACTTGAGGTTCGCGCGGTCCAGCGCGAGCGCCGGGTGGACCCCTGCCTTCCGCGCCAGGTTCACCACCGCGAACAGCAGATCCCCGATCTCGTCGTGCAGTTTGCCCCCGGCGCCCTCGCCCGCGGCAAGCTCCTGCTCCACTTCGACTAGCTCCTCGCGCACCTTCTCCACCGGCCCTTCCGTGGTGGGCCAGTCGAATCCGACGCCGGCCGCACGGTCCTGAAGCCGGAACGCGCGGTGCAGCGACGGCAGTCCCGCGGGGAGGCCGTCCGTCAGACTCGTCCGCTTCTTCGCCTTCATCTTCTCCCAGGGCTCGCGCGCCCCCCCACCCCCCTCGCCGTACAGGTGGGGGTGTCGTCCCTTCATCTTCGTGACGAACCCGCTTGCCACGTCGTGCATCCCGAACGCCCCCCGCTCTTCGGCGATCACGGCGTGAAAGAGGATCTGCAGCAGCAGATCCCCCAGCTCCTCCCGCAGCCGCCCGTCGTCCCCCAGCTGGAGCGCCTCGTCCACCTCGTGCGCCTCCTCGATGAGGTACGGCCGCAGGGACTCGTGGGTTTGCGCGCCGTCCCAGTCGCAGCGGCGGCGCAGGTCGCGCATCAGTTCCAGCGTATCTTCCAGCGACGATTTCACTTGCTCGGTCTCCGGTGGGTCCGGTATACTACGCCGACTCGGAACATCATAGCGAAATGGAACGGCTGATGACGCGCGCCTGGGTCGAAATCGACCTCGGCGCGCTGGTGCGTAATGGGGAACGCTTCGCGCGGGCCGCGGGCGTTCCGCTGCTCCCGATGGTCAAGGCCGACGCGTACGGCCTGGGCGCGGTTCGCGTGGCGCGCGCGCTGCTGCCGCTCGAGCCCTGGGGGTTCGGCGTGGCCACGGTGGAAGAAGGGGACGAGCTGCGTCGCGCCGCAATCACGCTTCCCATCCTCGTCGTGTCTCCGCTGCTTCCGACGCAATTCGATGCGGCGCGCCGTGCGCGGCTCTGTCCGGTCCTCGGGGACCGCCGCGCAATCGAGATCTGGTCGGGACACGGCGATCCCTGGCACCTGGGCATCGACACCGGCATGGGCCGCGCCGGCGTGCCCTGGCGCGACGTGGCGGGGCTTCGCGACCTGATCGACGCCCACCCCCCCGAGGGCGTGTGCACCCACTTCCATTCCGCGCAGCTCGCGGATGGCTCGCGCGAGGAGCAGGAGCGGCGGTTCGCCGACGCGCTGAAGCTCCTGCCGTCCGTGCCCATGCTGTTGCACGCCGACAACTCTGCGGCGATCGAACATCGCGCGCCGTCACCGTACAACGTCGCGCGACCAGGGATCTTCCTGTACGGCGTGGGGAGTGGCGGCGACGCGGCGATTGCGCCTGATCCCGTGGTCACGATGCGCGGTCGCATCACGGAGGTCCGGGTCGTCCAGGAAGGGGACACGGTGAGCTACGATGCCAGCTGGCGCGCCCCCCGTGCGGGGCGCGTGGCCACGGTGGCCCTTGGCTACGCGGACGGGTATCGCCGCGCGCTGGGCAACCGGGCGCATGCCCTGCTCAACGGCGAACAGGTGCCGGTCGTGGGCGTGGTCACCATGGACATGACGATGCTCGACGTGACCGACAGGAAATGCGCGCCCGGCGACATCGTCACCTTTCTCGGCCGCGACGGCGACGCGCTGCTCACCGTGGGCGCCGTGGCTGCCTGCGCCGACCTGTCACCCTACGAGCTGCTCACCGGCCTGCGCATGCGCCTGCCCCGGCTGTACGTGGGCACCGACGCGTGAACCGGCGGGCGGCGATCGTCGTGCTGGACGGCGTTGGCATCGGCGCCGCGCCCGACGCTGCCGAGTACGGCGACGTGGGGTCCAACACGCTCGGCAATCTCGCGCGGGCGGTGGGCGGCCTCGCCCTGCCCAACCTCGAGCGCGCCGGGCTGGGGTGCATCGCGCCGCTGGCAGGCGTTGCGGCGGTCGTCTCCCCCACGGCCGCGGTAGGGATGCTCGTGCCGGCTTCAGCCGGAAAGGACAGCACCGCGGGGCACTGGGAGATTGCCGGCCTCCATCTGCGGCGCCCCTTTCCCACCTACCCGGACGGCTTTCCGGCGGACGTGCTCTCCGCGCTGTCGGAGCGCACGGGCCGCGACGTCATCGGGAACGTGGTCGCGAGCGGTACCGACGTGATCGCGCGCTACGGTGAGGACCACGAGCGCTCCGGAGCGTGGATCGTGTACACCTCCGCGGATTCGGTCTTTCAGGTGGCGGCGCACGAGAGCACCGTGCCGCTCGACGAGCTGTATCGCGGCTGCGAGATCGCGCGCGAGTTGCTGGTGGCTCCCCACGATGTGTCGCGCGTGATCGCGCGCCCGTTCACGGGTGTCCCGGGCGCCTATGTCCGCACCGGCAACCGCCGCGATTTCTCCATTCAGCCGCCGGCACCCACCCTGCTGGACGCCCTCGAGGACGCGGGAATTCCGCGCGCCGGCGTGGGCAAGGTGGACGACCTGTTCGCCGGGCGCGCGATTCGGGCGCGGCATACGGCGGACAATGCGGATGGGCTGGCCCGCATCCTGGAGTGGCTGCGTGGTCCGAATCGTGGGTTCCTCTTCGCCAATCTTGTAGATTTCGACCAGTTGTTCGGGCACCGGAACGACGCTCCGGGGTTTCATCAGGCGCTGCGCCAGTTTGACGCGGCACTTCCCGACCTGCTTTCCGCCTTGCGGGAGGACGACCTGCTCTTTGTGACCGCCGACCACGGCAATGATCCAACGACGCCTTCAACGGACCACGCGCGCGAGTGCGTGCCGGTCATGGCGTTCGGACCGCGGGTGCGTCCGGTGGTGATCGGACGCCGCGGGACGTTCTCCGACCTGGGAGCGACCGTGGCGGAGTGGCTCGGGATTCCGTTCCGCGGCCGCGGCCACTCCTTTCTTTCCGATGTGACCTCGTGACGGCGGCGGGGAGGGCGGCGACGGGATCGTCGGTGGAGCGCGAGAGTCACGAGGCCCGCGCCATGCGGGAGCGCGCGCTGGCCGCGATGGACCGCGCCTACGCGCCATATTCATTGTTTCCCGTGGGAGCGTCGTTGCTGGCCTCTGACGGCAGCATGACGGATGCGTGCAACGTGGAGAACGCCGCGTTGCCGGTAGGCATCTGTGCCGAGCGATCCGCGCTGGCGGCGGCGGTCGCGCGGGGCGTACGGAACTTCAGGGCAATCACCATCGCCACGGCAGCGGACGTGCCGGCACCGCCCTGCGGCATGTGCCGCCAGGCGCTGATCGAGTTCTCTCCGGAGCTGGAAGTGATCAGTATTACACGTGGCGGCAAGGAAGCGCGGTGGCGTCTGGCGGATCTCCTGCCGAACGCATTCACGCCGCGGTCACTCGGCAGGTCGTCTGATTAGAACTCTCAAGGTGTAACCGTGAAGGCTTTGCTGAATCGCGCGCGACCGTTGCTGCTGGCCCTGTGCGGCACGGCCATGGTCGCGGCGTGCGACGAATCGCTGGACGGCGGGCTGGCGTGTCCGGCGCTCTGTCCCGAGCCGGCGGCGCAGGTGCGCGACACGACGCTGTTCGCCGTCGTCCTCGACACCTCGATCGGCGGGTTTCCGCCCCTGGGCACGGAGGCGGAGTTCGCGCTCACGTACCGGCCGGACACGCTCGAGACCGGCATCATCGTGCGGTATGACTCGCTGCCGACGACGTACCGGCACGTCAACGTGCCGGAGGACAGCCTCATCACCGCGGTGGACAGCGCCGTGATCAAGTTGCGCGTCGCGGCCAGTGACACGCTTGGTCCGCCGATTACCGTGCAGATCTACGACGTGGATCTGGACTCCCCGGGTGAGGACACGTCCGCTGCGGTGCTGGCACCCCTGTTCGTGCGGGAGCGACTGTTGGGCGAGCGCACGTTCACCGCAGTCGAGTTCCGGGATTCGCTCATCATTCCGATCCTCAGCCAGGCGATCCAGGACAGGATCAACGCGCCGGATGATTCGCTGCGACGGCTTCGCATCGGCATCCGCATCGTGTCCACGGGGTCAGCAGAGATCCAGGTCTTCAGCAGCAACTTCTTCGGGGCCCCGCCGCTGCTGTACTTCCGGGCTTCCCCCGACACGCTGAACGTGCCGGCGATCGAGATGGGCCCAACCTCCCGCACGCCGGACAACGTCTCCATCGCGGCGGATCTCGCGGACTTCCAGATCATCTTCCGCGGGCCGGCGGAGCCACCGCCCAGCGTGCTGCGTGTGGGCGGCATTCCCGGCCGGCGCGTCTACATGCGCTTCGACATTCCGTCGGTAATCCTCGACAGCAGCAGCATCATCCGCGCGACGCTCCTGATGACGCAGCGCCCCGTGCCCGATGCGCCGGAGGGGCAGGATTCGATGGCCGTGCAACCGCTTCGCCTCACGGCCAGCGGCGTCGTCACGGACATCGCGCGGATCCTGCTCTTCATCTCCGGCGCGTTCGATTCGACCATGTCCGTGCCGGCGGATAGCGCGGTTCGCCCCTTCGAGTTGATCGATCTCGTGAAATCGTGGCGTGGGACCGATCCCGAGGTCACGCCGCGCGCCATCGCGCTGCGGTCCTCGAGCGAAGGGGTGGATGGCCGTCTCGTGGACTTCTTCTCCAAGGAGGCGCCCATGGACGTGCGTCCCAGGATCCGACTCACCTACGTGCCCCGGGCGCTGCCGGGATTGCCATGACGCGCCCGGTCCAGATCGCACTGGTGCTCGTTGCCCTCGCCGCGGTGTCGTCGCCCGCCGCGTTACGCGGACAGGGTACACTCAGCACGCAGGGGCTCGGCTTTCCCCCCGGCCAGCTGAGCACGCCGTCGCGCATGATGGGCGGCGCCACGGGTGAGGCCGACGCGCTGTCGGCGCTGAATCCGGCCGCGATCAGCATGCTGTCCACCGCGGTGCTGATGTTCCAGGCGGAGCCCGAGTATCGCCAGGTGCGCCTGGGCGCGCTGCGGCAGCGGACGTCGGTGGCGCGTTTCCCCCTCTTCTTCGGCGCGATACCTCTGGGCTCGCGCTGGACCGCGGCGGTGTCTGCCTCGACGCTGCTCGACCGGACGTGGGCGACGACGACCCGCGACACGCAGTTCGTTGCCGCCGACACGCTGGCCAGCACCATGACGCGTCGCAGCGACGGGTCCATCGCGGACGTGCGGCTGGCGGCGTCCTACGCGGCGGCGTCGTGGCTGCGGTTCGGCGTGAGCGGCCACCGGCTCAGCGGACGCGCGGTGCTCGAGTCGGTGCGAGCGTTCGACGACACGACGCTGTTCGCGGCAGACACGCTGCAGTCCACCATCGGGTTCGGCGGCGCCGCGCTCTCCGTGGGCGCGCAGGCGTTCTGGCCGCGCGTGGCGGCGATCGGCCTCACCTATCGACGCGGTGGCACGCTCCGGAGCTACTCAGGAGACACGGAAGTCGACGCCGCCTCGGCGCCCGATCACATGGGATTGTCCGTGGTGTACCTCGGCATCGCGGGGTCGCAGATCGCCGTGCGCGTGGCCCGGGATTCCTGGTCGCGCATGCGCGCGCTTGGCGACAATCTGATCATCCATGAGGGGTTCGACATCGGCATCGGGTCGGACACGCGCGGACCGAGCCTGGGGGGCGCTCCGATTTCCGTGCGCGCGGGAGCGCGCTGGCGTACGCTGCCGTTCTCCGCGTCCGGCGCTGCCGTGCGCGAGCAGAGCTTCAGCGGTGGGTTCGGCGTGCCGATGGCGCTCGGCCGCGTGGAGCTGAACCTGGGCGGCATCTACTCGATCCGCAGCGCCAGCGGTGGCGCGAGCGAGCACGCGTGGACGGTCGCCACCGGGTTCCTCATTCGTCCGTGAGTGCCAGTGGAGCTCACCCAGCCACCCGCTGACGCCCCCCTGATTCTCGTCGCGGACGACGTGCCCGCGAACGTGGAACTGCTGTTCGACCAGCTGCACGTCCTTGGATTCCGCGCGATCGCGGCGTCGGATGGCCCCCACGCCCTCGCCGCCTGCTTCGAGCACCGCCCGGACCTCTGCATCCTCGACGTGTCCATGCCGGCGGGCGATCTGGGATGCGACGACCGGAACACGGGGTTCGAGGTGTGCCGGCGCATCAAACGCGATGCGCGGGTGAGCCGCATTCCCGTGATCTTCGTGACGGCACTGAACGACACCACCGACCGCGTGAAGGCCATCGAGGCGGGTGGCGACGACTTCCTCACGAAGCCGCACAACCGGCTCGTGCTCGGAGCCCGGGTGCGGTCGTTGCTCAAGCTCAAGGCCGCCACGGACGCGCTGGACGAAAGCGCCCGCAAGATGAAGGAGCTGGAAAAGCTGCGCGACGATCTCATGAAGATGATCGTGCACGACCTCAAGTCGCCGCTCACCTCGGTGCTGGCGACCATCGAGATGCTCATGGACGGCGATTTCGGCCAGCTCGCGCCGAGGCAGCGCACTGCGCTGGGCGACGCCGAAAGCAAGGCCGAAGACCTGCTCAGTCTCATCGAGGACCTGCTGGAGGTGCGGCGCATCGAGGAAGCCGCGCTGACGCTCAATCTCGAGCCGATCGCGCCCGGCGCGCTGCTCACCGAGATCACCCACGAGTGGGCGCACCGGTTCCAGCAGGACGGCGCGACGGCGACGATCGACGTGTCCGACGACGCGCCGGTGTTTCACGCCGACCGCCAGCTGATCCGGCGCGTGATCGGCAACCTCATTCAAAACGCGCTCACGCACTCGCCCCACGCGGTCATCATCCAGCTCTCCGTGCGTCGGGATGCCACGGGCGTGCTCTTCACCGTGACCGACAACGGGCCGGGCATCCCGTCCGAGTATCAGGAAATCATCTTCCGCAAGTTCGAGCAGGTCAAAACACCGCACATGCCGCGCGTGCGGAGCTCCGGCTTGGGTCTGGCGTTCTGCAAGCTCGTCGTGGAATCGCACGGCGGGCGCATCTGGGTCCAGAGCGTGGGAGAGGGGGGGGGAAGCTCGTTCCACTTCGCGCTCCCCGAGACGCCGCCCGCCAGCGTGGTGCCGGTGAGCGCCGAGGGCCCGTCGAAGGCGAAGGAGCGCCCGTGATGCGCCTGCACCTGCGAACCTTCGGCTGCCGCGCGAACCACTATGACAGCGAAGCGGTGCGCGCGCGCGCGCGGAGCGCCGGCTACGAGATCGTCGAGGATGTCACTGATGCCGACGTCGTCGTCTTCAACTCGTGCGCGGTGACCGCCGAGGCGGAGCGGGATCTGCGCAGGGCGGTGCGCCGCGCCGCCGGACGGAACCCGCGGGTGCGCAGCGTTGTCATGGGGTGCGCCAGCGCCCTGCCGCACAACGCGGAAGCGTTGCGTGCCCTGCCTACCGTCTCGCACCTGGTGGCGGGGGCGGACGAACGCGGCATCGCGGACGCGCTGGGCCTCCCTGCCAGCGCGGAGCACGGCACCGCCCGCCAGGCGTCCGTGCGCGCCGTGCTGCGCATCCAGGATGGCTGTGACGAGCACTGTACCTTCTGCGCGACGACCATGGCGCGCGGGGCGAATCGCAGCCGGCCGGTGGAGGACCTGGTGCGCGAGGCCGCGCGACTGTCCGAATGGCATCCGGAGATCGTGCTGACCGGCACCCACATCGGCACCTGGGGCGCCGACATCGGGTCGTCGCTGGGCGCGCTGGTGGAGCGCCTGCTGCGCGACGTGCCGGCGCCGCGCTTCCGGCTCTCGTCCGTGGAAGCGACCGAGGTCGACGATCGGCTGGCCGCGCTGCTCGGGGCCGGCTCCGCGCGGCTCGCACCGCATCTCCACGCGCCGCTCCAGTCCGGGTCGGATCGCGTGTTGCGTCGCATGGGACGGCACTGGTATACGGCGGAGCGCTATGCGCGCGCGGTCGAGCGGCTGGCGGCGCGTCTGCCGGTGTTCGGACTGGGCGCCGACGTTATCGTCGGCTTTCCCGGCGAAACCGCCGAGGACTTCGTGGCCACCGAACTGCTCGTCCAGCGCCTGCCCTTCACGTACCTGCACGTTTTCACGTTCTCGGCGCGCCCCGGCACGGCCGCGACACGTCTGCCGGAAGCCGTGAACGCGTCCGAGGCGCGCGACCGGTCCCTTGCCCTGCGCGCGCTCGCCGACCGGAAAGGCGCGGCGTACCGGGCAGCCCGCGCCGGGTCCCGGGCTGATGCGATCGTGATTTCGGCGGCTCCCGGGCGCGAGGCGATGACCGAGGACTACCTCACGGTCCCCATGGCCCGGGCGCGACCCCGGGGCGAGCGCTTCGAGGGCACGCTCCGCGCGGACGGCGGCGCGCTGGTGTTATACTGAACGACTGACGACGCCCGCTGACGCTGGACCGAAGGAGCCCGTGACCCGCCCGATCGCGCCGACCGTCTACATCGAAACGTACGGCTGCCAGATGAACGTGAGTGACTCCGAGTTGATGCTCGGCAAGCTCACCGCTGAAGGCTACGTGGCGGTGGAGGGGCCGGAGGGGGCGGACGTCATCCTCGTGAACACGTGCGCCATCCGCGAGCACGCCGAGCAGCGGGTGATCGGGCGGCTGGGCGAACTGAAACGCCACATGAAGAAGGACAGTATCATGGGGGTGACAGGGTGCATGGCGCAGCGGCTTGGCCCGCGCCTGCTCCAGCAGGCGAAGCACGTGAGTCTCGTCATCGGGCCGGACGGCTATCGCGCGCTGCCTGCGCTGGTGGAGGGTGCGCGCCGGGGCGAGCGCGCGATTTCCACGAGCTTCGATCTGGAGGAACATTACGAGGACTTCACGCCGCGCCGATTCGACCGGGTGAAGGCGTGGATTCCCGTGCAGCGCGGCTGCGACTACCGCTGCACGTACTGCATCGTGCCGTATACGCGCGGATCGGAGCGCAGTCGCAAGCTGGCCGACGTGGTGCGGGAAACCCGCCAAACGGTGGCCGACGGCATGGGCGAAGTGGTGCTCCTGGGCCAGACCGTGAACTCGTACAACGACGGCGAGCACGATTTTGCGGATCTGTTGCGCGCGGTCGGTGCAGTACCCAGTGTGCGTCGCGTGCGGTTCACCAGTCCGCACCCCAATGACTTCAGCGATCGCGTGATCCGGGCGATGGCGGAGGTGCCTGCGGTGTGCGAGCACGTGCACCTGCCCATGCAGTCCGGCAGCTCGACGGTGCTCAAGCGGATGCTGCGCCGGTACTCACGGGAGGAGTACTTTGCGTGCGTCGAGCGCCTGCGCGCCGCCATTCCGGGGGTGAGCGTCACCACCGATATCATCGTCGGATTCCCGGGGGAGACCGACGCCGACTTCGAGGACACGCTGAGCGCGGTGCGGGAGATCGGGTTCGCGGACGCCTTCACGTTCAAGTTTTCCATGCGCGAAGGCACGCCTGCGGAACGGATGCCCGCGGCCTGGACGGTCGGCGACGAGGTGGCGGCCGCGCGCATGGAGCGGCTGGTGGACGCGGTGAAATCCGGCGCGCGCGCGCAGAACCTCGCGCTGCTCGGCCGCACCTGCGAGGTGCTCATCGAGCGCGAAGCACGCCGCGGGGGCGATCTGCTTCAGGCGCGCACGCGCGATTTCCGGACGGTGCTCGTGCCGGGAGATCCCTCGATGATCGGGAGCTATCACACCGTGGAGCTCACCGGGACGACCGGTTCGACGTTCACCGGAGCCTTCGTGCGCGAGCGGGCGGCCCTGCCGCTCGCCGTCTAGGCGATTCGTTGCACGTGACGACGCGGGCCGTGCTGTCCGCCGCGGCGCTCCTGTCGCTCGCATCGGCCTCCGCGCGGGCGCAGTACGTCGCGCCACACAAGCGGCCCGCCACGGGCGCGGAGGTGCTTGGGGTCAATGTCCTGCTGGGCGGCGCGACCGCGATGGTGCGCGCGTTCTTCACCGGCGCCGACCCGCTGCGCGCTTTTGCGATCGGTTCACTGGGCGGTGCCGTGCACCTCGCCGGCAAGTACGTCGCCGTGCAGGCGGGGCCGGGGCTGGGGTGGGCGGGGCTCGCGATCGCCGGGACCGGCACGTCCGTCGTCTCCAACGCGGGCCGTGGCGTGAGCCCACTGGCCGAGGTGACCGTGCCGCTGCCCGGGTTGCGGTTCCGCGTGACGCCGGGCGCGGAGCGGCGGGTTCGTGTGGTCCTCAACGCGTACGAGGCGATCAGCGTGGCGCAGTATGCGCTGCACGACGACGTGCGAGTGGACTGGGCGCAAACGACCGCGAGCGGCACCATGGTCTTCGTGACCGACGAGAAGCACATCATGTTCGACGACTCGCGCGTCCACGGGGTGGCGGTCGGGCCTGTGGCGATCATCAGCGAATTCGCCCTCGACGCGCCAGCCACCGCGAGACATGAGATCGTGCACGTGCACCAGAGCTGGTTCGCGCAGGAAGTGTGGGGACGCCCCATCGAGGATGCCGTTCGCTCGCGCCTGCCGTTCGGTGACCGAATTCCGGCATGGCTCGAGTTGGGGATCGGCGCGCCCGGCCTGTTCATCCTCGAGCACGAGCTTGTGGGACGCCGGGGAACGCGCCTCCTGAAGGAAGCCGAAGCATCACTGCTGGAGCGCAGATGAGAGCGGTCGCGCGGGCGCTGGTGCTGGCCTCGACGGTCTCGTGCTCCGGACTCGAGTTCGTCAGTCCACCCGCCGACGTCCCGCCCGAGTTGGTCATCAGCGTGGTGGTGCATCACCGTGACGAGACCACGCTCCTGCTGGATGCGTTCTTCAGCAGCGGCACGGACGCGGAGGGACGGTCGCGGCAGATCACGGATTCCACCCTCGTCGTTGCGGGCACCGTGGTCCAGCCGAGCATCCTGCCGGCGTCCGGCAACCTGCGGTATTCCTGGCAGCACGTCTCGGCGGTGGCCCCGATGACCGTGGCGGTCCGCAGTCCGGTGGTCGCCGGTCTGCCGTTGGAGCCCGTAATGACAATCCCGTTGTCCAGGCGAACCGACTCGGCGGCCCGCGATCTCGCAGAAGGAGACGACCTGCAGCTCGCGCTTCCGGAGAAGAACACCGGCGACATGCCGGTGGACTCATGGGTGGTAGACGTGCGCCGTCAGGATAACGCGCATGTGGTCAGTGCAAACGGCAGGGGAGCCGGGGCAGGACTCGTGGAGCTGCCGTGGCACTGGCTTCGGGCGCCCGTGGGCGACACGCTGCTCGTGACCTACCGCGAAATGAGCAGCACGGAACGGAACGTGTCGTATTCACTCCGGGTATCCCGTTTCACGCAGGTGGACTGGCGCATCGCCATCGTCGCGCCCTGAGGTTCCGCGCCACGGGGGGGGCACCTGTGCGCGTTCGTTTGTCGCCACTCGCAACGGAATGATGCCGTAATCCCGGCGGTGGAGATGCATCGTGAGCGCCGATGCCCCTTGTCACCGCCGCCGTGCTGGCGTATGCCGCCGGACTGCTCACCGGATTCGGCGGCGCCGTGATGTGGACGGGCGCCGCCGCGATGCTGGTCATCTGGTACGGCGGTGCCCGCGCGCCGCGCGACCGGATGGCGCTTTCCGCGCTCGCCGTGGCCGGGGGCGCGGTCGCGACGGGAACGCGCGCCGCGGACGAGGCATGCGTGGAGTCGCTGCTGGCGAGCCGCGCGTTCGAGTTGACGCTCGCGCTCGAGGCCGCGCCCGGCACGTTCATCCCCGCGCGCCACGATTGCGGCGTGGTGGTTCGCCTCTCGGTGCGGGAGGGGAGCGCGCCGGCAGGCGCGCCGGTGCGCGTGACCGGCGAGCCGACGCCGGGCCGCTGGGGGGTGCTCGTTACGAACGCCACGGTCGCCGCGGCGGGCTCGCCCCGTGTGCTTCCTCGTTGGCGGGCGGCCATCGGGCGCGGCATCGACGCGCGGTTCGGCGTTCACGCCCCGCTGGTGCGCGCGCTCCTCATCGCGGATCGGCACGACCTGTCGCCCACCGTGCGCGAGCGGTTTGCCTCCGCCGGCCTGGCGCACCTGCTCTCGGTGTCGGGGCTGCACGTGGGACTGATCGCCGCCGCCGTGATGCTGCTGGCGCAGGTACTGGGCATGGGCGCCCGGCGCGCCGACGCCTTCATCGCCGGCGTGACGACTCTCTACGTGCTCGTGATCGGCGCGCCCTTGCCCGCGGTCCGCGCGGCCGCGATGCTCGGCGTGTACTCGCTGAGCCGGGCGACGCAGCGTCCCACGTCGGCGTGGGCGGCGCTGGCGGTCGGCGGAGGGCTCGCGCTGGTGGATCCGCGGTCGGTGCTGGATCTCGGCTACCAGCTCAGCATCGTCGGCATGGCGGCGCTCGTCGCCGCCGGCGCGCTCAACAAGCGCTGGCCCGCGGTGAGCGGCCGGCACTGGCGTCCCGTGCTGGTGCGCGCGCTGGTGGTCTCGACTGCCGCCACTCTGCTCACGGCGCCGCTCGTGGCGGCCACCTTCGGCACCGTGAGTCTCGTGGCGCCCGTCAGCAATCTGGCCGCCGCGCCGCTGATGGCGGTGCTCCAGCCCATGCTCTTTCTCGCCGCGATCCTGCAGCCGGTTGCTCCACTGTCGCAGTTCGTGGCCGATGCATGCACGCCGCTGCTCGCAGGACTGGATCTGGTCGCGTCGCACGCCGCGCGGCTCCCGGGCGCGTCGCTCACCGTGCGCACGGACCCGACCACGACGGCACTGGCGTGTGCCGCGGGCGCGGCGTGCGTGATCGCCATGGTCAGCCGGTTCCCGGCGCGCGCGCTCGTCGCGGCAACACTGTGCATGGCGCTCATCGCCTGGCGTCCGCTGGTGCCGGGACGATCCGCCTTCACGGAAGTGCACATGCTGGACGTGGGGCAGGGCGACGCGATCGCGATCCGCACCATGCGCGGGCGCTGGCTGCTCGTCGACGCGGGCCGCGAGTGGGACGGTGGCGATGAAGGGCGCCGACAGATCGTGCCGTATCTCGCGCGTCGCGGCGGTGCACTCACGGCGTTCGTGCTGTCCCACCCGCACGCGGATCACGTTGGCGGCGCCGCGAGCACGCTCGCCGCGCTGCGCCCCGCCTGGTACTACGACCCCGGATATGCGGGCACCAGCGAATCGTATCGCCGGTCGCTGGAGATGGCTCGCACGCAGCGCACGCAGTGGAGGCGCGTGCGGCCCGCCGACTCGCTGGTGGTGGACGAGGTGACCGTCACCTTCCTGGCCCCGGATTCCGCGTGGGCCGAGGCGCTGCGCGATCCGAATGACGCCAGCACGGTGGCGCGCGTGCGCGTGGGGCGTGTCGCGTTCCTGCTCACCGGCGACGCCGAGGAGCAGGAGGAGCGCTGGCTGCTGGCGCACCAGTCGTCGCTGCTGCGCGCCGACGTCCTCAAGGTCGCGCACCATGGCAGCCGCACGAGCAGCACGGCCGAGTTCCTCGCGGCCGTCCGCCCCCGGGTCGCGCTGGTCTCCGTGGGGGCCGGCAACATGTACCGGCACCCGAGTCCCGATGTCATGCGATCGCTCGCGGCGCACGGCGCGGTGGCGTTGCGCACCGATCTGCACGGCACGATCGTCGTCCGCACGGACGGGGAGCGTCTCGAGGTCGAGGCGGCGGGCGAGCGCTGGTCCGTGAAACCCTGACGCCACTTGCACATACCTCGTCGCGGGGGCCACCTTTCCCTCGACTTTTCCGTCGAGCCAGCCGTCGTGCTTCAGAACAAAGCCACGTCCGTCGTCACCATAGAGCGGTTCATCATCGAGGAGGAGCGCCTGCACCCGGAAGCCACGGGCCAGCTCTCCGGCATCCTCTACGACATGGCCCTGGCCGCCAAGATGATCACCAACAAGGTCCGCAGCGCGGGGCTCGTGGACATCCTCGGCGCGCACGGCGAAAAAAACGTGCAGGGCGAGATGCAGCAGAAGCTCGACGTCTTCGCCAACGAGACCATCATCAAGGCGATGGACCACACCGGTCGCCTGTGCGGCATGGCCTCCGAGGAAGAAGCGGGGATCATCATGATCCCGGAGAAATTCCGGTGCGGCAAGTACTGCCTGATGTTCGACCCCCTCGACGGCTCGTCCAACATCGACGTGAACGTGCCCGTGGGCACGATCTTCTCCATCGTGCAGAAGTTCACCAAGGGGAAGAACGCGGTCCTGGAGGATTTTCTCCAGCCGGGCACGGGCCAGGTGGCCGCGGGCTACGTGATCTACGGCTCCAGCACGATGATGGTGTACACCACGGGTCAGGGCGTGCACGGCTTCACGCTCGATCCGTCCATTGGCGAGTTCCTCCTGTCGCATCCGAACATCCGGATTCCCGCGTCGGGCCGCTACCTGTCGGTGAACGAGTCATACGAGCAGGGCTGGGAGGCACGCGTGAAGCAGCTCATGCGGCGCTATCGTGGCCTGGAGGGCGACCGCGCTCCGCTCAACGTGCGCTACGTGGGCTCGCTGGTCGCCGACTTCCATCGCAACCTCCTGGGCGGCGGCGTCTTCTGCTATCCTGCGAACACTGGCAATCCGCGCGGCAAGCTGCGCCTGATGTACGAGGCCAACCCGCTCGCGTTCATCGTGGAGCAGGCGGGCGGCGCGGCCATCGACGGCCGGCAACGCGTGATGGACATCGTGCCCACCGAGCTGCACCAGCGCGTACCGCTCTACATCGGTTCGAAGAACGACGTGGACCTCGCCTCGCGCGTGCTCTCGGCGCGCTCCGAACTGGTCGGCGCCTGACAGACCAGCGCTCGCCGTCCGGCATCCCCGTCGCGCCAACGTGTGGGCCGGCGGACGGCGCGCCCGACTACGCGCGCGACTTGGGTGATCCGGGAGAGTACCCCTTCACGCGGGGGATTCAGTCCACGATGTACCGCGGCCGGCTCTGGACCATGCGGCAGTACGCCGGATTCGGCACGGCGCAGGAGACGAACCAGCGCTTTCGCATGCTGCTGGACGCGGGGCAGACGGGGCTGTCCGTGGCGTTCGATCTTCCCACGCAGATGGGGATCGACTCGGACGATCCGCGCGCCCTGGGCGAGGTGGGACGCGTGGGTGTCGCCATCGACACCGTGGACGACATGCACACCCTGCTGGACGCGATTCCGCTCGACCGGGTCTCGACGTCCATGACGATCAACGCGACGGCGGCCACGCTGCTCGCGATGTACATCGTGGTGGCCGAGGAGCGCGGGATCGCGCGCGCGGCGCTCGCCGGCACCACGCAGAACGACATCCTCAAGGAGTACGTCGCGCGGGGTACGTACATCTACCCGCCAGACGCATCGCTCGCGCTCATCGCCGACACCGTCCGGTTCTGCATTGCCGAGATGCCAGGCTGGAATCCCATCTCGATCTCGGGATACCACATGCGTGAGGCGGGCGCCACGGCGGCCCAGGAGCTGGCCTTCACCTTCTCGAACGCCCTGGAGTATGTGCGCCGCGCGGTGGACGCGGGACTGCCGGTGGACACGTTCGCGCCCCGGCTGTCGTTCTTCTTCGCCGCACACAACGACCTGTTCGAGGAGGCAGCCAAGTTCCGCGCCGCCCGCCGCATGTACGCGCGCCTGATGAAGGAGCGCTTTGGCGCGCGCGATGCCAGCTGCCGGCTGCGCTTCCATACGCAGACCGGGGGGGTCACCCTCCAGGCGCAGCAGCCGCTGAACAACGTGGTGCGGGTGGCAGTGCAGGCGCTGTCCGCGGTGCTGGGCGGCACGCAGTCGCTGCACACCAACGGCTATGACGAAGCCCTGGCGCTTCCCTCGGAGCAGGCGGCCACGCTTGCGTTGCGCACCCAGCAGATCATCGCGCACGAATCCGGCGTGGCCCGCACCGCCGACCCGCTCGCGGGCAGCTACTACGTGGAGTACCTCACCAACGAACTCGAGGCGCGCGCGATGGAGCTGCTTCAACGGGTGGACGAACTCGGCGGCGCCGCGAAGGCCATCGACGCCTCGTTCTTCCAGGAGGAGATCGCCCGGAGCGCCTACGACCAGCAGAAGAGCGTGGAGCGAGGCGACACGGTGATCGTAGGCGTGAACAAGTTCACCGACGGCACATCCGTGCCGGACATTCCGGCGCCCGACTACTCGCGCCTCGAGACCGAGCAGGCACGTCGCGTCGCCGCGGTTCGTGCACGTCGCGACTCCGCCCGCCATACCGCCTCGCTGGAGAAGCTGGGCACGGTCGCTGATCGCGTGCCGGCGGACGGCAGCTGGGAGGGGGGGGTAGGGGGGGG
>JBBDYA010000081.1:17222-29908 GCA_040902005.1 Gemmatimonadaceae bacterium | reverse complement strand
GCGAGAAGGCGGAATCGCTGATGTCGCCCATCATCGAGGCCGTGCGGGCGCGCGCGTCCGTGGGCGAAATCGCGAACGTGCTGCGCGCGCGCTGGGGGTCCTACCGCCCGGACGCAGCGCGCTGATGCCCTGGCCGGCGCGGCGCCACGCGCGGGCGGCCGGATTGTCAGCGGCCCTATATTGAAGCAGGCGCCCACGCGCCGAAGTGCGAGCGTCTCACCGAAGGATCATGGAACGTGCCCACATACGAGTTTCGCTGCCTGAACGGGCACGATTTTGAACGCTTCTTCAAGACCATGAGCAGCGCCGCGGTGGAGTTGCCCTGTCCGGAATGCGGCGCCATCGGCGCGCGGCAGATGTCTGGCGGCGCCGGCCTGGTGTTCAAGGGCTCCGGATTCTACCTCACGGACTACGGGAAGAACGCCCATCGCGGCGCCGCGCCCGAGGGAAAGGCTGGCGCGTCTGGCGAAGGGGGCGCCTCGGAACGCGGGAAGGCAGAAGGCGGGAAAGCAGAAGGCGGCAAGGCGGAAGGTGGCAAGGCGGAAGGCGGGAAGGCGGAAGGGGGCAAGTCGGAAGGGAGCAAGTCGGAAGGGAGCAAGTCGGAAGGCGCGAGGTCGGAGGGCGGCAAGGCAGGCAAACCCGCCGGTGGCCAGGGGTCGAAGTCCGGCGGCTCCGCCACCGGTCCGGCGCACCCGAAGCCCGGGTCATCGAGCGCGAAACCCGGATCCGAGTGAGTCAGGAAGACGACCTGCGCGCGGAGCTGGCGCGCGCGGCGCGCGCGATCGGCGCGCCCGACGACTTCGAGCCCGTGCTGGAGCGTCCGCGCGATCCCGCGTTCGGCGACTGGGCCACGAGCGCGGCGATGGTGCTCGCGCGCCCGCTGAAGCAGAAGCCGCGCGCCATCGCGGAGGCGCTGCTGCGCGAACTGGACAACGCGCGCGCCGGCCTCGCCGCCGCCGACATCGCCGGGCCGGGCTTCATCAACTTCCGCGTCGCCGGGGAGCGCATCGCGCGCGGACTCACGACGCTCGTGGCCGCGGGCGACCAGTTCGGCCGCGGGCACGCCACCGATCCGCGCCCGGTGAACGTGGAGTTCGTGTCCGCCAACCCCACGGGTCCGCTGCACGTGGGCCATGGCCGCCAGGCCGCGCTCGGAGACGCGATCGCGTCACTCCTCGAGTGGCGGGGGTCCACCGTGACGCGCGAGTTCTACTACAACGACGCGGGCGCGCAGATCGACCATCTTGCGCTCAGCGTGCAGGCCCGCGTGCGCCAGCTCCATGGGCGTGACGCGGAGATTCCCGAGGGCGGATACCACGGCGAATACATCCGCGACATCGCCCAGCGGTACGTGCAGGAGCATCCGAGCGACCAGTTCGCCGAGGATCTCGAGGGGGTGCAGCGGTTCGCCGTGCTGGAGCTGCGCAAGGAGCAGGACCGCGACCTCCAGGCCTTCGGCGTGCGGTTCGACGTCTACTATCTCGAATCGTCGCTCTACACCGAACGCAAGGTGGACGAGACGATCCGGCTGTTGCAGGCGGGCGGCCATACGTACGAACAGGACGGCGCGCTCTGGCTGCGCACCACCGACTACGGCGACGACAAGGACCGCGTGGTGCGCCGGAGCACGGACAAGGGAGGCGCGCCCACGTATTTCGTTCCTGACGTCGCGTATCACGTGACCAAGTGGCAACGCGGCTTCACCCGCGCGATCAACGTGCAGGGAGCCGATCACCACAGCACCGTGACGCGCGTGCGCGTGGGCCTCCAGGCGCTCGGCATCGGCATCCCCGAGGGGTACCCCGAGTACGTGCTGCATCAGATGGTGACGGTGATGCGGGCCGGCGAGGAGGTGAAGATCTCCAAACGCGCCGGGAGCTACGTCACCGTGCGCGACCTGATCGACGAGGTGGGCCGCGACGCCGTCCGGTACTTCTTCCTGATGCGCAAGGGCGATTCCCAGCTGGTGTTCGACGTGGACCTCGCGCGGGCGCAGTCCGAGGAGAATCCCGTCTACTACATCCAGATGGCGCACGCGCGGATAACCGGCATCTTCCGCGTGGGCGAGATCGACGCGCGCAGCATCACCGGTGACGACGTGGACCTCTCCGTGCTGTCGCTGCCGGAAGAGCAGGAGCTCCTCAAGTCGCTCCTGGACTTTCCCGCGCTGGTGCAGGGCGCCGCGGACGCGCTGGAGCCGCACCGCGTGGCGACCTACCTGCACGACCTGGCCGGCCGGACCCACCTGTGGTATCACAAGGCGCACGTGCTCAACGAACCCGAGCCGATCACCCGGGCGCGACTCGTGCTCGCGCGCGCGTCGCAGATCGTCCTGCGGAACGGGCTCGCGCTGCTGGGAATCAGCGCCCCCGAGCGCATGTAACACCCGTTCGAATACCTTCACTACCCGCCTCAGCCCGCCCTCCCCAATGTCACTTCTCGTCGTCGGTTCCGTCGCGCTCGATTCCGTCGAGACGCCGTTCGGCAAGGCCAGCAGCGTCCTTGGCGGCTCCGCCACCTTCTTCGCGGCGTCGGCCAGCAACCTCGTGCCGGTGCAGGTGGTGGGCGTCGTGGGCAGCGACTACCCCATGGACAAGCTCGACGCGCTCGCGAAACGCGGCGTGGACTTCGCCGGCCTCGAACGCGCGGAGGGCAGCTCGTTCCGCTGGCGCGGCCGCTACCGCCACGACCTGAATGCCGCGGAAACCCTGGAAACGCACCTGGGCGTCTTCTCGAACTTTCACCCGAAGATCCCACCGCAGTTTCGCAAGGCGCCCTTCGTCTTTCTCGGCAACATCGATCCCCGGCTGCAGCTCGACGTGCTCACGCAGGTGGACCGTCCGAAACTCGTGGCCTGCGACACCATGAACTTCTGGATCGAGAGCCGCCGGCCGGATCTCGTGAAGTTGCTGGAGCACGTGGACGCGATCACCCTGAACGACGGCGAGGCGCGGCAGCTCACCGACTGCTACAACCTGATCAAGGCCGCGCGATGGATCATGGCTAAGGGCCCGAAACTCGTGATCATCAAGAAGGGCGAGCACGGCGCGTTCATGTTCACCGGCAGCACGGTGTTCTTCGCCCCCGCCTTTCCCCTGGAGGAGGTGTTCGATCCCACCGGCGCGGGCGACTCCTTCGCGGGCGGCTTCATGGGCTATCTCGCGCGGTCGGGGGACCTGGGCGAGGCCAGCCTGCGGCGGGCGGTGATCTACGGGTCCGCCATGGGCTCGTTCGCCGTGGAGAAATTCTCGATCGAGCGGCTGCTGGAGGTGGACGACGCGCAGCTGGCGGCCCGCGTCGCGGAGTTCCGGCGCCTGGTGGCGTTCGAGGACGAGCTGTGAACTGCCGCAACGCACGCAGCGGGAAGCGAAAACGCGCGCCGGAAGGGGGAGGGGTGTGGGGGGGGCTCCAATGACCGACAAGATGACCTATGCCGGCGCCGGCGTCAGCATCGACGCGGCGGACGACGCCAAGCACCGGATCCGCAAACTGGTGGAATCCACCTATACCGCGGGCGTGGTGGGCGGATTCGGCGGCTTTGGCGGCATGTTCCGGATGCCCACAGATGCGAAACGGCCGGTGCTTGTGTCGTCGGCGGACGGAGTCGGCACCAAGCTCAAGGTCGCCATCGAGGCCAACCGGCACGACACCGTGGGACACGACCTGGTGAACCACTGCGTGGACGACATCCTGGTGCAAGGGGCCGCGCCGCTGTTCTTCCTCGACTACGTGGGGTTCGGGAAGCTGGTCCCGGAAACTCTCGAGCAGATTGTGACCGGTGTCACTCGCGGATGTAGGGAGAATGGCTGTACACTGAGTGGCGGTGAAACCGCCGAGATGCCCGGCGTGTATACCCCTCCGGATTACGACGTGGCAGGGTTCATCGTCGGTTATGTGGAGGAAGATGCGGTACTTGGGTCCCGGCGGGTGGTCGAGGGCGACCAGCTGGTGGCGCTCGAGAGCAGTGGGTTGCACACCAACGGGTATTCCCTGGCTCGCCGCATCGTGAGCGAACGCATGAAGCTCGCGGTGCATGATCCCTTCCCGGGCGAGTCGGCCACGGTCGCAGAGGTGTTCTTGCGCGTGCACACATCCTATCTGAAGGCGCTGCGGCCGGTGTTGCCGCGGGTGCACGCGATGGCGCACATCACCGGCGGCGGACTGCCGGGCAATCTGAACCGTGCGTTGCCGGAGCATCTGGACGCCGAGGTGGATACGTCCACCTGGACGATCCCGAACGTGTTTCAGCAGCTGGCGCGGGCGGGCGCTGTTTCGACAGAGGAAATGTTCCGCACCTTCAACATGGGTGTCGGCATGGTGGTCATTACCGGTCCTTCGGATGCGGACGCTGTGAAACACAGCGCTCGTGACGCGGGCATATCTGCCTGGACGCTCGGTCGCGTGACACGCGGCAGCGGCCAGGTATTACTGCACCAGGAGAAACTCTAGTATGCGATTCCGTTCAACCGCAGGTGAGCGAGCGCGCCACGGCAATCTTGCGCGCAGCTCAATCGCCATCGCGTTGGTTTCAGTCGTATTCGCGGGCACGGCGCACGCGCAGGGCGGGGGAGGCACGGCGCAACCCTCCTGTACCGGCCTCAGTGGCGACGCCTGCCAGCAGGCCGTGGACTTCTTCCACTACATGGCGCCGCAGTTGGGCACCGCAATGACGGGCGGCAACACCACGCTCGCGCAGGGCGGCAGCATGGGCGGCCGGCGCCTCGGCCTCATGCCGCGCTTTGCCATCGGGCTGCGCGTCAATGCGGTGATGGGCAACGTACCGTCGTTTGAACCGCTGCCGGTTGCAACGCCCGCCGCGCGCGAGCTCTCCACGGAGACATCGGTCGTGCCGCTCCCGGCCCTCGATGCCGCGGTGGGCGTCTTCAAGGGCTTTCCGCTCGCACTGTCGAACGTCGGCGGCGTGGACCTGCTGCTCAGCGCCGCGTACGTCCCCACGTACGAAGGCGACAACGTCAACATCACCCCGGACAAGTCACTGGCGTTCGGCTACGGCGTCCGCGTCGGGCTCCTGCAGGAGTCGCTGGTCGTGCCGGGCGTCGGCATCAGCTACATGATCCGGAAGTTCCCGGTCACCACGCTCTCCACCAGCTCGGGCGGCGCGGATATGTCCGTGAACGATCTCGATCTCCAGTCCAACGCGTGGCGACTCACGGTGAGCAAGAGCCTGTTGCTCTTCGGCGTGGCGGCGGGCGTTGGCCAGGACAGCTACAAAGCCTCGACGAGCATTTCGGCCTCGGCGCCGGCGGAAGCGACGATCACCACGCCCGTCATTTCGTCGAATGTGACGCGCACCAACTACTTCGTCGACCTCTCCATGAACCTGCTCCTGATCAAGCTGGTCGGCACCGCCGGCATGGTCTCGGGTGGCGACATTCTCACGTACAACAGCTACGACAATCCGGCGGACAAGTCACGCGTGTACGGTTCGGTGGGTATCCGCGTCGGGCTGTAGTAACATGTAGCATGACCGGAACGACGCGCTCGTCGCAGGACGCCCCGGCGTTCATGCGTCGGGCGCTGGAATTGGCCCGCGAGGGCTGGGGACAGACGGCGCCGAACCCGATGGTCGGCGCCGTCGTCGTTCGCGATGGTGCCGTCGCCGGCGAAGGGTATCACGCGCGGTTCGGGGAACCGCACGCCGAGGTGATGGCGCTCGGCGCGGCGGGGGACCATGCCCGGGGCGCCACGCTCTATGTCACGCTCGAGCCGTGCCGACATCACGGCAAGACGCCGCCCTGCACCGACGCAATCGTCGCCGCGGGGGTGCAGCGGGTGGTCATCGCCGCGCCCGATCCTACCGCGGACGCCGGCGGCGGAGCGGCGCTGCTGCGGGCCGCTGGCATCCAGGTCCAGGCAGGTCTGCTGGAGGCCGAGGCGCGCGAGCTGAACGCCCCCTTCTTTCACGCCGTGGCCAGCGACCTTCCCTGGACCACCCTCAAACTCGCGGTGTCCATCGAAACCGCGATCGCGAACGAGCGCGGGAGCACCAGTTGGCTCACGGGGGCCGACGCGCGCGGCGCCGTGCACGCGCTGCGCGCGGGCCACGACGCGATCGCCGTGGGCGTCGGCACCGTGATCGCCGACGACCCCCAGCTCACGGTGCGAGACGCGCGCCCGCCCAGGGTGCCACTCCGTCGCGTCATCTTCGACCGCACCCTGCGCACGCCGCTGGAATCCGCCATGGTCCGAACGGCCGCCGTCACGCCGACCACCATCGTGACGCGCACGACATCGTCCGTGCACGCGAAGGCACTGGCCAACGCCGGCGTGCACCTCATTGCCGCTCCTGGTCTCCGCGAGGCGTTCCGCGCGCTGCGCGCGGAGGGGGTGCGCGCGCTGCTGGTGGAGGGGGGCGCCGCGATCGCGAGCGCGGTGCTCCGGGAAAAGCTGGCGCACCGGCTCGTTATCTTTCAGGCCCCGGTGTCGCTGGGCGAAGGTGCGCTCCACGCCTTCGACGGGGCGCCGCCCCACGTGCTGTCGGAGCTGGAGCGATACCCGGTGCTCGATCGCAGGATGCTTGGCCCGGACCTCATGACCACGTACGCACTGGCAGACCGCTGATGTTCACTGGACTCGTCGACGACGTGGGGACGATCGAGCAGGTCGCGAGCACCGACGTTGGTCGGATGGTGCGCGTCCGCTGCCGCTACGACGATCTCCGCGACGGAGAGAGCGTCGCCGTGAACGGCGTGTGCCTCACGGTGCGCGAGCATGAAGCCGGCTGGTTCACCGCCGCGGCGATGACCACCACCCTGGGCGCGACGACCATGGCAGACTGGGGCGGCGGCCTGCGCGTGAACCTCGAGCGCGCCATGCGGCCCACCGATCGCCTGGGCGGGCACTTCGTGCAGGGGCACGTGGACGGCGTGGCCCGGGTGGTGCGCGCGGAAACGGTGGAAGATGCGTTGCTGCTTGAACTTGCGCTGCCACCCAGTCTGTCCGAGCTTATGGTCGAACGGGGATCGGTGGCGGTGAACGGCGTGAGTCTGACCGTCAGCGCGCTCCCCGCGCCGGATATCATTCAAGTGTCGCTCATCGAATACACGTGGCGGCACACGACGCTGGGAGACCTTCGGGTTGGCGACTCCGTCAACATCGAGGCGGACGTGATCGCAAAGCACGTTCGACACATGCTCGCGGCCCATCGGAATACATGACGCATGACGCAGTCTGACGACGAACGCATGGCACACGGGTCGTTCGGAACGGTCGAGCAGGCCATCGAGGACATTCGCGCGGGAAAGTTCGTCATCGTCGCCGACGACGAAGACCGCGAGAACGAGGGGGACCTCATCTGCTCGGCGCAGCTCGTGACGCCCGAGTTGGTCAACTTCATGATCCGCAAGGCGGGCGGGCTGATCTGCCTGGCGCTGCCGGGCGAGCGCGTGGACCAGCTGGGGCTCACGCCCATGAGCGAAACGAACGTGGACGCCTACCGCACCGCGTACACCGTGAGCATCGACGCCGCGCCCCGGTTCGGCGTGTCCACGGGAATCAGCGCACAGGATCGCGCGACCACGATTCGCGTGGCGGTGGATCCGGCCACGGTGCCCGGCGACCTGCGACGCGGAGGGCACGTCTTTCCGCTGCGCGCGCGCGAGGGGGGCGTGCTCCAGCGCGTGGGACACACGGAGGCCGCCGTTGACCTGGCGCGCCTCGCCGATCTCTACGCGGCGGGCGTCATCTGCGAAATCCTGAATGACGACGGCACCGCCGCCCGCCGACCCGAGCTGGAGGCGTTCGCGGCCACCCACGGGCTGACGTTCATCACGGTGGCGCAGCTGGTCGCCCACCGGCTGAAGAACGAGCGGCTGGTGCATCGCATCGCGGAGGCGCGCCTGCCCACCGAGCACGGCGCGTGGCAGATCGTGGGGTACCGCAACGACGTAGACGCGCACGAGCACGTGGCGCTGGTGTTCGGCGATGTTGGCGACGGCGCGGACATGCTCATCCGCATGCACTCGAAATGCCTCACCGGCGACGTCTTTCACTCGCTGCGCTGCGACTGCGGCTGGCAGCTGGAGACTGCGATGCGGATGATCCAGGCCGAGGGGCGCGGCGTCATCGTGTACCTCGACCAGGAAGGACGCGGCATCGGCCTGCTCAACAAGCTCAAGGCGTATGAGCTCCAGGACAAGGGCGCGGATACGGTGGAGGCGAACGAACGGCTGGGATTCAAGCCCGACCTGCGCAACTACGGCATCGGCGCGCAGATCCTGCTGGACCTCGGCGTGCATTCCATCCGGCCGATCACCAATAATCCGCGCAAGATGGTGGGCCTCGAGGGGTACGGCCTGGGACTCGGCGATCGCGTGCCGCTCGAGCAGCCCGTGCACGACGAGAACGCCGGCTACCTGAAGACCAAGCGCGAGAAGCTCGGGCATCTTTTTGCTTCATAATACCTGACGAACCGCGGAGGACGCGGAGGACGCGGAGGAGTCCATCGACTTCTTGTGGTTTCCTCCGCGACCTCCGGGCCCTCCGCGGTTCAACTATTTGACAATGGCTGAAATCACCGGAAGCCCGAATGGCGCAGGGAAGCGCATCGCGATCGTTGCGAGCCGGTTCAACGAACCGGTGACGGCAAAGCTCGTGGCCGGCGCCCTCGACGCCCTCAGCCGGCACGGCGTCGCCGAGCATGACGTGGACGTCGTCTGGGTGCCTGGCGCGTGGGAGCTGCCCGCGGCAGCGCGGCGTCTGCTGTCTGGTGGGAACCATGATGCCCTCGTGGCGGTCGGCGCGGTCATCCGCGGCGAGACGCCGCACTTTGACTACGTCGCCGGTGAGGCGGCACGCGGGCTTGCCAATCTCAGCGCCGAATTCGACCGTCCCGTGGGCTTCGGTCTGCTCACGACGGACACGATCGAGCAGGCGGAAGCCCGAGCGGGCGGCGGCCACGGCAACAAGGGCTGGGACGCGGCCATGGCCGCGCTCGAGATGGTCAACCTGTTCGACCGCCTGGACGGCGAGACGAGTCCCGATGCGACTTGAATCCCGTGCCCGCTCCAGGGCGCTGCAAGCCGTCTATGCCTGGGACCTGCGCGGCGGGCAGGACCTGGAGAAAGTGGCGAGCCGGATCTTCGACGATCTGGCCGTGACCGCGGACGAGCGCAAGGTTGCCGGCGTCCTGCTGCGCGAGCTGCGCGACCACGGCACGCAGCTCGACGCGCAGCTCGCGGAGGTCACCACCAATTGGCGCCTCGAGCGGTTGGGGGTGATCGAGCGCTGCGTGTTGCGCCTGGGCGCGGCGGAGCTCCATCGCGGCGAGACGCCCCCACGGGTGGTGCTGCGGGAATCCATCCGACTGGCGGAGCGCTACGGCACCGTGGACAGCGCCCGGTTCGTGAACGGCGTGCTGGACGCGCTCGCCCGCAAGATGGGCCGGTTGTAGATGCGACTCCTGCTGGTCAACTGGCAGGACATCGAGAATCCGCTGGCCGGCGGGGCGGAGATTCACCTGCACGAGATCTTCGGCCGGCTGGCCCAACGCGGGCACCACGTCACGCTGATGTGCGGCGGCTGGACCGGTCCGGGCAACGCGGCGCGCGCTACCCTCGACGGCATGGACGTCCACCGGGTGGGCACGCGAGCCACATTCGGCGTCCTGGCGTTTCCATACTTCAACCGTGTGCTGCGGGCCACGCCGTGGGACCTGGTGATCGAGGACATCAACAAAGTGCCGCTGTACACGCCGGTCTGGACGCGGGGACGCACGGCGGCGCTGGTGCCGCATCTCTTTGGCGGCACGGCGTTCCTCGAGCTGGCGCCCCCGCTCGCGGCGGCGGTCTGGCTATTCGAGCGCGGCCTGGGCCGCGTGTATCGCAATGTGCCCTTTGAGGCCATCAGCGAAAGCACGCGCGACGACCTCGTGGCGCGCGGCATTCCGCGCGCGAACATCGAGGTCATCTATCCGGGCGTGGACACGGTGAACTACACACCGTCTCCCGGCACTCGCGCCGCGCGCCCCACCTTTGCCTATCTCGGCCGGCTCAAGAAGTACAAAGGGGTGCATCACGTCATCACCGCGTTCGCGCGCGTGACGCACACGGAAGGCGTGCTGGAGATCGCGGGTGCGGGGGACTATCTGCCGGCCCTGCAAGAGCTTGCCGCCTCGCTTGACCTCGGCGACCGCGTGCGGTTTCTTGGGCGTATCAGCGAGACGGAGAAGCTAGCGCTGCTGCGCCGCGCCTGGGCGCTTGTCTTCGCGTCGCCCAAGGAGGGGTGGGGGATTACCAACCTGGAAGCCGCCGCCTGCGGAACTCCCGTCGTCGCATCGAACTCGCCCGGCATTCGCGAGTCCGTGCGCGATGGCGAAACCGGATTCCTCGTCCCGCACGGGGACACCGCGGCCATGGCGGCCGCCATGGACCGCCTGGCCGACTCACGTCCGCTCGCCGACCGGCTGGGACAGAGCGCGCGCCGGTTTGCCAAGACCTTCACCTGGGAACGGGCGGCCCACGAGACCGAACGTCACCTGCTCCGTCTTTCACGCGCCGGGTCCGAGTGAAACAGAAGCTGACCGTCGGCCGCCTGATCGAGCGCATGGGGGACGTGCTCCAGCTGGAGCACGTGGAGGGGACGAACGGCACGGAGCGCGAGATCGCCAGCCCGCATGTCTCGAGCCCGGGACTCGCCCTCGCCGGCTATCTGGAGCGGTTCGCCGGCCATCGGCTTCAGGTGTTCGGCGAGACCGAGGTCACCTACCTCGCCGGCCTGCCGGACGACCATCGCCGGCGCATCCTGGGCGACTTCTTCAAGTTTCCGGTGCCCTGCGTCTTCATTACCAAGGGACTGCGGCCGCCGCCGGGGCTGGTGGAGGAAGCCACCTTCGCCGGCGTCGCGATTCTCTGTTCCCAACTCCGAACGAACGAGTTCTACAACCAGATCAAGCCGTGGCTGGAGGAGGAGTTCGCGGCCACGACCACGCTGCACGGCTCCCTCGCGGACGTCTTTGGCGTGGGATTGCTCTTCACGGGACGCAGCGGCATCGGGAAGTCGGAGTGCGTGCTCGACCTCATCGAGCGGGGCCACCGGCTCGTGGCGGACGACCTCGTGCTGGTCACCCGGCGCGGCAACGACGTGCTGATCGGTCGGGGGCACGAGCTCCAACGCCACTACATGGAAATCCGCGGCGTGGGACTCGTGGACATTCCCGCGATCTTCGGCATTCGCGCGGTGCGGCAGCAGAAGCGCATCGAGGTGGTGGTGCGGCTCGAGGAGTGGGACGCGGACGCCGTGGTGGAGCGCACGGGACTCGACGGCGAGACCATCGACGTGCTGGACGTGAAGCTGCCCAAGGTGCGCGTGCTGCTCAACCCCGGAAAGAACATCACCGTCATCTGCGAGGTGATCGCGATGACGCACCTGCTCAAGTACAGCGGGGTGGATCCGGCGGAGCGCTTCAACGAGCGGCTGATCACGCAGATGCGCGGCGCGTCCGAGGTTCGCAAGTATCTCCAGGAAGACAATGAGTGAGCCCCCCCCTCCCCGGGCCATCATCGCGGGGCACGGCGAGTTTGCGGCCGGGCTGGTGTCCGCGGTGGAGGCCATCACCGGACGCGGCGGCGTGTATCGCGCCATTTCCGCGCGCGACCTGAGTGGCGTGGAGCTCGAGGCCCTGCTGCGCCGCACGCTGGACGAAACGGGGGTGACCGTGGTGTTCACGGACCTTCAGGCGGGCAGTTGCACCATGGCGGCCCGTCGCGTCCTGCGCGACCGCGATGACGTGCTGTTCGTCGCCGGCGCCAACCTGCCGATGCTGCTCGATTTCGCGCTGTCGGCCGACGCGACACCCATCGAGGCGGCGCGCGACGCCGTCGAGCGCGGGCGCGCCGCCATCAGTTCCGTGGGGGGCGCGTCATGACCCTCGTGCTCCACCGCATCGACGACCGGCTCATCCACGGACAGGTCGTCGTGGGCTGGGGCCAGCCGCTGGACATCGGCTTCATCGTGCTCGTGGACGACGAGGTCGCGGGCAGCGATTGGGAGCAGGAGCTGTATCGCATGGGCACGCCGCCGGAGATGGAGGTCTACTTTCACGCGGTCGCGAACGCCGAGCCGGCGCTCGATGCGTATCGGGAGAACCGGCGTCCGGGCATTCTGCTCACCGGCGACATTCCGTCCATGCTGCGGCTCGTGCGCGAGGCGGGCGTGCGGGAGGTGAACCTGGGCGGCCTGCATCACCGCGCGGACCGGAAGCAGAAGCTGCGCTACGTGTTCCTGTCGGACGAGGAGGAGGCGTTGCTCCGCGAGATGGCGTCGCTCGGCGCCACCGTCACCGCGCAGGACGTTCCCGCGGCGCATCCCGTGCCGCTCGAGGCGCTGCTCCACTCCGGGGCGGAGGTCGAGTGATCACCGCACTCCTGCCGCTCACGCTGCTTGGCGCGCTGCTGGGACTGGACACCGTGTCCTTTCCGCAGGCGATGCTGTCGCGGCCGATCGTCGCGGCCACGCTCGGCGGCGCGCTCATGGGCGCCCCGATGGGCGGGCTGATCATCGGCGCCACGCTGGAGCTCATCGCCCTCGAGACGCTGCCGTTCGGCGCGTCGCGCTACCCGGAGTGGGGATCGGCGGCGGTGGTCGGCGGTGCCCTGTTCGCCAGTCGTCCGGAGCAGCCCGCGGGCGGCATGGCCATGGCGATCATCGCCGCACTCGCCACGGCGTGG
>JBBDYA010000081.1:8514-17212 GCA_040902005.1 Gemmatimonadaceae bacterium | reverse complement strand
GGGTGGACGATGGTGAAACTCCGGCAGCAGAACGCGCGCTGGGCAGCGGGCTCGCGACAGGCCCTGGATGCCGGCGCGCGCGGCGCGGTGATCGACGTCCAACTCAAGGGGCTGACCGCGGATCTCGCGCGCGGCGCACTGCTCACCGCGCTCGCGCTGCTCGTGTTCGTGCCGCTCGCCGACGCCTCGCTGGCGCTGTGGACCGTGGACGCGCGCGTGTCGCGTGCGGTGGCCGCGGGGATCGCGACCAGCGTGGCCGCTGGCGCGGCGTGGAAGATCTTTCATTCCAGCATGCCGGCGCGCTGGACGTTCGTGGTGGGGCTCGTCGCCGGGCTGTCCATCCTGGGGGCCGGGTGACGATGGCGCCCGTCCTGACGCCTCCACATCTGAGGGCCGTGCCGCGGGTCCGTCTGCCGGCGCACACGCAGCTCGCGATGCTGCTGCGCATGCTCGCGATCCAGGGATCCTGGAACTACGAGACGCTCCTTGGCAACGGCATCGGATTCTGCATGGAACCAGCGCTGCGCCTGCTGCCGGGGGGGATTCACACGCCCCGGTTCAAGGAAGCGCTGGCGCGGCAGAGCAGGTACTTCAACGCGCACCCCTACCTGGCGTCGGTCGCCGTGGGCGCGCTCGCGCGCGCGGAGCTGGACGGCGAGAGCCCCGAGAAGATCGAGCGCTTTCGCACCGCGCTCGCGGGGCCGCTGGGCAGCGTAGGCGACCGGCTCATCTGGGCGGGCTGGCTGCCGCTGTCCTCGTTTGCCGCGCTCGCCGTTTTCGGCTTCGGTGGGGGCGTGGTCGCGGTGCTCGCCACCTTTCTCGGGCTGTACAACGCGGGGCATCTCGCGATGCGCGCCTGGGGGCTGCGCGTGGGGTGGCGGCACGGCATGCTGGTCGCGCGCGCGCTGGCAAACCCCGTGCTGCGGCGCGGGCCCCACGTCATCGCGCCGCTCGCTGCTTTCGCCGCCGGACTCGGCGTGCCGCTCGCGTTGCTGCGCATCATCGGTCCGGGACGCGCCCTGCTGGGCGTGGCGCTTATCGGCGCGGCGCTGGGCGCGCTGCTCATCGTGCGGCTGCACGGGCGCGTGGAAGGGTGGCGGCTTGCCCTCGGCGTACTGGCGGCGCTCGTCCTGTTCTCGGTGGCGCGCTGACATGGTAGAACGCTCCGTCACCATCGTGAACAGGAACGGGCTGCATGCCCGCCCGGCCGCCGAGATCGTGAAGACGGCCGCGAAGTTCACGTCCGACATCACCCTCGTGCGCGACGACCTCGAGGTGAACGGCAAGAGCATCATGGGCGTGATGATGCTGGCCGCCGAATGCGGCGCCACGCTTGTGCTGCGCGCGGATGGCGCGGACGCCAACGAGGCAGTCGCCGCTCTGGCGCGGCTGATCGAGAGCAAGTTCGGGGAGTCCGCGTAGATGGAGCGCACCCTCCGCGGCATTCCCGCGTCGCCCGGTATCGCCGTCGGCGCGGTGTACCTGCTGCTCTGGGAGGTGCCGGAGGTAGCGCACCGCATCGTGCAGGATGAAGAAATCCCGGCGGAGATGGCGCGCTTCGAGCGCGCCGTGGGCCTCGCGAAGGAACGTCTGCGCGGCGTTCGCGACCGCGTGGAATCCGCGGCGGGCAAGGAGGAGGCGGCGATCTTCGACGTGCAATACTCCATCCTGGAGGATCGCGACCTGCTCAAGGGCGTGGAGGAACTGATCCGTCAGAACCTCGCCGCCGAGAAGGCGTTCGACATCGAGATGATCGAGTGGCGCCATCGGTTCGCGCGGCACACCAGTTCCTTCATGCGCGAGCGCGTGAACGATCTCACGGACGTGCACATCCGCGTGCTCGCGGTGCTCATGGACCTGCCGGACCACGACCCGGTGAACCTGCCCAAGGGCGCGAAGGCCGTGCTCGTCACGCACGATCTCACGCCGGGACTCACCGTCCAGCTGGACCGCGAGGCGATCGTCGGCATCGCCACCGACGCGGGCACCCGCACCTCACACGTCGCGATCCTGGCGCGGTCGCTGGGCCTCCCCGCGGTGGTCGGGCTGCGCAAGGCCACCGAGCAGCTGCGCGGCCACGAGAACGTGATCCTCGACGGCACGGCCGGATTGCTCGTCATCAATCCCAGCCGTGAGGACGTCGAGCAGTATCGCGAGCGCGCGCGCGAGGAACAGGTCGCGGACGAGGAGCTGTCGCGTCTCGCGACGCTCGATGCCTGCACCACCGACGGCGTGCGCGTGACGTTGCGCGCCAACGTAGACCTGCCGGAGGAGGCGGATTTCGCGGCGACCACGGGCGCCGAGGGTGTGGGGCTGATGCGGACCGAATTCCTCGTGGTCGGACGCGCGACCATGCCCGACGAGGAGGAGCAGTACCGCGAGTACCGCCGGGTGGTGGAGGCGTTCGCCGGCAAGCCGGTGATCATTCGCACCTACGACGTGGGGGGCGACAAGCTGCCCGTGGGCGGCCATGCCCGCGAGGACAACCCCTATCTCGGCTGGCGCGCCATCCGCATGTGCCTGGACGAGCCCGAGCTGTTCAAGACGCAGCTGCGCGCGCTCCTGCGGGCAGCCAACCACGGCGACGTGCGCATCATGCTGCCGCTGGTCGTCACCGTCGCCGAGGTGCGGGCCACGCGCGAGCTGCTCGGCGAGGCGCGCGCCGAGCTCAGGGATCGCGGCATCACCGTGAAGGACTTTGTGCCACTCGGCGTCATGATCGAAACGCCGGCGGCGGCCATTGCGGCCGACAAGTTCGTCAACGACGTGTCGTTCTTCAGCATCGGCACCAACGATCTCGTGCAGTACACGCTCGCCGTGGATCGCGGGAACGCCAATCTCGCGCAGCGCTTCACCGCGCTGCATCCCGGGGTGCTCCGGCTCATCCGGCTCACCGTCCAGGCGGCGGAGGAGCACCACATCGACGTCGCCGTCTGCGGTGAGATGGCGTCGCAGCCGCTCATGGCGTTCGCCCTGCTGGGACTGGGACTGCGGGAGCTGAGCGTCAATCCGCGCTCCATTCCGCTGGTCAAGCGCGTGGTGCGCGGGGTCTCAGCCGCGCGGGCGCGCGACGCGGTGGAGCGCGCCATCGCCGCGCCCACCGCGGAAGACGCGGAGCGGCTGCTGGCAGCCGAGCTCCGGGCGGCGCTGGGCGATGCACACTAGGGAAGCTCTTTTTTCAAAGCTTCCCTGGCGGTTCGACTGCCTCCCGGTTGGATGCCATCGAACCGTCCCATCCAACGCTAGATTGTCAGGATGTACGATCGCCACCTCTTCACCTCCGAGTCCGTCACCGAAGGCCATCCGGACAAGATCGCGGATGCCATCTCGGACGCGGTGCTCGATGCCATTCTTGCGGACGATCCCTCCGCGCGCGTGGCGTGCGAAACCCTCGTGACCACCGGCCTCGCCTGCGTCGCGGGCGAGATCACCACGTCCACCTATGTCCACATTCCCGACATCGTCCGCCAGACGATCAAGGACATCGGCTACACCGACGCCACCTACGGCTTTGACTATCAGACGTGCGCGGTGATCAGCACCATCGACCGGCAGTCGCCGGACATCGCGATGGGCGTGGACACGGGCGGGGCAGGGGATCAGGGGATGATGTTCGGCTATGCGTCGGACGAGACCGCCGAGTTGATGCCACTGCCAATCCTGCTCGCGCACCGGCTCACCCGAGGGCTGTCGGACAAGCGCAAGAACGGCGACCTGCCATGGCTGCGCCCCGATGGCAAGGCCCAGGTGTCGGTGCTCTACGAGGATCACCAGCCGGTGTCGGTGGACACGGTCGTGGTCTCCACGCAGCACCACGCGAGCGCCAGCGCGCGCAAAATCCGCAACGCGGTCATCGAGGAGGTGATCGAACCCTCCATTCCCGCCCGGCTGCGGCACAAGAAGATCCGGTACCACATCAATCCCACGGGACGGTTCGTGGTGGGTGGCCCGCAGGGGGACGCGGGGCTCACCGGCCGGAAGATCATCGTGGACACCTACGGCGGCATGGGGCGCCACGGGGGTGGCGCCTTCAGCGGCAAGGATCCCTCCAAGGTGGACCGCTCCGCGTGCTACGCGGCGCGCTGGGTGGCCAAGAACATCGTGGCCGCGAAACTCGCGCGCCGGTGCGAGGTACAACTCGCCTATGCGATCGGCGTGGCGGAACCGGTGTCGGTCATGGTGGACTCGTTCGGCACGTCGACGGTGCCGGAGCGCGAGCTGATGCGCGCCATCCGGGAGGTGTTCGACCTCACGCCGCGTGGCATCATCAAGGCGCTGGATTTGCGAAAGCCCATCTATGGTCCCACGTCGGCCTACGGTCACTTCGGGCGCACCCCGGTGCGGCTGGGCCGCAACGCGGGCACGCTCTTCACGTGGGAGCGCACGGACCGGGCGAAGGCACTCAGGCGCGCGGTGGACTGAGGTGACGGAGCAGCGATGATCGAGGTGATCGTCTCCCGGCTGGGGCTCGACAGCGCGACGCAGTCATACGTCGTGATCCTTCAGGAGAAGGATGGCGAGCGCCTGCTTCCCATCTGGATCGGCCAGACCGAGGCGGAATCGATCGTGATGCAGATGCACAACATCAAGCGTGTGCGTCCCCTCACGCACGATCTCTGCAAGAGCCTGATTCTCGGACTCGGCGGCTCGCTCCAGCGCATCCAGATCACGCGCGTGGAGAAGAACACGTACTACGCGGAGCTGCACGTCGCGCGTGGCGCGGAAGTGGTGCAGGTGGACGCGCGCCCCTCCGACAGCATCGCGATCGCGCTCCGCTTCGGATCGCCGATCTTCGCCGACGAAGAGCTGCTGAGCGACGTACAGATCGAGGAGTCCGACGCCGAGAGCGGCGACGCGCCGGAGGAGTCCGAGGGGTTCTCGCCGGGACACGCGCGCACCGAGGCGGAGCTGAACGCGGAGCAGCTCAAGGAATATCTCGAGCGCCTGCGTCCCGAGGACTTCGGCAAGTTCAACCTCTGAGCGTGACACGGTCGGGCGCGCGCGCCGGCGTGGGTGCCCTGCTGTGCACGCTGGCCGCTGCCGCGGTCGCCGGCGCGCAGGCGCGCCAGGTCGACGGGCAGGTCGTGCGTCCAGCCGGGACGGGCGCCGCGCCCGTTCCCCGGCAGTGGGTGGTCCTGCACCGCGTGGGGTCGGATCGCGCCGCGCCGCTGGACTCGGTGCGCACGTCGGCGACCGGCCGGTTCCGCTTCCGGTTCGCCGCCACCGGCTCGCCGGACGCGCTCTACTTCGTCTCGTCCACCTACGGCGGCATCGCGTATTTCTCCCCGCCGCTGCGCTCCGCGGCCGTCAGCGGCGGCGATGCGGACATCATGGTGTACGACACCACCCATGACACCGCCACGCTTCACGTGCAGGGCCGCCATCTCGTGATCGCGCAGTCACGAGACGCTCGCCGCGACATCGCGGAGATCTTCGAGATCGAGAACCAGGGGATGCGCACCGTGACGGCGCGCGATTCGGTGACCCCGGTATGGACCACAGCGCTGCCGGTACAGGCGGAGAGTCTCGCCGTCGCGCCCGGCGACGTGTCTGCTACCGCAGTGGTGTTCCGCCCCGGACGCGCCGAGCTGTACGCGCCGCTGTCGCCGGGGGTGCGCCAGATCGTGCTCACGTACGTGCTGCCTGCGGACGCATTTCCCCTGTCCATCCCGATCCAGCGCCCCACCGGCCTGCTGGAGGTGCTCGCGGAGGAGGCGCGCGCCGTCGTGGAGGGTGCGGGGCTCGTGGAGGGAGAACCGGTGCCCATCGAGGGACGCACCTTCCGGCGATTCCTCGCGAGCGACGTCGCCGCCACCGCGGTCGTCCGGCTCACCGCGCCGCTCCCAGCGCGCGGGAATTCCGCGGCGCTCCGCGCGCTCCTGGCCACGTTCGCGGTCGTGATGCTCGGCGCGCTGGCCCTCTGGTTTCTCCAGCGGCGCGGATCGCTGGCTGCCGGCGCGGCCGCGAGCGCGCCGCCCACGCCCTCAAGCGTCGATCGACTCATCGCCGAACTGGCCGCGCTGGACGTCACGTTCGAGCGGGAAGGGCAACGCGACGCGGAGGCATACCGGGCCCACCGCGCCGCCCTCAAGGCACGGATCGCGTCCGCGCTTGCCGCGGAGCAGCAACAGCCGTAACTTCCGCGCCGTACCACCACAACTGAAGCACAAGAAGACGCAAGCGTGGACCACGGAAACCGGTGCAATGCCGGTGCGGCCCCGCCACTGTAACGGGTTAGCAGTGTTCGCTCACACAGCCACTGGTCAGGAGTGACCGGGAAGGCGGGCGAACAACCCGGAGCCAGGAGACGACCCACGCTCGCGCCACGAAATCGGTTCCTCGGGGGAGGATCCTGTGGCACACTCGCGGTTCATTGCGCGCGCATGCACCCAACCTCCCTTGCTCTTTTTCCGGGAGGTTTTTTGTTGCGCCGCACGTTAGCTGGTGCATTGATCGCAGCGGGACTGTCGAGCTGCAGTGAATCCGCGTCATCCGCGAAATCCGCGAAATCCGCGAAATCCGCGAAATCCGCGTCTCCATCCGCGTCATCCGCGTCTCCATCCGCGCAATCCGCGGGATCCGCGCAATCCGCGTTACTTGATCACTTCTCCGACACCGTGATCGTTGCGCCGGCCACGCGGATCGTGTCGCTCATGCCCGCGTCCACCGAAATACTCTTCGCGCTCGGCGCCGGCCCGCTCCTCGTGGGACGGAGCGAGTTCGACAAGTGGCCCAGCGCGGCGCTCGCTGTGCCCAACCTGGGGCCCGGCCTTCGTCCCAACATCGAAGCGCTGCTTGCCGTGCACCCGAATCTCGTGATCCTGTACGCGTCGCAGGACAACCGCGCCGCCGCGCGCCAGTTGCGCGCGGCCGGCATCGCGACCGCCTCGTTCAAGGTGGACAGCATCGCGCAGTTCGAACGGCTCACCCGGTTGCTCGGGCGACTCACCGGACATGCGGCGCGCGGCGATCTCGTCGCGGACACGGTCATGCGGACGCTCGACAGCGTGCGCGCGCTCACCCGCTCACTGACGCGCGTGAGCGTGGTGATGCCGGCGTACGAGCAGCCCTTGCTCGTCATCGGCGGCGGCAGCTTTCTCAGCCAGCTCGTGGAGATCGCGGGTGGCCGCAACGTCTACGACTCGGATGCGCATCCCTCGCCCGCGGTCACGTTCGAGGACGTGATCCGTCGCAATCCCGACGCGGTCCTGGCGCCGCCGGACTACGCGGAGACGTTGCGACGTTCCAGCCGCTGGAGGGCGCTGCCGGCCGTGCGACGCGGTCGCATCTTGCTGCTGGATACGGCACTCGTCTATCGCCCGGCCGTGCGCATCGGCGAGGGCGCGGTGTCGCTCGCGAAGCTGTTCCATCCACAGCTGCGATGACCGGCGCGCGCTGGCTGGTGCTCTTCATCGCGCTCGCGACTGCCGCGGTCGCCACGCTCGTCGTTGGCACCATCGACGTCGGCATTGCGGACGCCACCCGGGCCATCATCGGTCGGGGCGACGAGACCACGCTGTTCGTCGTTCGCGAGCTGCGATTGCCGCGCGCGGCGCTCGCGATGCTCGTCGGCGCCGGCCTGGGTATCAGCGGAGCCGCGTTGCAGGGCGTGCTGCGCAACCCGCTCGCCGAGCCGTACCTGCTGGGCGTCTCCGGCGGCGCGGCGGTGGGCGCGGTGCTGGCGGTGACGCTCGGCTTCGCGGCAGGGCTGATTCCCATCGCCGCCTTCGCCGGTGCCGTGGCCGCCGTGTCCGTGGCACTGTTCGTCGCGCACGCAACACACGGCCGCGGCGATCCGCGCGTGCTCGTGATGGCTGGTGTGGTCGTGGGCGCGTTCGCGAACGCGACGATCATGGTGCTGCTGGCCCGCGCGGACGTCAGTACCGTGCGCGGCGCGCTGTGGTGGATGATGGGCTCCGTGGCGAATGCCACGTGGGCGCAGAGCGCGTGGCTGGCGGGCTATCTGGCGGTTGGGGGCGCGATCCTCGTCGCGCATGGTCGCTCGCTCGACGCCCTCGCGCTCGGGGAAGACTCGGCGGCGGGGCTCGGCGTGGAGGTCGAAGGGGCGTCGCGGCGCGTGTACCTGGCCGCGTCGTTCGTCGCTGCCGCCACGGTCGCGGCGGCCGGGCTCGTGGGATTCGTCGGCCTCGTGGTGCCGCACATCGCGCGTCGGCTGGGCGCGGCCGGCCACCGCGCGCTGCTGCTCTCCAGCGCGCTCGTCGGCGCGGTCCTCGTGGTGTTCGCGGACCTCGTGGCCCGCGTGGCCCTGCCTCCCGCCGAGCTCCCGCTCGGCGCGGTCACGGCGCTGCTGGGCGTGCCGTTCTTCCTTGGCACGCTGCGGCGGCTCACATGATCGCGTTCACGGACGTGCGCGTGCGGTACCCGCGCCAGACGCGCGATGCCCTGCGCGGGGTCTCGCTCCAGGCGCCCCGCGGCGTCGTCACCGCGGTCGTGGGCCCGAACGGCAGCGGCAAGAGCACGCTGGTGCGCACGCTGCTGGGCCGCGTCTCGCAGCGCGAGGGAACCATCGCGCTGGACGGCACGAACGTGCGCCAACTCGCGCGCGCCGAGATCGCGCGACGCGTGGCCGTCGTCACGCAGCGCGAGGAGTCCGCCTTTCCCATTGCCGTGCGCGATTACGTCGCGCTCGGCCGCCTGCCACACCACAGTGCCTGGTGGGGTGGGGGGGGGGGGGGGG
>JBBDYA010000081.1:0-8504 GCA_040902005.1 Gemmatimonadaceae bacterium | reverse complement strand
CCCCCGCGGTAGAGGGGGCGATGCGCATGGCCGAAGTCGGGGCACTCGAGCGTCGGTCGGTGCAGGAGTTGTCCGGCGGCGAATGGCAGCGCGTGCGGTTCGCGCGCGCGCTCGCGCAGGGGGGCGACGCCTTCGTTGCCGACGAGCCCACCACCTTTCTCGACATCGCGCACGAGATGGCCGTCTTCGAGCTGCTGGGCCGAATCGCGCGCGAGGGGCGCGCCGTGCTGCTCGTGAGCCATCAACTGAATCTCGTCGCACGCTTCGCCGACCGGCTCGTGCTGCTGCACGACGGCGTCGTCGCCGCTGCCGGCACCGTGCACGAGGTGATGCGCGCCGAGATCCTCGAGCGCGTCTACGCCTGGCCCCTTGTCGTCACGCGCGACCCAGCGGTGGGCGCGCCCTCGCTGGTTCCACTCCGCCGCCCGTCCGGCGGCCCATCCACTTCATCGCAATGATGACCATGTCCATCCGTCCACTCCTGCTGGTCTCGTCACTGCTGTCGGCGCCGCTCGCGGCGCAGGAACGTGCCGACACCGCGCGCATCGACCCGGTCGTCATCTCGGCCACACGCATACCGCTCAGCCAGGGATTGCTGCCGGTCGCGGTCACGATCATTACCGGCGACGAGCTGCGCCTGCGCGGCGTGGCCACCGTATCGGACGCGCTGGGCAGCGTGAGCAGCGCCTACGTCGCCCAGTCCGGCTCCCAGGGCGCCACGACGTCGCTGTTCCTGCGCGGCGGGGAGAGCAAGTACGTGAAGGTGCTGGTGGACGGCGTGTCCGCGAACGAAGCCGGGGGCACCTTCGACTTCGCCTCGCTCACCACGGACAACGTGGAGCGCATCGAGATCGTGCGCGGTCCGGCGAGCGTGATCTATGGCGCGGACGCGGTGACCGGAGTGGTGCACGTCATCACGCGACGGGGCACGGGCGCGCCGCGCGTGGACACCGATCTGCGCATGGGATTGGCGCCGCGCGACGCCGGCGTGAATGGTCCGTCGCCGGGCACGATGCGCACCGTGGACGCCTCCGTCACTACCAGCGGCGCAATGCCCTCCGGGTCGTACTCGCTGGCCCTGGGCCGCCATCGCTCCACCGGACTGTACGCATTCAACAACGGATACCTGAACAACACGCTCAGCAGCCGGCTGCAGTTTACCCCAGGGCGCGTCACCGAAATCCGACTCGCGCTTCGCTACACGGACTACCAGTTCAACTATCCGACGACCAGTGGGGGAGTACCCACGGACAGCAACGCCCTTCGCACGGAGGATCGTGTGGTCCTGGGGCTGGAGGTGGAGCGCAGGGTGGGTGCCCGGGGGGGGGGGCGCGCGGTGCTTGCGCTCAGCTCCAGCATGAACGAGGGCGGCACCGATGACGCCGTCGATCCCGGAGATCCCGCGCCGTCGTCCTTCGTCTCGCAGGACAAGACGCGCCGGCGCGGGGCGGAGCTGCGCTATCATCTGATTCCCACGCGTGTCGCCGCGCTCACCGTGGGGCTCCAGGTGGAACAGCAGGACCAGCGCTCGCAGTCCCAGTCGCAATCCACGTTCGGGCCGTTCAACTCCGTATTCAGCGCGGCGCGGCGGAACGCCGGCGCATACACGGAACTCGTGGTGTCGCCGATGTCCGCAATGACCGCCACCGTGGGTGCCCGGGTGGATGACAACGAGCAGTTCGGCGCCTTCGGCACGGGACGCGTGGGCGTGTCGTGGCGGCCGCTGCGCGACACGCGGTTTCGCGCCACCGCCGGCACCGCGTTCCGTGAACCCACTTTCTTCGAGAACTACTCGACGGGCTTCGTCACCGGCAATCCTGCGCTTCGGCCGGAGCGCATCCTCAGCGTGGATGGTGGGCTCGAGCAGACGTTTCTTGCCGGCCGGGCGCGGGTGGCGTTGACGGGCTTCGCGCAGCGCTTTCGCGACATGATCGACTACGAGGGCACCGGCGCGTCGTGCGGCTTCAGCTACTGCAACGTGGCCCACGCCACGTCCACCGGGCTCGAGGCCGAAGTGGACGGGCGCGTCGCCGGCCCCCTAAGGGCCAGCTTCGGCGCCACCCTACTGCGCACGCGGGTGGTGGATCCAGGTTTCGACAGCGCGAGCGGCGGATTGTACGAGCGCGGACAGCGCCTCCTGCGGCGTCCAGATGTGAAATGGAACGCCGAACTTGCCCTCCTCGGCAGCGGTCCGTTCTCCGCTTCCGCGCGCCTGATCGCGATGGGCGAGCGCGACGATCGCTTCTTCGGCGGAATGGGGGGGGGCGCGGAACGAACCACGCTTCCGGCTTACCACCGCGTGGACATCAGCGGCGCGTATCGGCTCACGCCGGCGCGGGGGGTAGGTGGGGGGGGAGGGGCGTCAATGACGTTCAGGATCGAGAATCTGGGGAATGTGCATTACCAGCACGTGCATGGATTCCTGGCGGCACGCAGGACAGTCGTGGTCGGAGTCCGACTGTCCTCATGAGGGGAAACGGCTTGGTCACTGCCAAGTCGGGCTCTGCCGCAAAGAAGCCTGACGTCGTCGGTGTGCGGGCCCGTTCTTGCCCCAACGAGGGACCGCACCACCTGCTCGAACGTCGGCGGCTCACGGCTCCCGGCGCGATGCCACTTGTCCCCTTCAGTCGACCTCGCTGACGCCGATGTCAGCCCCGCCGCGATCCGGATCAGGTGGGAAACGGGGACAACGATGAAGACCAGTTCGCCTCACGCCGCCATGATGAAGGCGCCCACCGGCATCAAGGGCTTCGACGAGATCACCGAGGGTGGGCTGCCGCTAGGGAGGACCACGCTCTTCACAGGCGGGCCCGGGTGCGGAAAGACCGTCTTCGCTCTTCAGTCGCTGGTGAACGGCGCGCTCCGTTCGAAGGAGCCGGGCATATTCGTCGCCTTCGAGGAGAGCACTGCCCAGATCGTGGCGAACGCGGCCACCTTCGGCTGGGATCTTCCCCTGCTGGCCGAGAAGAAGCTGTTCTTCCTGGACGCCCGGCTCGATCCGGACGTCGTGCAAGGGGGAGCGTTCGATCTCACCGGCATGCTGAGCATCCTCGAGGCCAAGGTGAAGGAGCTCGGCGCCAGGCGGATCGTCTTCGACGGCATCGACGTCCTTCTCCAGCTGCTGAACGATTCCGTGGCGGAGCGGCGCGAGATCTATCGGATCCGTGACTGGCTGGCGAGAATGGAATTGAGCGGGATCATCACGCAGAAGGCGGGCGCTGGCGATGCGGAGTCCCGGTACAGCTACCTCCAGTTCATGGTGGATTGCGTGGTGGTGCTGAAACATCAGGTGGTTGAGGGCTCGGTGTTCCGCAATCTGCGGGTCGTGAAATATCGCGGCTCGGGCTTCGCCGGCGACGAGTTTCCCATCACGCTCACCTTCGACGGGATGCAGCTCACCAATCGCGGTCCGACCGAGCTGCAATACGCGGTGTCGGACGAGCGCATCCCGTCCGGCCTGCCGCGGCTGGACAAGATGCTGCGCGGCGGATACCACCGCGGTACGAACGTGCTGATCTCCGGCGCGCCGGGAACCGCCAAGTCCACGCTCTCCGGCCTGTTCATCGCCGCGGCGTGCGAGCGCGGCGAGCGCTCGCTCTACGTGAGCTTCGACGAAGGTGCCGCCCAGATCGTACGGAACCTGAGTTCCGTGGGCATCCAGCTGCAGCCGCACCTCGACTCCGGCACGCTCAAGATGTACTCCACGCGCACACGCGGCCCGAATGTGGAGGATCAGTTCGGGGCGCTGCGCGCCAAGGTGCGCGAGCACAATCCCCGGTGCCTCGTGATCGATCCGCTCTCCGCCCTGTCCACGAAGCTCTCGCATCTTGCGTCCGCGGACGCCGCGCAGCAGTTCCTCGACTTTCTCAAGGGCGAGCGGATCACCGTCGTGAACACGTCGCTGATGGACGGGATCAGCACCGACGAGGCGACCGCCACTGGTATTTCCACGATTGCCGACACGTGGATCCACGTCTCCTACGTCGTGCAGGATGGCGAGCGCAATCGAGCGCTCACGATCGTGAAGTCGCGCGGGACCGGGCACTCCAATCAGGTACGCGAGCTCAAGCTCGCGGACGACGGCGTCACCCTCACCGACGTGTTCATCGCGCAGGGGAAGGTCCTGATGGGCGTGGCGCGCTGGGAATGGGAGCAGGAAGAGGAGGCGGAGTCCAACCGGACGCGCGTCGCGGCGGAGCTCCAGCGGCTGCAGCTGCAGCTGGCGCAGGCGGAGGCCGCCGCGCGGCTGAAGGTGGTGCAGACGGAAATGGAAGCGCGCACGGCAGAGATGGCCCTTCTCGCCGACGCCACGGGGATGGCGTCCAGGCTGGTGCGGACCGACCGCGCCAAGCTGCGCCAGCTGCGCCACGCGGACGACGAGGAACGCTTGATTGCACGCATTGGCGGCCCTCGATCCGTGCCGCACAAGGGCAATGGCGGTGGAGTCTGACGTGCACACCGCCCCGCCAGGGCCCGGCCTCCTCCGGTTGCGGCTCTACGTCGCCGGCCATGCCGACAACTCGCAGCGTGCGATCGTCAACCTCAAGGTGATCTGCGAGCAGTACTACGCCTCGGCTCACGATATCGAGATCGTGGATCTGCTGGAGGAGCCCTTGCGCGCGCTCCAGGACGGGATCCTCGTCACGCCGACGCTCACCAGGGTGTCGCCGCTGCCCATGCGCCGCGTGATCGGGAACCTGAGCGACACGGCCAAGGTCCTCCAGGCGCTGGGCGGCGGATGAGCACGTCACTCGCCGCGCCCGAGGACGACCTCGCCCACCGCCTCGCCGAAGCGGAGGCGACGATCCACGCCCTGCTCTCCGGGCAGATCGACGCGATGGTGAGTCCCGACAACACGACCGTGGTGCTGCTCTCCAAAGCGCAGGAATCCCTGCGGGCCAGCGAGGAACGCTATCGGTCGATCGTGGAAACCACGAACGACGGAATCTGGACCGTTGATGCAAACAAGATCATCACGTTCGTGAACCGGCGCGTCACGGAAATGCTGGGATTCCACGCTGGCGAGATGGTCGGGCGGCCGCTGTTCGATTTCCTGAATGGGGATGGCCAGATGCGCGCCGAGCAGCGCATCGAACAGACGCGCGCCGGCGTCTCCACGGAGAGTGAGAGCGGAGTCCTCCGAAAGGACGGAACGGAGCTGTGGGCCCTCATCAAGGCGTCGCCGATTCGCGGCGTCGGTGGAGCCTATGCGGGAACGCTCGCCACAGTGACCGACTACTCCGGTCGGCGCGAGGCCCGGGCCGCGGTGCGGAAAGAGCGGGATCGGGCACAGCGCTTTCTGGATTCCGCGGAAGTCATGTTGGTCGCGCTGGATGCCACGGGGCGAGTCACCCTCGCGAATCGCTACGCGTGCACCATTCTGGAGCGCACCGAGGACGAGCTGCTCGGGTGCGACTGGATCGAGACGTGTACTCCGGTCCGGGGTCGCGCGGCGCTCACGGCCAACTTTCACGCCGCCCTCGGTGGCGGCCTCGGCGTCGCGGAGTATCCGGTGGTGGGCCGCTCCGGCCTGGAGCGGCTGATCGAATGGCGCAACACCGTACAGTGGGACGACACGGGCAGAGTCTCTGGCATCTTCAGCTCGGGGACCGACATCACCGAGCGAAGCCGCGGTGAGGACGCCCTCCGCGCGGCCGAGGAGCGCACGCGGTTCGCGCTCCGGAGCGCCGGCGTGGGCATCTGGGACATGGACTACATACGCAACGGCCTGCAGTGGTCGGCGCTGATGGCAGCGCAGTACGGCATGCCGGTCGGTTCGTTCAACGGAACGTTCGAGGCGTTCATCGCTGGTGTCCACCCCGAGGATCGCGAGAGCGTGCTGGAGACCTTCGGGAAGGCGATACGCAGCGGTGGCGACTTCATTCTCACGAACCGCGCGCTGTGGCCCGACGGCACCGTCCACTGGCTGGAGGGCACCGGACGGATGCACCTCGACGGCGCGGGGAATGCGGTGCGCGCACTCGGGATCTCGGTGGATGTCACCGCACGCCACGACATCCAGGAGCAGTTCCAGCAGACGCACAAGATGGAGGCCGTGGGGCGGCTCGCGGGCGGCGTCGCTCACGATTTCAACAACCTGCTGATGGTCATCACCGGCTACTCCGACCTGGTGCTCCAGGAGCTGGTGGTGGGGGACTCGCGCCGCGACGACATCCAGCAGATCCGCAACGCGGCGGAGGGCGCCGCGAGACTCACCCGGCAACTGCTCGCCTTCAGCCGGCAGCAGGTCATCAAGCCCGCGATGATCCTGCTGGAAGAGGTGGTCTCGGAATCCCTGAAGATGCTGGAGCGCGTGATCGGCGAGGACGTGGAAGTGGTGGTGCGGCTCAAGCAGCCGCCCGCCACGGTTCACATGGATCCGGGTCAGCTCGAGCAGGTCGTGATGAACCTCACGCTGAATGCGCGTGATGCGCTGCCGACGGGTGGCACGATCACGGTCGAGACGGACACGGTGGAGCTGTCCGACAGTGAGGCGCTTGCCCAAGGGCTGGCGGCCGCTGGCCGGTTTGCCACCCTGTGCGTGATCGACAACGGTCATGGAATCGACGACGCGACGAAAGCGCGCATCTTCGAGCCGTTCTTCACCACCAAGGACCAGGGCAAGGGAACGGGACTGGGGCTCGCCACGGCCCACGGCATCGCGGAGCAGAGTGGAGGAGCCATCCGGGTGGCAAGCAAGCCGGGGGAGGGAGCCGCCTTCTGCGTGTACCTGCCGCTCTTCACCAGCAGCCGCACCGCGGGCGAGCCCCGCGATCCTGACCAGGCGATCCCCTTCGGGTCGGAGACCATCCTGATCGTCGAGGACTCCGACGCCGTCCGGGACATCACGCGGCGCGTGCTGGAGCGGCAGGGCTACCGGGTGCTCACCGCGCCGACCGCGGGCGCGGCGCTCCAGTTGTCGCGACGGCACGACGGGGACATCCACCTGCTGCTCACCGATGTCGTGATGCCCGAGATGAGCGGGCGGCTGCTGGCCGAGCGGTTTGCGGACGAGCATCCCGCGGCCAGGATCCTGTTCATGTCCGGCTACACCGACGACGCGGTGCTGCGCTACGGCGTGCAGCGGGCGGAGATGCCGTATCTCCAGAAGCCGTTCTCTCCAAAGACGCTCGCGGACCGGGTGCGCAGCGTTCTCGACGCGGCATAGGCCAGTAGATTCAGGGCATGGCCCTGCTGGTCACCGAAGCGATCGTCCTGCACACGTTCGACTACCTCGAGTCGTCCCGCATCGTGCGGCTGATGACGCGCGAGGCCGGCATGCGCTCGGGGGTGGCCAAGGGCGCGCGAAAGTCCGTGCGCCGGTTCGGCAGCGGGCTCGATCTCTTCGCGCAGGGCACGGCCAGCCTTCATACGCGTCCCGGTCGCGACCTGGATACCCTCAGCGCGTTCGAGGACGTGCGCACCCGCACGCAAATCGCCGACGATCTCGAGCGCTTCACCGGCGCGGAGACCATCGCCGAGATCGCGCTCCGCTTCGGGCGCGAGGGCGCGGACGCCGAACTGTTCGACACGATCGCGTCCGCGTTCGACACCATTGCCGTCGCCGCGCCAGCGGACGCGCGCGAGGCCACGCTCGCCGCCGCCTGGCATATCGTGGCCGCGCTGGGCTTCGCGCCGTCGCTCGGGGAGTGCGCGGAGTGCGAGCGTGGCCTCCCGCCTAACGAGCCGGCGATGTTCATCCACGCCGCGGGCGGACTCCTCTGCGCCCGGTGCGCGTCGCTCAGCACTGGCGGCCGCAAGCTCCCGGCCCTTGCGCGCGATGCGATCGCGGCGTGGTGCGCCGGCAGCCGCCGCGCCGGCCTTGGCGCGAGCGACGGACGCGCGCATCAGCGCCTGCTGCGCGAGTTCCTCGGCTACCACTTGCACGACGGCCGCCCGCTGCGCGCGTACGACATGTGGGAGCGCGAGGGCTGGTCCGCCGCATGATCCTCGGCACGGCCGGCCACATCGATCACGGCAAGACGGCGCTGGTACGCGCGCTCACGGGCGTGGACACCGACCGCCTGCCCGAGGAGAAGCGGCGCGGCATCACGATCGATCTGGGCTTTGCGCCGCTGCGGCTGCCGGATGGCACCGTGCTCGGCGTGGTGGACGTGCCGGGACACGAGGCGTTCGTGCGCACGATGCTCGCCGGCGCCAGCGGCGTGGACCTGGCGCTCCTCATCATCGCGGCCGACGAAGGCCCCATGCCCCAGACAAGGGAGCACCTGGCAATCCTCCAACTCCTCGGCGTTCGCGACGTAATAATCGCACTCACCAAATGCGACCTGGTGGACACCGACTGGCTCGCACTGGTCACTGAAGACATCCGTGAACTGCTGAAGCAAACGCCCTATTCCGCCGCGACAATCATTCCCACATCCGTAGTATCGGAAACAGGTATCAACGAGTTACGGACCCAGATCGGTGTGCTTGCCGACCGGCGCGCGCAGCGCGCCGCCGAGATCGACGCGGTACGGACCCAGACCGGTGTGCAGGCCGAC
>JBBDYA010000080.1:0-22299 GCA_040902005.1 Gemmatimonadaceae bacterium | reverse complement strand
CCGAGTTCTACACGCAGGCCGCGCCCGAGCTGATGCGCACGGTGACGGCATCGCCCGGTGACCGCACGACGTCGGACTCGGAGCGCCCGCTGCCGATGATCATTCTCGGCCTGGCGCGCCCCAACTCGCCCCTGCTGCCGGCCAACTGGCAGGCGGACGATTCGCCGCGCCCGCTGGACGGGCGCACCTTTCTGGGCCGGATCGATCTGCGACAGGATCAGGTGACCTCGCACAACATCGTCGCCGTCGTGCGCGGAACCGATCCCCTGCTGAACAAGACGTTCGTCGCCTTCGGTGCCCATTACGACCACATCGGGATCCAGCCGCGCATGTCGCCGGACTCGATCGCCAATGGCGCGGACGACAACGGTTCGGGCACCGTTGCGATGCTGGCGCTGGCCCGATCCCTCAGGGACAACCCGCCCAGGCGTTCCGTACTGTTCGTGTGGCACACCGCTGAGGAAAAGGGGCTGCTCGGCTCCGCCTATTTCACCAGCAACCCCACCGTGCCGATCGACTCGATCGTTGCGCACGTGAATCTCGACATGATCGGTCGTCGTGGTGGCGCCACGGCAGCATTCAATTCGCAGACCGATGGCGTGGCCGCCGAGAATCGCGTCTACGTGGTTGGGCCGATGGCGGCGCCCAATGGTCAGAGCCGGGTGCTGGGCGCCATCCTGGACACCGTGAATGCGCGGCAGCTTCGCCCGATGGAGCTCGATCGCGAGTGGGATACGCCGGATCATCCGGAACGCATCTACTTCCGCAGCGACCACGTCAACTACGCGCAGAAGGGAATCCCCGTGCTGTTCTTCACCACCGGACTGCACGAGGACTACCACAAGGTGTCGGACGAACCAGCCAAGGTCGACTACCAGAAGATGTCCCGGATCAGCGCCCTCCTGCTCGAGCTCGGAGCCGCGCTGGCGAATCGGGAATCACGTCCTCGCTGAGCGTCAGCACGGCGTGTATGGATTTGACGCACGGCTTCCTCATTTGCAGATGCGCCCCAACGCGTCACGGTTGAGGGTGCGACCACGGCGGTCACGTTCGGCGGTCAATTCCTTGTAGGTCAGGCGGCGATGGTCGCACGACTGAATCAGCTTCACCGTGCGCTCGCCATCGCTCAGGCCACGGTTGTTGTACTTGAACTCCACTTCGCTGACGTAACGCTGAAGGTGCTTCCGGCTCACTGAGGTATGGGTGCCGTGAATCTGCTTCTTGAGCAGCGACCAGAAGCCCTCGATGCGATTCGTCGTGACCTGTAGGCCTTCCTCGGTATAACGCACGTACTGGCCAGCGTTGTGGCGGATACGCTCATGACTGGCGAAGTCCTGCCCGACCGCCTTGTACGCTTGCGCCTGATCGGTCTGCAAGTGCGCTGACGGGTCCACCATTGCGACGACGTTCTTGGCCAGTTCGGTAGCGGTGAGACTTGAGACAACGCGAGCCTTTACGCGGCCATCGCGCTCAATGCCGCCGACAACGGGCGTCTTGCGGTCCGCGAAATCGGTTGCGGGGCCTGAGCGGTAATTACCGTCTGCCTTCAGGTACCGCGCATGACCACGCGGGCGACCGCCAACGTATGTCTCGTCGTACTCCACGATACCGCCGTCACGTCCCAGCTTGGGCTCGTTCTCGTTGGCTGGCGCCATTGCCCAGCGGATACGGTGCATGAGGAACAGGGCGCTCTTGTAGGACAGGCCGGTCTCGCGCTGAATCTGCAAGGCGCTGATGCCCTTCTTGCTGGACGCGGCCCGGAAGAACGCCAGGCACCAGTGACGGAAGGGGATGGGGCTGTCCTCCATGATCGTCCCAACGCGGACCGTGTACTGCTGCTTGCAGCCCTTGCAGCGCCACAGGAACCGCGCATTGCGGGTGCCGTCCTTGGCCTTCATCTGCGTCACGTCGGTATCCCCACAACGCGGGCAGTTGGGCGTATCGCCCCACCGCTGTTCTTCGAGGAACGCCACGGCTGCGCCTTCATCCGAGCAGGCGATTGGGATACGGGCTTCGAGGGCTGACCTCTTATTGGCGACTTTAGGCATGGTATAATGATACTACACGCACCCTGTGCGTCAAGTGCCACTAATTTCCAGTGTGGCTTAAACTGCTCCAAATCGTTGTTTACTGGCGGACATAACGGCCAACCTAGCGAAATGTGGGACGGTGGTGTAGTTATAGCTACACCGTGGAGCCTGATGAACTTCCTGAAACCGCTTTCATCCTCGACGGACCCGCCATGCGGGTCCGCTGGATGCGCTTCCGCCACGAGTTCCCCGCGCGGCGTTTCTTGGAGCGGCATCCGTACGACTTCGCGCAGTTCCTTCAACGCTGCCGCGAGATGGCCCGGTTTGGGCGGATACGGCTGGAAAACAACGGGCATCAGTTGGAGGGGGAGTTCCGCGATCTGCATCAGTTCAACCTCAAGGTCACGCGATCATGGGGCTACAAAGACCGGAACACCTACGTCGTTCTTCACGCGGCGAAGAAAAAGACCACAGGACAAGAGCCGGACTACCGAACGGCTCTGAAACGGCTTCAGGACTACTTGAATGGACCCGCAGATGACTAAGAACGTGATTCGCACCGTAGATGACCTGCCCAGCGACCACTGGATTGCGCGGCAGCTCCCCGCAGGTACTTCGCTGCGTCCATATGCCGAGGACGAAGCGATTTCCGCGATCACCGCCGCTGTTCAGGACGCGATCAAGAGGGCTGGGCTGTCGCGCTCTGAAGTGGCAGGCCTGCTCGGCACCACGAAGTCGTATGTGAGTCAGGCTCTGAACGGCTCGACGAACATGACTCTTCGCACGCTTGGCGCTCTGCTGTGGGCGGCTGGCCGACAGGTGCGCGACCTGTGGACAGAACCGTTGGGTGCCACCCCTGAAGCGACAGCGGAGTATCCCGCGATTTCGATGCGGGCCTTTCAGGTACACACGGCGAACGTCCCACCGCTGCACGTAGGCGGCAGTACGCACCAGCGGGTGCGTCAGACGTTGACCACCACCCTTCCGTCGTACTTCGCGAACTAAATGGACGCCACAAAAAACCCCGGCATCAAGATCAATCAGATCTTCTTGTCTCGTTGCCACTTCGAGACGCGCAATGATGCGCTGGCCCTTCCGCCAACCACGCCCGTCGAGGACATACCTACAAAAGTGAAGGTCAGGGTCGGCATCTCCCCGGACGAGAAAAGCGGCATCGTATCCGTTTCTGTGTTCACGCCAAAAGAAGAGGCGGCGAACAGCCTCTATCGGTTCGGTATTGAGTTTGTCGCGGTCGTTGAACAGACCGACGAACCGAACATGTCGCTTCGCGATTACGTGGTGAAAGCAGGGCCAGCAGCGCTGTACCCATTCGTCCGCGAAACCCTTGCGTCGCTGAGCGGCAAAGGTCGGTTCGGACCGCTTTGGCTTCCTCCCATGAACCTCTTGGCGCTGACCACCGAACTGGAGCAGCGCGAATGGAAGCCTCAGGAAGCCAGCTTGGCCACGGAATAGGAAACAAGAAACCCCGTACTGCTGACGGCAGTACGGGGCGCGGTCGTGGCGAAAACGGTAAACGCGATAGACCTGGAATCTATTTCTCTTGGCCGAGATTGCGGGTTCGAACCCCGCCGACCGCACTAGACAATCTACTACCAAAATGGACGAAATGCCCAAGAAAAAGACACCCTCCAAGAAGCGCGGACGCCCGCCCGAGACCCTCAAGATTGAGGGAGACTGGAAGGACGCCTTAAAGCAGGCGCTAAAACGCGGGAAACCGCCAAGCAAAAAGAAGAAATGAGCAGCGGACCGGTTTAGTAAAGGCGATCCTTTCGCATTTCCTACCGGCCGTGTTAATCCGTATTTCCTAAATGAGTCTTTGGTTATATCGTTCCACTTCCTCCTAACGGGAAGGGTACCATGGCCAGAGTTGCACCGTTCCACTCGAAGCGGGAAAGCGACAAGAAGGTGTACCACGACGACGACACCTGCACCGAAGGGAACAACATCGAGACGTACAACAGGGTGTCGGGAACGGGCGGTCGCCCGCGCTGCCAAAACTGCAAGTGAGTTAGGCATGTGGCCTCTCGCGGGCGCGGAACCACTCTTGAGCCGTGCCCGCGTTTGCCGCCTGCACCAGCACGTCGCGTGACTGCTCCGCGTCCTCGTATAGCCCGGCCTCAAAAACCAGCTCCCAATACGGGCCTGTGGGCTCCCCGTCGATGATCGGCCAGATGCGTCGAAGCGAATGGACCCGGAAGGCCAGTTGGCGCACGGCGGCTAAGGCCCGGAAGCCCTCCGACCGCTGGCCAAAGAACCGGACAGTCGGTTCGGGATAACAATGGCCGCGCCCCCCCTGGCATGACTCGAAGGTTTCTATGCCAGCGTCCAACAGAACCCTCACGGCGGGGGCTATGCCGGGATCGGCTCGCGCTACAATCTCCGCGTTAAGGGCCGTCATAGGCCCCTTCTGTGGTGGTGGCCGTGCCCTGTGCGCCAAATACATAGACGCCGTCAGCACTGTCAACTGCTGAGTGCCAAACGTTTTACCTCAGGCGGTCCAGGCAGTCTGAGGAGCACGGGTCCTGCCTTCACACAACCTTCGAACCGACCGCGGGTATTGGGTCTCAGGGGGGAGGCGCAGATGATTCTTGCAAATGCTCGGCACCTGCTCACGCGCGAAGACGCGCAGCTCGCCGTCCGACTCGTGGCCACCGAGTCCCGGGCCGATGTCGGCGACGTGCAGCAGCGGTTGGTTGACGACGGGATCGATGGCATACTCGACGATCACCACCTTCCGCGCGCGTTGCTCCGATGCTCGTTCGGGGCGTACGCCTCACTGCCGTTGTTCCTGTACGTCATGGTGCGGCATGCGTTGCTGCGAGCGGGCGAAACGGATCGCGCCCTGAGCGATTACCTGGCGGCCGTGGTGCTGGCGTTCAACGCGCGCGGGCGGTCCGAGCGGATCGGCGACGCCGACGACGAACTGTACGACACGCTCGCGTCACTCCTGGACGATGTGAACGACGGCGATCCGCGCCGTGCCTTTCTCGTTCGGGTGCACTTGGGCAACCACGCGCTGTGGTTTTCGGGCATGTTTCCGGACAACATCGAGCAACGCCGGTGGCGGCGCGGTGGTCCCGACCTCGCGTACTTCGAGGAACTGGGGAAGCGCGGCTTCGAGCTCGCCGCCGAGCACCGGATGGCGGAGCAGTACGGGATGGCGGGCGTGTATACGGCCATCGCGGCGCGGTTCGGGCTGCTGCGTGTGGCGCTCAACACGATGTCGGACGCGCTGCTCTTTCCGCGGGTCCACACGCCGGAGCGTCTCATGCGCCAGGTGGCGGACGAGGCGCGCTGGAAGCTCGCCGGCTAGTCCGGCCCGCGCACGCGAGTCGCGAAGGCGCGGAACAGCGCGCGATCCCAGTCCTCCACGTCGCGCACTAGATCTTCCGGGTGCCACTGGACGCCGAGCATCCACCACCCGTCATCCTTCCACTCGGCGCCCTCGATGACGCCGTCGGACGCGCGCGCAGTGACGCGCACGCCCTCACCCGGGCGGCCCACGGACTGGTGGTGCGAGGAGTTCACGCTGATGGTTCGCGCGCCGACCGCCCGCGCCAACGCGGAATCGCCCTCCACCCTCACTTCGTGGACGCGCTGGTCTCGTTCGGCTGCCCGGTGCGTGACCGTGGTCTCGAATTCCGTGGGGATGTCCTGCACGAGCGATCCACCCAGGGCCACGTTCACCACCTGCAGGCCGCGGCAGATCGCCAGGGTCGGAATCGACCGCTCCCGGGCGAGCGTCACGAGGGCCAGTTCCATCTTGTCCCGCCGGCGGTGTGGCGGCTCCGTGTGCGCGCCGCGGGACGCTTCATACTCGGCTGGATCCACGTCCTCGCCGCCCGTGAGCACGACGCCCTGCACGCCGGCCACGATGTCGGGAAGCTCCGTGGCATCGAGCGGCGGAAGGATCAGGGGGGTGAGTCCCACGGCCCGCAGCGCCTGGACATAGGCCTCGTTGAGGTACACGCGTGAAACGCCATCACTAAGCCTGGTGGTGGCGGTGACCGCGACGAGAGGGGCGCGCATGCAGGCGAGGGCGTGAGAGGAGTTGCGGGTCCATCGTGCCAGACGGTATGGTAAGCGCGCCCCCCGAACAGACAAGCGCCCCCTCAGGCGGCACTGTCACCTTCCCCCTCGATTTCGCGTACAGCCTCTGTGTTCGAGCATCTGCGACGGTCCCTGGACGAACTGCTGCAGCGGGCCACGAAGCCCGAGGAACGGCGTACTGTCATGGCGCGCATGCGCAGCACGCTCGTGCAGGTCAGGATGGGCGTGGACGACCTGCGGGATGCCCTGGCCGTATCACAGCGGAAGCTCGAAGGCGAGCAGCGCGAGTTGGCCACCGTCCGGCGGCGGAAGGAGCTCGCGCTTGGCATCCGGGACGCCGAAACGGTCGCCGTGGCCGAGCGCTTTGAGCGGCAGCACGAGGAACGGGCGCGCATTCTCGAGGACAAGATCGCCATCCAGACGCGCGAGGTGGAACTCGCCGACCGCGAGCTCGAGGAAATGAAGGCAGAACTTCGGAAGGCGATGACGGGCATTCCCGCGCCGCCGCCGGGCGCACCGCTGGATGATCCGCTCGCGGATACGGCGGACGCGCGCGCCGAGCAGGAGCTGGAGGCGCTGCTTCGCGCGCGCGCGCGAACAGATCGTGACGCCGATGCGGATCGCCGCCTCGAGGAACTGAAGCGGAAGATGGGCAAGTAGGCCGGTGCGCTACCGGCTTGCGATTCTGCTGATCTGCGCAGGGACGTCATCAGCGGCGGCGCAGCCGGGGGGGGCCAGGGGACTCGTGCCGTGTCGCGGGCAGCGCATCGATTCGGTCATCGTGGATGCGCAGGCGCCGACGGTCGCGGGGCTCAGCCGCGTGCCCGTCCTGGGCAACGTGGTTCGCGAAACGCACGTGGTCACCCGCGAGGACGTCGTGCGCGGGTACCTTCTGCTTCGCGTCGGAGACCGGTGCACCGAGCTGCGGCGCGCGGAATCGGAACGCATCCTCCGCGCGCAGCCCTATCTGGCCGACGCGTCCATCGAGGTCCTTTCGAACAATCGCGGGGGCGTGGTGCTGGACGTGCGGACGATCGACGAGGCGTCGCTGATCCTCAGCGGGGCCATCGGCACGGTGGGTCCGAACGTCCGCGCCGCACGGATCGGGAGCTCCAATCTCGCGGGACGCGGCATCGCGACGTCCATCGCCTGGCGCTACCGGCAGTACTTCGACGACGTCATGCAGATTCGCATCGCGGACCATCAGTTCGCGGGCAAGCCGTACGTGCTGGCGGTCTCGCTGCTGCGCGACCCGCTGGGTCGCGACGACCGCGCCGAGCTGATGCTGCCGTTCAGGACGGACGTCCAGCGATTCGCGTGGCGCGGCGTCGTTGGCGAGAGTCGGGGCCATGCGCTCTTCGCCGCACGGGACAGCGGCCGACTCGCCCTCGGGTACGGCCGGGAGTACGCGGAGCTCGGCGGCATGGTGCGTGTGGGGCCTCCGGGAAAGCTCACGCTCTTCGGCCTCTCGTTCACGAATGAGCGCGCCTTTCCGGACACGGCTGCCGCGCGCGTCACGGACGTCGGACTGTTCTCCGATACCGCGAGCGCGTTCGGCGGCCGATTCATGGAAACGCGCGCGGCTCGGGTCAACGCGCTGCTGGGGTTGCGTGGCCTGCGTTACATGCGAACGCGCGCCATCGACGCGTTGCGGGGCACTCAGGACGTGCCGCTCGGGCTGCAATTCGGCGCGCTCGTTGGCCGTGGCGTTCCCGCGCTCGGCGCGGTCAGCAACGACCTGTTCGTCGCGTCGGACCTCTACCTGGGGTACGGCAGTCCGGGGCGCATTGTTCGGCTACAGTTCCAGGGCGAAGGACGCCGCCAGCGGGGGAGCGGGGAATGGGACGGTCTTGTCGGCACGGGCCGGCTCGCGCGACATAGCCGCGTCACCGACCGCCGCACGCGGTCCGTCACCGTGGAATGGAGCGGGACGTCGCGTGTGTTGATGCCGCACGCGCTCTCGCTCGGCGTGCCGGAGGGTGGCGTGCGCGGATTCCGCGAGGAGGAATCGTCGGTTGGAGGGCGCCGTGCCGTCGCGCGGATCGAGGAGCGGGTGTTCCTGGGCACGCCGTTCGACTTTGGAGATTTCGGCTTTTCGGTTTTCAGCGACGCCGGCCGGCTGTGGCCGGGCGACGTGCCGTATGGCGACGTAACGCAGATCCGCGTGTCGGCTGGGGCCAGCGTGCTACTCGCCATTCCCATGCGGTCCACGCGCACCTGGCGGCTGGAGTTCGCGGTCCCGCTCAACAAGCTTCCGGGAATGAGCCCGTGGGAGCTTCGTCTTTCCCACCGCGACCTCACCACGTTTTTCTGGCGCGAGCCCGTGGACGTGGACGCCGCGCGGGCACGCGCGGTGCCCGCGAGCATCTACAACTGGCCGTAGTTCAGACCGTGCCCTCGGCGCGGGCCGGCCGAGGACTAGTTCACGTTCCGCATCATGCTCCGGATCGGCTTGATGAGCAGGGCAAGCACGATCGCGGCGATGACGAGCGACGCCGTCGTGAGGGTAAACAGTTGCGGCATCTGCTCGAGGTTTTCCGGATCCACGTGGCCGCCGACGCGCCCGCCGATCAGGTTGCCGACCGCGGACGCGAGGAACCAGATGCCCATCATCTGCCCGACGTATCGGCGCGGCGACAGCTTGGTCATCGACGAGAGACCGACCGGGCTGAGCGACAGCTCGCCGATCGTCTGGAAGAAGTAGCTCGCGATCAGCCACCAGGCGGACACCTTCAGGATGCCGCCGCTGGCGACGACGCTCTTTGCGGCGAAGATCATCACGAAGAATCCGATGCCGGCGAGCAGGAGCCCGGCGGAAAACTTGGCTGGACTCGAGAGGTCTCCCCCGGGACGTTTGGAGAGCCGCACCCAGAGCGCCGCCGCGACGGGGGCGAAAAGCACCACGAAGAATGCGTTGGCGGATTGGAACCACGTCGCCGGCATCTCGAAGGCGCCGAACTGGCGATCCGTGAAGTCGCGCGCGAACAGGTTGAGCGACGTCGGCGCCTGTTCGAACGCGGACCAGAAGATCGCCGCGGCGACGAACAGCACCGCGATGACCGCGACACGACGCTTCTCGTCGCCATCCAGGCCACCGGCGACGAACACGTACAGGAAGTACAGCACCGCGGTCCCGACCAGGACGTACGTCATCTGTTCCGCGATCGCGGCCGCATCGAGCGTGATGGTGCCGGTGGCTGCCAGCACGATGAACAGTCCGAGCAATCCGAGTCCGATACCGAGCGTGAGCTTCACCCGGCGTTCCTGCGTCGCCTGCACGGCCGCGTCGGGATGCCGCGTCGGCTGGAGGCCAATCGGGCCGAGGGTCTTGGGCGCGCGCATGGCGAAGACGACGAGTCCCAGGAGCATGCCCACGCCGGCGGCGCCGAAGCCCAGATGCCAGCCGTACTGCTCGCCGAGCAGCCCGGTGACCAGCTGTCCGAAGAAGGCACCGATGTTGATGCCCATGTAGTAGATCGAGAACCCGGCGTCGCGGCGGGCGCCGCCCTCGGGATACAGGTCGCCGACGATCGCCGAGATATTCGGCTTCAGCAGACCCGTGCCCATCACGATGAGGACGAGTCCCAGGAAGAATGGCAGCCTGGAGCCCATGAACGACGAGAACCCGATCGCGATGTGGCCCAGCGAAATCAGGACGGCGCCGTACAGGATGGCGCGCCGAAGGCCGAGCAATCGGTCAGCGACCCAGCCGCCGGGAAGCGAGGCGAGGTACACGCACGCCCCGTAGATGCCGACGATCGCCGAGGCCTGCGTGCGGTCGAAGCCGAAGCCGCCGTCGAACAGTGCCGCCGACATGAACAGCACGAGCAGCGGCCGGATGCCGTAATACGAGAAGCGCTCCCACATCTCCGTGAAGAAGAGCGTGGAGAGCCCGCGCGGATGCCCGAAGAAGCTTGTGTTCTGCGTCCACTCTTCGAGTCCTGGCGGCGGACTGTCCGTCGCCACACCCGTGGCCTGGGCCTGTGCTCTGGGCGGCTTCTCGTTGGCCATGGTCGCTCCGTTCTGGGGGGGGGAGATCCTGCCTACGACGTGGGCTGGGACGGCTGGGGAAGGCGCAAAGCGGAGCGCGGAACATACCGCTCCGGCTCCAATGTGCCACCGTGGGTCTTCTGCTGCTCCCACACGACGCCGGTTGGCGGCTGCTTGATGCACGCCGCGAAATGTCCGGGCGCCTTTTCCTCGAGCGGGGGAACGATCGACGCGCAGGCCGCATCCTTGCGCGGGTGGTGGCACCGCGGATGGAAGACGCACCCCGATGGCGGATTGGCGGGGGAGGGCACGTCTCCCTGGAGCACGATGCGATCGCGCCTCGCGGCGGGATCGGGCACGGGCACCGCCGACAGCAGCGCCTGCGTGTACGGCATGAGCGGCTCGCGATACAGGTCCTCGGACTTCGCCAGCTCGACGATGTGACCGAGGTACATGACCGCGACGCGATCCGCGATGTGCTCCACGACCGAGAGGTCGTGCGCGATGAAGAGATACGCGAGGCCGCGATCGCGCTGGAGATCCTGGAGCAGGTTGATCACTTGTGCCTGCACCGAGACGTCCAGCGCCGAGACGGGTTCGTCACAGACGATGAACCTCGGCTCCACGGACAGCGCCCGCGCGATGCCCACGCGCTGCCGCTGTCCACCCGAGAACTCGTGCGGGTACCGCTCGGCGTATTCCGGACGCAGTCCCACTTCGTCCAGCAGGCGGCGCGTGCGCTTGTCCGCTTCCGCGCCCTCGGCGATCCGGTGGATCGTGAGCCCCTCGCGGACGATCGCGCCGATCGACATGCGCGGATTCAGCGACGAAAACGGGTCCTGGAAGATGATCTGCATCTGGCGCCGCAGCCGGCGCAGGTCCGCGGAGCCGAGTCCGAGCACGTCCTGGCCGTCAAAACGCACCTCGCCGCCCGTGGGCTCGATGAGTCTGAGGATCGCCCGGCCGGTCGTGGTCTTTCCGCAGCCGGACTCGCCGACGAGTGCCAGGGTTTCCCCGGGAAACACGTTGAAGGACACGCCGTCCACGGCGCGGATCGCGTCCTTTGTGGCACCGAACAATCCCGACGTTCTCGTGAAGTGCTTGGATAGATTCCGGACCGACAGCAGCGGCTCGCTCATGCGGGCACTCCCCGCTGTACCACGACCGGCTCGTGGGGATGCTGGCGGCGCTCCGGCTCCTGGGCTAGGTGGCACCGCGAGCGGTGACCGGGGCCCACGTCGTACAGCGGGGGGTGCTCGTGCGCGGTGCGCTCCCACGAGTAGCCGCAGCGATCGTGAAACCGGCACCCCGAAGGCCACGCCGTTGGCGCCGGCACCGTGCCCGGAATCGTCTGCAGGCGTTCGCGCTCCTGGCCCACGCGGGGCATCGCGCCGAGCAATCCTTCGGTGTACGGGTGATGCGGGCTGGCGAAGATACGATCCACCGGGGATTCCTCCACGATCTCTCCGCCGTACATCACGATCACCCGCGAGGCGGCCTCGGCCACGACGCCCATGTCGTGCGTGATGAGAAGAATCGACGTGCCGAAGCGCTGCTGGAGATCCCCGAGCAGCTCCAGGATCTGCGCCTGAATGGTGACGTCGAGCGCGGTGGTGGGCTCGTCCGCCACGACCAGCGCGGGGCGCATGACCAGCGCCATCGCGATCACGATGCGCTGCCGCATGCCGCCCGACAGTTGATGCGGATACTCGCCCGCGCGCTCCTCCGGCGCGGGAATGCCGACCAGGTCGAGCATCTCCACCGCGCGTTTCCAGGCGGTGCGCCGCGTCGCTTTCTCGTGAATGCGCGCCACCTCCGCGATCTGGTCGCCCACGGTGAAGACCGGATTCAGCGCGGTCATCGGCTCCTGGAAGATCATCGCGATCCGATTGCCGCGAATCTTGCGCATCTCGCCGTCGGACAACTTCATCAGGTCACGCCCTTCGAACAGCATCCGGCTGTCGGGGTCGATGCGGCCCGGCGGCATGATCAGGCGCAGGATGGACAGCGCGGTGACGGACTTGCCGCAGCCGGACTCCCCCACGAGGCCCACCGTTTCTCCCGCTCCGATGGAAAAGGACACGCCGTCCACCGCGCGCGCGACGCCGGCGTCCGTGTGAAACGAGGTACGGAGGTTCTCGATCGAGAGCAGCGGTTCGGCCATGCGTGTGGTGAAGTTAGGTGACGGTGGCCCGTGACGTTGCACTCCGCATGCCGAGCGGTGCCGCGGGAAGCTGCCGTGGGTCCAGCAGCGCCCGCAAGCCATCGCCCAGCACATTGACTGCCACGACCGCCACCACCAGCGCGATGCCCGGGAAGAGGGCCAGCCACCAGGTGCCGACGAATGCTTCCGTCCCGTCGTGGAACATGGTGCCCAGGCTTGCCGCCGGCTCCCGGGCGCCGATCCCGATGAACGAAAGCCCCGCCTCCAGCACAATGACGTTCCCGATGCCGAGGGTGGCCGCGACAATGACCGGTACGAGGACGTTCGGCAGCAGGTGCCGGGCCATGACGCGGCCGCGGCCGGCACCCAGCGAGCGCGCGGCGATCACGAAGTCGCGCTCGCGAAGCGTGAGCGCCTCGGCCCGCACCATCCGCGACGTCTCGAACCATCCCGTGAGTCCGAGCAGGAGAATCAGCGTCGACACCGGCACCGGACTCCAGATCGCCAGCACCGCGAGCAGCAGCAGCACGCGCGGAATGGACAGCACGGCGTCCAGCAGCCGCATCATGAGCGCATCGACCACGCTGCCCATCGTCGCCGCGACCAGTCCGTACAGGGTGCCGACGACGGCGGAAATCAGCACGGCGAACATCGCGATGGTGAGCGAGACCCGCGTACCGTACAGCACTCGCGTCAGGACATCGCGGCTGAAGCGGTCCGTGCCAAAGGGATGCGCGGCGGTCGGCGCCTGGCTCTTGAGCGCGACGATGTCCAGCTGCTGCGACGGTGCGTATGGCGCGATGACGGGTGCCAGCAGCGCGACGAGATACATCGCCAGCAGCACGGCGAGCGCGACCTTCGCTGGGGTCGCCAGGCGTCGGTATCCCGCAGCCAACCGCGCCAGCGCGTCAGCGAACACGGATCCTCGGATCTGCCAGGCCGTAGGCGATGTCGGCGAGCAGGCTGCCCAGTGTCACCATCACCCCGCCGACGATCACGCCCGCGATCACGAGCGGATAGTCGCGCGCGAAGATCGCGGTGGTGATCATCAGCCCCATGCCGGGCCAGGCGAACACCTTCTCGACGAAAACGGCCCCGCCGAGCAGCATGGGAAACGCGAGCCCCGCCAGGGTGATCATCGGGAGCAACGCGTTGCGCAGCGCGTGCCGTCGCACGACGCGCGACTCGTCCGCGCCCTTCGCTCGCGCCGTCCGCACATAGTCCGACGGCATCTGGTCGAGGAGCACGGCGCGCTGGTACCGCGCGATGTAGGCGGTGAGCACCAGCGTGAGGGCCAGCAGCGGCAGCGCCATGTGGCGCGCGTAGTCCCACAGCTTGCCCATCGGTGACAGGTAGTCGTGCATGACGACGTCGATCATGCCCCCCGCAGGGAACAGCGGAATCCAGTACGCGAAGGCGAGCAGCAGCATCAGCGCCACCCAGAAGTCCGGCATGGAGTACAGCAGGAGTGACATCCGGTTCGCCACCCGCGCGCTGCGTCGTCCCGCGTGCCGTGCCTCGAACACACCCAGCCAGATGCCCAGGGCGAAGCTGAGCGTGAGCGCCGAGGCCATCAGCGCGAGGGTGCGCTTGAGCGCGCCGCCGAGGGCGGTCAGCACCGGGATCTGCAACGAGTGGGAGAAGCCAAGCTCGCCGCGCGCCACGTTCCCGACGTAGCGAACGTACTGCTCGATCACGGGGCGGTCGTAGCCGAACTCGGCACGGAGCCGGTCGCGGATCTCCTGCGTGATGCGCGGATTGTCCGTCTGGAACGGATCGCCGGGCACCGAGTGGATCAGGAAGAACGCGATCGTCGTCACGATGAACACGACGACGACCGCGTGCGCGATGCGGACGGCGACGAAGCGCCGCACGCGCTACGGCTGCGGGGGGGGGGGGCGCAACCCGAGGCGGTCGCGGTCGATCCGCTCTGCCTCGGGTATCCACCACCGGGCCAGCCCGAACGCCCAGCCGGTCGCGCGCACGTCCACGGGACGCAGGCGGCTGTGGTAGCCGAGGTTCTGCACGAAGTCGTACAGCCACACCGCGGGCGCGTCGTCCACGATCATCTGGTACGCGCGATGCGCGTACTGCCGCGTGCGGACCGGGTCGAACCCGGTGAGCGCGCTATCGATCAGCGCGTCCACCTGCGGATTGGAGTAGCTCATGTTGTTGTTGCCGCCTACCATGCCGGACGTCGTCCAGGTCTGCTTGATGCCGCCGATGGCGGGATCCGACGACCAGGCCGTGAGCGTCATGTCGAAATTCCTGGTGTTCTGCCGGTCGATGAACCCCTGGATATCACGTGCGTCGACGGTGACGCGCGCGCCGACCGCCCTGAACTGCTCCTGGAGGAGCACCGCGTAGCGCATGCGCTGTGCGCTGGAAGTGGGCACCAGGATGCTGAACGCCAGGGGCCGCCCATCCTTCGAGCGGATGCCGTCCGCGCCCGCGCGCCACCCGGCGGAATCGAGCATCGCGGCGGCGGCGGCGCGGTCGAACGGCAGCATTCGCACTGCACTGTCTGCCAGCGCGCTGGGGTATGGTCCCGCGCCCAGCACACCGGTCGGGCCGAAGACGTTCCGCAACATCGCCTCCCGATCGAGCGCCATGGACAGCGCGCGGCGAACCTGGCGGTCGGCGAAGATCGGATGCGGCGCGGCGTTCCGCCGCGGGTCGCGCTGGTTGATCGCCATGTACGCGTAGACAAACCCCGTCACCGGCCGCACGCGCAGGTTGGGATTGCTGTCCAGTCTCGGGAGGACATCGGTCGGAACGCCGTCGTAGATGTCCGACTGTCCGCTCATGAACTGCGTGATGGCCGCGCCGGCATCGGTGCTGAAGGACCAGATCACACGGTCCAGCTTCGGTCGTCCGCGATAGTTCGCCGTGTCGGCGATGAGCGTCAGGCGCACGCCAGGCTCGTACTGCGACATCCGGAAGGGTCCGGACCCGACGAATACCGACGCGACGTTGGCCGCGCGAAGCTGGTTGCGCGGCACCCGCCCGAGCACGTGCTCCGGAAGGACCTCGATCTGATAGGCCGCGTCGTAGAACTGCTCCGGCGTGCGCCGGCGGAACCACACCACGGCGGTCAGCGAATCAGCCACCGAGATCGAATCGATGTTGACGAGCAGCGTGGTGAAGGGCGACGACGTCAGCGGATCCTTCAGGAGGCCAAGCGTGAACCGTACGTCGCTGGCACGCACCGGCCGGCCGTCGTGCCAGCGAGCGCGCGGATCGAGCGCGAACGCGATCGACAATGAGTCCGGCGCCCACGACCAGCGCTGCGCGAGACGCGGCGTGAACCCGCGGTCGCCGAGCGTGTTCAGGTCCTCGCCAATGTCGGCCAGGCGCTCGAAGACCTGATCCGCCACCGCGCGCGACGTGGCTTCCTGGATGATCGGCGGAAGGGACGGCGGGAACCCCCCCGGCACGGTGATGACGACGGTTCCGCCCACCTCGCCAGCGCCGGGATCGCTGGAGCGGTCGGCGCACCCGAACAAGCCGAACGTGGCGAGGAGGAGGGCGGGATGGGCTGAGCGCATGGCGACACGTGGGATTGCGGAAACCGGCGACGACGAGTGTGCGACTACGATACCAAGTCGCCGGGTAGGGTCAAGCGATCAGCGCCGCCAGGTCCATGCATCGGCGCCGTAGGAGGCGCGCAGTGCCGCCAGATCGGCCTCGAGCGCGGCGTCCGGCGGCAGCAGGCGTGGCTCATGCCGCGCCGACTCGCGCAAGGCGGGACGCAATGCATCCGCCATCTCGTCCACCGACGGGTCGCGGCCGAGCGCCTGGTGCAGCGTCGCCGCGCTCCCGGCGCCCGACGGCTGCGGGGCGGCCAGGAGCTGCTGGATGAGCGGCTGATCGTCGCGCACGAGGATCGAGCCATGCTGCAACAGGGCGCCGCCGCGACGCCACTGCGCGCTGCCGACGAGCTTGCGCTCTCCCAGCACGATCTCGTGCTCGGCGGGCACGTCGAAGCACGGGCGAAGTCCGGGAGGGATGGCCTGCGCTTCGGCCGTCAGGCGCGCGGGCACGCCGAGCCGCGCGAGTCCCGCGATCAGGATGCCATTGATGAAGCCGTAGGCGGCGCGGGCCGCGGCGGCGTCCGCGGCGGGCAGCGTGGCGCTGTAGGTGATTTCCCGGTGGTGCAGCAGCGCGCGTCCCCCCGTGGGACGCCGCACGAAGTCGACACCGGCCTCGCCCGCCCGCTCGAGATCGTAGCAGTCGCGGGCGCGCTGGTTTCGGCCGAGCGAGAGCGTCGGCGCGGACCAGCTGTACACGCGAAACACGGCGTCCCCGGTCCGCGCCGCTCGCCGCATGAGCGCTTCGTCCAGCGCCATGTTGGCGGCGCCGGCCGCGGGGGGCGAGACCATGAAATGCCACTGCATTGAGCTCCGCATAAGTGTCTGTGGCTTGCTCGCTCACCTTCGGTTGACGGAAGCATAACTTTCACTCCATGAACCCGACCACTCCCGCCTCCGCGCCTGCCAGTCCCGGCGCTGACCGTTTCGTCGATCGCCACATCGGCCCTCGTGCGCACGAGACGCAGGCCATGCTCGAGCTGCTCGGATACGATAGCCTCGACGCGCTGATCGACGCCGCCGTGCCGCGTCGCATCCGCATGAAGGCACCACTGGCCATCCAGGCGGCCATGAGCGAGTTCGACGCGCTGCGCTCGATGAAGCGGAGTGCCTCCAGGAACGAGCTGTACCGGTCGTACCTCGGGATGGGCTACGCCGATACCATCACGCCGCCGGTGATCCAGCGGAACATCCTCGAGAACCCTGGCTGGTACACCGCGTACACGCCCTACCAGGCGGAGATCGCGCAGGGCCGGCTGGAAGCGCTGCTGAACTACCAAACCATGGTGATGGATCTGACGGGGATGGAGATCGCCAACGCGTCGCTGCTCGACGAGGCGACCGCGGCGGCGGAGGCGGTCGGCTTGTCGCACGGCGCCAGGGCGGGGGACCGCACCCGGTATTTCGTGTCCGACGAGTGCCACCCGCAGACCATCGACGTGGTGCGCACGCGGGCGCGGGCGCGCGGGTGGGAGGTGATCGTCGGCGACTGGCGCGCGTTCCGGTTCGACGGGTCGGTGTTCGGCGCGCTCGTGCAGTATCCCACCACCGATGGCGCGGTCGTGGACTACCGCGAGTTCTGCGAGCGCGCGCACGCGGGCGAGGCCCTGGTGACTGTCGCGGCGGACCTCTTGAGCCTCGCCGTCCTGGCGCCGCCGGGCGAATGGGGGGCGGACGTGGTAGTGGGCAACACGCAGCGCTTCGGTGTGCCGATGGGCTTCGGCGGCCCGCACGCCGCCTTCTTCTCGACGAAGGATGAATTCAGGCGCCAGCTGCCGGGGCGCATCATTGGCGTCTCCCGGGATGCCGACGGCCGTCCGGCGCTGCGCATGGCGCTCCAGACGCGGGAGCAGCACATCCGGCGGGAGAAAGCGACCAGCAACGTGTGCACGGCCCAGGTGCTGCTGGCGGTGATCGCCGGCATGTACGCGGTGTATCACGGGCCGGATGGAATCGCCGCGATTGCGAAGCGGGTGCACCGCTACGCAGAACAACTTGCGCGCGGCGTCGAATCCCTCGGGTTCAAGGTTCGGCACCAGGTGTTCTTCGACACGGTGCGCGTGGAGGTCGGCACCGGGCTGGCGGCGTCGATCGTGGGCCGCGCCCGGGCGCAGAAGATCAACCTGCGGCAGCTCACCGACGACGCGGTGTGCGTGGCCCTGGACGAAACCGTGGGCGACGCGGACCTGCGCGACCTGCTCTCGGTGTTCGCGGGCGGCAAGCGCGACGCGCCCGCGATCGCATCGCTGACGGTGGACGAACACTACGACGCGCCATTCGCGCGCACGAGCGCGTTCCTCACGCACCCGGTGTTCAGCAGCCATCGCAGTGAAACCGAGATGCTGCGCTACATGCGCCGGTTGGAGTCGCGCGACCTGTCGCTCACGCATTCGATGATCCCGCTCGGCTCATGCACGATGAAGCTGAACGCCACGTCGGAGATGTTCCCCATCACCTGGCCCGAGTTCGCGAAGCCGCATCCGTTCGCGCCCCTCGATCAGCTGAAGGGGTATCAGGAGCTGTTCGCGAACCTCGAGCGCGCGCTCGCTGAAATCACCGGGTTCGCCGGGGTGTCACTCCAGCCGAATGCGGGCTCGCAGGGTGAATACGCGGGGTTGCTCGTGATCCGGGCGTACCACGAATCCCGGAAGGAGGCACACCGGGACATCTGTCTGATTCCACAGTCGGCGCACGGCACCAACCCCGCGAGCGCCGTCATGGCGGGCATGCGCGTCGTGGTCGTGAAGACGGACGAGCACGGGAACATCGACATCGGGGACCTGCGCGCCAAGGCCGCCGAGCACGCCAAGCAGCTCGGCGCGCTGATGGTGACGTATCCGTCCACGCACGGTGTTTTCGAGGAGGGCATCGTTGATATCTGCGCGATCGTGCACGAGCACGGCGGGCAGGTGTATCTCGACGGCGCGAACATGAACGCGATGGTCGGGCTGGCGCGGCCGGGTGACATCGGCGGCGACGTGTGTCACCTGAACCTGCACAAGACGTTCTGCATTCCACATGGCGGCGGCGGCCCGGGGATGGGTCCCATCGGGGTCGCGCAGCACCTGGTGCCGTTCCTCCCCGGCCATGCCGTGGTGAAGCTCGCGGGCGAGCGCACTGGGGCGGTGTCCGCGGCCCCCTGGGGCAGCGCGAGCATCCTGCCGATCTCGATGATGTATATCGACATGATGGGGGGTGAGGGACTCACCCACGCCACGAAGATGGCCATCCTCAACGCGAACTACATCGCGAGGCGGCTGGAACCGCACTACCCCGTGCTGTACAAGGGCGCGCAGGGGCTCATCGCGCACGAATGCATCGTGGATCCGCGCGGGCTGAAAGCGCTGAGTGGCGTGGAGGTCGAGGACATCGCGAAACGGCTCATGGATTATGGGTTCCACGCGCCGACCGTGTCGTTTCCCGTGGCCGGCACGCTGATGATCGAGCCGACCGAGAGCGAACCGAAGGCGGAGCTGGACCGGTTCTGCGACGCGTTGATCCGGATTCGCGAGGAGATCCGCGAGATCGAAACCGGCGCGGGCGACCGGAAGGACAATGTGCTGAAGAACGCGCCGCACCCGGCGCGCCGCGTGGTGAGTGACGCCTGGCCGCATCCCTACTCGCGCGAGCAGGCGGCGTTCCCCGTGGAGTGGGTGCGCGAGCACAAGTTCTGGCCCGCCGTGGGACGGGTGGAGAGCGCGTACGGCGACCGCAACCTGGTCTGTGCCTGTCCCCCGATCGACGCGTACGCGCCGGCGTGAGGCATCCGCCCTCACGCCGGCCGCGTCACCCCTGACTACTGGCCGATGTGCGCCGAGTACGCGTCTGCATCCATCAGCGATTCCCGCTCGGAGGCGTCGGACAGCTTGACCTTGACCATCCAGCCGTCGCCGTAGGGCGCGCTGTTCACCAGCTGCGGCTCCTTCTCGAGGCGCGCATTCACTTCGACGATTTCGCCCGACACCGGGGCGAACAGCTCGGACACCGCCTTCACCGCCTCGATCGTGCCGAAGACGTCGTGCGCGTCGAAGCTGGCGCCGACCGCGGGAAGCTCGAGGTACACGATGTCTCCCAGCTCGCCCTGCGCGTAATCGGTGATGCCGATGACGACCACGGCGGCTTCCTTCGTGTCCTTCACGTACTCGTGATCTTCCGTGTATTTCAGATCCTTCGGAATGTCTGCCATGGGGCGATGGGGGGGGGCTGTGGGCGTTTCAGTGAGTCTTGATCGCGCATGAAGCGTAAGCGCCGGAACCCCGACCTCACAGCCCGGAGCCGACGGACGCGTTCCGGTCGGCTTCCTGGACGAGCGACGCCCACAGCCCGGTCACCTGCTCCTCCAGCGAGGTCAGCGTGCCATGATTCTCGAGTACGAAGTCGGCGCGCGCGCGCTTGAGATCGGACGGCATCTGCGACGCAATCATGTCCATCGCCTCGGTCTCGCGAAGTCCGCGGTCGATCACCAGGCGCTCCATCCGGACCGGCCGCGGCGCATCCACGAGCACGAGGCGGTCGAAGCGATCCGCCATCTTCTTCTCGAAGAGCAGCGGGATGTCGCAAACCACGATCCGGTCGCCCCGGACGCGCGCGTCCTCGATGCGCAAGCGGCGCAGCCGCTCCACCTCGGGATGCACGATGTCGTTCAGGGCCTCCAGCTCGGGGGGGCTGCCGAAGACGGTGCGCCGGAGCGCCGCGCGATCCAGGTGGCCGTCCGGCGCCAGGACCGACGTGCCCCAGCGGCGCACGATGGCATCGAACGCCTGCGTCCCACGCTCCACCGCGCGCCGGGCGAGCACATCCGCGTCGATGATCGTCGCGCCCCGCTCGGACAGCAGCTGTGCGACGGTAGACTTACCGCTGGCGATGTTCCCAGTCAGGCCCACGAGGAGCATGCGATCCTGGGTCGAGCGTTGACATGCGGTTCGGGGTCGCCAAGCTACGGGTATCCAGCGCGAGCGTCAACGATTTTTCGGACCGGCAACAACGGATGAGCATGACACACGACCAGAAGGACTCATCGACGCTCCAGCGCGCGAAGCGCGTGCAGGGGGGGGATGCGTTGGACGGGGAGAATGACCGCGCCTTGGGCGCGAGCGGCGATGCCACCATGCGGCGCGACCCGGAACTCGAGGCGCTCGTGCGCCGGCAGCTGGAGCTGATTGGCGAGGACCCCACCCGCGAGGGCCTCCGCCAGACGCCGGTGCGAGTCGCGCGCAGCATGCAGTGGCTCACCAAGGGGTACGAGGCCAGCATCGAGGAGGTCGTCGGCACCGGGATATTCCGGTCCGAGGGACACCAGAACATGGTGATGGTGCGCGATATCGAGCTGTACTCGATGTGCGAGCACCACATGCTGCCCTTCTTCGGCAAGGCGCACGTCGCCTACATCCCCGACGGCCACATCGTGGGGCTCTCCAAGATTCCGCGGATCGTCGAGGTGTTCGCGCGCAGGCTTCAGGTGCAGGAGCGCCTGACCGATGAGATCGCCAGCGCCATCGACGACGTGCTGAAACCCGCCGGCGTCGGCGTGGTGGTGGAGGCCTACCACCTGTGCATGATGATGCGTGGGGTGGAGAAACAGAACTCGAAGACCATCACGAGCGCGCTGCGCGGAGCGTTCAGGGACGACTCCAAGACGCGCGAGGAGTTCCTCTCGCTCGCCTACGCCAGGGGATCGTCGCTCTAGGGATCCTGGCGGTACCGCGGTTCGCGCGTGACCGTGAGCGGGAGCGCGACCTGATCCTCGTCGCGCCGCGGCACCTTGTGACACGAGCGGCAGCGCGCTTCGTATGTGTCCTGCCCACCGACCATGATGGTGGGGGAGTCATATCGCGCCGGCTTGCCGCCGATCAGCCGCTGGTTGCGGCTCGCCGGGCCGCCGCAGACCACGCAGATGGCGTGCAGCTTGTCCACCAGTTCCGCGATGGCCATGAGATGTGGCATCGCGCCAAACGGCTCTCCGCGAAAGTCGAGATCCGTGCCCGCGATGACCACCCGCATCCCGCGCTGGGCCAGCGATGTGGCCAGCCCCACGATGCCCTTGTCGAGAAACTGTGCTTCGTCGATGCCCACGACCTGCGTGTCGTTGCGCACCTGCCCGATGATCTGGTCGGTGCTATCCACCGGGACCGCCTCCACCGTCCGCCCGTCGTGACTGGACACCTGGTAGATGCCGGCGTAGCGCGCGTCGAGATGTGACTTGAACACCTGCACCCTCCTGCGCGCGATCACCGCCCGGCGCACGCGGCGAATGAGTTCCTCGCTCTTCCCGCTGAACATCACGCCGCTGATGACCTCGATCCACCCACCTGTGGAGGGGAAGGGCATGTCCGAAATCATGCGCGGATGCTATCCGTCCCGGCGAGGCCGCTCACGGTCGGGACGCCGGTCGCGCGGGGGACCGCGATCGGGACGTCCGCCGCGCGGAGCGCCGCGTGACCCGCCCCGCGGTCCG
>JBBDYA010000079.1:18935-23051 GCA_040902005.1 Gemmatimonadaceae bacterium | reverse complement strand
TTAAGCACGCCGCCAGCGTTCGTCCTGAGCCAGGATCAAACTCTCCAATAGAGTTTAAATCAGCTCGATCGAACAGCTGTCCCACGCTGTCGCGTGTGACAGCGTGTCCGAATCACTATGAATTGATTGAGTTGAACCCTCGTCGACACCCTCATCACAGGCATCGAGTCGACGGGTCGCCTCGCACATCCATCTTCCCACAATCGATTTTCAATCAGCGTCAAAACTGTCACATTCAGCGACAGCCTAGGATCATAAACCGCGCTTCCAGAGTCGTCAACCTCATTCAGTCAATTCCTCTCGGACAAGCTCGGCCTACAACCTCTGCAGTTCCGAGCTCTTGCGCGACTCACAGCCTTTCTTGCACAGCCTTCAAATATAAACACTTGTTCCTTCGATTTCAACCGCAACATCGTATGGGCCATCTAGGAATCGAACCTAGAACCTACTGATTAAGAGTCAGTTGCTCTAACCAATTGAGCTAATGGCCCTCGACAACGAGCTGTGAGTACTGCCGCTGACGCGCCAGGAGGGACTCGAACCCCCGACCCACAGCTTAGAAGGCTGTTGCTCTATCCACCTGAGCTACTGGCGCTTCGTCGTTGGAGTCGGGGCGCCCGGATTTGAACCGGGGACCTCCTGCTCCCAAAGCAGGCGCGATACCAGGCTACGCTACGCCCCGTCGTTGAGCCACGAAAATGTAGCGGCGTTGGAAACGCGGGTCAACCGCGCGACGCGCGCTGCAGTCGACTCAGCAGTGCGGCGAACGCGCGCGCGCGATGACTCACGAGCGCCTTCTCTGCCATCGTGACCTCCGCAAAGGTGCGCCCGAGTTCGTCCGACTCGAAGTACGGATCATATCCGAAGCCGGCCTTTCCGCGCGGGACGCGCGCGATGCGTCCCGCCGTTTCCCCGCGCATCACGAACGTGTCCCGTGCATCGCAATACGCGGCGGCACACACGTACGACGCGCGCCGATCGTCGTGCGTCGCCAGCCGCTCGATCAGGAGCGCATTGTTCGCGTCATCCAGGGCCTGACCATCGAGATCGCGACCGCTCCACCGCTTGCTCAACACCCCGGGCGCGCCACCGAGGGCGGCAACCTCCAGCCCGCTGTCGTCGGCAATGGTCGGCGCGCCGGAGCGCGCGTGAAAATACCGCGCCTTCGCCAGGGCATTGTCCTCGAACGTCCGCGCGCTCTCCAGATCATTCTCTTCCGCGCGCTCCTCGAGGCCCGCCTCGCGCAAGTCAGTTACGCGAAGCCCGGCGGACGCGAACAGGGCGCGCAGCTCGCGCAACTTCCCGTCGCTGCGTGTGGCCACCAGCAGCGCGTGGCCATCGCGTGGTCCACCCGGGACTGCCCCGTCAGGTGACCGCTGCGTCACTCCCCCCCCCCAGCGCCCGCGCCTGCGCCACGTCGATTTCGCGGCAGCCGCTGGCGGCGAGGTCGAGCAACCGGTCCAGATCCGCGCGCGGAAAGGTGCCGTGTTCGCCCGTGCCCTGCACTTCGACGTATCGCGCCTCGCTGCTCATGACGACGTTCATGTCGACGTCGGCCGCGACATCCTCCGGGTAATCGAGGTCGAGCCGCGGTGCTCCACGCACGAGTCCCACGCTGACGGCCGCGATGCGACGCTGGACCGGTGAGGCGGGCAGCCGCCCCGTCGAGACCATCCAGGCGAACGCGTGACTGACGGCCACGCAGGCCCCCGAGATCGCGGCGGTGCGCGTGCCACCATCGGCCTGCAGGACGTCGCAATCCACGCGCACGGTGAACTCGCCGAAGGTGAAGTCGTCCAGCATCGCGCGGATGCTCCGCCCGATCAGACGCTGAATCTCCTGCGTGCGGCCGCCCAGCTGCGAGCGCTCGCGCGAGGTACGCGTGCGCGTGGCGCGCGGCAGCATGGCGTATTCGGCGGTGATCCACCCCAACCCGGATCCCTTGCGCCATCCAGGGACGCCGTCGTCGACGGTCGCGGCGCACAGCACACGCGTTTCGCCGAAGGCCACGAGGCACGATCCTTCCGCGTAGGGCACAACGCCCGGCTCCAGCGACACGGGACGCATCGCGTCGAGGGCGCGCCCCTGCCGGATCAATTCACTGGACTCCACGCAGTTTCTCCACGATCGAGGTTGTTGAGTGTCCCTCCGTGAGGGGCACCACGACCACGCGCCCACCCCGCGCGCGCACGTCCGGGGCGCCAACGATCGTCGCCTCCGTGTAATCGCCGCCCTTCACGAGTACGTCCGGCGTCAGCGCCCGGATCAACTCCAGCGGCGTGTCCTCGCCGAAAATCACGACCGCGTCCACCATCTCCAGCGCCGCCAGTACATGCGCGCGCTCGGCGTGCGAGCGGATGGGACGACCAGGGCCCTTGAGGCGGCGCACCGAGTCGTCGTCGTTCACGCCGACGACCAGCGCGTCTCCCTCGCGCCGGGCAGCCAGGAGGACGTCCACGTGCCCGGGATGCAGCAGGTCGAACACCCCGTTGGTGAACACCACCACCCGAGGAGCCATGGCCGCGCGCCAGTCCGCGGCACGCGTCCGCGGCATGACCTTCCCGGCGGGATCGCGCGGTACGGTCAATAGATGCCCATCGCCCGCGGCTCGAAATGCCACTCGCGGCTGAATCCCGGGAGCTCGAGGGTCTCCTCGTAATGGGACTCGATGGTGATCTGGCGACCCTGTCGCCGGATGATGATCAGCCCCGCATCGGCGGGCAGCCCAAGCGAATCCGCCACGTTGCGAAGGCGCGCGATGATGTGAGCGTTCGGCTGAGCGCCGCGGAACATCGCCTCGGCCGTCATGGCGTCCTTGAACTGCAGGTACCGCCAGTATTTCTCACTCGCGTTCGCGCCGAAGTAGATGGCGGCGGACAGAACGAGCAGCGTGAGCAGACATCCCGGCTTCGTCGCACCAAGTCGATTCACCACTGGGATTGCGCCCCCTCGACGATGTCGTTGACGATCTTCTCAATGGCCTGTCGGCGACCATCCTCCTCCGCGCGCTCGGCATACTCCCCCTCGGCGCGGAGCGCGCGTCGCTGCCAGAGCAGCTTGCCGGTGGTCTGGTCGAGTATCTCGACGTCAATGGTAATCTGGAGTCGCCGCCTGGCGCTGACCGCCTGTCGCGGGTCCGCGCTGAATGCCACCGGCACATCCGGCTCATACGCGGTAATGATGCCGCGCACGAGCGCGTCGGCGCGCTCCTCCGGCGCATCGCGCACTCCGAGGCGCTGCTGCAGCCGCCGCCGCATGCTCTCGAACAGCTCGTGTTGCAGTTCAGGCGACGCGGTTCGGTTCTCGAACGGGAGCACTGCCATCGTGCGGACGTGTGGAGGAAAGGCGCCCTCGGAGAAGCCGTAGCGCACGCCGCACCCCGCCAGGGCGACGGCGACAAGCGACAGGGCCGCGACCCTACGGCAGCGTCCAGATATCCGGATCGAACGCAACGGCATCATCAATTCTGGTGATGAAAAGGTCGAGCTGACGACGGCTGATTTCATGGCGATAGCGCACGCGATCAGCGGCGAAGCGATCGACCCACTCCACGATCCTGCCGCCATCGACACGCTCGATCCTGCGCAGGGTGTCGCGCACGAAGGTCACACGCCAGGCGCCCGGCATAGCAATGTCGGCACGCAAGGTATCTCCGTCAACGCGCACAACGGTGTCGCGCATCATCGGAATGGCCAGCCGGCCGAGCGCGGCCCACAGCAGCGGAGGGGGAGGCACGAGGCGCCGCGTGAGGTCATCGGCCCGCGAAGGCACCGTCAGGTTGTCTCCGATGAGTACGGCTGCCCCGCTCGCCAGACCGCCGCCGAAGAAGAAATCCAGCCGAGCGCTGTCGGGGAAGGCAATTCTGGCGGCGCCCTCGCCCCGCGCGGAGATATCCGGGTCCTCCATCTGCCACCGAAACACGATCCGGTGGTGACCCGCGGGAAGCGCGGCGGCCGGAATGATCGAGGGCGCTGGCGCGCCGGCCAGCGGCTGGAGGCGCGGAGCGCAACCAAGCCAACCAAGCATCGATAGCGGGACGGCTCCGGCCAGCAGCATCCGGAGCGGCATGCGATTGCGCATCGCTGTCAGGGGGGGGGGGGGGGGGGGGGGGGGGGG
>JBBDYA010000079.1:0-18925 GCA_040902005.1 Gemmatimonadaceae bacterium | reverse complement strand
CCCCCCCCCCCGGAAAGCGCCCGGCGCAGGTGCTCCGGCATCACGATCGGCCGGCCGCGGTCGTCGAGCGACACGAGCACTGTCTGCGCCGTGGCAAGTCGGACACCGGTCTCCGCGTTCGTGACGATGTACTCGAACGTGACCGACCGCGAGCGGGCGGCGGCAAGCGTCGTGCGCACCGATACGCGATTGTCATAGCGCGCGGCACCATGATACCGGATGGAGAGTTCCGCGACCGCGAGCCGCACGCCTTCCGCCTCGAGCGCGGCGTAACTGATGCCCGTCACCTCGCGAATGAGTTCCGTGCGGCCGATCTCGCACCACACCAGATAGTTGGTGTGATACACCACCCCCATCTGATCGGTTTCGGCGTACCGGACGCGGAACTCGATATCGTGCGTGGCACTCACGAGGGACAACGTAGCGGGGCTTTGTCCGGCATGCTCATCGCGGCTAGTATCAGCGCGTGCTCATCGCCCCGGTATACCTCATCTCGGACGCGCACCTCGGGTATGCCGCCCGGGACGTGGAGCAGTCGCTGGTGCGGTTTCTCCGGCACCTGCCCGGCCGCGCAGGCGCGCTGCTGATCAATGGCGACCTCTTCGAGTTCTGGTTCGAGTGGCGCCGAGTCATGCCGCGCGGGATGTTCCGGGTGCTGGCCGCGCTCGCCGACCTGCGCGAGTCGGGCATGCCGGTGGTGATGATCGCCGGCAACCACGACTGCTGGGGAGGCGACATCCTCCGGAAAGACGTGGGAGTGGACTATGTCCAGGGTCCGTGGCGCGATACGATCGGCGGCTGGCGGGCCCACATCGAGCACGGTGACGGATTGCGCGGTGCCGAGGACCGCGGATACCGGGCGCTGCGCGCCGTCCTGCGGCATCCCCTGTCCGTTCGCCTGTTCCGCCTGCTCCACCCCGACTGGGGGAGTGCGCTCGCCAATCGCACATCGCATACGAGCCGCAACTACCAGGCGCGCGACGGTGGCGCGGGACTTCGCCTGTCCGCCACGGACCGCCTCGCGCGCGAACGGAACCTGGATCTCGTGGTGTATGGTCACTCCCACGTGGCCGAATTGACGCGCCTTGGCGGCGCGGTGTACGCCAACGCCGGTCCCTGGCTCGATCAACAGACGTTTCTGCGGGTGACGCCGGAGCGCATCGAGCTGCGACGCTGGGACGAGAGCCGCTCAGACGAAGGTGTGAATCTCGACGCCCTCGATCGCGTCGCCGAAAAAGCGCTGTCCTAGCTGCAGGAACTGGAGCGGATCGTCGGAGGCGATGAAGCGCAGGACCGGCGTTGCCGAGTCGTCCGCGGCCATGCCGCGATTAAGCAGCAGACGGCCGGTCTCGGCGGCCGTCTCGGCGGCGCTATCGATGAGCGCCACCCCCGCACCGAGCTCCCGACAGAGCAGCTCCTTGAGCAGCGGATAGTGGGTGCAGCCGAGCACCAGCGCGTCGATCTCGTCGCGCACCAGAGGCGCGAGGTATTCCCGGACGACCTGACGAGTCACCGGATGATCGATCCAGCCTTCCTCGATGAGCGGCACGAGCAGCGGGCACGCTCTCACGGTCACGCGCGCCTCCGGATCGATCGCATGAATGGCGCGCTCGTACGCTCCGGACCGGATGGTGCCGGCCGTGCCGATGACACCAATGTGCCCGCCCCGACTCGCGCGAACGGCGGCCGTGGCCCCGGGTTCCACCACCCCGAGCACGGGCACCGGCAGTCGATCGCGCAGCATCGGGAGCGCGTGAGCCGTCGCGGTGTTGCACGCGACAACCACGGCCTTCACACCCTCGGCACACAGAAAGCCGGCGATCTCGCCGCTGTAGCGAGCGACGGTGTCGGGGCTCTTGGGCCCATAGGGGACGCGGGCGGTATCCCCGAAGTAGACGATGCTTTCACCGGGAAGCTGCCGCAGGATCTCGTGCACAACGGTCAGGCCGCCAATGCCCGAATCGAAGACACCGATCGGCCGGGTCGACATCCTGCCCCTACCAGTACAGGCGGACTGCCAGCCCGCCGGACGAGCGATCCGCGCGCAATGCGATTTCCGCCGGCAGGTCCCACAGGAGCGCCGCGACATAGGCGTCCGCGGCGGCGAACAGATGATTGGCGATCAGCACCGCGATCCAGTCCTCGGCCTGGTCACGCCGCGCCCGCACGAGCACGGTCGGGAATTGTGATGCCTGCACGCGCAGGCCAGGGGTGCCATCCGCATTCACGTAGGAGACAATCACGCTGTCCGATGCGTTCCGCCGAGCCTCGCGCACATTGCTGTTCATCTCGCGCACCATCACCACCGACAATGCCTCGAACGCCATGAACAGGGTAGCCGAACGTCCCCTCCCGAGCACCGATTGCGCGTAGCCGGGAACGATCAGGGAGGACAGGAACGCGCGGCGCGGGGATAACGGCGGCCGGAGCTCCGGGACGGCACCCGCCGCGACCGGTGCGCGCCCGGTGTCTGGCGGTGTTGGCTCCTGCGCGCGCACAGGACGGGACGTCACCGCGGCGAGCGTCAGGGCGAGTATTACGAGGCGGCGGCCGGACCGCCGTCGAGGAATATCACGGTTCACGGAGAGCTCTACACCAAGCGTTGGCGGGAGTGCATGGGAATCGAACCCACCCAACCCGACGTTGTCAGGTCACACTGGTTTTGAAGACCAGGAAAGCCACCAGGCTCCATCCACTCCCATCACGCAAGCACGAGGCCGGCTTTGCCCGGAGGCAACACGTCACCGATCTCCGTGGCTCCCGGAACCAGAGAAACATACCGCTCGAGCACGTCCGCGCTGAGCGCGACCAGGAGTCCGCCCGACGTCTGCGGGTCGATGGCCAGCACCCGATCGGTCTCGGAGGCCCTGCCCCACTCCACCTGCGGCTCGAGGTAGGCCAGGTTGCGCTCGGCGCCGCCCGTCCGGACGCCGCGGTCCGCCGCGGAGCGCGCGCCCGGAAGCAGGGGCACGTGATCCATGCGAATTCTCAGGGTGACACCACTGGATCGCGCGATGTGCGACGCGTGGCCAAGCAGACCGAATCCCGTGACGTCCGTGGCGCACCGCACGCCGAGTTGCAGCGCCACTTCCGAGGCGCGGCGGTTCAGGGCGCGCATGCTGTCGGTGAGCGCCAGCAGCTCCGGCTCCGGCAATTCACCCCGCTTGGCCAGGGTGGCCAGGAGCGCGGTGCCGATCGGCTTCGTGAGCACCAGGCGATCGCCCGCCCTGGCGCTCGCATTGGTGAGCAGCCTTGCGGGGTGCGCCCGACCGGTCACGGAGAGGCCGTACTTCAGTTCCTCATCGATGATCGTGTGGCCGCCCACCACGAGCGCCCCGGCCTCGTGCACCTTCTCCTGGCCCCCGCGGAGAATCTCGCGAAGCACTTCCAGCGGCAGTTTGCCGGACGGAAAACCCACGATGTTGAGCGCGGTGAGCGGTTCCCCTCCCATGGCATAGACATCGGAGAGCGCGTTCGCGGCCGCGACCTGGCCAAACAGATACGGGTCATCCACGATCGGCGCGAAGAAATCCACGGTCTGCACCAGCGCCACATCGTCGGACAACAGGAAGACCCCCGCATCGTCCAGCGTTTCGTGCCCCACCAGCAGGCGCGAATCGGAACGGCTCGGCAGACCCTCGAGTGCCCTGGACAGGTCGCCCGGACCCAACTTGGCGGCTCAACCAGCGCAGCGCGCGAAGGCAGTCAGCCGGAAGATTTCCTGGCGGGTCGGATTGGTGGACATGGGATCCTCCTGGAGTGTTCGATGCTCCGGACGTTCAGGGCAGTTCCGCAATCGCGTCGATCTCGACGAGCACGCCGCGCGGCAGTCCCGCCACCTGCACCGTGGAACGGGCGGGCCGCGACTCGCCAAGCGCGTTGCCGTAGACCTCGTTCACCACGGGAAAATCATTGATGTCGTACAGAAACACGGTGGTCTTCACCACGTGGCGCCACGACGCACCGGCGGCGCCGAGCACGGCCGCCAGGTTCTGAAGGACGCGTTCCGTCTGCGCCCGGATGTCACCCTTGATGACTTGTCCCGTGGCAGGATCGAGTGGAATCTGCCCGGCGGTGAAGAGGAATCCGTTGGCGACAATCCCCTGCGAGTATGGACCGATCGCGGTCGGCGCCTGATCGGTCAGGATGGGCTTCAGCGGCACGGCAATGGGCTCCGGTCGAAAGTGATGGTGGATTATAGCACCCCACCCGTGCCCGTTCGTCAGAGCCGGAAGAACCGCACGGCGTTGTCGCTGGTCGAGGCACCGACCGAATCCACCGCGACGCCACGCGCCGCCGCCAGCTTTGCCACGGTCAGCGAGACCCAGGCAGGCTCGTTGCGTTTTCCGCGATGCGGGACGGGCGCGAGATACGGCGCATCGGATTCGACCAGGAGGCGATCCGCCGGCGGAAGGCGCAGCAGCGCGTCGTCCGTCCATTTCTTGAACGTGATGACCCCGCTGAACGAGAGGTACCACCCGGCGTCGAGCGCCGCGCTGGCGAGCTCGCGGGGGCCGGTAAAACAATGCAGTACGCCGGTAATACCCCGGCGGCCGGCATCAGCCACCATGGCGCGCGTATCGTCCGTGGCTTCGCGCGTGTGCACCACCAGCGGCTTGCCGAGTTCCTCCGCCAGGGCGATCTGGCGCTCGAAGGCAGTGATCTGCCGTTCCCGCGGCGAATGATCGTAGTGGTAGTCCAGTCCGCACTCGCCGATGCCCACGGCGCCCTCCGCCACCGCGGCGCGAATCGCCGCCGCGTCGCGCGGGTCGTCGAAGGTCGCGGCGTCATGCGGGTGCACGCCGACGGTGAAATGGACGAAGTCCGGATAGGCGCGCGCCAGGTCGCGCGCGCGCGCGGCGGCCGCGATGGACTCGCCGATGCAAATCAAAGCGCGCGCACCCGTGAGGCGCGCGCGCTCGATCACTGCCGGCCGGTCTTCGTCGAAGGCCGCGTCGCCCAAATGGACGTGGCTGTCGATGAAACGGGCCATTTACTGCTTGCCGGCGGGCACCTTCTGTTTGCGCTCGCTGCGCCGCTCCTCTGCCAGGGCGCGGGACATGCCCTTGGTCTCGCCCTCGTGGCGCGGCCACTTCCGCTCGATGAGCAGCAGGATCGGCGATGCCACGTAGATGGAGCTGAACGTGCCGACGATGATACCGAAGAAAAGCACCCAGGCGAATGGACGCAGGACTTCGCCTCCAAGAACGATGAGCGAGACCAGACACGCGATGACCGTAGTGCCGGTGAGCACCGTGCGCGGCAGCGTCTGGTTGATCGCGGCATTCAACGTGTCGCTCAAGGGACGCCGGATCGCCTGACGCAGCAGCTCGCGCACGCGGTCGAAGACGACGACCTTGTCGTTGAGGGAGTAGCCGATGACGGTGAGGATGCCGCCGACCACGAACAGCGACATCTCGATCTGCATGTACTTGATGAACGCAAAAGTGGCGACGATGTCATGGACATTGGCCGCCACGGCGGCGAGCGCCAGCCGGCCATCGAACCGCCACGCGAGGTACATCAGCGTCACGGCGAAGGAGATAAGCATCGCGATGATGGCGTTGCGACGCAGCTCGGCACCCACGCGCGGTCCAATCCCCTCGGTCCGGACGACGCGGAACGCGTCCGCGCCGAACTGTTCGCGCAGCGCGTTGGTCACTTGCGTGGCCACGGTCTCGCCCTGCTCTTCCGCCTCGAGATCCTGCGCCCGCACGACGATCTCGTTGGGTGCACCGAAGGTCTGCACTTCGGAGCCGGCGAAGCCGGCCGCGGTGACGGTGCTTCGGACCACGGCGAGATCCGGCGGCGCCTGGAACTCGTACTGCACAACGGTGCCGCCCGTGAACTCGATCCCCACCTCGAAGCCGTCGATAGCCGCCCACAGCAGGCCGGGTATCAGAAAGATGGCGATGATGACCGACGTGACCCGCCAGCCGTCGATGAAATTGAACTTGGTGTTGTGAAGGACGCGCAGCATCAGATGCTCAGGGGTTTTGTGCCGCGCGACCGCGACAGCCAGAGAAGCATGAAGGTCCGTACCACGAAGATCGCGCTGAGCATGGACGACAGAACGCCGACGACGAGCGTCACGGCAAAGCCCCGCACCGGCCCCGTGCCGTACTGGTACAGCACCGCGCCGGTGAGCGCCGTGGTCACGCTCGAGTCCACGATGGCGCTGAGGGAATTCTTGAATCCTTCATCCACCGCGGTCCGCACCGTTTTTCCGCGATCGAGTTCCTCGCGAATGCGCTCGAACTGGAGGAAGTTGGCGTCCACGGCCATGCCGATGGAGAGGATGAAGCCGGCGATGCCGGGCAGGGTGATAATCGCGCCGAACGCGGCGAGAAACGCCAGCGTGGTGAGTGCGTAGAACATGAGCCCGAGCACCGACAGCACTCCAGAGAATCGGTAGTAGACCACCATGATCACCACGACGAGCAGGAGCCCGAGCGAACCCGCGCGTACCCCCTTCTCGATCGAATCCTGCCCGAGGCTGGGGCCGATGTTGCGCACCTCGGCGACGCGGAGCGGCACCGGCAGGGCGCCGGCGCGCAGGACCAGCGCGAGATCCTGCGCCGCGGCAAGATCGCGACCCCCCATGGTAATCTGGCCGTTCGTCGAGATGGCACCCTGGATGACCGGCGGCCGGCCCATCACGCGGTCGTCCAGCACGATCGCCATGTAGTTGCCGATGTTCTTGCCCGTTTCGTTCCGGAAGCGACGGCCGCCCACGTTGTCCAGGGTGAATTGGACGATCGTACCCTCGAGCGGCGAAGTATTGGGCCGCGCGTCCGTGAGATGTTCGCCGGTGATGAGCGGGCGCGCATCGACCACATAGATGGAGCGGTAAAGCGATCCCGCGATGACCGACGAGTCGCTCCCCCAGAGGAGCTCCTTGCCTGGTGGAATCGCGGTGCGCACGACGGTGTCGGCGAGATAGCGCTGAAGCGCCACGACATCCCGATCGCGCACGAAGTACTCGCCCGGAATCCCACCCTGCTGAATGATGTTCGAGATCGCGCCGCCACCAGCAACGATGCTGTCCGCCGTCGCGGAGTCGGCACCCTGCGCGGTCGCGCCGGCGGCGGTGTCAGTTGGATTCAGCAAGCCCTGAAGGCCGCGTGATGCCGGTGGAGTCGCAGGGGTCGTGGCCGCCGTCGCCACCGCGAGGCCCCGCTGCTTTACCAGCGCATCGAGCCGCGGCAGTGCGCGCTCCAACGCCTGTGACTTGTCGGTGATCTGGAACTGGAGAAAGGCCTGCTCCCGAATGATGTCCACCGCGCGCTGCTGGTCGTGCTCGCCGGGCAACAGCACTTCAATCCGCTCGGTGCCGGATTTCTGCACAACCGCCTCGGAGACGCCAAGACCGTCGATGCGGTTGCGAACCGTCGTCACCGCGCGATTGATGGCGTCGGGTTTGTCCGCGACGACCTGCCTGGCATCGTCCACCTCGAGCAAGAGATACATCCCGCCCTGCAGATCCAGCCCGCGCCGGAGCGGCACGCGCCGCTCGACGGTTTCGTGGAGGAGGCCATCCGCGCCGCGGCGCTTCACGGTCACGTCGCGCGGAAAGAGCGCCCAGGCCGACGCAAGGATCATCGCGCCGATGAAGAGCAAGCGGTACTTCAGCTTTGCCATGGTGCTACGAGAGGGAGGAAGTGTTTGTCCCGGAACCTTTCAGGTTAGCCGAGGGCACAAGCGACGTCAACGCGGCCTGGGCCTTTTCCGCATCGTTCTTCAGCTGCTCGACCAGTTCGGATGGGCCGGAAAATCGCATCGTGTCGCGCAGGCGGGCGATGAATTCGACCCGCACGGACTGGCCGTACCAGTCACCGTCCGCCCCGAAGAGGTGCACTTCCAGCGTGACGGCGTCGTCGCCGAACGTCGGCCGCGGACCGAGGTTCATCATGCCGCCATGGTGGCCGAACCTTCCTTCCACGCGCACCGCGTAGACGCCGTGGGGTGGCAGGAGTTTCCGGCGGCTGGGCAGTTCGAGGTTCAGGGTCGGGAAGCCGAGCAGACGTCCCCGACCCTCGCCGGACACGACGCGCGCCGACAGCGAGTATCGCCGGCCCAGACCGTCTGACGCCCGCGGCAGATCGCCGTGGGCCACCGCGCGGCGGATGCTCGTGGACGAGATCGCCGTGCCGTCGGACCCGAGTACCGCGCCGACGACCTCGACCGGAAATCCCTTGCGGTGCCCGATCATGCGCAGCGACTCGACGTCACCCGCGCGGCCGCGGCCGAATCCGTGATCGTGGCCGATGAGCAGCGACCGCATGGCGTACCGGTCGATCAGCACGCGCTGGACGAACTCCTCGGGCGTGTACGACGCGAGCTCCGTGGTGAACGGCACGACGGCCACGTAGTCGACCGGCGTGAGCGCGAGCACCTCGAGCTTTTCGTCCCAGAGGGTGAGCAGCGGGGGCGCCGCCGACGGATTCACGACATCCAGGGGATGCGGATCGAACGTCAGGACCACACTCGCCAGCCCGGCACGGCGCGCGGCGTCCGCCGTGCGTTGCAGCACCAGCGCGTGCCCGCGATGCACGCCGTCGAAGGTACCCACGGTGATGACCGTGCCGGTGTTGCCGGGGCCGCCCGATGCCGACTCGTAGGGCTCAGGCATCGCGCATCACCACCTTCGGCCGGAAGGTCTCGCCATCCCGCACACCGATCGCGAGCAGATCGTCGTGATGGGAGAGCGCCACGACATCGCCGGAGGCCAGGGCGGCGATGCTCTGTCCGTGGACCACCCGTTTGGCGTCGAGGTCGTCGAGCGCCTGATGCCGCAGTTGGCGCACCGCGTCCGCGGGGGGATGCATCGCGCACTCCCCGCGCTCGATCTGTTCGAGGGTCTGTGCCTGCTCGACGCGAAAGCGTCCGCTGCCGGTTCGCCGGAGCGCAGCGACATGCGCCCCGCTCCCCGTGGAATCGCCGAGGTCGCGCGCCAGCGCGCGCACGTACGTGCCGCCACTGCAGACAATCTCGACCTCGAGATCCGGTCCGGTGCGCCCAAGCACGGTCCATCCGTGGACGGTGACGCCGACCGGTTCCAGCGCGAGCGGGGCTCCGCGGCGCGCGGCGCGATAGGCGCGAACGCCCCCGACGCTCTTGGCGGAAAACGCCGGCGGGCGCTGCACGAGGTGCCCGGTGAGCGATCCGATCGCGCGCTCGACGGCCGGTTGATCAGGCGGCGGCGCCTCCTGCATCGGGTCGCCCGTGAGGTCGTCGGTGGTGGTCCGCAGACCGAACCGGATGGTCACGCGATACACTTTTGGCTCGGCGTCCAGGTAGGGCAACAGCCGGGTGGCGCGTCCGATGAGGAGGATCAGCAGTCCGGTCGCGAATGGGTCGAGCGTCCCGGCATGCCCGATGCGTCGGATGCCCAGATGTCGTCGCACGCGCTCGACCGCGGTGTGCGACGTGATGCCCGCCGGTTTGTCGACGAGCAGCAGCCCGTCAGGCGTCCGTTCCGTCATCGCCCGTCTTCGGGTCGCGGACCTGGGCAAGCAGGGATTCGATGCGCGCCGCGTGCGCGACGCTTTCGTCCAGCCTGAAGGAGATCTCGGGCGCGACGCGCAATCGGAGCGCGCGCCCCACGCGCGGGCGCAGGTGACTCGCCATGCTGTCCAGCGCGTCCACGGTGGCCGCGCGCTCCGCGTCGGTGCCCATCATGCTGACGAAGACGCGCGCATGGCGGAGGTCGGGCGTGACTTCCGCGCCAGTCACGGTGACGAGCGCAATCAGGCGTGGGTCCTTGGCCCCCTCGCGCAGGAAGGTGGCCACCTCTTCCCGGATCGCCGCCGCGACCCGGTCGGCACGGCGGCTACTGGGCGGCACTGTCCGCGAGCGTGCGGGCGACCTGCTCGGTACGGAAGCACTCGATCACGTCATTGACCTTGATGTCGTTGAAGTTCTCGACGCCGATGCCGCACTCGAACCCTTCGCGCACTTCCCGGACGTCGTCCTTGAAGCGTTTGAGCGAGGAGATGTTGCCTTCATACACCTCCACCCCGTCACGGACGACGCGCACGCGCGACTGGCGGTTGATCAGGCCGCTGCGCACGATGCATCCCGCGATGGTTCCGATCTTCGAGATCTTGAATACCTCGCGCACCTGCGCTTCGCCGACGATCACCTCGCGCTGCTCGGGGCGCAGCATGCCTTCGAGCGCGGCCCGCACGTCGTTGACGGCCTCGTAGATGATGCGATACAGCTTGATGTCCACGCCCTCGCGCTCGGCCGCCGCGCGCGCGTTGTTGTCCGGACGGACGTGGAATCCGATGATGATCGCGTTCTTGGCGGCCTTCGCGAGCAGAATGTCGCTCTCGCTGATGGCGCCGACGGCGCGGTGGATGATCTCGACCTGCACCTCGGCGGTGGACAGCTGCTGCAGGGCATCCGCCAGCGCTTCGGCCGGACCGCCCTGGTCCGCCTTGATGACGATCTGGAGCGTGCGCATGTCGCCGGGCGAGGTCTGGGCCATGAAGTCCTCGAGCGATACGCCGCGACCGCCGCGCCGGCTCTTCGCCTCACGGTCCAGCCGCTGGCGGCGCTGCGCGATTTCGCGCGACGCCGACGATTCCTCGACGACGAGCAACTGGTCGCCGGCCATGGGCACGCCCTCGGCGCCGAGCACCTGCACGGGGATGCCGGGGGTCGCTTCCTTCACCGCCTTGCCGCGTTCGTCCATCAGCGCGCGCACCCGACCCGCGTACATGCCGGTGATGAAGTCATCGCCCACGCGCAGCGTGCCGCTCTGGACCAGCACCGTGGCAACGGGACCCTTCCCCGGATCCAGCTGCGCCTCGATGACGGTGCCGGCGCCGCGGCGATCGGGATTGGCCTTCATGTCCTGCAACTCCGCCTGCAGGAGCAGGGCGTCGAGCAGCTTGTCGATGCCGGTGCCCTTCTTCGCGGAGATTTCCGCTGAGAGCGTCTGCCCGCCGAATTCCTCGAGCACGACCCCATGCGACAGCAGCTCCTGCCTCACCTTGCCGGGATTCGCCTGCGGCAGGTCGACCTTGTTGATCGCGACCACGATCGGGACGCCGGCGTTCTTGGCGTGCGAGATGGCCTCGATCGTCTGCGGCATGACGGAATCGTCCGCGGCCACCACCAGCACGACGATGTCGGTCACCTGAGCGCCGCGCGCGCGCATCGCGGTGAACGCTTCGTGGCCCGGGGTGTCGAGGAAGGTGATACTCTTCCCCTTGCCGACCGTGACGTGATAGGCACCGATGTGCTGCGTGATGCCACCGGCCTCGCCGGCCATCACGTTCGCCTTGCGGATGTGATCGAGCAGCGACGTCTTGCCGTGGTCCACGTGACCCATGATCGTGACGACTGGCGGCCGCGACTTGAGATCCTCGACCAGGTCGGCGACGACGGTGAGCGCGTCTTCCGCCTGATACTCGTCTTCGCGCACGGCCTGGAACCCGAACTCGCCCGCGATCAGCTCGATCTGGTCGAAGTCGAGCCGCTGGTTGATAGTCACCATCAACCCCATGTTCTTGAACGCGAATCCAACGATCTCCGTCGCGGGCAGCTTGAGGATCTGCGCGAGTTCCGAGACGGTGATGAACTCGTTCACGCGGATGATCTTCTTCTCCCGCTCCGCGGCCTCGGCAATGCCCGCCTCGCGGCCTTCGCGCACTTCGCGCCGCATGTCGCTGGCACTGCGACGCTGCGGCCCGCCGCGCATGGCGGCGAGCGTCTTGGAGACGTTTGCATCAATCGCTTCCTGATCCACCGCGCCGCGCTTGCCCTTGCGTCGGCGTCCGGCGGGCGCGCCAGTGCCGGCGGTGGACGGTCCGCCTGGCTTACGCTCGTCGCGGCGGGACGTGTTCGCCCCGCCCGGCGTCGCGGAGGCGACGGGGCGCGGTGGCATGAAGCCGCTGCTGCTGGCCACGGGGCGTGGCCGAGGTGCGCCCGGGGTCACGGGACGCGGACGCGGCCGGCCCGGCGCGGCACTCGAGCCGCCGCCGGACGAATACGTGACGGACGGCATCGGTGGCGACTGCGGATCGCGCGCGGCGGGCTGCTCGCGCACGGGTTCGCGGGCCGGAGACGCCTGTTCAGCGGCGGTCTCGCGTGGCGCGTCGTCGTGCACCTCCGCCGTGGAGTACGTCTCCCCGGTGGTGACCTCGGCCGGCTGCTGAGCGACGTCCTGCTCGGGCACCAGCTCCTCCACGGGTGCAACCACGATGTCGGCGCGCTTGCGCCGGCGAACGCCGGGCGTCGCCGTCTCGATCGCAGTGGATGCCGGCGTCTCGGCCTTGGCTTTCGCCGTCCTGGTCGCCTTGGGGGATTTTGACTTGGCGGTCTTGGCACCGGTCTTCTTCGACGTACCACCGTCGGCAGCGGCGGCAGCGGCGGTGTCCGGCGCGCCTGCGGCAGCCTTGCGACGTCGCGCGGGCGCGGCCGGTGCCGCCGCCTTGTCGGCGCGCTGCCGCTTCTCGCGCTCCCAGCGCAGGCGGATGCGAGACACCTGGTCGTCGCTCAACGAACTCGTGGGGCCGCGAACGGCAACATCCATCTGACGAAGCAGACCGATCACCTCGTCAGACGAAAGCTTGAATTCGCTAGCCAGGTCCGAAACGCGCTTGCTCAATCCACTTCCCCCTCGCTCCCTGCAGGAGCTGAATCCAGCAGCTCACGAATTCCATGCGCGAGCTGTCCATCCACGATCCCAACCGCTGCCGTTTGATCTCGCCCCACCGCCTGCCCCAGCGCGGCGGCCGACGGCATGCGCACGACGCGCACACGACGCGCATCGAGCAGCGGCACCACCTTGTCCACACTATTCCTCGACGCGTCCGACGCGACAAGGGCCAGCGCCAGCTTTCCCTTTTTCGCGGCTTCGCGAACCCGCTCCACACCCACCACCGCGCCGCGTGAGCGAACGCCCAGTCCCACGAGGCGCAGCACGCGGACCGCCACCGACCGGTCCACTACTCTGCCGGTTCTTTCGCCGCTTTCGGCTCCCGTGGCGCCTTGGCTGTCTTCGGCTCCTTCGCGGCCTTGGTCGCCTTCGGGTCCTTCGGCTCCTGCTCCTTCGATTCCACCGGCGCCGCTGCCGGCGCCTCGGGTTCGGCAGGCGCTACCGCCGCCGGCACAACGGCCGCGGGCGTCCCCGCCTCCACGCCAGCTTCGGCCGGCGCGGCCGACGCGTCGTCGCTCCCTTCCTCGGTGAGCTCGTCGATGATCGTCATCAGGCGTTCGGCATCGTCCAGCGTGATGCCGGGCAGCTTGATGAAATCCTCCTTCTCGAGATCGATGATATCGTTGAGCGTCTTGTAGCCGCCTTCCTCGAGGATGGCGACGGTCGCCGGCGCCATGCCCTCGATTTCGGACAGCGCCACGTCCGCGGCCTCGTCGCCCGGCAGCGGCGCGAAGATCCCGCCTTCAGCGCCACGCTCCAGCCATTCGCGACTGGAGTACAGATCGATCTTCCACGCCGTGAGCTCCGAGGCCAGACGCACGTTCTGTCCGTTGCGACCGATGGCCAGCGAGAGCTGGTCCTCATCCACGACGGCCTGGATCGTCTTGCTCGGCGGATCGCTGAACACGCGCGCGACGCGCGCCGGCGCCAGCGCCAGCTTGGCGAAGCGCTCGGGATCCGGCGACCACGGCACGATGTCGATCCGTTCGCCGCCCAGCTCGTTCACCACCGCCTGCACACGGGAACCCTTGAGACCGACGCACGCGCCCACCGGATCGATGGAATCATCGCGCGAGAAGACCGCAATCTTCGTACGGCTCCCCACCTCGCGCGCGGACGCGCGGATCTCGACGATCCCCTGCTGAATCTCCGGCACTTCCAGCTTGAACAACGCCTTCACGAACAGCGGGTCGGCGCGACTCAGGATGAGCCGAGGCCCCTTGGGGGTTTCCTCGACGCGCTTGAGGACCGCGCGAATCGGCTCGCCCTGATGAAAATGTTCGCGGTGATTCTGCTCCCGGTACGGAATGATGGCCTCCGCCTCGCGGAACTTGTTCAGCATGACCACGAGCTTGCCGCGCTCGATCTGCTGCACCTCACCGGACAGCAGTTCCCCGAGCTTGCTGGAGAATTCGTCCCGGATCTTGGACCGCTCCCCCTCGCGGACGCGCTGGATGATCCGCTGCTTGGCGGCCTGCACGGCGGCACGACCGAAGGCGGCGAAATCCACGGGCTCCTCGAGAACGTCGCCGACCTCGAAGCCGTCATCGAACGCGCGCGCATCGTCGAGCGAGATCTGGCTGCTGGCGTCCTCGACCGCCTCGACGACCGTCTTGAGCAGCACGATCTTGATGCCGCCCTTGTGGTCGTCGATTTCGACCTCGGCCTGCACGGTGGGCCCGTACTTCTTGGCAAGGGCCGCCATGATACCGTCCTGCAGCAAGCCGTACAGTTCCGAACGCTCCATCTGCTTCACGTTCGTCACTTCCCGGAATGCAGCCAGCATGTCTGCAGAGCTTACCATCAGCCAGTCCTCGCCTCTGAGATGCGGAACGCCAGCCGAGCTTCTTTCACCGCGGCCAGCGGTACTTGTCTATGCCTGCCATTGATGTCGATCGTCGCGTGTTCCGCGCCGCCGTCACCGTCCACGGCCATCAGTTTTCCCTCGAACCGACCGCCGTGTTCCGGTGCGAGCACCGATACCCAGCGTCCAACGAACCGCTGCCACTCCTGCGGCGATCGCAACGGACGATCCCCGGGTGACGAGACCTGCAGCACGTACTTCTCGGGGACCAGTCCGCCTGAATCGAGCCTGGCCTCGAGCCCGCGTGACACCGTGGCACAGTCGTCAACGGATACGTTCTGGCCGTCGCGTCGCTCGATGCGAATTTCAATCAGCGGACGATTCTTCGTTCCACCGCGCCGAAGTTCGACCAGAGCGAACCCAGCGGCATCAAGTTCTGCAATGACAACGGCTTCCAGCGATTCGTTCACGTTGTGTCGAGGTGTCATACAAGAACAAAAAAATGTGGGGAGCCTCCCCCACATTCTGCTCGCCGACGTGAGTCTGCGCAGCCTTAACAAGGTATCGGAGCCGAGAGAGCGCGTCAACCGCTACACGGGCGTGAAGATCACTCCGACCTGGCGACCGCCGTCGCCTGCGCGGTGGGAGTAGAAGGCATCGTTGTCGCACCTGGTACAGCTCGGTGACACGCCGAGATGCTTCACGCCCAGGGCGCGCGCATGAGCCGCGATGATGGCGCGGAGGTCGACGGTTGCCGGTCGATCGGCGGCGCGACCAGTGAGTTGCCGCACGACGTCCGCGCTCACCTCGTAGCACTTGCCACAAATCGCTGGTCCCAGATGCAGTCGCTGCTCGCCCGGCGGGCAGCCACGCTGCGCGAGGGCGGCGATACCCTGCTCGACGATGCGCGCAGCCGTCCCGCGCCATCCGGAATGCAGCACCGCCGTGGCGCCCGACGGATGCGCGAGGAACACGGGTACGCAGTCGGCGACCGTCACGGCCATGGCAGTGCCACGATCGGCGCACAGGTGTCCGTCCGCGCTGGACTCGCGCAGCCAGCCCTCCCAGTCCCCGCCATGGACAACGATCCGCGCGCCATGCACCTGGGAGGCAGTGGCAAGGCGGCGCAGGCCATGCCCGGCCAGCATCGCGCGCAGGGAATCCCATCGGCCCATGACGTCGCGGGTGGGCTCATCCGATCCGCTGTTGAAGCTTCCCACCTGCCGTGTAGTCGTGAACGCGTGCACGCCGAACGCGGTGAAGTCATCGACGACCTCCACCCGATCCAGCGGGATCATTTCGACCTGCGATCCTCCACGCGCTGGATGTTCGCCCCCAGCGCGTTCAGCCGCTCGTCGATGCGCTCGTAGCCGCGCTCGATCTGCGCGACATTGTTGATGGTGCTCTCGCCCTTCGCGCAGAGTGCGGCCGTGAGCATCGCCATGCCCGCGCGAATGTCGGGTGATTCGAGCACGGCCCCGCGGAGCTGCGATGGGCCCGCGACGAGGGCCCGATGCGGATCGCACAGGACGATACGGGCGCCCATCCCCACCAGCTTGTCCACGAAGAACAGACGCGACTCGAACATCTTCTCGTGAATGAGCACCATGCCGGTGCACTGGGTGGCGGTGACCAGCGCGCTGGACATCGTGTCTGCCGGAAACGCCGGCCAGGGCTGGTCCTCCAGCTTGGGGACGTGTCCCCCCATGTCCGACTGGATGACCTTCACCTGCTCCGCGGGCACGACCAGGTCCGCGCCCTCGATCTTGCAGGAAATGCCGAGGCGGGCAAACCCCAGGAGGGTGGACCGCAGATGCTCGATGCCCGCGTTGGCGATGCGCAGCTCGGAGCCGGTGACAGCGGCCAGTCCGATGAACGACCCCACCTCGATGTGATCCGGCCCGATGCGATGCGCGGCGCCGCCGAGCCGCCGGCCCCCCTCGATGGTGAGCTTGTTGGTGCCGATGCCCTCGATGGCCGAGCCGATCGCGATGAGAAAATGGCAGAGGTCCTGGACATGCGGCTCGCAGGCGGCATTGCGCAGCACGGTGGTCCCACGGGCGGCGACCGCCGCGGTCAGGGCATTCTCGGTGGCAGTGACGCTCGGCTCGTCGAGAAATACGTCGGCGCCGCGAAGCCCGGCCGTGCTGAGCCGGAACGACTCGTCGAGATCGAAGGCGACGCCGAGTCGCTCGAGGGCGAGAAAGTGAGTATCGAGCCGCCGGCGGCCGATGACGTCGCCGCCCGGGGGCGGCAGTTCGATCTCGCCGCACCGGGCGAGCAGTGGCGCCGCGAGGAGAATGGAGGCGCGAATGCGGCGGCACAGCTCCGGATCGAGCTGCGTGCCAGTGACCGTCCGGGCGTGGATCTGGAGGGAATTGCGGCTGGCCCACGCGACCTCGACGCCCACCGAGCGCACGAGCTCCACCAGGACCTCCACGTCGCGAATGCGCGGAACATTCTCCAGCGTGATGGGCTGGTCGGACAGGAGCGTCGCCGCGATGATCGGCAGCGCCGCGTTCTTGTTTCCGGAGGGGCGGATCGTGCCAGACAGACGCCGACCGCCTTCGACGATATACTGCAGTGCACCCATGGCCGCGAAGCTTGAGTAGGCTGGACACCAAGGTCAAGCGTCCGTACCATGGCCGGGGCCGCTGGCCTTTCCCTTGCACAACGGAATGCCGATGACAGAACTCATCGCGCGCTCGGGCGCGTGGCTGCTGCAGCAGGCTGCCGCGCTCCCGGATACCGTCGTCATGAAGACGGTGGTGGCGGAGCGCGGCTGGTTCGAGACGATGACTGGCGTGGCCAGCGGCGTGATGACCCTCACACTGCTGGCATTGTCGGTGTTTCTGGCCCCCGCGGCGTGGTCGTTCTGGCGCACATTCCGGAAGGTGCGCGCGCTGCTCGACAACGTGTACGCGGACGTCGCGCCGCTGACACGGCACGCCGGCAATGTGGCGGACAATCTGGACTACATCACCTCGTCCATCCGGAACGATGTGCAGCAGGTGAACGCAACGATCGCGTCGGCCAACCGCCGGTTGCAGCAGGCGGTGGAGCTCACGGAGAACCGGCTGAACGAGTTCAACGCATTACTGCAGGTGGTGCAAGAGGAGGCGGAGCAGGCGTTCGTGTCCACCGCGGCGGTCGTCCGTGGGGTGCGAACGGGGGCGGCAACGTTCGGCGAATTGCAGGACACGCTCGCCGAGTCCGACGACATGGGAGGGGACGAGGATGGGGACGACATCGAATCCGACGAGGATAGGGCCGACATCGAGTCCGACGAAGAGCCGGTCAGCCGGCGACGACGTCGCCAGGGCAAAGAACAACGGCCCGCGCGTCCGCGCGTCCGGTCAACGCGGAACCAGCGCGGCTGAGCCGCGCGAGGCGCAGTACGATCTTCTCACCGCGGCGCTGCTGGGGCTCGCGGTCGGCGCCGGCACCACGCTGCTCCTGCGGCGCGGCCCTTCGGGCCGGCGGCCCATCAGCCCTGCGTGGCGCATGGCGCGCGAAGGCGCCCGACGCGGCGCGCGCATGGCCCGGCACGGCGCGCGGGTGGCCTGGGATCACGGCGTGGATGCGTGGGACCGCGTTCCCCGCGAAGAGATCGAGGAACGGCTGGGGGAGTACGTCGAATCGGCGCGGGAGACCATCGAGCGGCTCGTGCAGTCCGAACTCAAGGATCTCCGCCGGGCAATTCGCCGACAGCGGAAGAATCTTGGGCTGTGAGGTTCGACGCCGAGCGAGCGACGCTGGGCGGGTGAAATGGCCGGCGCTCCTGCTGGGAGCGCTGGTCCTCCTCCTGCTCACGCCGGAACCGGCCTGGGCATGGACGCCGGGGACGCACGTGTTCCTCGGCGACGCGGTGTTGCGGTCCGCCGCCCTGTTGCCGGCCGGCATCGCGGATCTGTTGCGGGCGTTTCCCCACGAATTTCTGTACGGATCCATCGCGGCGGATACGAGTATCGCGAAGAAGTACGCCCCGGCCGGCCGTCATTGTCACTCGTGGGCCGTGGGATTCGAGATTCACGACGCGGCGCGCGACGACCCGCTCCGGGCCTTCTCGCTTGGCTACCTCGCCCACCTGGCGGCCGACGCGGTCGCGCACAACTATTTCGTGCCGAGGCAGCTGGCGCTCACGGCGTCCACCGCGTCGCTCGGGCACAGTTACTGGGAAAGCCGATTCGAGACGCACCTGGGCGAGCGATCCAGTCGAAAAGCGCGTGAACTGCTGCAGCGCGACCACGGCACGGAGGACGCACTGCTCGACCGGATCCTGAGTCCCACGCTGTTCAGCACGCCGACGAACCGCAGGATTTTCCGGGGCATCGTGCACGCCGCGGACGCAGAGTCGTGGCAACGCATCTTCCAGCTGATGCTGGAGAAGAGCCGCTGGGACCTGACGGACCCGGAAGTGGGCCTCTACCTCGTTCGGTCCTTCGATTACA
>JBBDYA010000078.1:0-23176 GCA_040902005.1 Gemmatimonadaceae bacterium | reverse complement strand
GTTTCACCGCGGCAATAAAGCAAAGCGGCCCGCGCTCCTCGCGCGGGCCGCCGCTCCCACCTCGCGTGCGCTACTTGTCGAACGGCCCCCCCCCGTCACTCACCGTCGGCGTCGCCGGCGCCGCGCGACCGGCGTCGAGATCGTTCCAGTGCAGGATCGCATTGAAGCCAAGCATGTACGTCCCGTGTGTCTGCCAGCGCCAGAAGGGGCGAATGGCGAACATGACCACGTGCCCCTGGCCAACCGGCGAATGCACCACCTGCGCGCGGTTCGCGAGCGCCTCACCACCGGCCAGCGAGCCCGAGAGCAGCATCTCCGCCGGGTTCGACGGGAACTGAAGGATCACGCGCGGTCGGGTCGCGGGATCCGTCTGCGCCCCCCCCCCGCCGCCGCCGCCGCCACCACCACCGCCGCCGCCACCGCCACCGGCGGGAGTGGCAGCGCTGTCGGTGCCTCCTGCTGCGCGACGGCCGCGTCCTTCACCGGCACCGGAACCGGCCACCGGTCCCTCCCACGGCGAGAGCCGCGGACGATTGGCCGTGGCCATCGGCGTGATGTTCTGTGTCGCGCCCTGCTGCGCGCCTCCGCCGAACCCGCCGCCCCCCCCCCCGCCGCCGCCGGCCACGCTCATCACCGGCGCCTGGTTGAAGTACACGGGGAGTTGATCGCCCTCGTAGCCGTACACGATCGGGCTTCCCTTGTCGGCGATCCGCGCGCGCATGATCGAACCACGCGCGAACAGGCCGTCGGCGTTCACCACCGAGACGCCCGGGGTGAAGTTGTACTCGGGGAAGATCATCGCCGTGGACCCTTCCGTGATCAGCGTGCCCCCCTGCTGCACGAACTTGTACAGCTCGAACAGTCCCTCCACGCCCATGCCGCCGCGGATGTCGTCGCTCTGGTCCAGCGCGCCCAGGTTCGGCGTCGCGGACGTCCGCTTGTACGGAAGGGGCGTCTTGCCCGTCATCGGCATGCCGTTCACCATCGACTGTGTGTTTCCGCCCACGTGCGGATAGATGATGACGTCATACTTCGCGCGCAGGTTGCCGTCGCGCAGCTTCTGGTCCGCGAAGTAGGTGTACGGAATGCCGTAGGTGTCCAGCGCGGCGCGCACCCATCCTTCGTCCTGCGTGCGTTGCCACGCGTGCACGTAGCCGATCCTCGGCACGTCCAGGTCGTGCGTCCTCACGTTCGGCGCGGCCGATACGGCGACCGCCGAAAGCCCCAGCTCCCGTAGCACCGGATCGAGCTGGCCGCGGTTCGCGTTCGGGATGATGAACGAACCGGCGCTGAACTGCCGGTCGCCCACCGCGAAGGCATCCTGCGCCGCGGACATCCTGGTCCGGGCGAAGCGAAAGCGGAGGGTCGCGAGGCTGTTGTCGCTGGTGTTGCTCACGATGATCGTGCTGCCGGTGCCCCCCCCTTCCACGCCGCCCGGCGCGCGCACGTCGGCCGTCACCAGCGCCATCGGCTTCGACAGGATCGCCGTGTCGCTCACCGGCGTCAGCACGATGTTTCGCATGAGCTGGTAGGTCCACCCCGTGTCGTCGTACGGACGCGGGTTGGATGGCGAGAAGCTCTGGAGCGGGAAGTACATGTCGCCGATCGTGCGGTACGGCTGGTCGCCGCGCACGATGTAGTCGCCCGCCTTCACCTGCACGCGTCCGGCAGTGAAGTCACTGGTGGCGCGGTGGAACTCGAGCCCCTGGAAGCGCAGGTCGTTCACGACCGACGCCACTTCGCCCTTGCGGCGCTGGCCGGCAGGGATGACCCACGCCGCCGAGCCCTGGTCCTTCCGGGCGATCGCGCGCTTGTTCTTGAGCCAGTAGTTCTCCACGTACATGTCGCGGTTCTTCGCCACGTGGTTCAGCGAGAACAGCACGCCCGACTGCGACATGTTCACGTGGTTGCGCGGTCCCCACTTGATGCGCGGCAGGGGCGGGTTGGGCCGGAACCACTCTCGGCTGCTCGTGGTGGCGCCGACGGTGACGTTCGAGTCGTTGTCGGGGCCGTACCGCTCCACTTCGTAGAAGCGGCCGATGGCGTTGTGCGCGTGGGCCGCGAAGAACATGTAGTTCGGGGTCCAGCCGTCGTAGAAGCCGTACGTCCACACGCCCGGCACGCCGCGCTTCGTCATTTCATTGACGTCACTCTTGGCGAGCATCCACCACTCGTCCACCGTGATCGCGTCGATCGCCTCATTGTACGGCCCCGTGCCAGTGGAGACGTAGAGGTACGACCCGCGTTCGTGCAGGTCGTGCAGGATGATGGGGTGCCATTCGAGAAAGAACTTCGTCACGTGCTTCGTGAGGGCGAGGAACTGGCCGATGTGGTCGCGGTTGTTGTCGTGCGCCACGTACTTGCCCCAGTACATCAGCGGCAACCGGGCGTCGCCCTCCGCGCGCTGCTTGTTGAAGTAGTACGTATCCACCTGCTTCTCGCGTCCGTCCACCTCGATCACCGGCGTGATGGCCACGATGACGTTGTTGCGGATGTTCTGGATGAACGGCGTCTCCTGCACGATGAGCCGGTAGGCCAGTTCCTGCACGGTCTCCGGGCCGCCGCTCTCCGGCGAGTGCATGCCGGTGGTGACCCAGTACATCGGTTTCGTCTGCGGGATCAGCCGACGCGCCTCCGCGTCGCTGGTGCGGCGCGGGTCCGTAAGCGCGGCGATGTTGCGCTTGTGCGTCTCCAGGTCGCGGATCGTTGCCTCGTCGGAGATCACGAGGACCACCATGTCGCGTCCCTCTTCCGTCTTGCCCATCGTCCACATCGTGGCGCGGTCGCTGGCCTTGTCCAGCGCCTCGAAGTAGCGATGGATGTCCTTCGCGTAGGTCAGCTCACCCGGGGTGCCGACGATGCGCCCGTGAAATGCGAGCGGTGTGGGCACGGTGCTGCTCGCGGGCAGGTGATCCACGAGCTCCGTGGTGATGCGCGGATCCTGAAGGTGCTCCCTGATCTTGGCGGTGTACGCGGAGTCGATGGGCTGCTGGGCCGCGGCGATGGCGACTGGCGCGGAGAGAATCGCGAGCAGCGCGATCGCGCGGCGGGTGTGACGCAACATCCTTCCTCCTGGAGATGGTTGGAGCGGGGACACCTGGAAATACGCAACGGAACGAGGATTCGTTAGGCCCGGGAACTACTTGATCCACATCCGAACCGCGATCATCACCAGGAACACCGCGAACGCTCGTTTGAGGGCAAGCGGGGGCAACGCCAGCGAAATCCTGGCACCGAAGTACGCCCCCACGAACAAGCCGAGTGCGATCCAGAGCGCCGGGGAGATCCGAACCGCTCCTTCCTTATAGTAGGCCCAGGCACCCAGGGCGCCCACGGGAAGGATCAGCGCGGCGAGCGACGTGCCGGTGGCGGTCTGGGGCGCGAACTTCGCCAGCATGATCAGCGCGGGGACGATCACGACGCCGCCCCCGAGTCCGAACATCCCGCCGAGCACGCCGGCGAACAGGCCGATAACCAGAAAGAGGAGGAATGTCATGACTAGATTCTAAGCCGAGACCGACCGTGAGGCACGATCATGAAATGGTCCTGGCGCCTGGGTTCCATCGCGGGCATTGCGCTGTACGTCCACGCTACCTTTCCGCTGCTGCTCGCGTGGATCGCCGTGGGCGAGTATCAGTCCTCGGGGAGCGCGATCGCGGCCGTCAGTGGCGTGCTGTTCGTGCTCGCGATATTCGGCGCCGTGGTGCTGCACGAACTGGGGCATGCGCTCGCCGCGCGCCGCTATGGTATCAGCACGCGCGACATCACGCTGCTGCCGATCGGCGGCGTCGCCCGCCTGGAATCCATGCCGCGGGAGCCGCGGCAGGAGCTCGTGGTCGCGCTGGCGGGGCCCGCGGTGAACGTGGCGATCGCGGCGCTCCTGTACCTCTGGCTGTTCGCGACCGGGGGAATCCCGGCCTTCCTCGATACCGCCTCACTGTCCGAGGGCTTTCTCGACCGGGCCTTCGTCGCCCGTTTGCTCGCCGTGAACATCTGGCTCGTGCTCTTCAACATGATCCCCGCGTTCCCGATGGACGGCGGACGCGTGCTGCGCGCGCTGCTCGCGATGCGCAGCGGAAACTTCACGAGCGCCACGGAGACCGCGGCGCGCGTAGGCCGCTTCTTCGCGCTGCTCTTCGGCATCGTGGGAATCTTCGTGCTCGGCAACCCATTTCTCGTCCTCATCGCGCTCTTCGTGTGGCTGGGCGCCGCGGGGGAAGCGGCCGCGGTGCAGACGTCCGCGCTGCTGGATGGGGTGCCGATCCAGCACCTCATGATCACGGACGTGGAGACGGTCGCTCCCGGCGATCCGCTGTCGCGCGCGGTGAGACTCATCCTCGACGGCTTTCAGCAGGATTTCCCGGTGATCGAGGGCGGAACGGTGCAGGGAATGCTGACGCGCGGCGCGCTGCTGAAGGCGCTGGCCGAGCACGGCGAGCACACGCCCATTGGCGAGGTGATGCAACGCGACTTTCAACAGACGACCCCCTCCGAGCCCGCGGACGAGGCGCTTGCCCGACTCAAGGCCTGCGGTTGTCATTCGATGCCCGTCATGCAGAACGGCCGGCTGCTGGGCGTCCTCACCATGGACAACGTCGGCGAGTATGTGATGGTGCGCGCGGCGCTCAAGAGCGCGAAATCGGAGTTCGTGCCGGCGTGACATACTGAAGACATGCGAGCCGCTGTCATCACCCGCCCCGGCGGACCGGAGGTGCTGGAGATCCTCGACGTGCCCCGCCCGCTGCCGCGCGACGGCGAAGTGCTCGTGCGCGTGCACGCGTCCGCGCTGAATCGCGCCGATCTGCTGCAGCGCCAGGGGAAGTATCCCGCGCCACCCGGCGCGCCGGCCAATATTCCCGGACTCGAGATCGCCGGCGAGGTCGTGGACACCGGCGACAACGCCGCGCGATGGCGACCCGGCGACCGGGTCTTCGGGATTGTTGGCGGCGGCGGCAACGCGGAGTTCGTCGTCACCCGGGAGGACGAGCTCGCTCGCGTCCCCGATGGTCTTCCGTGGGATGCCGCCGCCGCCATACCCGAAGCGTTCATCACCGCGCATGACGCACTCGTCACGCAGGGTGCGATGCAGCCGGGCGAGCACGTGCTCGTGCACGCCGTGGGCAGCGGTGTGGGACTCGCCGCCGTGCAGCTCGCCCACGCGCTCGGCGCCACGTGCTTCGGCACCGCGCGCACCGCGGAGAAGATCGAGCGCGCGCGGGCGTTCGGCCTCGATCAGGGCGCGGTGGTGTCCGCGGATCCGCAGGCGGTCGTCGCGGACGTGCTGGGCTGGACGGGCGGGAAGGGCGTGGACGTCGTGCTCGATCTCGTGGGAGGTCCGTATCTCGCGGCGGACGTGGAGTGCGCCGCGCCACAGGCGCGCATCCTCCTGGTCGGGCTGCTGGCCGGACGCGCCGCAACGCTCAACCTGGGCACGGTCCTCACCCGCCGAGTCACAATCCGGGGGACGGTGCTGCGGACGCGCCCGGCGAAGGAAAAGGCGGAGGTGACGGCAGCGTTCGCGCGGGACGTGTTGCCGATGCTGGAGCGCGGCACCGTTCGCGCGATCGTCCACCAGGTATTTCCGCTGGAGGACATACAGAGCGCACACGCGCTGCTCGAGAGCAACGCCACATTCGGCAAGATCGTGCTGCGGCTTCCCTAGTCGAGCCCCTGAGTTCCCGCCCCCAGCAGCCCGCCCATGAACGGCTGCGCGATGCACTGATAGAAGGACTGGTCCCCGCACAGCGCCTGGGCGTCGCGCTCCACGAACTGCTGCACCTTGCTCGGGTACGTGTGGCACCTCGGCGTGTTGGTCCCGCGCACACACCCGTTGTAGCGTAGCAGCCCCTTCATGAGGCTTCCGGGCGCGGTGGCAATGGTGTGCTCCCCGGTCGCCTGCTTGCCGCGCGGCTTGAGGTAATGCTCGAGGATGAATACCCCGTAGCGCAGGTTTGTCGAGTCGGCCTCGATGTTCGGATCACCGAATTTCTCGCTGAGCTGCTTGAACCACCACTTCGGGTACACCTGCATCAGTCCCACCGCGCCCACGTTCGAGCGAGCGCGCGAAATGAACTGCGCGTTCTCCGTGAGCATCACGCCAAAGATGACCGCGGGCGGTACGCCCCTGAGGAACGCCTCTCGCACGGCATGGTGCGCGATCGAATCGGCGCGCGCGGCGCTCATTCGTCCGGTGCGCACCAGGTCAGCGGCAAACCGCCGTTTCTGTTCGCCGAACTCCGGTGACGCCTCGATCCGCGCGACGGAATCCGCGAGCGGACCCGTAAGCAGCGGACCCGACGGAATGGCAGGCGGCCGCTCGGGCGCCACCCGGGAGATGACGTCGCCGATAACCGGCGCGCTCCCCGCATAGATGGGGTTCACGATCGTGATCGCGTAAGCGACCACAGCAACGAGCATCACGACCGTCAGTGCAGACTTCGCGATGCGCCGCAACATCTGTTGCCGCCCCGATAACGGGTGCTTCCTCGCCGGCATCCCCAGGATCCTCCGCCTGTTACGTCGCGCGAGGTCATTGGAGTGCAATGTTGGTGCGAGGGCTGGTGGCGAACGCAGCCGCGCCCTGCCCAACCGTCAGAAAAGCGCCTTTAGCAGGAAATGCAGGCTGGGAGGTGCCAGCACGAAGTACCGGGGGGTGCCGCTCGAGCTCACGTTGCCGGTCGAGTAGCCGCGCGAATGGCCCAGGTTGTGTCCGAACGCCGTCAGTTCGTAGCGGCCGTATGCCCAGGTCGCCCCGGCGTCCAGGACGTACGTTGCGGGGAGCGCGAGGGCGGGGTTGTTGGTGTTGGTGAGTTGCGAGCGGCCCACGTACCGTCCCGCGGTCGTGATCGACAGCCCCGCTCCCGGGCGCCACGTCAATTGCTGAGCCGATTGCATCCGTGGCGTGAGCAGCGCGGGCACGTTGCGATAGGTGGTTCCATCCCGGTCCGCGAATTCCCGGATGTTGCTCGTCATGATCGTCACGTTCGCCGACGTCTCGATCGTCCGGACGGGACGGAACGCGACGTCCACCTCGATGCCGCGCCGGTAGCTGGCGGGAACGTTCTTCCGCAGGGGAGTGCCGATGTCGCTCAACTCCCCGATCGGCAGGATCTCGTTCCGGAAGCGCATGTCGAAGACGTTGGCCTGGAGCGCCAGCGACCCGTGCTCCGCGGTGATGCCGGCCTCGAGGTCGTGCGCGCGCTCCGGCGCCACTCGGTCGAGCGCGCCGACGAAGGCCGCGTTCGACGCGTCGAGATTATCATGGCCGCCGAACATGTCTTCGCGCGACGGTTCGCGGCTGTTGATGCCGTACGAGCCGTAGAGCGACACGACGCGACGCGCATGGTAGGTGAGTCCGACCTTCGGATTGAGGAACGTCCAGTCCATGGACAGTTCGTCGATGCCGGCGTTCGCGTCGGGCGCGTAGCGGAAGCGCGCCGTGCGGGCCTGGACGTCCCCGAACACCGTCGTGCGGCCCAGGTCGTAGGCTGCCTTCGCGAAACCGCTGGCGTCCCGCTTGTGGCCGGTGTTGAAGTACAAGGCAGTGGCGAGGTCAGGTCTTGCGTACACGTAGTGGTCGCGCGCGTAGGTGTTGGCGTTGACCCCGACGCTGGTGCGCAGGTGGCCGCGCTCGAAGTTCCACGCACTCGTCGCGCCATACCATCCGAAGTCCAGGTGGAACTTCCAGAGGTCGGCGACTGGTTCGTCGCACCGGTCGATGCAGACGTCGAACGCGCCGCCAGCCGAGATGCGATACAGCATGGTGGACACGGAGGACGCGACGCCCAGGGACCGGATGTAGGTGAGCGCCGCGACCTGTTCGCCAAACCGGTCCGTTTCGTCGGGGCGCAGCGGGTTGAAGCGCCGGTCCTGCGCGATCTGCGCCTCCGAGGCGCCGGTGTAGGCCATCGTGTCCGCGAAGACGCCGGCGGTGGCCGTGAACTTGATCACGTCGCGCGGGCCGAAGTAGCCGCCGCTGAAAAAGACGGACCGCGCGTCGATGCCCGCGTGCCGCCGGTACCCGCCGGTGCGCAGCGCGGAGGCGCGCGCGTGGAACGCCAGCCCGTTGTCGAGCAGTCCGGAGTTGTACGCCACGCTTCCGCGGTGCGACGCGAACGCGCCCGTTTGCAGCTGGGCCTCGGCGCCGCGACGCGCTGCCGGCAACGAACGCGTTTCCAGGTTCACGGAGCCCGCGTAGGCCGCGACGCCGGTGCTGCTGGTGCCCACGCCGCGCTGCACCTGCGCGGACTCCAGGCTGTTCGCGAGGTCCGGAAAATTCGTGAAGTACAGCACGTGGTCTTCCGGGTCGTTGAGCGGAATGCCGTCGAGCGTGAAGTTGATCCGCCGGTGCTCCATGCCGCGGAGGCGGACGTAGCTGTATCCCCACGGCGTTCCGGTCTCGCTCTTGATCGTGAGCGACGGCGTGCCCTGCAGCAGCAGGGGAATGTCCTGGCCGTGGTGCCGCTCCCCGATGTCGGTACGGGTGAGCGTCTTCTGCGAGATGGGCGCGTCGCGGTGCGCGCGAATCGCGGTAACGGTGACCCCTTCGAGTGCCTGCGCGCTGTCGGCGCGCGTGCGCGCGGTATCGCGTGCCGGTGTCTGCGCCATGGACGGATGCACGAACAGCGCGACGGCGCCGATGGCGAGAATGATTCGCTTCATGATGGACTCCCTACGCCGGTACGAGCCGGATCAGGTTCGTCGGGTGTGATCTCAGCGCCGCGCAGAAGCGCGCGGGGCACCCCGGTCTGTCCCAAATGTACCCTGCCGCCGCCGGGCCGTGAGGCCGAACTTCATTTGACCAACCCCAGGCCCACCACTACGTTGGTAGTCGCGATGCCGCGTGACGGCGCCGCTCCTGCAATCACATACGGGACCTGGCTTGGCGGGGGTCCCATTTGTGTGCGTGTCCTCTTGAACAAGCGAGTGAAGGAATGCCTACCCAGGGCGTAGTGAAGTGGTTCAACGATTCGAAGGGCTTCGGGTTCATCACGCCGGACGATGGCTCCAAGGATTGCTTCGTCCACTATTCCGCGATTCAGGGCGACGGCTTCAAGTCGCTGGCGGAAGGCGATCGCGTCCAGTTCGACGTCGTGGCAGGACAGAAGGGTCCCGCGGCCGAAAACGTCTCGAAGGTCTAGCTGTCGGGATCGGAATGGCCAAGGAAGAAGCGATACAACTGGAAGGCACGATCACGGAAGTGCTGCCGAACGCGACCTTCCGCGTGACGCTGCCGAACGGCCATACCGTGCTCGCGACGCTCGGCGGCAACATGCGCCGGTTCCGCATCCGCGTGCTCCAGGGCGATCGCGTGACGGTGGAGGTGTCGCCCTATGATCTCACACGAGGCCGGATCACCTTCCGCCACAAGATCTGACCTAGGCCGCTGCCCGTCGCAGCCGGTCCATCACGCCGGCCCATGCTGCGGTGTCCGGTGGCAGTTCGATGAGCACGGCATCGCACTCCGCGTCGTCCATCTGGTGCAGCGCCGCGTAGAGCGCGCGCGCGTAGCCGTCGGGATCGGCCGGCATCGTCACCTGGAGTGTGAGCGTCTGCTCGCTCCCGCCGAACAGCATCCCGCCCACGCGCCGTCCCATGTCGAGTGCCACGCGTGCGTCGCCCATCACCGCGTCTCGCGACGCCGGCGTGAACAGGACGACGCGCGCCCCCGGCGCGTAGTGCCGCTCCAGCAGGCCCGGCGACCGCGGCGCGCCGGCCGATGCCGTGGCAGCGATCTCCGCGGAGCCGGCCACCCGCGCGACCGCGTCGCGGGTGATCATGCCGGGGCGAAGGATGCGCGGCACGTCGCCGGTGGCGTCCACCACCGTGGACTCGATGCCGATGGTCGTGGCACCCGCGTCGATCACGAGATCCACACGCCCCGCCAAGCCGCGCGCCACGTGCTGCGCCGTGGTGGGCGACACCTGGTTCGAGCGATTCGCGCTCGGCGCCGCGATGGGGACCCCCGCCATCTCGATGAGCGCGAGCGCTACCGGGTGGCCGGGAACGCGAAGTCCCACCGTATCGCCTCCCGCCGTCACGATGTCGGGAATGTGCGCCGCCTTGCGAACCACGAGCGTGATCGGACCAGGCCAGTAGGCGCCGGCCAGCCGATCCGCCGCGAGGGTCCAGTTCGTGGTGAGCGCGCGTGCCTCGGCGATGGTTGACACATGGACGATGAGCGGGTTGATCGGCGGCCGTCCCTTCGCCTGATAGATGCGGTCCACCGCGTTCGCGTCCAGGGCATTCGCGCCCAGCCCGTAGACCGTTTCGGTCGGAAAGGCCACCAGCCCTCCGCCGCGTAGCAACTCCGCGGCCTCCCGCAGCGCCGAGCGCTCCGGCGCCTGGGCGTTCACGTGAATGACGCGCATGCCGTGCAACCTAACCTGCGCGATGGCGTTGCTCCCGCAACGAACGGGGTCCCATATTCACCGGACCACCGGATTCCCACTCCCCGCCGTCACACACACCATGTGCAATCCCGCGATTCTCCTGGGTACCGCGCTGCTGGCGTTCGCGCCATTTCCCACGCACACTGCCGCGCGTGCGCAGTCAAAGCCCGTCTTCGCCGAGCCGGCGCTGTCCCCGGACGGGCGCGAGATCGCCTTCGTCTCCGGCGGAGACATCTGGACGGTGCCCACGGTCGGCGGCGAGGCGCGGCTGCTGGTGTCGCATCCGGCGTCCGAGTCGAGGCCCATCTATTCGCCCGACGGCACGCGGCTGGCGTTTGTCTCCAACCGGACGGGGAACGGGGACATCTACGTGCTCACGCTCGCCACCGGGGACGTGCGCCGACTGACGTTCGATGACGTCGCCGAGACGGTGGACGGCTGGTCGCGCGACGGCCTGTACGTCTACCTGTCCACCACCAGCCGGGACATCGCGGGGATGAACGACGTGCTGCGGGTGCGCGCCAGCGGTGGCACGCCGATGCTCGTGTCGGCGGACCGGTACGCGAGCGAATACTGGGCGGCGCCGTCCCCCTCCGAGCCGGGCACGCTCGCGATCACGGCGCGCGGAATCGTCGCCGGACAGTGGTGGCGCAACGGGCATAGCCACATCGACGAGAGCGAGATCTGGCTCGTGCGCGACGGCACGCCGCCAGGCTACGAGCGCGTGGCCGGGGGCGACGCGAAGTATGCGTGGCCGATGTGGAGCGGCGACGGCCGCACGCTGTACTACATGTCGGACAAGAGCGGGGCGGAGAACATCTACGCGAAGCCCATGGGTGGAGCGGAGCGGGCGCTCACCTCCTTTCGCGACGGGCGCGTGCTCTGGCCGGGGATCGCCGCGAACGGCGGCGTCATCGTCTTCGAGCGCGGCTTCGCTGTCTGGAGGCTCGATCCGGCGAGCGGGCGAGTGGCCGAGGTGCCCATCTCGCTGCGGGGCGCGCCGGCGGCGAGCGGCGGCGAGCGGGTGAACGCGACCAACGGCTTCCAGTGGTTCGCGCTCGCCCCGGACGGAAAGAAGGTGGCGTTCGCCACACGCGGCGAGATCTTCGCCACGTCGGCTCGGGAGAACGGCGAAGCCACGCGCATCACTTTCGACCCGGGGAACGACGGCGAGATCCACTGGGCGCCTGACAGCCGGCGCATCGTCTTTTCGTCGGACCGTGGTGGCAGCACGCGCCTGCATACGTACGATTTCACCACCGGCGCCGAGTCGCCCCTCACGACCGCCGGCGATGGGCCCGACAACACGCCGATCTGGTCGCCGGACGAACGGAGCGTCGCCTTCATTCGCGGCGGGCGCGAGCTGCGTGTGGTGGACGTGGCGACGAAGCGGGAGCGGCTGATCGCGAGCGGGCATTTCGACCGCGAGCCCTTTCCCTCGTGGCGCGGATTCGCCTGGTCGCCGGACAGCCGCTGGCTTGCCTATTCGGGCGGCGGCGCCAAGGGGTTCTCGAACGTGTTTATCGCGCCGGCCGCAGGTGGAGAAAGCCGCGCGGTGAGCTTCCTCCCCAACGTCTTCGGGAATGGCGTGTCCTGGAGTCCGGACGGCACCTTCCTGCTGCTGGACTCGCGCCAGCGCACGGAATCGGGAATCGTCGCGCGGGTGGACCTGGTGCCGCGGACCCCGCGCTTCCGCGAGGACCGTTTTCGCGAACTGTTCGACACACCGGCTCGCCCCACACCCGCGGCGGCGCCCGCGCGGCAGCCGGGAGCGGCACGGGAGGCCGCCGCTTCCGATACGGCGGCGAGCGCCCGGCCCGGCGTCACCCCCGTCTTCGATGGCATCCGCCAGCGGCTGACCGTGCTTCCCACCGGCCTCGACGTGAACTACGCGGCGATCAGTCCGGACGGGAAGTGGGTGCTGCTCTCGGCGTCCGCCGCGGGGCAGACCAACCTCCATGTGTATTCGCTCGACGAACTGGCAGTCGAGGACGCGGTCGCGCGACAGATTACTTCCACGTCCGGGAACAAGACGTTTCCGCAGTGGACGTCCGACTCCAAGGAAGTGTTCTACCTGGAGGGCGGGCGCATCAACTCGGTGACGGTCGAGACGCGCGCCGTCCGCGCGCTGAACACCTCCGCCCAGCTGGACGTCGATTTCCACGCCGAGAAGGAACTGGTCTTCCGGCAGGCCTGGAACTATCTCAACGACAACTTCTACGATCCGGCGTTCCATGGCGTGGACTGGCGCGCGTCGCGCGAGCGCTACGCGCCGTTCGTGGCGGGATCGCGCAGTGGCGAGGATCTGCGCCGTGTGCTGAGTCTCATGATCGGAGACCTGAACGCCTCGCACATGGGCGTCACGGGTCGGTCGTTTTCACCGCAGACCGTCACGGGACGGCTCGGCGTGCGGTTCAGCCGCGCCGTGCACGAGCGTGACGGGCGATTCCAGGTAACGGAGGTCGTCCCGCTGTCGCCGGCAGCCATCGCCGGCATCGAGCCCAGTGACGTCCTCGTGGCGATCGATGGCGAAGCACTGGCCGCCGCGACGAACATCGATGAGTTGCTCCAGCACAAGATCGACCGCAGGGTGACGGTGTCCGTCACGCGTCCGGGGGGAGCGCGCGCGCCGCGCGAGGTGGCGGTGCGGCCCATCAACACCGCGACGGAGAAGCGCCTGCTCTACCGCGCCTGGGTGGACGAGAAGCGCGCCTACGTGGACCGCGTCAGCCAGGGCCGGCTCGGCTACGTGCACATGCCGGACATGGGCGCGGGCTCGCTCACGCAGCTCTATCTCGATCTCGACCCGGACATGCACGCGAAGGAGGGGGTGGTCGTCGACATCCGGAACAACAACGGCGGATTCGTGAATGCGTACGCGCTGGACGTGTTCGCGCGCCAGGGCTACCTGCGCATGCAGCCCCGCGGCTGGTCCGCGGCGGCGCCGGCGCGAACGCTGCTGGGGCAGCGCGCGCTCGAGTCGCCCACGGTGCTGGTGGTGAACCAGCACTCGCTCTCCGACGCGGAGGACTTCACGGAAGGGTACCGCGCGATGCAGCTCGGGAAGGTCGTGGGTGAGCCGACCTCCGGCTGGATCATCTACACGTCCAACACCACGCTGATGGACGGCACGTCGCTGCGGATTCCGAGCACGCGCATCACGGATTCCCGCGGCGAGGACATGGAGCTCAGGCCGCGCCCGGTGGACGTGGCCGTCGAGCGGCCGATCGGGGAGAGTTACGTCGATCGCGACTCGCAGCTCGACGCGGCGGTGCGCGTCCTGCTCGAGCAGATCCGGCGCTGATGGCGTATTGGGAGTGGGCGGCCGCCATTGCGGGGGCGGTCAGCGTGTATCTCAGCACGCGGCAGAACATCTGGAGCTGGCCGACGGCGATCGTGAACGTATCGTTGTCCACGTTCATCTTCTTTCAGAGTGGCCTGTACTCCGGCATGGGGCTCCAGGTCGTGTACCTGGTCCTCTCGATCTACGGCTGGTACCAGTGGCTGCATGGGGGCGCGGAGCGGACGCCCCTGCGCGTGTCGCGCGCGAGTCCGCGCGCCTGGATCGCGAGCGGCGTAGCCGCGATGCTGTTCTACGCCGGCATCGCCAACTATACGTCGGGCCTTTCCGGCGTCTCGCTGCCGTACCTCGACTCCGGCCTGACAACGGTCAGTCTGATCGCCCAGTGGATGATGACGCGCAAAATCCTGGAGAGCTGGGTGCTCTGGATCCTCGTCGATGTGGTGTACGTGCCGATGTACATCTACATGGACCTGTACGTGATCGCGGGGCTGTACGCCGTGTTCCTCGTGCTCGCAGTGACGGGCTTCGTGCAATGGCGGCGCAGTTACAGGGCCGACCGTGGGGGGGGGGGCGGTGGCGCCGCATCCCGGACCGGTGCCCGTGTGATCAAGGTGGTGCTCACGGGCTCGGAGTCCACCGGCAAGTCGGAGCTCGCGCGTGCGCTGGGCGAGCACTTTCGCGCGCCCGTGTCGGCGGAGTTCGTGCGCGAGTACGCCGCGGAGCGCGGCGGACAACTGGAGTTCAGCGATCACGGACCGATCGCGCGCGGGCAGATGGCGCAGGAAGACGCGGCCATCGCGCGCGCCGCGGGGATGGTGATTCTCGACACCGATCTCGTGAGCACGCTGGTCTACTGCGAGCACTATTTCGGGCGCGCGCCAGCCTGGATCGAAGCCGAGGCACGCCTGCGGGCGGGCGACCTGTATTTGTTGCTCGCGCCGGACGTCCCCTGGATTCCCGATGGTGTTCGCGACCGCGGCGACCGCCGAGAGGAGATGCACGCGCTGTTTCGCGCCCGCCTTGTCGCCCTCGGGCTGCCCTACGCGGAGATCCGCGGGAGCCGCGAGGAGCGGCAAGCCAGCGCGGTAGAATCGATCACCGCACTCGGCGCTTCATAGATAAACGCGTTATCCGCGTTCATCCGCGTTGTATCGGGCTCTCCAACTCGACTCGGGACACGCCGCGTCTGAACAGCGTCCGCACACGCCAGAGGAGGAACACCGCAACGGCGGCGAGTCCCGCGACGAAGCCCCACCACAACCCGCGTGGTCCCATCTCCGTGCGGTACGCGAGCGCCAGCCCCGTCGGGATGCCGATCAGCCAGTAGCCCGACAGCATTGCCACCAGCGGCACGCGCGTGTCGCCCAGTCCGCGCAGCACGCCGGCGCCAACGGCCTGCATCCCGTCGAAGATCTGGAAGAACCCTGCGATGGGAATGAGCGTGGCCGCGATGGCGATCAGCGTTTCGTCCTCGGTGAACATGACCGCAAGCGGCCGGGGAAAGAGCAGGAAGAGCCCCGCGGTCGTGCACATGAAGCCCGCGCCCACCACGTACGAGAGGCGCGCCGCCCGCCGGGAGCGCGGCGCGTCCCCCGCGCCGATCGCGTGTCCGACACGCACCGCCGCAGCGGCTGACACGCCCAGCGGCACCATGAACGTCAGCGCCGCGAGGTTCAGCGCGATCTGGTGCGACGCCACCTGCACCGCGCCGAAGGTGCCCATCAGCAGACCCACCGCCGCGAATGAGCTGACCTCGAGAAACTGCTGGAGGCCGATCGGCAGCCCCAGCGCGAGCATCCAGCGCAGCGGACCGTTCGCCAGGATGGCGCGATCCAGCGAAACAAGGTGCGGATGCAGTTCCCGCCACGCGATGACCAGCAGCATCGCCACCATGAACCAGCGACCCAGCACCGTCGCGATGGCGGAGCCGGCCACGCCCAGCGCCGGAAAGCCGAGGTGCCCGAATATCAGCGCCCAGTTCGCGAGGGCGTTGAACACGTTGGCCGCTACGACCGTCACGACGATGGGGGCCAGCCGGCCGATGGCCTGGAGGCTCTGCCGGAACACCACGAACACCAGAAAGGGCAGCACGCCGATGATGTTCAGGTGCACGTACGTCTCGGCTGCCGGCACCAGTTCCGCCGGCTGCCGGAAGAGATGGAGGAGCGGCGCCGCCGGGATCATCATCAGCATGTTGGCAGCGCTCAGCAACACCGACAGCACGAGCCCCCGCTGGATCGCCCGCGTCACCCCGACCTCGTCGCGCGCGCCCAGGGCCTGCGAGACCAGTGGATCCAGTGACATCAGGGTCCCCATGGAGAGCACGAGCACGTTGAAGACGTACAGATTGCCCAGCGCGACGGACGCGAGGGCGTTGGCGTTCACGTGCCCGACCATGATCGTGTCCACCACGCCCATGAGCATGATCCCCACTTGAATGGTGACCACGGGAAGCGCGATCGCGATCAGGGCGCGCCATTCGGACGGCTGGGCCTGGGGGTGTGACATGAGGGCTGAAGTGGGGTGCGCGTAACCATTGGCGGTCGCGGGCGTAGGAAGGTAAGGCAGGCACGTTGACTTTCCGCCTGCCGCGCTCCTTCCTTAAAGCCCCGTTTCCCGCTCGCCAATGTTCCGGAATCGCACCGCACTGGTCGCCGTTCTCCTCCTGATCCCGATCGTGGCGGGCGGGTTTCTGCTGCAGGAGCCCCCGGTCCGGGCGAACGCGCGGCTCTTCGAGCAGGTGCTGTCCATCATCGCGCGGCAGTACGTGGATACGCTGCCCGGCGCGGACCTCATGGCGAAGGCGGCGCGCGGGCTGGTGCGCGAGCTGGACGACCCGTACACCGAGCTGTTCTCGCCGCGGGAGACCGAGGAATTCGCGCGGGGCACGAACGGCCGCTATGGCGGTACCGGCATGCTGCTGGCAGAGGAGGATCAGCGCGTGGTGACGGTGCAGCGCGTCTTCCCGCACACGCCCGCCGAGGATGCGGGGGTATCGGAGGGTGACCGGATCGTGGCGATCGGAGATTCCTCGGCACTGGACTGGGGACTCACCAAGGTCTCGGAGCGGTTGCGCGGGGTGCCGGGATCACGTGTCGCGGTGAGCTTCGCCCGTCCCGGCGTGGCGGAACCCATCCGGCTCACGTTCACGCGCCGCGAGGTGCACGTCCCGGCCGTACCCTATTCCACGGCCATCGGGGGGGTGGGGTACATCCCGCTCCAAACCTTCAACGAAAATGCCGCGGAAGAGGTGCTCGAGGCGGTGCAGGGATTGGTGCGCGACGGCGCGCGAGGACTTGTCCTCGACCTCCGCGACAATGGCGGCGGCATCGTCGAGCAGTCCCTGTCCATCAGCAGTCTGTTTCTGAAGAACGGCCAGGAGGTCGTTCGCGTACGGGCTCGTGACGCTGCCGATGAGGTGTCGCGCGCGACCGGTCCCCGGGTGGCCGAAGGCATTCCGCTCGTGGTGCTCACCAATGGCGGCACCGCGTCCGCGGCGGAGATCGTGGCCGGCGCGCTCCAGGATCATGACCGCGCCCTGGTGCTGGGCACCACCACGTTCGGGAAAGGACTCGTCCAGTCGCTCTACGCCCTCGATGGCGGCTACGCCCTCAAGCTCACGACGGGCACGTGGTACACGCCAAGCGGCCGCTCCATTCATCGCGAGCGGCGGTTCACGGCGGATGGGCGGCTACTGGAGGGGCGGTTGATCGACGGCAGGATCGTGGAGGGTGAAGATTCGGTGGACACCGAGGCGTCTCGCGTGAAGCGGCCGCGGTTCCGCAGTGATTCCGGACGTGTGGTGTACGGCGGCGGCGGCATCGTTCCGGACTTCCTCGTGCACGAGGATACGGTGTCCCTGATCGAGTCGGAGTTCCTGCGCTCGGTGGCGTCGAAGGGGCAGGCGATTCAGATCGTGTTGCAGCAGTACTCCCTGGAGCTGCGCGACGACGTGCGGCCCGGCTTCACGCTGGCGCCTGACTGGAGCGCCGAGCTGCGGCGCAGGCTGATCGCCGCCGGTGTGTCCATCGAGCCGCGCTTTGACAGCGTGGCGAAGACCCTGTTCGACGCGGAGCTCGATCGCCGGGTGACGCGTCGCGCGTTCGGCGACGCCGAGGCCAAGAAGCGCACGCTCGGCGAAGACCGGGCGCTGACCCGCGCGATCGAGCTGTTGCGCCGCAGCCGTTCGCAGCAGGATCTGCTGCGGATCGCGTCGGCCGTCACCGAAGGAAAAGCCGCCTAGGGAAGTTCTGAAAAGGGGCGAGTAAGAAGCGCGGTAGCTCCCCGGGGCGCGAGCGTAGTATCAATACTGAGACGGCGGCGCTCGGATGCACTTGGGAGGAGTAAAGCATACTCGTCTCAGTATTGATACTGGCTCGCGCCCCGGGGAGCTACCGCGCTTCCTACTCGCTCTTTTCAGAGCCTCGCTAGTAGCGGCGTTTCACACGCGACATGTCACGGCGGTCACGCTTGCTGGGACGGCCACCCTCTTCGTAGGCCGGCGCCGGCGCCAGCCGGCGCTGCTCCGCCAGACGCTCACGCTCCGCGCGGCTCGCCTCCGTCTCCTCGTAGAGACCGCGCGCCTCGCTCGCGGGGCCGCGCCGCTCGGCCAGCGCGCGCACGTGCACGATGAACGTGGTCTGGTTGTGCCGGATGCGCAGCTCGTCTCCCTCGCGAACGTGCCTGGCCGGCTTGGCCCGATCCCCGTTCACGTCCACGTGGCCGCCATCCACCGCGGTGGTGGCCAGCGAGCGCGTCTTGTAGAAGCGCGCCGCCCAGAGCCATTTGTCGAGTCGCATTGCTTGTAGATTCGCTGATATGAGCACCGTAAGCCAACTGGCTGGCCACCAATACCTCTTCGAGCCCGGCACCGCAGCGGCCGGTCCCGTCCTGCTGCTCCTGCACGGCACCGGTGGCACCGAGCGGGACCTGCTCCCCCTCGCGGCCAAGGTCGCGTCGGGCGCGCCCGTGGTAAGTCCGCGCGGCAACGTGCTGGAGAACGGCATGCCCCGCTACTTCCGGCGCCTGGCCGAAGGGGTGTTCGATCTCGAAGACCTCGCGGCACGAACGGCTCAGCTGGCGCAGTTCATCCGGGAAGCGGCCGCGCTGCACGAGTTTGGCCTGGAACGGCTGGTGGCCGTGGGATTCTCCAACGGCGCCAATATCGCTGCCAGCGTGATGCTCACTGCACCAGACGCGTTGCGGCACGGGATTCTGCTGCGCGCCATGGTTCCCTTCGAGCCGGCGCGGCCGCCGGCGCTGAGCGGCAGCTCGGCGCTGATTTCCGCCGGCAAGACGGATCCCATCATCCCACCGCGCACCTCGGAGCGTCTCGCGGAGATGATGCGTGAGGCCGGCGCGAGCGTGGAGCTGCGGTGGCAGGAGGCGGGACACGCCCTCGTGCAGGGCGACGTCACCGACGCCCAGTCGTACCTGCGCACGTGGCGCGACGGGTGAGGTGCCGCACGACAACCTTCTCGCGACAGCCGGTGTCAGAGAGTACAGAAGAAGAGATCCCATGTCACCGGCTATCTACGACCAGAATCCCGCGCTCAGGCCCACGGTCCTCGCGCACGATGCGCTGAAGAACGTCTATCGCCCGTCCGAGACGCCGCGCCCGCGCGCGGCCACCGACCAGGTGGACGCCAGCGCCCCGTCACGGACGCCATAGACCACGTCGGCCAGGTGCACCACAATGCACACGTGATTGGGCACGACGCGCACGCGGTCGCCCACGCGCGGCCGCCACGGGGTGCTGGAGAGGTCGAGGATGCCGTGCTCCTCGGACATCGATTTGACCACGACGCCTGGATCGTCCGCGAGGCAGCCGAAGCCCTCGCCTGAACCGCCGCGAATCGGCTCGCGCCCCAGCGCCTTGCTGCCCGCATCGATCACCGCCTGGCCGGCCACCGCCGTGCTCACGACCGTGGCGTGTACCGTCAGCGCGCAGTCGTCCAGCGCGCACGCCCCGATCTCCGCGGTGGTTCGGTCGTTGTAGATGTAGGTGCCGGGGCGCATCTCGGTCACGCCGCCGATGGCGTGTGTCTGCCACATGGTGGGGGTGGATCCCGCGCTGACCACTTCCAGCGGAAGGCCCGCCTGGTCGAACGACGCGCGGGCGCTCGCCACGAAGGCACCGAGCGCGGCGAGGTCCGACGCCTGTTCGGTGACCGGCGCGCGAATGTGCCCGGGATAGAAGGCGATGCCCGCGAGCTCGAGGTGCGAGAGCTGGGCGATCCGCCGGCCGAGCATTACCGCATCCGCCGGAGACGACACGCCGACGCGATGCATCCCCGCGTCCAGTTCGACCAGCACGCGCACGTGGGCGCCGGCGGCGGCCGCTGCGCGCGACAGTTCCGCCGCGGCGATGTCCGAATCCATCGCGACGGTCAGCCGAGCGTGGCGCGCGACGGCCGCCAGGCGGGATGCGCGCGCGGCCCCCACCGGCGGATACATCACCAGCAAATCGTCACACACCTCACTCATGACCTCTGCTTCGCGCGGCGTGGCGCACGTGAGGCCGCCAGCGCCACGGGCGAGCTGCTCGCGCGCGAGCACCGGCGATTTGTGCGTCTTGATGTGCGGTCGCAGCGCGATGCCATGCGCCCGCGCGTACGCCGCCCCCCGGTCGAGGTTCCGCTCCATGCGGTCGAGGTCGACCACAAGAGCCGGCGTTTCGATGTCCTGCGTGGTTGGCATGGTGAAGGGCCTGTGCCAGGTTCGCTGCTCCCTCAAGATAGGCGGCCGCGATCTGCTCTGGACGCGGCCCGTCCCGGCCCCCACCATATAGCTCCTGCCTCGGAGACGCCCGGACGAATGCTCGATGGCGACCTGACCGCCGTCGTCTCCTTCATCGGAGTCGTGGTGCAACTGGGAGGCGAGCTGCTGCTCGTGCTCCTCTTCATCTTGCTGCGCCGCTACGTGCTGCGCCGCGCGTACTTCGCGGCGTGGACCGCCGCGTGGGCCCTGGGCGTGACCGCCATTCTTGCCCTGTGCGTGCGCTATATCCTCATGCCCCAGCTGGTGGCAGCGCCCATCGACGACTCCTCGCTGCAGGTGCGCGGGCTGTACCTCGCCTATCAGATGGCCAAGTTGTGCAGCATCTCGCTGTTTGTGGCCGGGACGGCGATGTATGTCACGGGGTCGCGGCTGCTGGGTCCGCGCAAGGGCGTGTTCGTCTTTGCTGTCGCGTACAGCATCGTGTCGCTGTTGGGCTCCACCTCCCTCAACCATCTGGTGGTCTGGCAGGCGCCAGTTGCCGTCGTGGGGCTCGGCGCGTGTGCCGGCATGCTCTTCACCCTCCCACGTTCGCGTCGCACACTGGGCAGCGTTGCCGGTGGCGGCGCGTTCGCCGGGCTGGCCACCCTGTGGTTGCTGTACGGCATTGCGTTTGGCGTGGTGAGCGGTGACGCCGATCCGCCGACCTGGGCGCTCGCGCTGGTGAACTTCAACACCTATCTGGATCTCCTGCTGAACATCGCGCTGGGATTCGCGATGGTGGTGCTGCTGATGGAGGATGGCAAGCGTGAGGTGGACGACGCACAGGCGGAGCTGCGGGTCGCGCACGATCAGCTGATGCGCGCCGCACTGTACGACTCCCTCACGGACTCGCTCAACCGGCGCGCGTTCGCGCAGGGCGTGGGGCTGGAGATGGCGCGCGGGACGTATGGCACCGTGGCGATCGCCGATCTCGACAACCTGAAGGAGGTCAACGACGCCTTCGGCCACATTGGCGGCGATCGCCTGCTGCGGCAGTGCGCCGACCTGCTGCGCTCGACCCTGCGGCCCTACGACAAGCTCTATCGCTGGGGCGGCGACGAGTTCCTGCTCGTCATACCGTCGGCGCGCGGGGCCGACGTCGAAGAACGCCTGATCGACGTGCTCGCGCATGCCCAGCCGCTCGAGCTCGGCGGCGGGCAAAGCGTCCGGTTGCAGGTGAGTCTGGGCACCGCCAATTACACGAGCGCCGAAGAAATCGAGGAAGCCATCTCCCTGGCGGACGCCGCCATGTATCGGCAGAAGCACGCCAGGAAATCACCGCCGCCGGGCGCGGCTCCGCGCGCCCTGTCGTTCCCCTCGGGCGGCATCACGATTCAGCGTTGACCGAGCCGGTCATTGGGCGGGCGCGGCCCGCCGCGCCTGGCTCGCTTGAGTCGTTGTATCCCCACCACCACCACCACGACCGTCAGCCCCATCCAGCCCCAGGCGTATAGCTTTTGGAGCCGTTCCGCCGCGCGCGGAATGCCCAGCGAGTAGTACGCGGCGATCGCGATGACGTGCAACACCACGACGCTACCGAGAAACTGGAGGAAGCGTCCACGCACGAGCGACAGAGGCCGCTTCATCGTGTGACCCGGAGTGATTCAGCGATCATGAGAAGGAGAGTGGAGCCCGCGGCAAAGGTAGCGGGGAATGGTACGAATCGTGACCAGTGTCGCGGCATGCTGACCCTCGTGATGCACGGCCTGGTGATCGCCGCTACGCTCGGCTGCCAGCAAGGCGACCGGCGGGAAGCGGCCGGTGAAGTCTCATCGAACCTGCCGCTCGTTCCGGCACCGGTGTCGACCACCGATCCCGACGTTCGTGCGGCCCAGGTGGAACTGGCCGAGGGGCGCGCGTGGGCGGCGACCAAACATGTCGCGCCCGCGCTGCGCACCAGCGAGCGGCGAACGCCGGAGGCCGTGCTGGTGGCGGCCCGCGCCGCGGCTGGCTGGCGCGGGTGGACGATGGTCAACGCGCTGCTCGCGTATGAACCCTGGCTCGACTCGCTGTTCCACGGCGAGGGCCGCGAGCTGCTTGCGCGCAGTGCCCTGGAGCGTGGAGACGGCACCACGGCGCGCGAGCATGCCGAGGCCGCACTGGCCGTGCGCAGTGACCCCGGTTCACACGCGTTTCGCCAGGCATTGCTCGCGCGGGCGCTGGATCGCCTGGACGCTCGGGACAGTGCCGCGGCCGGCTACCGGCGAGCCGCCGAGGGCCTGCCGCTGCCGCGCGAATGGCTGCTGCTGCGCGCGGCCGGCAATACCGCAGACGCGGCCCAGCGCGCGCGCCTGTACGCGAGCGTGAAGCAGAGTGTGGCCCGGGCGCGCATCGAGCCCACGGAGGCGCAGGCCCTGGAGCGGTTCGGCATGGCGCTGGCGGCGGCTGACGCCTACGAAAAGCTCGGGGACATGCCGTCGGCGTACCGCCTTCGCCTGTCGGCCGCCGCGGACGCCGCGCAGCGGTCGGCGCTGCGCTCCGGCCTGCTGGGCTACCTCCAGCGCGACGCCAGCGGGACGAACCTGCAGCGCGCGATTGAAGTCCTGGATGCCGCTGAACCGGATCTGGACGCAACGTCGCAGCAACTGGTTGCCCGACGGGCGGCGGCAGGCGGCGTGTCCGCGCGCGCCGCGTCCGGCTTCGCGAAGGTGCCGGCAGCGCTGCTCACGGACGCAGACGTCGTGTCGTGGTCGCGGGCATCCATCGCGTCGGGGCGCCCGAG
>JBBDYA010000077.1:0-3452 GCA_040902005.1 Gemmatimonadaceae bacterium | reverse complement strand
GGCCTTGCTGAAGAAGCTGGGAATGCCGGTGCTCGAAGAAAGCTCGGGGCGTTGACGCACGCCGGCGGACAAGATGGTGGGTCAAAGGGGCAAGTTCGCCAAAGGGAAAAGGCGTGAGCACTACTCCCGGCGGGCAGGCTCTCCGGCGGTATCTTCGGTGAGCGTGCGCGTCATGAAACGCTGCCCTTCGCCGACCCGCTCGACCTCGATTGCCACGGCATCCACCGCCTGCTCGATTCGCTGCAGCCGGGCATCGATGTCGTCGGGCGCGGCAAGCTGATCGCGAACCGCGCGGCGCTTGCGCGCCAGCCGCGCCACCCAGTAAACGCCTGGGACGACCAGCAGGAGATGCAGCAGCGCATGCCGCTGTTCCACCATCACGAGCGCGTATACGGCGCCGGCCACGTTGGTGACGAGAAAGATCGCGGCCACCGCCATCCAGAGTCTGAAGCTTCGAGTCATCCGGCACCCTTTCGGTGTGATTTCGATTTTCAGGGATCCGTACGTGAGATCGCTGGCGTTGTTTCCGATGCCCGCTCCCGCCGACGTCTGTTGGCTCGGCCGAGCGAGGCTCGTTCGCGCCGCAGGGCGCAGTTGCTGATATTCCCTGTATGATGCCGATCTCGGGGCGACCCCTGAGCGAGACCTTCAAGCAGCTCTCTGCCGCACTCGCTGACCGCTACCGGCTGGAAAGCGAGCTGGGCGAGGGCGGCATGGCGACGGTGTACCTCGCGACCGACGTGCGACACGAGCGAAAGGTCGCGGTCAAGGTGCTCCGGCCCGACCTGTCCGCCTCCATCGGGAGCGAGCGGTTTCTCCAGGAGATCCGGATCGCCGCGCCGGGCGGCTCGCAGGGTTCTCGGTGAGCGCCGTCGGTACGCAGCTAGTCGTTGACGACGGGACCTATCAGCATAGCATGTATGCGCTCGAGGTCAGCGAAGCGTGGTTACGCGGGATTATTTCGGAGACGCATGGATGATGCGCGTCACCGGGGCGGGGAAGTGATATCGGCGCTCTTCAGCGCTCACGCCGCGCCGAACGCGGCTGAGGCAGCCCCTTGCCCGCCTACAGGCGATCAGCTTTATTGCATCCCAACTTTCCATCTACACACGATGCCGTTCACCACGCGCTCCGCTCACATGATGTGCATGTGTCGTTGTCGGTTCCCGGGCCGGGAGCTGGCGGGATGTCCATGCGCGCATGCCAAGGACACGTGAACTAGGCGAAGCATCGAGCCATCACACCGCAGCCCGGCCCTCTCCCCCGAGAGGGCCTTTTCTTTTTCCGTGCGGGAGCAGTCATGACATCCGAACGACCGATTGGAATTCTTTACGAGCATCCGGATTGGTTCCGGCCGCTGTTCACTGAGCTCGACCGGCGCGGCGTGGCGTACGAGCGCATCGACGCGGCGTCGAACCTTTACGATCCCTCCGCGACCGAGGCGCCCTGGCCGCTGGTCGTGAACCGCGGCAGCCCGTCGGCGTACCTCAGGGGTCACGCCCAGAGCACCTTCCACACCCTCCACTGGCTGCGGCACGTGGAGCGGCTCGGCACCCCGGTCGTGAACGGGAGCGACGTGTACGCGCTCGAGCTGTCCAAGGCGAGCCAGCTCGATCTCCTGCAGTCGCTCGGGCTGCCCTTTCCGGCTTCGCGCGTCATCAACGACCCCGCGCTTGCCGTGGACGCCGCGCGCGCGTTGCGCTACCCGGTGCTGGTGAAGGCGAACATTGGCGGCAGCGGCGCCGGTATCACGCGCTATGACAGCGAGCGGTCGCTCGCCGACGCGGTCGCTGCTGGCGCGGTGAGTCTGGGCGTGGACGGCGTCGCGCTCGTGCAGGAGGCCGCGCCGCTGCGTAACGGCCACATCACGCGCGTGGAAACGCTCGACGGCGCGTACCTGTACGCGATCGACGTGTATCCGCCGCAGAACTCTTTCGACCTCTGCCCGGCGGATGCGTGCCAGACGACGTCCGGCGTGGAGCTGGTACGCGGAGCGTGCGCGGTAGATGCGCCCGTGACCGGACTGCGCGTCGAAGGCACCACGCCGCCACCGGAGATCATCGCGCAGGTGGAGCGCATCGCGCGGGCGGCGCGGCTCGACGTCGGCGGCATCGAGTATCTCGTGGACGATCGCGACGGCAGGCACTACTTCTACGACATCAACGCGCTCTCGAACTTCGTGGCCGACGCGCCGCGTGTTGTCGGATTCGATCCCTTCGTGAACTTCGTGGACTACCTCGAGCAGCGGGCAGGGTTCGCGCCCGCGGGAGTGGCGTGATGCGATACGGCTACTGGCTCCCGGTCTTCGGCGGATGGCTGCGCAACGTGCCCGACGAGGGGATGGAAGCGACCTGGCCATACGTGCAGCGCCTGGCACGCCGCAGCGAGGAGATCGGCTTCGACCTGACACTCATCGCCGAGCTGTTTCTCAACGACATCAAGGGGATCAACGCTCCCACACTGGACGCGTGGTCCACCGCCGCGGCGCTCGCGGCCGTCACCACTCGGCTCGAGCTGATGGTCGCGGTGCGTCCCACATTCCATAATCCCGCCACGCTGGCGAAGCAGGCGGCGAACATAGACCACATCAGCAACGGCAGGTTGTCGCTGAACGTGGTGTCGTCGTGGTGGAAGGACGAGGCGCGCCGCTACGGGGTGACGTTCGACGAGCACGACGACCGGTACGCGCGCACGTCGGAGTGGCTGTCGGTTCTCGAAGCCGCGTGGAAGGAACCCGTCTCAACGTATGCGGGTGACTACTACCGGGTGGAGGATCTCATCGTGGAGCCCAAGCCGCTGTCGTCGCGCGCACGGCCCCGCCCGGTGATCTACGCCGGCGGCGAATCTCCGCGCGCCAAGGAGCTGATCGCCCGGCAGTGCGATGCGTACGTGATGCACGGCGACCCGCCGTCGCGCGTGGCGCCGAAGATCGCCGACATGCGGTCGCGCCGGGAAGCCCTGGAGCTGCCGCCGATGCAGTACGGCGTGGCGGCGTATGTCATCGTGCGCGACACGGACGTCGAGGCGCGGCACGAGCTTGCGCGCATTACGAACGTGGCGGAGGGCTCTCCCGGATACGGCAACTACCGGGATTGGGTGAGCAACACGCGTCTGGAGCAGCAGCTGTCGCTGGAGGACTACTCTGTCTCGAACCGCGGCCTGCGCGCGGGTCTCGTGGGGACGCCGGAAGCTGTCGCGGAGCAGGTGCGCGCGTTCGAGGAGGCCGGCGTGAACCTTCTCCTCCTTCAGTGCAGTCCGCAGTTCGAGGAGATGGAGCGGTTCGCCGAGCAAGTGATGCCGCTGGTGGAGGGGATCCCGGTCGTGGCGGCTGAAGCGCCGGACCTCTTTCCGGGCCGGGCTGCTGCCTCCATCACCCCGGCCTAACGCTTCTCAATCACTCGTCATGATGAACAGCGGCGCGCCGTCGAACTCGTAGATCGGGCGCAGGCGCT
>JBBDYA010000076.1:0-3489 GCA_040902005.1 Gemmatimonadaceae bacterium | reverse complement strand
CATGAGGAGCACGATGGCCACCGGCTGGAGTTGTATGGCGCGCCCCAGCCGCTGCCCGAGTTCCTCCTGCGATTCGAGCCGCTTGCGGGCCGTGGTGTCCGTCACGCCCGGCGGAGCGCCGTGGAGCATGACGATGACCTTCCCGGCGTCCGTGATGCCGCGAAAATCGTTGCGACTATCGGTCGTCATGCCGTAGCCGGCGAAGAAGAGGTCCCCCGTCGCGCTTCGCCGCGGAAGGGGTGCACCCGGACCCAGATTCACCAGCGGCACCACGTCCACGCCGAGCCCTAGCGGAACCGTGCTCTGCCCGGTGCGCACCGTTATCCGGGAATCGGACCCGAAGCTCTGCCGGATGAGTGGCACGCGCTGGTGATACATGCTGTCGCCCGCCGGTTCGATTCCCAGCGAACTCATGCGATTCGCCAGGAATCGCGCGGCGCGAACGGCGCTGGACGTTCCGGCCTCCCGCCCAGCGAACGAGTCCGCGGCGAATGCGTGCAGATCGAGACGCAGCTCCTCCGCAGAGATCGCCAACAGCGATGATGGCGCCGTGGTGGTGGTCGAGACGGACGGGGCGCACGCACCGAGCGCCACCAGCAAGACCACCGAACGGTGCCGCATTCTCATTCTCCGCGTAGTCATTGACTCTCCCTGGGGACCACCCACGCTAGCCCCAGGGGTGCCGCGCCCGCAAGCCGCGTCAGCGGAAGCGGTTGCGCGAACATTCGGTCGAACGTCCGGGTATTACCCATCGTGACTGGCGCTCGCGTGCCTAGCTTTCTTTCGCCACGATCCGCGAACCAAGGATCCTCCGTGCTCTATATCTGCATTCCCGCGTACAACGAGGCACCGACCGTCGGCCTGCTGCTGTGGCGGCTGCGCAGGGTGCTCCAGGACTTTGCGCGCGAGTATGAGATCGTCGTGTACAACGACGGCAGCACGGACGCGACCGCGGAAACGCTGACGTCGTACATAGAGGTGCTGCCGCTGACGGTCATCGGGGGCAGTGAGCGCCGGGGGTATGCGCAGGCGCTCGAGGGTCTTGTCCGACATGCGTCCCGGCGCACGCGATATCCACGGCGCGACGGGCTGCTCATGTTGCAGGCGGATTTCACGGATCGGCCGGAGGACCTTCCCGATCTCGTCAAGCGCTTCGAGGGCGGCGCGGACATTGTGGTGGCCGAGCGCGAAGTCACCGCCGCCTGGCCCGCCCCCGCCCGCATGTTGCGCCGGCTGGCGCCGCTGCTCACGCGTTCCGTGCAGCTGCCCAACGTGAAGGATCCCTTCGGCACCCTGCGCATCTACCGCATTTCAGTGCTGCGCGACATGATCAAGAACGTTCCGGACGGCGCCGCGCTCGTCGCGTCGGAAGTGTGGTCAGCCAACGTGGAACTGCTGGTGCGCGCCAGCCGACATGCCCGGCGCATCGAGTCCGTGACCTTCAACCCGCGCTACGAGCTGCGCCCGCGCGCCACCCGGATCCAGCCGTGGCGCGATGCGCTCGCCCTGTTCCGATCCGCGCGCGCCATGAAAGGGCTGACCGCAACGTGAGGCCGCTTCAGCTCACCGCGCTGGCGCTCATCGCGTTTGCTCCGGCGGCAGCCGCGCAGGATACCGCCTGGTCGGCGCCCGCGCGCGCGCCGGTGCCCTTTGGCCCGGGCGAACGCGCCGAGTATCAGGTGAAGTTCGGCTTCCTGTCCGTGGGGACGGGAGTGATGGAAGTGGTGGGGCTCGACACCGTGCGTGGCCAGGAGGCGTGGCACACGATGTTTCGCATCCGCGGCGGCATTCCCGGCTACCGGGTGAACGACCGGCTCGAGAGCTGGATTCAGGCCGAGAAATTCGTGTCGCTGCGCCACTGGCAGGAGATCAGCGAAGGCAGCCGCGAGCGCGAGCGGCGATTCGAGATTTTCCCGGGCGACACCTACGTAGAGAACGAAGGAGAGCCGCAGCCCACCGTGGACCTCCCGCTGGATGACGGTTCGTTCCTGTTCTTCGTTCGGACCATCCCGCTCGAGGTCGGCCAGGAGTACTCGTTCGACCGCTACTTCCGACCGGACCGGAATCCGGTGCGCATACAGGTGCTGCGCAGGGAGCGCATCAAAGTGCCGGCGGGCACGTTCGAGACAATCGTCCTCCGTCCCATCATCAAGACGCGCGGCGTCTTTTCAGAGGGCGGCCGCGCCGAGATCTGGCTCACCGACGACGCGCATCGAGTCATGGTGCAGATGAAGACCCGGCTGGCATTCGGCTCGATCAACCTTTACCTGCGGTCATATCGCGCGGCCTCGACCGACTCGGCGTCGAGCCCGCGACCATGAGTCGACGCGCACCGGACTCACCCGACGACGCCGCAGCCGAAGCGGACCTATCCAGGGTTCGCACCGTGCCTGTGCTGCGCCGAGCCAACAAGGTGAGTGCAGCGGAGTTCGCGAAACCGCCGGCCGGCGATCCGTCGTTCCGCGCATTCCTGGCGTCCCTCCCGGACATCCTGGTGGCGAGGGACTTTCGGAAGGTTGTCGACGCAATCGTCCATGCGGCTAGCGGCTCGCGTGCAGTGGTCGTGATGCTCGGCGGCCATATCGTCAAGACGGGACTGAGCCCGCTGCTCGTGACACTGATGGAGCGACGAGTGATCACGCATGTCGCGATGAACGGATCGGCGGCGATCCACGACTACGAGATCGCGCGCTTCGGCGGAACGTCCGAAGACGTGGCCGCGGGTCTCAAGGACGGCACTTTCGGCATGGTCGAGGAGACCGGTCGCGAGATGAACGAGGCGTTCATCGATGGCAGCGCGCGTGGCATGGGAATGGGCGAGGCACTGGCCCACGCGCTCGACAACGCTCCCGGGCCCCCCCCCCTGGCGCAGCCCGCGCTGTCCGTCCTGCTGGGCGCGAAGCGGAACGGCGTCCCGGTGACCGTGCATGCCGCGATCGGCGCCGAGATCATCCATCAGCATCCCGCGGCCAGCGGCGCGGCCATCGGCGACACCAGCCACCGGGACTTCCGGCGCCTGGCTGCCGGCCTTGCCGCCCTGCACGACGGCGGCGTCGTGCTCAACCTCGGCAGCGCCGTGATCATGCCGGAGGTTTTTCTGAAGGCACTCACCATCGCGCGCAACCTCGGAGACGGCAAGCCGCAGAATTTCGTGACCTGCGATCTGGACATGACGCGGCACTACCGGCCGCGGGTGAATGTCGTCCAGCGCCCCACCCTGCACAGCGGCAAGGGCTACGAGATCACCGGACACCACGAGTTGATGGTGCCGTTGCTGGCCTGGGCCATCCTGGACCGGATGGCCGAGGGTGGTGGCCTCGAGCCCGCTCTCAAGTCCTGAGTCCGGCGGTTCGACGACCGGACGGTTCCGGTCGAAGCGCAAAAAAAAAAAGCCGCGCCAGTGCGGCGCGGCCGCCCCCCCCCCCCCCCCCCCCGCGATTCGAGATTTTCCCGGGCGACACCTACGTAGAGAACGAAGGAGAGCCGCAG
>JBBDYA010000075.1:0-24311 GCA_040902005.1 Gemmatimonadaceae bacterium | reverse complement strand
GACGCGGCCGCGGTGGGTTCTCGGCGTCGCGCTTCGCGCGCCGGTAAGCCTGCACACCCATCGGGTTTCGGTGTGCAGTTGCAGGCCGACCGCGCCGAAGGCGCGCCGAGAACCTACCGCGGCCGAAGGCCGCGGGCCGAGAACGACTAGAACTACCGCCGAGAGCTAATCCGGAAGAGCCACCTTTGAATCCGCGCTACGCAGATCGTTCGCGCCCCGAAACACCCGCCGCGTCGCGTCGAAGAAAATGCTGTGCGCATCCCCCTGCCCGCCGCGCACGCGCACCTCGTGCCCCATCGCCTGGAGGCGCGCGACGGTGGAGTCCGGAATCGATCCCTCCTCGAACACCGCGACGTCCGGCAGCCACTGGTGATTGTGGCGCGGCGCGACCACCGCATCGCGCACGTCCATGTCGTACTCGAGCACGTTGAGCACCACGCTGAACACCGTATTGATGATCGAGCGTCCGCCCGGTGAGCCCGTGGCCAGCACCAGCTGGCCGTTCCGCGTCACGATGGTGGGTGTCATCGAGCTGAGCATCCGCTTGCCGGGCGCGATGAGGTTTGCCGGCGTGCCGATGTCGCCCTGGTCGCTGGTGTAGCCGGGCTTCTTGTTGAAGTCGCCCATTTCGTTATTCAGCAGCACACCGGTGCCCGACGCCACGACGTGCGAGCCGTAGCCTCCCTCGAGCGTGTAGGTGAGCGACACCGCCATGCCGTCGCGGTCCGCGACCGAGATGTGCGTCGTCTCCTCGCTCTCGCCGTCGGCTGCCATGACCAGCCCGGGCGTCATCGCCAGGCTGTTCGTCGCCTGCGTCGTGTCGATCGTTCGCGCCATGCGCGCGGCATAACTCCTGGACGTCAGCTCACCCACCGGCACGCTCACGAAATCCGGGTCGCCGAGATGGCGCGCCCGGTCGTGAAACGCTCGGCGCATCGCCTCGGTGGTGAGATGCAGCGTGCGCGGGGACCAGCGGTCGTGGGCGCGGAGATTACGCCCTTCGAGCATGTTCAGCATCTCCACGAGCGCCACGCCTCCCGAGCTGGGCGGCGGCATGGAGTGCACCGTGTACCCCCGGTACGTGCCGGTCACGGGCTGTCGCTGCTTCGCGGCGTACTCGGACAGGTCGCGGGTGGTGATCAGGCCGCCGTTCCGGCGCATGTCGGCGGCGATGCTGTCCGCGATCCAGCCGGTGTAGAACGCGTCCGCCCCGCCGGCCGCGATCGCCTCGAGCGTGCGCGCGAGGTCCGGGAGACGCAGCGTGTCGCCGGGAAGCCAGTCGCCGCCACCGGGCTTGCCGTAGGCCGTCACCGACGCGGCGTAGGGCTGCATGTTGCGCGACACCTCGCGGCTGATCGACCGGGCCAGCGTGGTGCTGAGGGGAAATCCGCGGGCGGCGAGCTGCGCGGCCGGCGTCACGACGTCCGCCCAGGGCAGCCGTCCGTGCGCCTTGTGCGCCAGCGCCAACCCGCGCACGGTGCCCGGCACCCCCGGTGCGAGATAGCCCGTCGCGGTGAGCCGGCGGTCGATGTTGCCGGCACTGTCGAGGTACATCGTGGGCGTGGAGGCGAGCGGCGCCCGTTCGCGAAAATCGAACGCGCCCACACTGGCGCCAGACTTCACCAGCATGAAGCCGCCGCCGCCAAGGTTGCCCGCAGCCGGGTAGGTCACCGCCATCGCGAACGCGGTCGCGACCGCGGCGTCCACGGCGTTGCCGCCCTTCGCAAGCATCTGCGCGCCCACGTCGCAGGCAATGTCCGACGCGCAGATCACCATGCCCGTGGTGGACTCCACCGCCGGCGGCGGCACGTCGTGCACCACGCGCCCGCCCACGATCGTGGTGAGCACCTTCAGGTTCCTGATGTCCGCGGGGGGCACGTCGAAGGGGCTGCGATCGATGATCACCACGTCCGCGAGCAGCCCGGGCGCGATGCGCCCATTGAGGTTTTCCTCACCCGCGGCCCAGGCGTTGTTCACGGTGTACGCCCGCAGCGCGGTCTCCACGTCCACGCGCTCCTCGGGGAACCATCCGCCGGCCGGCGTGCCGTCGAGCGTCTGCCGAGTCACCGCGGCGTAAATCCCCAGCAGCGGCTCCGCGGGATACCACGACGCGTTCGTTCCCGGCCAGTCGCTGCCGAACGAGAGCAGCACGCCGGCGTTCTGCAGCGTCTTGAAGGCGTACGCCCAGCGCGCTCGGCCGCCGATGCGGTCCTCCATCCAGCGCAGGTCGTCGATGGCGTGGTACGGCTGCACCTCCGCGATCAGTCCCAGGCGCGCCATGCGCGCGGCCACCTCAGGCCCGCGCATCACCTGCGTATGGATCACGCGCCAGCGCCGCTCCCGCGCGGGATTCGCGCGCATCACGGTTTCATACATCGTGAGCAGCGTGTCGATGCCGTGGTCGCCGATCGCGTGGATCTGCGGCCAGTGGCCGGCGGAGTCCGCGCCGAAAATCAGCCGCTGCATGTTCCCCGCCGGCTCCATCATCGTGCGCCAGCTGCCCAGCTGTCCGGAGTGGACGTACGGCTCGTAGAACCGCGCGCTCGAGTTGCCCATGATGCCGTCCACGAATCCCTTCAGCCCGCCGATCTTCAGCCAGTCGTCGCCGAACCCGTGGCCGATGCCGGCCGCGCGCAGCGCCTCCCATTTGTCCAGCGTGGGCCGAGCGTACACGCGCGTGGTGAGCTCGCCGCGGCGCTTGAGTTCCTGGAACACCTCCATCTGCTCGGGCGACGTGTTGTCGTGGATGGTGCCCACGCCGAAGGACGCGAGCGACGCCAGCGCCGCGCGCGCTTCGGTGAGGCGCTGCGACAGCGCCTTGACGGGAATCGCCGCCCGCACGCGCGCGACCGCGGCTCCCGTGATGATCCCCGTGGGCGCGCCGCGCACGCACGTTACGCCGTCCCACGAGCAGTCCAGCCCCGTGAGCGCGATCGCGCGCGCGTTCACCAGGTGCTGCGAGCGGTCCCACTTCGAGAGCAGCACCGGCGTGGTCGGCGTGACCGCGTCGATCATCGCGCGATGCGGCACGAAGGGCGACGTGAGCGCGTACGCGCCCCACTCACCCCCCACCAGCCACGCGCCCGCCGGCAGCCGGTCGCGGGCCTCCACCACCTTGCGGCGCAGCGCCGCCTCGCTGGACACGTCCAGCAGGTTCACCCCCACGATCAGCGCCGCCGCCTGGCCAAAGTGCGTGTGATTGTCGATGAACGCGGGAGCCACGAACCGGCCGCGCGCGGGGATCACCCGCGTCGCCGCGCCGCGATACCGCTCCATCTCGGCGTCGGTTCCCACCGCGATGATCCGGTCGCCGCGGATGGCCAGCGCCTGGGCGCCGGGCACCGTGGAATCCGCCGTCCACACGCGGGCGCCGGTGATGAGGAGGTCGGCGTCCTGCGCCGGCAAAGCGGAGCACGGTACGAGCAGGAGCGCGCAGAAGGCGATCGATTTACTGGGCATCGGCTGAACTTCGCGCGCCGCCCGCGCGAACACCAGATGCCCGGCGGCCCTCCACCCGCCCCCTCCCCACCCAACCCCCCAGCGCGAGGCGCGCCACGGACGTAGGATACGAAGAGGAATGTCGCTTCCCACCCGGACCGTACCCATGACCCCCCGCCACCTCGCATCCCCCGCGCGCCGCCTGCTGGCGGCCGCCCTGTTGATCGCGTCGCCCGCCGTCGCGGCCGCACAGAGCGTCTCGGCATTCGTGGACGTCTCTGTCGTTCCCATGGACCGCGACCGGCTGCTCGAGCGACAGACCGTTTTGGTGCGCGGCGACCGCATCGTGGCCATCGGCCCCACGGCGTCGACCACGGTGCCCGACGGCGCCACGCGCATCGACGGCCGCGGCAAGTACCTGATGCCCGGGCTCGCGGAGATGCACGCCCACGTGGTGGGCGGGCAGAATCCCAATCACGAGCAGCTCAACCGCGACATCATGTTTCTCTACGTCGCGAACGGCATCACGTCCATCCGCGCGATGCTGGGCCAGCCGAACCAGCTGCCCCTGCGCGAGCAGCTGCGCCGCGGAACCATCCTGGGCCCCACGATGTACGTCAGCGCGCCGTCGCTCAACGGCAACTCGGCGCCCACTCCGGACAGCGCGGCGATCCTCGTGCGCGCGCACAAGGCGGCAGGTTACGATTTCCTCAAGATCCATCCGGGGCTGTCGCGTCCTACCTACGACGCCATCGTCCGGACGGCCAACGAGGTCGGGCTCACCTGGGCGGGTCACGTGCCCGCCGCCGTGGGCCTGCGCCATGCGATGGCGTCACGCCAGTCCGGTGTGGATCACCTGGACGGCATGCTCGAGGCCTCCACGCCCGACAGCATCTTCGCCAGGCTGGCCACCCCCAACGCCGTGCCCTTCGCGGACTTCGTCGCCGCGGTGGATCCGACGAAATTCGGCGCGATCGCCAACGCGATGAAGGACGCCGGCGTGTGGAGCGTGCCCACGATGCTCGTGTGGGAGAACCTGTACAGCCAGTCAGAGACCCCGGAGCAGATGGCGCAGCGCGCGGAACTGCAATACGCCGCGCGCGCGACGGTGGCGAACTACGTCACGCAGAAGGGCAACATGATCCGCCAGCACCGCAACGCAGGCATCACTCCGAACGTGGCGGCACGCTACGTGGCACTCCGCCGTCAGGCGCTCAAGGCCGTGGCCGACGCCGGCGCTCCGCTGCTCATGGGCACGGACTCGCCGCAGCTGTTCATGGTGCCCGGGTTCGCGCTGCATCGCGAGCTGGGCATCCTGTCCGAATCCGGACTCACGCCCTTCCAGATCTTCGAGTCCGGCTCGCGCAACGTGGCGCGCTATGCGTCGCAGGTGCTCGGGCAGGACGGCCGCTTTGGCACCGTGGCGGTCGGCAATCGCGCGGATCTCGTGCTGCTCGACGCGAACCCGCTCGCCTCCGTGGACAATCTCACGCGCCGCGCCGGCGTCATGGTGGGCGGACGGTGGGTGTCCGGCCAGGAGATCGAGCAGGGGCTCGCCGCGCTCGGGGCGAAGTACGCGCAGTGAGCCCGCACTGACCTGGTGCTGGCGACGCTCAGCGTCGCCTGGACACAGGAGGCGCGAAGTCGCCAAGGTCGGGCGGGAAATCCACCCGCACGCCGCGCTTGCGCAGTTCCTTGAGGTAGTCGCGAATCATGAAGTCGCCGAAATCACTGTTGGCGTCAAAATCGCCAGCGACCGCGGTCTCACCGATGCGCCGCACCGCGACCATGTTGTTGCGGTACCACGCGCCGCGACGGCTCGACAGGTCCTCGTAACGCACACCCCCGCCGGTCGAGCTGGAGTGGATGATCTGCCGGTTCCCCGCGTAGATCGCCACGTGGCTGATCGGCTTGCCGGGATTGGCGAACATGATGAGGTCACCCGGACGCAGTGACGAGAGACCGACCTGCACCTGCTGTCCCGCCGCCACCTGGGCGCGGGACGTCCGCGGGATGCGAACGCCGTGTCGCGCGAAGACGTACTGCGTGAATCCGGAACAATCGAATCCGGTGCGCGGCGATTCGCCCCCCCAGACGTACTTCACCCCCACGAAGTCGTGTGCGGTGGGGAGAACGGCGGCCGCCGAGGTGGTGCTGACGGGCGTGGGCCTGCCCTGCTGGACGGGACCACCGTACTGCTGCGAGCAGGCGGCGAGAGGAAGGACCAGAAGGGCCGCGCGCCCGATGGTGAGGTAGGACTGCAAGTGAACAGCTCCTGCTGAGACTGGCGCTCCTACACCCCGGTCCGCTGCCGTGTTCCGTCCGAAACGACAGAGCGGTCTGGCGTGACTGGACCTCCCATGCTATTATCCGGATATCCGGATATAATGATGGCTCGTTCCGCGGAAGTATTCGACAATCTCGGCACCCTCGCCGACGCCACGCGCAGCAGGCTCCTCCTGTTGCTCGAGGGAACCGAGCTCACCGTCGGTGAGCTCTGCGCTGTCGTGCAGCTTCCCCAGTCCACGGTCAGCCGCCATCTCCGGATCCTGAGCGACGAGCAGTGGGTCGTCGCCCGCGACTCCGGTGCCAGTCGCTTCTACACACTGGTGCCGTCGCGCCTCGACCCCTTCGCGAAGCGGCTCTGGAACGTCGTCCGGGACCAGGTCTCGGCCAGCGCCGCCGCGCAGCAGGACGTGCGTCGCAAGGAGAGCGTCCTTTCCGCCAGGCGCGTGAAGATGCACACCTACTTCACCGGCGCCGCGAACAACTGGGACCAGGTGCGCTCGGAACTGATCGGCGCGCGCACCGACCTGCTGGCGCTGCTCGACCTGTTCGACCCATCCTGGATGGTTGGCGACCTCGGCTGCGGTACGGGCGAGCTGAGCGCCGTGCTCTCCCCCGTCGTCGGCGGGGTGATTGCGGTGGATGAATCGGGGGCGATGCTCAACGCGGCGCGCAGGCGCCTGTCGTCGTTCCCGAACGTGGACGTCCGCAGCGGCAGCGTCGAGGAACTTCCGATCGAGGATGGCGAGTTGGACGTCGCCCTCCTGTTCATGGTCGCACACTACGTCATCGACCCGGCGAAGATGTTCGCCGAGGCGCGCCGCGCGCTGAAGGCCGGCGGCCGCCTGGTCATGCTCGATTTCACGTCGCACGAACGCGAGGAATACTCCCTGCACATGGGCCACGTCTGGCAGGGATTCTCGGAGGACCAGCTTCGCTCCTGGGCCGGCGAAGCCGGGCTGGCGGTCGCGCGCTACCGCGTGCTTCCCGCCGACCCGAAGGCCATGGGACCCGCGCTGTTTTCACTCGTCGCACGTAAAGGCAAACGCTGAGGAATCATTGAACATGGGTATCGCAACCAAGCCTCGCACCGGGGCACCGAAGACGAAAAGCACCACCGATCGACCGCCTTTCAAGGTGGCCGACCTTTCGCTCGCCGAATGGGGACGCAAGGAGATCCGCCTGGCGGAGCACGAGATGCCCGGGCTGATGTCCGTCCGCGACGAGTACCGCGGCAAGCAACCGCTCAAGGGCGCGAAGATCATGGGCAGCTTGCACATGACCATCCAGACCGCCGTGCTCATCGAGACGCTTGTCGATCTCGGCGCCGACGTGCGCTGGGTGTCGTGCAACATCTTCTCCACGCAGGATCACGCGGCCGCGGCCGCGGCGGTCGGGCCCAGGGGCACCGTCCAGAAGCCGGCCGGCGTTCCGGTGTTCGCCTGGAAGGGCGAGACGCTGGAGGAATACTGGTGGTGCACGGAGCAGGCGCTCACGTGGCCCGACGGTTCGGGCCCCAACATGCTGCTGGACGACGGTGGCGACGCCACGCTCCTCATTCACAGGGGCGCGGAGTTCGAGAAGGCCGGAAAGATCCCGGCGTTCGATCCGAAGAACGATCCCGAGGAGTGGGGAGTGATCCTGGATCTGCTGAATGCGGAAGCCGCGAAGAACCCCGGTCGCTGGACCAGGGTGGCAAAGGAGATCAAGGGCGTGACCGAAGAGACCACCACGGGCGTGCACCGGCTGTACGAGATGATGAAAGCCGGCACTCTGCTCTTCCCCGCCATCAACGTCAACGACTCCGTCACCAAGTCGAAGTTCGACAACATCTACGGGTGCCGTCATTCCGTGGTGGACGGCCTCAACCGCGCCACCGACGTGATGATCGCCGGCAAGATGGCCGTCGTCTTCGGTTTCGGTGAAGTGGGCAAGGGCTGCGCACAGGCGCTGCGCGGGCAGGGCGCGCGCGTCGTCGTCACGGAGATCGACCCGATCTGCGCGCTCCAGGCGTGCATGGAGGGCTACCAGGTGCTCACGATGGAGGATGTGCTCTCCACGGCGGACATCTTCATCACGGCCACGGGCAACTTCAACATCATCACGGCCCAGCACATGGCGAAGATGAAGGACAAGGCCATCGTCGCCAACATCGGCCACTTCGACAACGAGATCGACATGGCCGGCCTGAAGAAGATGAAGGGCGTGACGCGCAACAACATCAAGCCCCAGTACGACGAGTACGTGTTCCCCGACGGGCACTCCGTGCTGATCCTCGCCGAGGGGCGCCTGATGAACCTCGGGTGCGCCACCGGACACCCGAGCTTCGTGATGTCGAACAGCTTCACCAACCAGGTGATGGCGCAGATCGAGCTGTTCGGCAACACGTCGAACTACGAGAAGAAGGTGTACGTGCTGCCCAAGCATCTCGACGAGAAGGTGGCGCGCCTGCACCTGGACAAGCTGGGCGCGAAGCTCACGCAGCTCACACCGGAGCAGGCATCGTACATCGGCGTGCCGGTGGACGGACCGTACAAGCCCGATCACTACCGGTACTAGGGAAGCTCTGGAAAAAAAGGGCCGGGGCGAGGTGTTCTGGCCGGCGCGAGCATAGTACCCAATACTTGGACGACTGGCACGAGCCTACATGCCTATTGAGATTTCTCGCGTCCAAGTATGGTACTGGCTCGCGCCGGCCAGAACACCTCGCCCCGGCCCTTTTTTTTCAGAGCTTCCCTAGCACTTCTCACACGGCATCCGCTACGCCGCGGCTGCGGGGACCGGACCGGCCGGAACGAGTTGCCGCCGCACCAGGTCAACCCGAAGGTTGAGTCCCTCCAGCCCGAAGGCGCCGAGCAGCGTCATGTCCCCGTCGCCCGCGAACACGAAGATGCTCGGCGCCGCGCGGCCGGACGCATACAGCATCCCGAAGCCAATCTCGCGCTCGAGGACCCGTCCATCGGCGGTCTCGAACCGCTCCACCCGCTGAGGGGTGATCCCGACCGCGCGCAGGAGGTCGCGTGGCACCCAGCTGTATTCGCTTCCTGTGTCCACCATCACGCCGGCGAGCGATTGCCTGCGCTCGGGATTCGCGAGGGGCGCCACCTCGATCACAGTCCGGAAGATTCCCATCTCCATACCCTACGGTCCTCCTGCCGGTCGGCGGTGCCAATTCACCGCGAGCTGTGCCATCTCACTGCGCGCTGAACGCCGCATGCGGTCCGTTCAGTCGCAGACTTTCTATCATGAGCGCGGGGCTTGCCGGTAGCAAGGCGGTGCGTCACCCTGTTGGCAGCGGACGCACAATCCACCCCCCCCCCCGTGGGCCCAACCAGTCGGAGGCACGTGTGATGGCCAGCGCATTGAACCAGCGACTCAAGCCCTGCCTGTGGTACGATGGCCAGGCGGAGGAAGCGGCGACGTTCTACACCGGCATCTTCAGGAACTCGCGCATTACGAGCACCACGCGCTACGGAGAGGCCGGCAAGGAGATCCACGGCCAGCAGCCTGGCTCGGTGATGGTGGTCGAATTCGAGATCGATGGCCAGACGTTCACCGCCCTCAACGGCGGCCCGCTTTTCACGTTCAACGAGGCCGTGTCGTTCCAGGTGATGTGCGGGGACCAGAAGGAGGTCGACTACTACTGGGAGAAGCTTGGCGCCGGTGGCGACCCGAAGGCGCAGCAATGCGGCTGGCTCAAGGACAAGTTCGGGCTCTCCTGGCAGGTCGTCCCGCGAGGGATGGAGGAGATGCTGAAGGACCCATCGTCACCCGGTGGGCAGCGCGCGTTCGCCGCGATGATGCAGATGAAGAAGATCGACATCGCCGCGCTCGAGCGCGCGGCCGCCGGCCTATAGTTTGTCATCCTCGCCGCGACACACCGGCGCCACCTTCATTCACGGCCTTCACTCATGGACTGGTTCGCTGACCCGAACGCCTGGATAGGACTGCTCACGCTGACCGTCCTCGAGGTCGTGCTCGGGATCGACAACATCATCTTCATCTCCATTCTCGCGTCGAAGCTGCCAGCCCAGCAGCAACCCCTGGCGCGCCGGCTCGGCCTGACCGGAGCGTTCGTCAGCCGGCTGGCGCTGCTGTTCAGCATCGCGTGGGTCGTGAAGCTCACCGCGCCGCTGTTTACGGTGTTCGACTTCCCGATCAGCGGTCGCGCCCTGATCCTCATCGTCGGCGGCCTGTTCCTGATCGGCAAGGCAACGTTCGAGATTCATGGCAAGCTCGAGGGAGAGGATCACGAAGCGACAGGGAAGCGGGTGATGCCCTCGCTCGTCGGCGTCGTGGCGCAGATCATGGTCATCGACATCGTCTTCTCGCTCGATTCGGTGATCACCGCGGTCGGCATGGTCGATCAGATATCGATCATGGTCATCGCGAACGTGATCGCGCTCGGGATCATGCTGATGGCGGCCGGACCGATCGCCGGGTTCGTGGACCGTCACCCCACGGTAAAGATGCTGGCGCTGTCGTTCCTGCTGCTCATCGGCACCAACCTCGTGGCGGAAGGGTTCGGCGCGCACATCCCCAAGGGGTACACGTATTTCGCGATGGGATTCGCCGTGATGGTCGAGATGCTCAACCTCAGACTCCGCAAGAAGTCTGAGCCGGTGCAGTTGCATCGCCCCATGTAAACGGAAACACGGGCTCAGCCGCAGGCGGTTGTGTCCGGATGTTGCACAAGCAGGGGAGTATGCGGGCGACTCCCTTGCTTCTTCTCGTGGTCCTGTCGGCGTGCGACACCGTCGAACGCGATAGCGCGCGCGCGGACTCGTCGGTGCTCACGCATTCCGGCGGCGAAGTGCAGCTCTCGGACGGACGCCGGCTCCCGTATTCCGTGACGAGCGAGCGGTACCGTCAGTGGGACGCGGCGCAGCGGGCGCTCGACGTGAGCGCGGCACAGCGCTTTGGCGACCTGCTGGAATCGCGCAATCCCTCGCAGGAAAGCATCGATCGGGCAGTTGAATCCCTGGAGAACGATGACCTCTCGGCTGAAGCGATCACCCGGGCAGGGCTCACCGTGCGGGATTTCGTGATGACCACCGTGGCGCTCGAACAGGAGATGCGACTCGCGTCCGGCCAGGGCCGGCCGAGAGGATCGGAGCCCCCGCCACTGCCGGAGCCGTACCCGCCGGTGGTAGACACCTTCGCGCCAATGCCCGTCGCTCCGATTCCGGCGTCTCCATACCCGGCGAACCCGGCGAACCCGGCGAACCCGTATCCGGTCGACAGTCCCCCCCCCCCGCGCGTAGACGCGCCGCGGCAGGTGGATACCCTCTATCCCACGCCGTACCCGATGCCGGCAACACCGGTGCCGGCGCCCATACTGGTCCCCCTCCCCCGTGCGCGTGACACCACGCCGCCGCGCGATACGCTTCGGCCGCGCGGCGACACGGCACCTCCGCCGTCGCCGCCCGATACCCTCACGTCAGCCGCCCGCCGCCCCCACACGCCATAGCTTTCGCCTCGTGACGCGCGCGAGGAAGAACGCGAACTACACCTACGCCCGGATCTATGCGGTGGTCCGACGCATCCCGCGCGGGCGCGTGGCTACCTACGGACAGGTCGCCGAGCTCGCCGGTTTTCCGGGACGCGCGCGCCAGGTTGGCTACGCGCTGCACGCGCTGTCGGGATCCACCGGGGTGCCGTGGCAACGCGTGATCAATGCCGCGGGCGCGATCAGCCTGTCCCCGATGACGGGAGGCTTCTCCCAGCGAATGCTCCTCGAGAAGGAGGGTGTGCGCTTCGACGCCCGAGGAAGGATTTCACTGCGGTCGTATCGCTGGCGCCCGCGCGGATGATCGCCGACCTATTTGCACGGTGCTTTGGACGCGCGCCGGACGTCGTCGCGTCCGCCCCGGGGCGCGTGAACCTCATCGGCGAGCACACCGACTACAACGACGGATTCGCGCTGCCGATGGCGATCGATCGCCGCGTGCACGTGGCACTCGCGCGGCGCTCGGACGAGCGGATCGTGGTGTATTCCGAGGAGTTCGCCGAGCAGCGCGAGATCGATCTGGCCCCCCCACCACCTATGGCTGGCGCGCCCCGCTGGGAGGACTACGTTCGCGCCGTACTGCTCGCGATGCCGGACGCGCAACGCCCGCGCGCCGGCGCCGACATCTTCATCTCGTCCGGCGTGCCGGTGGGAGCAGGGCTGTCGTCGTCCGCGGCGCTCGAGATCGCACTCGCGCGCGGATGGTGCGCCCTGGTGAATCTCCCCTGGGACGCCCTGGCGGCGGCCCGGCTGGCGCAGCATGCGGAGAACGAATTCGTGGGAGTCCGGTGCGGCATCATGGATCAGGTGGCCTCCGCGTGCGGTCGCGAGGGACACGCAATGCTCCTCGACTGCCGCACGCTGGACCTCGAGCACGTAAGGCTGCCCGCCGCCGCGGCGATCGTCGTGATGGATACCGGTGTGCGGCGTTCGCTCTCCGCCAGCGAGTACAACGACCGGCGCCTGGCGTGCGAGCGCGCCGCGGTGGGCATCCGCCACGCGTATCCGGACGTGCGAGCGCTGCGCGACGCCACCGCCGCCCAGCTGGAGGCCGCTGCCTCGTCGCTCGACGCCCTGGTGTACCGGCGCGCCCGGCACGTCATCGAGGAGAACGCGCGTCCGGCCCAGCTGCGTCGCGCCCTGGAGGCCGGCGATCTCGCGCACGCGGGGCACCTGATGAACGATTCCCATCAGTCGCTGCGCGACCTCTACGACGTGTCGAGCACCCACCTCGACCTCATCTGCCGTGTGGCGCGCGAGCATGGCGCGTGCTACGGCGCGCGGCTCACCGGCGCAGGATTCGGCGGATGCGCCATCGCGCTCGTGCGCGCGGACGCGGTGGCGGAGTTCATCGCGGCCGTGCAGCCGCGCTACGAAGCGAACGGCTACAAGCGCGCCGCGTTCTATGCGGTGTTGGCGGACGACGGCGCGCGCCTGGAGCGCGCGCGCGTCCAGTAGAGATAGACCGGCACGCCAAGCAGCAGGATCAGCACTCCCATCCCCGCGTCCTTCGGGAAGCGAAGGATGGTGCTGGCAGCCAGCACCCAGAACGCCGCGACGAACACGATCGTGGTGACGGGATGCCCCGGCATCCGCATGCCACGCACCGCGGTCGGGTCGCGCCGCCGGAACACCAGCAGCGCGGCGCCGGTGAGCCCGAAGAACACGGCGTCCAGCGCCACCACGTAGTTCAACACCTGCTCGTACAGCCCCACCACCGCGATGACGGACGCCCAGATGCCCTGGAGCACGATCGCCACGACGGGCACGCGCGTGCGCGGGTGAAGTGTGCCCACGCGTTCGAAGAACACGCCGTCGCGCGCCATGGCATAGTAGACGCGCGGCGCGGTGAGCATCCCCTGGCTGAGAAACCCGATGGTCGAGATGGCGATGCCGGCGGCAATCAGCCGCGCGCCGTTCTCCCCCATCGCGCGCCGCATCACCTCGGACGCCGGCGTCTGCGTCGCCGCGAGGTCCGCCGGACCCAGCACCAGGATGCACACGACGTTCACCGCCAGGTACAGCACCACCACACCGATGACGCCGAGCAGCAGCCCGCGCGGAAGGTCGCGCTCGGGATTCCGCATCTCGCCCGACACGAAGCTCGCGGTCTGCCAGCCACCGAACGCGAACAGCACCGGCACGAGCGCGGAGAGGAAGCTGCCCCCCCCCCCGCGCTCCGTCGTCTCGGCCACGCTCGCCGGGCCCTGCGTGAGATGCCCGATTCCCTCCACTGCGCGCCAGCCGAGGATCACGAGCGCGATCAGCGCCGCGATCTTCATGACCATCAACGTGTTCTGGACGCTGCTTCCCGAACGCACGCCAAAGCAATTCACCGCGGTGAGGATGCCGATGGTCGCCACCGCGATCGTGGAGCGCTCGACGTTCAGTCCGGAGAGCTCCCGGAAATAGTCCGCGAACGTCATGGCAACGGCCGCCATCCCGCCCGTCTGCGTCACGAGCAGCAGCGTCCATCCATATAGGAAGGCCGTGAGTGGATGAAAGGCGTCGCGCAGATAGGCATACTGTCCGCCCACCTCCGGGCGCCGCTGCGCGAGCTCGGCATACACGAAGGCACCGGCGAGCGCGATCATCCCTCCCGCGACCCACGCGCCCAGCATCAGCGACGGCTCGCTCACGCGTCGGGCCACCTCGGCCGGATTCCTGAAGATTCCCGCGCCGATGATGCCGCCCATGACGATCATCGTGGCGTCGAAGACGCCAAGCCGGCGAGCCAGCGATGCCGGAGCCGGCTTCGTGGTAGGGGCCATCACCCCAGCACCCGCTCGACCAACAGCCACGAGATGATCGTGATGAGCACGACCATCATGACGTTCAGCAGGAATCCGGCGCGCGCCATCTGGGGAATCGTCAGCCGCCCCGTGCCGAAGACGATCGCGTTCGGCGGCGTGCCCACGGGGAGCATGAAGGCGCAGGTCGCCGCCAGTGCCGCGGGCACCGTGAGCAGCAGCGGACTCATCCCCGCCCCAACCGCTACCGAGCCGACCACCGGAAGGAATGCCGCCGCCGTCGCGGTGTTGCTGGTGAGCTCCGTGAGAAACAACACGAGCGTCGTGATGACCGCGATGAGCAGCACTGGCGGCAGGTCGCTCAACCCGCCCACCGACCCCCCGATCCAGTCCGCCAGCCCGCTCCGCTGAATGGCCGCCGCCAGCGACAGCCCACCGCCGAACAGCACCAGCACGCCCCACGGAATGCGTTCGGCGGCGCGCCAGTCGATCACGCGCGTTCCCCGGCGATTGATGGGAACCGCCAGCAGAAGGAGCGCGCCGGTGATCCCGATGTTCGCGTCCGTGATGCCGGGTGCGACGCGCGCGATCAACGGCTGGAACACCCACGCCAGCGCGGTCAGGCTGGCGACCGCGGCGACGACGACCTCTTCGCGCTTCAACCCGCCCAGCTCGGCGCGCTCGGTTGCAATGAGCCCGCGGCCGAGCGGCAGCTCGATGTCGCGCACCTTGAAGATCACGCGGGTGAGCAGCAGCCAGGCCAATGGCAGCGCGATGATCACGATCGGCACCGCGAGAATCATCCAGGTCACGAACGGAATGCGGATGCCGTGCGTGGAGGAGAGATAGCCGACGAGCAACGCGTTCGGCGGCGTGCCGATCAGCGTGCCGAGTCCGCCGATCGTGGCGGCGTAGGCCACGGCGAGCAGGAGCGCGATGTCGAACTGTCCCGTTGTTCCGCCTGGCTGCTCGTCCGCCGCGTGAACCCGGTCGATGATGGACGTCGCGAGGGGCAAGAGCATCAACACCGTTGCGGTATTGCTCACCCACATGCTGAGAAACGCCGCCGCGCCCATGAACCCCGCGATGATGCGATCCGGCCGGGTGCCGGCCATCGCCACCAGTCCGAGCGCGAGACGCCGGTGCAGCCCGGACTTCTCGAACGCGGCGGCGATGAGAAAGCCCCCAAGGAAGAGATAGATCACCGGATTCGCGAAGGGCGCCGCCGCGGCTTCCATCGACAGAATGCCCAGGAGCGGAAGCATGACCAGCGGCAGCAGGGCCGTGGCGGGGATCGGGATCGCCTCGGTGACCCACCAGACAGCCATCCATATGCCGAGCGCCGCCGTCTTCCACGCCGCGTCGGGCAACCCCCCCATGGGGCCCAGAATCAGCATGAGGATGGCGATGCCCGGTCCCAGGGCCACATTGAACAGGCGCAATGTCGAATGGATCAGGGTGGGAAGCGGAGGGAGGATGCGCCACCGAACGCTTTTCTGCCAGCCCGTGTCTATCCCTGTGAGCTAACGCCACGTGACGAGTCCCGCAGTTGCCATCGAGGCCCAGCCATACGTGAACCGCGAGCCCGAGCTGATTGCCCGGGTTGTGGCCGGAGACAGGTTGGCGGCGCGCGAGCTGTACGACGCGCACGCGCCACGGGTCTTCCGCCTGGCCTATCGCCTCACCGGCGACGACGAGCTCGCTCGCGAGTTCACGCAGGAAACGTTCATTCGGGCGTTCGCTCAGCTGGGCCGCTTTCGCGGTGATTCGGCGCTGTCCACCTGGCTCCATCGGGTAACGGCCAGCGTCGTCTCGAACGCGATGCGGAAGGTGAAGCGGTTTCGCGCTCGCGAGACCGATCTGGACGAAGCCGGTCTGGTGCACGCGCCGGGAAGCGGCGGGGACCATGACCTGAGGGACAAGCTGCATCGGGCGATCGACGAGCTGCCCGAGATCTACAGGACCACGCTCGTCATGCACGACGTGGAAGGCTACACGCACGAGGAGATCGCGAAGGTCCTCGGCGTCGCGGAAGGGACCTGCAAGAGCCGGCTCTCCGTGGCGCGGGCGCAGCTTCGAAAGAAGCTCGCGTCGTTCGCGAAGGAATGGATGGAATGACACACGACGACGACAGACTTCCCGATGCACTGCGCAACGCCGCGCGCGACTACAACACGCCCCCGCCACTGGCGCCCGCCGATCTCGACGACATGTGGTCGGTGATCGAGAGCCGCGCCTTTGCGGACTCACAGCGCACGCCGGATCGCGCGTACTGGGCCACCATTCGCCGCGTTTTGCCGATCGCGGCGGTGCTGCTGGTCGGCGTGGCAATTGGTCGCTTCAGCGCCGGCTCCGGCGCGTCACCGACCGTGCCGACCGCGCGGGTAGCCTCCAGCGACTCCTCGATGCTGCAGGAACCATATCAGTCCACGACCTCACGCTACCTGGGCCAGACCGCGGCGTTGCTCGCCGCCCTGCCGGCCGAGGTGCGCGCGGGCGCTGCCGACGACGCCCTGCACGGCCGCGCGCACGACCTGCTACTCACCACACGGATGCTGCTGGATTCTCCGGCGGCGTCCGACCCTCGCATCAGCACCCTGCTCGACGACCTCGAACTGGTGTTGGCTCAGATCGTCCGCCTGCAGACGGATGACGGCCGCTCCGAACTCGAGCTCATTCGACAGGCGCTGGAACAGCGAGACGTACTCCCGCGACTGCGCACCGCGGTCGCGAACATTTCCGCCGACGATTAGGAGAGAGCGATGACCCCGCTCATGCGAACGATTCTCGTTGCCCTCGTGGCGCTGCCGATGGCGGCAGTGGCCCAGCGGCCCGCGCCCGCCCCACGTCCCGTGCTTCCCGCCGAACCGCGTGAGCCGAGGCCGGCCCCGATGCCCAGGCCGGCGGAGGAGCCATTCATGCCGATGCCGCCGATGGATTTTCCACTGATGGAATTGCCGCCAATGGGGACTCCCCTGATGGTGGTGCCGCCGTTCGAGACCGCGGAGTTTTCGCTGCTCGCCGACGAGATGCGCCTGCGCGCCGACGACATGCGGCTCCATGCCGTGGAGTTGTCGTCGATCGACGTCTCGCATCTCGAGTCCGTCGCGGAAATCGCGGCGTCGAGGATCGCCGACAACGCGTCCCTCTTCTCCGAGCGGGCGGCCATGGTGGCCGGGTCCGGATTGGAATCCATGCGGATGTCCTTTGGCGATCGCGAGGACCGGCTGACCAGCGAGCGCCCGCGCGCGCCCTGGGCATCCGAAGATCCGGCGGACTCGCTCTACCGCCTGGCGCGCGAAACGCTGAACCGCGGGGAGTACCGCCGCGCCGCGCAGTTCTTCAATGAAGTCACGATGAAGTACAAGACGTCACAGTACGCGCGGCACTCCGCGTACTGGGAAGCGTTCGCGCGATATCGGCTGGGCACCACCGACGAGCTGAAGGTGGCGCTCAATATTCTCGAGGGCAAAGGCCAGGCAGGCATTGAACTCCAGAGTCTGTCCGGGGAGAACAGCGTGGACGTGCCGTCCCTGCGTGCGCGAGTCCTTGGCGCGCTCGCGGCGCGAGGCGACGCCGCCGCGGCGCGACAGCTCCAGAGCCAGGCCGCACAGAGCAGCGGGTGTGACCGCGAGGAAGTCAGCGTCCGTGCCGAGGCGCTGGCGGCGCTCGGACAGATGGATATGGCGGCGGCGATGCCGACCATTCGCAGGGTGCTCGCCAATCGCGACGACTGCACGGTCCAGCTCCGTACGCGCGCGCTGTACCTGCTGGGCCGGCAGCCCGTGGAAGGCCGCGTGGCCCTCCTCGTGGACGTCGCGAAGAACGACACGGACGCGGGCATCCGTGGAGAGGCGATGACGTGGGTGGCGCGAGTCGCCGACGACCAGGCGGTGCCGCTGCTCGAGGAGTTGCTGAGAACATCCACGGAGGAACGGACGCAGCGCTCCGCGATCTCGGCGCTCGGTTCCGTCAACAGTGACGCCGCCCGCCGGGCGGTGCGGGCGGTCATCGAGCGCGCCGACGTGCCGGAGGGCGTGCGCTACGACGCCATCGCCAATCTCACGCGGACGCGTAACGACCGGGAGCCCACCGCCGACGACATCGCATTTCTGCGGGCGCTGTATCCGAAGCTCACCTCACCACGGCTGCGCCAGGCGGTGCTGACGTCGCTGGCACGCCTCGACACGCCGGAAAACAAGCAGTTCTTCCTGGCGCTCGTGCGCGATCAGCGCGAAGCCACCTCCGTTCGCGCCAGCGCGATGCAGCGTCTGGGCGCCCTGTCCACACTGGACGAGTTGGCACGGCTGTATGACATCGCCGACGCCCGCTCCCTCCGCGAGCAGGTCCTTCAGGCACTGTATCGCCGCAAGGAGCCGGAGGCCGTGGACAAGATCATGGAGATCGCCCGCAAGGACACCGATCCGGCGATCCGCCGCAGCGCGATCAACCTGATCGCCCGCCGGGCCCCCAACGACCCGAAGGCGCAGAAATTCCTCCAGGAGATCTTCGAACCCAAATGAGATACTCACACATCGCGCTCATCGCGCTCGCTTCGCTTCCGCTCTCGGCGTCTACCTCCCCGCTCTCGGCGCAGTCCCTGGCCGAGCGCGTGGACGCCGCTCCCGCTGGACGCGTGCAGTTCACCTACGCCGCCCGCCCCGGCGTGTGCGGCAACGGACGCTCGTACTACATGGCGGGCGCCAACAGCTGGTACGGTTCCTTCAACGACACCGACCGCCGCGAGGCGTGCGTCGCGGGCCCAGTGCGCGTGGTACTCGACCGCGCGGACCGGGAGATCGTCTCGATCGCCACGTACGCCGGGCCGGTGCCGCAACCCATCGCGGGCGTCACGGATCTCGGACTCGTGCGCGCGAGCGACGCGGCCACCTATCTGCTGGGACTCGCGGAGCGCTCGCAGGGACGCGTGAGCCGCGACGCGATCGGGCCGGCGATGCTCGCGGACAGCGTGGACGCAACCCCGCGCCTGTTGGCGATCGCGCGCAATCAGAATGCCGCGCGGGCCACGCGCAGCAGCGCGATCTCGTGGCTGGGACGCTCGTTCGATGAACGCCCGCGTGCCGTGCGCGACATGGTCCCCGTGCTCGTCACCATCGCGAGTAACGACGACGACAACCAGTCCGTTCGAGAGCAGGCGCTCCGTACGCTGGCCCGCCTGGAGCATGGCGCGGGCACGGCGGCGCTCCTGGAGCTGGCGCGTGACGCGCAGCGTGGCTGGCTCGCGCAGCAGGCCATCACGTCACTTACCACGTCGGGCGATCCCCGCGCGCGCGCGCACCTGCGCGACGTCGTTCGTGCCGCGGCCCTGCAGGACATGGCCCTGGCCGCGGCGATTCGCGGCCTGGGTGGCGAGCACGCCAGCGGCGAGGATATCAAGCTGCTGCGCGACACGTACGGCAAATTCGATGGCGACAAGTCACGCGAAAACGCCGTTGCGGCCATCGCCACCTTCGGTGGGGCGGAGAACGTGCGCTGGCTGCTGGCGCTCGCGCGCAACCCGGACCAGCCAACGGCCACTCGGCGGCGCGCGATTCAGCACGCATACCGAGGCGGCACGCCCATTCCAGAGATCATCAAGATCTACGACGAGACCACCGACACGCAGGTGAAGGAGGCCGTCATGGCCGTGCTGGTCGAGAGTGGCGAAAAGGCCGCGGTGGACAAGCTCATGCAGATCGCGCGCAGTGACGACAGCGCGGCGCGACGCCGGCGGGCGATTTCACTGCTCGGCCGCTCGTCGGACGAGCGGGTGCGCGAGTTTCTCGCGTCCATCGCGACGCGGTAGTACCGGCCGCCATGGAAGAGAAAAGCCCCTCCGAGAACTCGGAGGGGCTTTTTTCAGGCGAGCAACCTGTCCGCGATTGCCGCGATTTCCTCGGCTTCTCGCCACGCCTCCTCCAGCTGCGCCAGCTGCGCCAGCTCACCGCTGAGCGCTCGGCGCTCGACGTCCTCGTTCGCCGCCATCTCGAGCGCGAGCCGGTCCACGTCGGAAATCCAGTGCAGCAACGTGCGCTCCTCGCTGTTCGTGCCACCGCGTGCCCAGAAGGACCGCGCGGTGAGGCGGATGATCAGGCGCTCGGCGAGTGACCGATCCGCGTCCGCCGGCTCGGCGCCCGACGTTACCCGCATGACGGGGCGGCGGCCCCAGGAGCTGTTCAGCGCCAGTGCGGCCACGCGGCCGAAATAACTGTGCGGTCGCCCCGCGTCGTCGAGCTTGTCCAGGGCGGCGCTCACGAGGGCTTCGGGGGCGCTGCCGTCATTGAGCGCGGTCAGCATCACCCGCGCCGCGCGCAACGCGTCCGCGCCCTCCAGCGCGGCGGTCCCATGGTCATGCCGCACCTGGACACGCCACGTCTGATCGCGATCCGGACGCAGCAGCTCGGCATGCGCCAGGTGTGCGAATCGGATCGTGATGGCTTCCCGATCGTGCCGCACGCGCGCCAGCACCTCGTGCTTCCGCGACATGGTGCGCAGCCGCATCACCGCCTTGCGGTTCACGCCCAGCGACTTCGCGTAGCCGGCCACCGTGGGCGCCCGACTCAGGATCTTGCTGCCGTACCGCCACGCGGCGATCTCCGGCTGGAGCGCCCGGCCGATGCGCACCAGCTCGAATCCCCCCCCCCACGCTGGTTGCGCCAGTCCCACGTTGTCCGTCGCGAAACGGAGTCGCGTGTCACGGAACAGGCGCTCGCATTCCTCCAGCGTTTCCCACCGCTCCTCGAACGGGGTGAGATTCCAGCGCCCGCACCCGGCGCACACCACCCACAGGCGCCCCTTCGCCGAATCGAACGCCACCCGGCGCCCGATGGCGAGCGTTGCCAGGGCCTCGTTGCGGCCCAGATCGTGGTGGCAGAAGAGACAGGTCTTGTACACCGGCGGAATCGGAGAATTGGAGATGGCGCCCAGGGAGGCTCTGAAGAATGGAGGCTGGAGGCGCGGTGTGCCGCGTGGCGCGAGACAGTCTCAATACTTGAACGCCAACGGCGGCCCGCGAACGAGTTCCACGATGCACGTTCAAGTATTGAGACTACTCTCGCGCCGCGCGGCACACCGCGCCTCCAGCCGACTCATTCTTCAGAGCATCCCTGGCTGGCCCCTCTCATATACAAGGCCCGCAACGGCCGCGCCATATGATCGGCGACTTAAATGCCGTCTCCCGATTCCCGCCGCCGGTCACGTCGGGCAGCACTAACGGCTCCGCGGGCGTACAGGTAATGTCCAGCTGCGAAGAACTGCCGGACCATCACGTTCGGCGTCCCCCCTACACCACTCTCTGAGTATGCATCATCACAGGTTGCTCCTCGTCGCGATGGGCGCGTTCCTGGCCGGTGCAAGCCCGGCCGCGGCCCAGTCGCTCGATTCCCTCTCTGCCGGCGGCATGCGCTGGCGAACGGTGGGACCCGCCAACTTCGAGGGACGCGTCACCGACATTGACGCGATTCCGTCGCCATCCAGGACGTTCTTCGTCGCCGCGGCGGCAGGCGGCGTCTGGAAGACCACCAACGGCGGCATCACCTTCCGGCCCACCTTCGACACCTACCCAGTCGCGTCCACCGGCGCCGTCGCGATCGCGCCGTCCGATACGATGCAGGTGTGGCTCGGCACGGGTGAGCCCAACTCCCGCAACTCGATCGATCCGGGCGATGGTGTCTACAAAAGCACCGACGGCGGGCTGACCTGGCGCCTGATGGGACTCGAGAAGGCGCAGCACATCGGCCGCATCGTCATCCATCCCACGAATCCGAACATCGTCTACGTCGCCGCGCTGGGCGCGCACTGGAAGACGAATCCCGAGCGCGGACTCTACAAGACCACCGACGGCGGCCAGACGTGGCAGTTGATCAAGTTCATCAGCGATCGCGCCGGGTTCATCGACGTACAGATGCACCCCACGAATCCCAACATCCTGCTGGCCGCCAGCTGGGAGCGCATCCGCGCCCCCTACGTGTTCAAGAGCGGCGGGCCGGGCTCGGCGCTCTGGAAGACGACCGACGGCGGCGCCACGTGGACCGAGATCAAGGGCGGCGGCTGGCCCACTACCATGCTGGGACGCATCAGCCCGCGCTTCGCGCCGAGCAATCCGAACATCGTGTACGCCATGGTCGAGGCGGACTCGATTCCGAATCCGCGGCCCAGCGCCAGCCAGGCGCGCCAGTCGCTGAACAACGGCCTGTACCGTTCCGCGGACGGCGGCGCGACGTGGACCAGGACGAACACCGCCAACACGCGCCCCTTCTATTACTCGCAGGTGCGCGTGCACCCACGCAACCCGGACCGGGTGTGGTTCTCGTCCACGCCGGTGCTGGTCTCGGACGATGGCGGCAAGACCACGAGGACCACGACCGTCGGCATCCACGTCGATCACCACGCGATGTGGATCGATCCGAACACCCCGGAATACATGATCGTGGGCAACGACGGCGGTATCGGCATCTCGCATGACGGCGGCGGTAGCTACGACTTCGCCGCGATGCTGCCGCTCGCGCAGCCATATGAAGTGAGCTACGACTTCGCCTTTCCGTACAACATCTGCGGCGGCATGCAGGACAATGGCTCCTGGTGCGGTCCCAGCCGTCGGAAGAACGGCTCGGTCACCAACGCCTTCTGGTTCACCTTCAACGGCGGCGACGGATTCTACACCGCACAGCACCCGCACGAGCCCCACATCATCTTCGGTGAGTCGCAGGGCGGCAACATCGCGCGCTACAACGTGCTCACCGGCGAGCGTACGCCGCTGGTGAAGCCCACCTGGCGGCCGCGCTATCTCCAGTATGAGGACTCGATCCTCATTCAGCGTGGCGACACAAACGTCCGGATGACGCGCGAGGTCGAGCGTGCCGTCGCGGACCTGCGCGCGCGCCAGCGCACCGACTCGGCGGAACTCGACATCCGCTGGAACTGGAACACGCCGTTCTTTCTCTCGCCGCACAATCCGGACGTGCTCTACGCCGCGGCCAACCGCGTCATGAAGAGCACGCAACGCGGCGACAACCTGTTTCCGATCTCGCCGGATCTGTCCAAGAAGCAGATGGCGAAGATCGACACCAGCATGCGTCACACGGGCGGGATCACGCGTGACGCGACCGGTGCCGAGACGTACGGCACGGTCGTGACGCTCGCCGAGTCCGGCGCGCGCCCCGGATTTCTCTGGGCCGGCACCGATGACGGCAACGTGTGGTTCACCCGCAACGACGGCGCCCTCTGGGAACCGGTGCCGGCGAATCGCTTCCCCGGCCTGCCGCCGGGAGACGTGTACGTCACCCGCATCGAGACGTCGCATTTCGATTCCCTCACCGCGTACGTGGCGTTCGACAACCACCGGTGGGGCGATTTCAACCCGTACGTCTACATGACCACGAACGGTGGACGGTCGTTCCGGTCGATCGCCGGTGATCTGCCCCGCGGCGGCGCGGACTACCTGCGCGTCATTCGCGAGGATCCCACGAACCCCAACCTCCTGTACGCCGGCACCGCGCGCGCGGTCTACGTCACGCTCAACCGCGGCCAGACCTGGCAGCGCTTCATGACGGGCATGCCCACGGCGCCGGTACACGATCTCAAGATCCATCCGCGCGAGCGCGAACTGATCGCGGCCACGCACGGTCGCGGATTCTGGATCGTGGATGTGGCACCACTCCAGCAGCTCACCACCGAGGTGCTCGCGAAGAATGTCCATCTCTTCGCGCCAAAGACGGCCTACGAGTATCCCCAGGGGCCGAACATGGGTGCGTCCTCGAACGGCGCTGGCCATCGCGTGTTCGCGGCGCCGAGCCCGCAGCACGGCGCGGAGATCGCGTTCCGGTTCGCGCGCGCCACGCGCGATACCGTGCGCGTCATCATCACGGACGCGCGTGGTGATACGGTGCGCTCGATCAACGGGCCGAGAGGCGCCGGACTGCACAAGGTCCTGTGGGACCTGCGAGGCGTGGCGCCCCGGCGTCCACTGTCGCCGGCCCTGCTGCGCGACAGTATCCTGGGTGCGCGGCGCGCGGCATTCGTGATCGACTCGCTCGAGAAAACGGGGAAGATCCCCGCGCCGGTCATCAACACCATGCGCTCGTTCGCCTCCGGCACCGTGCCGCCTGGTTTCGGATTCGGTGGTGGCGGCGGTGGCGGCGGTGGCGGCGGTGGCGGCGCCGGTGGTGCGGCGGCCCAAACGGCCCGGCTCGGACCGGGCGGCAATTGGGTACCGCGTCCCGGCGAGGGCCCGCAGCAGCAGGCTGGCGGGGGGGGCGGGGGGGGCGGCGCCGCCGGCGCGATGGGCCGAGCCCGGGCCGGTGCGGTCGGCAGGGCCGCCGACTTGCTGG
>JBBDYA010000074.1:0-3716 GCA_040902005.1 Gemmatimonadaceae bacterium | reverse complement strand
GGGGGGCCCAAAAAAAATTTGGCCCCCCCCGCCGCGAACAGCTATGCTAGCCGAGAACAGTTATCCTGGCCGAGAACATCCCCTCCTTCAAAACTCCCTAATGGCCCGCCCACCAATCCCCTACAGCCAGATCCGGAACACGCTCCAGACGGGCGATGTCGTCACGTTCCAGGGCAAGTCTGCGTTGGACTACATGATCCAGCTGGAGACGCACACGCCGTACAACCACGTCGGCATGATCATCCGGCTGGGGACGAACCTGTATTTCTGGGACGCGCCCGGGGGAGGGAAGCAGTTCCCGGATCCCTACACGAACAACCAGCCCCACGCCGGCACCCGCGTCGCGCCGCTCGACGACCTCCTCGGCTCCTACATGCAGAACGAGGTCGCGATGTACGTCCGTCAGGTCCAGCCGGCTCTCGGCACCGAGCAGCTCGCCGCCCTGAGCGCCTTCATCTCGGTCGCCAACGGCATCCCGTTTCCGGGGGATCACATCAAGCTGCCATTGGAATTCGGGCTCGGCGTGGGTCTCGCCGCGAGCTATGCGATGGGGAGGAAGTTCGGCCTCACGCACGCGGGACACTACTTTTGCGCGCACCTCATCGCGGACACGTACATGCACATGGGGCTGCTCCCCATCGCTCCGCTGCCGGCAAACGGCTACGCGCCGTCGGACTTCGACGCCGCCACGCTCCCGCTCATCGGTCACACCCTGACCGACGTCGTTCAGGTGACATGGGACAAGGGCGCGGATTCCATCGCCAGCAGCGCCGGCAACAGCTCGGCCGCCAGCGCCCGCACGGTGTCGTAACGATTCTCGGCGCGCTCCTGGAGCGTCCGGCGCAGTACGGACGCTACCTGGCGTTGCTCGGCGCCTGTCGCTGATCCCTGAAGTCTGTCGTCCAGGATCCTGTCGATCCGGCTGAAGGTCGGGCCCTGCGAGTCCAGCACGCCTGTCAGCATCTCGAGCGCGATTACGCCAAGCGCGTACAGGTCCGCGCGCTCGTCCACGCGCTCTCCCAGGAACTGCTCGGCCGACATGTACGCGAGCGTTCCCACCGCGGTTCCCGTCTGCGTCAGCTTGCCGGTGTCGGCAAACCCGAGGTCGCGCACCGCGGCGAGGCCGAAGTCGAGGATCTTCGGCACCGGCGGCTCCCCCCCCCCGAGGCGGTCGCGCCCTGCACCAGGAAGATGTTCTCCGGCTTGAGGTCGCGATGCACGATGCCGCGCTCGTGCGCCGCCGCGACGCCGGCGAACACGCCCTCCAGGATCCGCGCCGTCTCGCGTGGACCAAGGCGACCGTGCCGGCGAATCAGCGCGCGGAGGTTCTCGCCGTGAAGGTACTCGAGCACGAGGTACGCGCCGTGGGGCACCTCGCCATAGTCGAGCGCGCGCACGGCATTGGGATGATCGAGCTTGGCCGACGCGCGCGCCTCGCGGCCAAAGCGCTGGAGCGCGACCGAATCGCCGAACACGCTCCCCGTCGCTACCTTCACAGCGACCGTGCGCTCGAGCCGCAGGTCCATTGCCTCGTACACGGCGCCCATCCCGCCGCGCCCGATCAGGCGCCGCAGGTCGTACTTCCCGTCGAGCGTCTTGGGCACCGGCGCCGACATCGTGAGTTCGCGGCCGTCGCTGGCGCAGGTCGAGGCGCTCGCGTCGTAGCAGGCGCCGCACGCGGGACACTCCAGGACCACGTCCCGCGCTCCGCCATCGGCGCGCGCGAGCATCTCCCGTCGTACCGCCTGCTCGCGATTCAGCCGCTCCCGCAGCCGCACGTTCTCCCAGACGACGCCGGTCTGGGAAGTGATCGTGTCGAGCATCCGCCGGTCGTTGGCGGTGTACGGCTCCTCGCTCCGCTTGGCGCCGAGCAGGAGGAGACCCACCAGCCCTTCGTTGGGGCCGCGAATCGGGGCGAGGAGCTGGATGTCGAGCGCCGACAGCGCCTCGCGCTCGCGCGCACCCAGCGTCCGGGCGGCGTCCACGTGGATCGTCTCCTGAATGTCCTCGAATGCATGCGGCGCGATGTCGAAGTCGCCGAAGCCGCGCGCGTGCCCTTCGCCCGACGACGAATACAGCAGGGAGAACGCGTCGCGCGACCCGCCTTCGCGGGCGACGGCGAAGATCCGGCGCGGATGCAGCGCATCCTGAAGCTGCGAGCTCAGGAGACGAGAGATCTCGCGCACGTCCGCCGCGCGTCCGATCGCCTCGGCGAGCGTCGCGAAGATCTGGTCCTGGCGGTAGGCCTCGCGGAAGAACCGGCGGTCGATGGCGTGCAGCAGCGGGCCGCGGTAGCGCAGGCCGATCGCCGCGAGCGCGATGAGGATCAGGCGCCACCGGCCGCTCCCCGTGCCGAGCTCGAAGAGCGACGCGCCGGGATTCGTCGCCAGCGACCACACGATCAGCGCGGCGGGGCCGGCGAGCGCCACGCGCAGCACGTTCTTCGTGAGCATGTACCGCAGGCCCGTGCGCAGCACCACCTGCACGCCAAGCACGCGATGCTTGATGATCGCGTACGCGATGCACAGCGGCATGACCACCGTGATGGTGTTCACCACGCGGACGATCGACACGAGTTGCTCGCCGGACGCCAGTCGCAGGATGAGGAGGGGCACCACCACGAGGATCGGCAGCATCCCCGCCGCGACACCCAGGCTCACCCAGCGCACCCGACGCTTGAGGTCCGGCTCGTCCACGTGGCGGTAGTTCCGCCAGACCACCAGCACGTTGGCCACGCTGACGACGCCGGCGATCAGCACCCCCAGCGCGTTGATCGTGGTGTCCTGGAGCAGCGGCGCGTAGCGCGCCACGAGCTGCGCCGCGCGGTCGGGCCCGAGCAGGCGCAACGCGCCCACCGCGACCGCCGGAATCCAGACGAGCACCGCAACCACGTACAGCGTGCGCTCGAACAGCCGCCATCCGCCGGCGCTCGGCGCCCCGATGGGAAAGGCCGCGTTGAAGCGGTAGCCCGCGATGAGGTGGAGGGGTCGCACGGCATACGCCACGGATGCGAGCACCAGCGGAACGCCGCTCAGCATGCCCGCGCTCGAGTGAAGGCTGGCTCCCAGGAAGAAGGCCGCCGCGAGAACGGCGGAGACCACCGCGCGCCGCGCGACGTCGGACTCCGGCTTCGCGTACGCGATCATCAGGCCGGTGGTGAGGTACACGAGTCCGATCGCGAGGTACATCCAGCGCCAGAAGGCCAGACCGGGCTCCTGCCGCACGGGCCAGGGTGTCTGGACCTCTACGGCCTGGCCATCGCGCACCACCTGCACGACGTAGCTGCTGCGATGCGGCGCATCGCGCAGGATCCACGCCGGTCCGATGCGTCCAACGGCGGTGTCGCCGTCGATCGCGACCAGCCGGTCGCCCGGGCGCAGCAACATGGCGGCGGGGCCGCGCTCGTCCACGGTGGCGACCACCCACCCACTGTCGCCGGCCGTCGCGGTCCACCCCGTGGCCCTGGACGCATTCCCCTGCCTGGCGACCGTGACCGCGGCGATGACGTACGCCAGTGCGGTGAGGAGCGCGGCCGCCGTGGTGAGACGCAGGAAGGTCGATTCACCAAGACGGATGGGCATGTCCCGTGAATGTGCGGCGTGGTACGGGGTGTCGCTAGCTCGGGTTTCCGTTCTCGGCGTCGGTCGCAGGACAGCGTTCTCGGCGTCGGTCGCAGGACAGCGTTCTCGGCGTCGGTCGCACGCGACCGACGGTCG
>JBBDYA010000073.1:13423-25826 GCA_040902005.1 Gemmatimonadaceae bacterium | reverse complement strand
AGCGCGCCGACTTCGAGGGCATCTTCGAGGCCATGGCCGGTTTCCCCGTGACGATCCGCCTGCTGGATCCGCCGCTGCATGAGTTCCTCCCCCACGGGGGAGAGGAGAGCAAGCTGCTGGCTCGGCAGCTCGGAATGACCCGCGCGGCGCTCAGCCACATCGTCGAGTCGCTGCGCGAGACCAATCCGATGCTTGGCCATCGCGGGTGCCGGCTGGGCATCACGTACCCGGAGATCACCGAGATGCAGGCGCGCGCCATCTTCGAGGCGGCTGTGCGATGCAAGCGTCGCGGCATCGACGTGCAGCCGGAGATCATGATTCCGCTGGTCGCCGTGGAGCAGGAGTTCACCAATCAGCGAGCGATCGTCGAGAACGCCGCCGAGCAGGTGCTGGGCGCGATGGGCGAATCGCTTCCCCACCTGATCGGCACAATGATCGAGTTGCCTCGCGCCGCGCTCACGGCCGATCGCATCGCGGCATCCGCCGAGTTCTTCTCGTTCGGCACCAACGACCTGACCCAGACCACCTTCGGCCTCAGCCGCGACGACGCCGGGCGCTTTCTGCCCAGCTACGTGGAGCGCGGCATTTTGGCGGACGATCCCTTCCAGGTGCTGGATCAGGAGGGTGTTGGCAAGCTCATCGAGTACGCGATCACGGCCGCCCGAGCCGTGCGTCCGGCCCTCAAGGTGGGCATCTGTGGCGAGCACGGCGGTGAGCCGCGATCGATCGCGTTCTGTCACGCCCGCGGGATGGACTACGTGTCGTGTTCCCCATATCGGGTGCCGGTCGCCAGACTCGCCGCCGCGCACGCGGCGCTGGAGGCGACGACCGGCTGAGCCGGGCATGTAACCTGCTCGGGCGTTCTGGCCGTGAACGCCGTTCCGCTGCGAATCGCCCTCGTCACGGAGTACTACTACCCGCACCTGGGAGGCGTGTGCGAGCACGTCCACCATTTCGCGCGCGAGGCGCGTCGGCGCGGACATCACGTGGACATCATCACGTCGCGGTTGCCCGGAGCAGAGCCGCGGCCGCATGTCATCCGGCTGGGGCACAGCGTGCCATGGTACATCAACGGCTCGCAGTCCCGCATCACGGTGGGCGGCGCATTGCGCCGCGACATGCGGCAGGCGCTGAAGACCGGCCGCTACGACATCGTGCACGTGCACTCGCCGCTCACGCCAGTGTTGCCGATGCTGGCGGTCGAGGAAGCCGAGGTGCCCGTTGTCGGTACCTTCCATACCTATTTCGACTGGTCGGCGGGGTACCACATGTTCCGCCGCCTCTTTCAGCGCCGGTTGGACACACTGAGCGCCGCCATCGCGGTGTCGCAATCCACGGTCGTGGCGCTGGAGCGCTACTTCGACGCCGACTGGCAGATCATCCCCAACGGGATCGACACCGATCTGTTCCGGCCGGCCGCACCGCGCCCCGCCGCCATCCGCGGCGACGTGCCGACGATTCTCTTTCTCGGGCGGTTCGATCCACGCAACGGGTTGCCGACGCTCATCGATGCGTTCAAGCGCGTGCGAGGGCGCGGCCGCCGGGCGCAGTTGGTGGTGGTGGGCGACGGACCACTGCGCGACCACTATCGCCAGCACGCCGCGGGGGACCCCGACATCACGTTTGCGGGCGCCGTGCTCGATGGCCGGCCCGGGTATTACGCGCACAGCAACATCTACGCGTGCCCCACGACGAAGGCATCGTTCGGGATCACCCTGCTCGAGTCGATGGCGTGCGAGACACCGATCGTGTGCTCGGACATCCTGGGATTCCGGGACGTCGTCGTGCACGGGCGTGAAGCGATGATGGTCCCCAGCGGGGACCGCAATGCGCTCGCCAACGCGCTCGTGCATTTGCTGGATGACGCATCGCTGTGCGCGCGTCTGGGCACAACCGGGCGGCAGCGCGCCCTGGAGTACGACTGGCGCCGGGTGACGACGGATATCCTTGCCGTCTACGACGAGGTACTGTCTCCGTCACCGCTCGCCGTGGCGGTATAGCTTCGGCCATCGTGCTCAGCTCACTCGCGCTCGTCGGGGCCGCGGCCGTCGTGTCACACGGTGCATTCCACCGGAACAGTCCTGTGTTCGGGCCCACGCTCGCGCGCCTGCCCGCATCGGACCGGAACATCGCTCTCACCTTCGATGATGGGCCCAACCCGGTCGCCACTCCACTCGTGCTGGACGTATTGGCCAGGGAGCGCGTCTCCGCGACGTTCTTCATGCTCGGCCGTCATGTGGAGCGCTGGCCGGATCTCGCGCGGCGGGTGGCGACGGAGGCGCACCAGCTCGGGAATCATGGGTACCACCATCGCGCACTGCATCTGCGCGGCCCCGCCTACGTTCGACTGGACCTCGGGCTCGGCACGGAGGCGATCGAGCGCGCGACGGGCAGTCGTCCCGCATTCTTCCGTGCGCCGCACGGATTCCGCAATCCGTGGGTGAACGGCATCGCGCGAGGACTGGGGCAGCGCACCGTGGGATGGACACTCGGCGTATGGGATTCCTACCGCCCGGGAGCCGAGGAAATCGCGTCGCGCGCCATCGCGGGCGCTGGAGCCGGCTGCATCCTGTTGCTGCATGACGGTGACGGATACGATCCGCATGGTGACCGCACGCAGACTGCCGCCGCGCTGCCTCGCATCATTGGCGCGCTGCGCGAGCGGGGCTTCCGGTTCGTGACGCTGCCATCGTGACGTTGTATCGGGGACGCATCACGCGCCTCGCCGTTCTCGCGGTCATCGCCGTGGCGCTCGTGGCATTCGCGCGCACGATCGACTGGGCGGAAACCTGGCAGGCCATCCGGGGCACGTCGCCGCTGCTCTTCGCCGCCGCCGCGCTGGTCAATCTGCTGTCGCTGGTGCTGAAGGGCGCGCGGTGGTGGGTCTTCCTGCGGCCCATTGGCGTCGCATCGCTCTGGCTGGCGATCCGCGCGACGTTCGTGGGTGCAGGGCTCAACAATCTCCTGATCGCGAGTGGTGGCGACGCGGCGCGGGTCGTGTACGTCGCGCGATCGGAGAAGGCGTCGAGCGCTGCGGTGCTCGCGACCCTCGCGCTGGAGCGACTGTTCGAGCTGGTGGGCTACGTGGTGCTCCTGGCGCTGGCGGTGTCGTTCCTCCAGGTGCCGGTGTCACTCGGCCAGACCCGTCCCCTGGCGATCGTGTCGCTCGCTGTGATCCTCGGACTGCTGGTATACCTGATCCGGTATCCGGCGCAGAGTGGCGTGGCGGTCCTCGAGGGTGAGGGGCTGCTGCATCGCGCGCGCCTGTACGGGGGTAACTTCGCGCGCACGCTCACGGGGATCAGCACGGCGCCGCGATTCGCGGTATCGCTGGCGATTTCGGTCATCGTGTGGGCCCTTCAGGTGGCGTCGTACCAGCTCACCGCGCTCGCGGCAGGGTTCTCGATCAGCCTTGTCGGCACGATCACCGCGTTGCTGGCGGTGAATCTTGGCTTTGCCGTGCGCGCGACCCCCGGAAATATCGGCGTGTTTCAGATGCTGTACGTCATGACGGCTGTGGGACTCGGGCTGGACCCTGACCAGGCCACCGGCGTGGCGCTGCTGATCCAGGCGCAGCAGATCCTGCCGGTGACACTCCTGGGGCTGATCGCATCACCAGGAATCCTCGGAGCGACTCGGCGCCTGAGCGCCGGGTGAAAACGCAATGAACGCTGACTGCCTGGTGGCGGCGGCCAGCGTTCATGGGACAGACAAGGGACAGCCTCGGTCCCACGAGTAACTCATCGATTGATCGCACGCAGGCGGCCTTTCGCTTCGGCATTGGACGTGTCCCGGCGGATTGCCTCGCGGAATGCCGCTGCGGCTGCGTTTGTGTCCGCTTTCATGAGCATGATGTTGCCGCGGAAGACATACATGCCGGAAGACCCCGGATAGAGTTGCTCATTATAACGCAGGAGCGCGAGCGCTTCGTCGTGCTTGCCGCGCTGGCCCGTGCGAAATGCGGCGATGTTCAGGGCGGATTCGCTGAAGTCGTAGGCATCACGTCCGTAATAGCGCGCGCGTAGCGCGTCGTACACACGCAGCGCGGAATCGGCGCTGGTCGCGACGGCCGTTTCCGTCATTATTGAGAACAGTGGCACGGGTCGCGCGACGCCGCGGTGGCAGGTCGCGCAGGTAACGGTTGCTTCGGGAGAGCCGCGTCCGTCGGGCAACGAATCCAGACGGCGGTTGATGTCCTGTACCATGCGCATCATCTCGCGCGCCACGCGCTTCGACCGCCTAGCGTCGCTGGCGAGGTCGTATTGCTCGAGCGATTGCGACTCTTCGCCAACGTGGCAGTACGAACACCGAACGCCGAGCGCACTAGTGAAGTTGCGCATCTGTCCAACCACCTGCGGGATCGGTGTGGATTTCGGAATCACCTGTACGTTGACCAGTGAATCGGGCGGCCACTTTCCGCTCGGCTGGGCAAAGGCGACCATCGGAGCGTTGAGCGCGAAAAGGGCGGAGCTGAGGACGATGACTGGTCGCATCGCAGGTTTCCCGGACGGAGACGGCCCAGTGTACGCGGCGGCTAGCCCGGCTGCGAGCAGCACGGGATGAGCCGCTTGAGATCAGGACGAAAGGGCCGGCCGTTGGGACGTTCGTGCTGCTCCGCCAATTGCGGCCCACGTCGCCATGGGACAAAAAAGACCTCGACTCGTTTCCAAGTCGAGGCCCTTTTGGTACTTACAAGTGGAGGCGCGGGGATTTGAACCCCGGTCCGAGAATAGATTCACTACAGCTTCTACGTGCGTAGTCCACCGTTGGATGTTTCCGTCAGCTGGCCGATGGACCGCCGACTGCCGGATGAGCCCACTAGATCTCGTCCACTGGCGGCGGGCGCGCCAGGCAGACTATCCCGAATTTGCGATACCTGCGAAACCGCCTCGGGCGGGCTTTTCCGCAGGCACTCGGCGTAACTAGAAGTTACGCAGCGAGAGCCAGGTTGTTGTTGGCTGTTGTTTTTTTCCCGAGTGTTTTACCAGGAACCCGAGTACCTGGGCACGCGGCCACGGCTTCACTTATCCCGTCGAATCCAGTCGCCCCCGTAGGGCTGAACCTAACGGATCGTGTCACACGGGTCAACGCGCCGTGCACGTGGCAAGCTCCGCTATCTGACGATCCCGGTTGGCTTTGGGATCGCTGACTTCACGCAGTTTCTTCCCGCACTCTTGGCTTCGTACAGGGCCCGATCAGCCCCGGCGAACAACGCTTCCCTGGTGAGGACCCCTTCGGGATAGCAGGCCACTCCGCACGAGATCGTCACGGAGATCTCTGCGCCCCCCGTCCTGATCGGCCTTTCCTCCACTTCTTTTCGAAGGCGGTCAGCGAGCTCGGCGGCGCCGAGGAGCGTTGTCTGCGGCAGGAGGATCGCGAACTCTTCTCCGCCGAATCGGCAGCAGAGGTCCACGGCGCGCACGCCGTCGGTAAGGGTACCGGCAATGGCCTTGAGGACGACATCCCCCGCCTCGTGTCCCCAGTTGTCGTTCACGGCCTTGAAGTGGTCCACGTCGGCCATGATGAGGGACACCGGGTGGCCGAAGCGGTCGGCGTGCGCCAGCATGGTGCCCAGCTGGTCGTCGAAGGCACGCCGATTGGCGAGTCCCGTGAGGGCGTCCGTTCGTGCGCGGCGGCTCACCTCCTCGATCTCCCACACCATCTCCAGCGACCGTGCGGCGAGCGCGCCCAGCAGCGTCAGGTTGTGCGCCTCGTCCCGCGGCACTGACGCGGGACGATCCGACGCGACCACGATGGCGCCGATCACGCGCTCGTCCAGCTTGAGCGGCACGATGGCGAGCGTGCCTTTTGTCCAGCCGCCGTCTCCGTCGAAGAACAGCGGATTCTCACCCCGCATGGTGCTCACGTCCTCGATGAGCAGCAGCGTCCCAGCGATGCAGGTGCGGCCCGTGAGCGAATCCGCCGAGAGCGGAAACGGTGGATTGTGCCGGAAGCCTGGAGTAGTGAACTGCACCCAGCCGCGCCCCGCGTCGGCGCGCCACCGGATCAGCGCCGCGTCCGAGGCGGAAGACACGCGCAGCGCGATTTCGCAGATCGATCGGATGAGCGCGTCGGGCGCTTTGTGTGCCTGCACCACCTGTGCGGCCTTGAGCAGCGCCTGACTCTGGCGCATGTGCCGCGCGTACTCCCGGCGCAGCTCGAAGTGCGACATCAGCCGGCCGATCTGGGCGGCGTGCCTGGGGAGCCACGACTTGATATGCTCGCGTCCACGTTCGAGCCCTTCCGCGCGCGCGACGCTCAACACGCCGATCAGCGCGCCATCATGCTCGATCGGCGCAGCGGCGAGGCGGGTCACCGCCACCCTGGCGTCCGCGTCGAAATGCATGACCTTTCCTTCGGCCGCCCACTGCACGAATCCACTCCACGCCGTCTTGTCGAAGAACTTCGGTGCCGCGCCGGGGGTGGACCAGGCCGCGGGCAGGAGGGAGTCGCTCGACGAGCTCCAGCGCCAGAAAATCGCTTCGTCGGCGCCGACGGAATCACGCACATCCGCCAGAAACGCATCGAGCGTCGCGAAGTCCGACGCGACTTCCGCCTCTTCCAGAACGGTCGGCGCGTTCACGCGCAGATCTGCAACGCTGCCGCGCGGCAATTCCAGGCGGTGCGTGCCGGTCTCCAGGAATTGCCGCACGCGCGGCTCCGCGTCAACCGACTCCGCATCCTCCGAGAGCCGGGCACGGGCCGCCAGCCGCATGCCATGGCGTGTCGCCGCCGCGAGCGACACTAGCGCGACGAACGCGAAGGCCAGGATGAGCCAGATCATGGTCAGGAGTGCGTGATGCGCGACGCGGCCATGGCCGCACCGAACCCGTTGTCGATGTTCACCACCGTCACGCCCGCGGCGCAGCTGTTCAACATGGTCAGCAATGGCGCGATGCCGCCAAAGGCCGCCCCGTACCCGACGCTCGTTGGCACGGCGATCACCGGCACGCGCACCAGCCCGCCGACAACGGACGCCAGCGCCCCGTCCATGCCAGCGATGACGATGATCACCGCGGCGCCGAGTATCTCCTCCTTCCGGGCGAGCAGCCGGTGCAGTCCCGCCACTCCCACATCGGTCAGCCGATCGACGCGATCTCCCAGTGCGCGGGCCGTGACCGCCGCCTCTTCAGCGACGGGCAGGTCGCTGGTGCCCGCCGTGATCACGAGTACCGTTCCCCGGCCGGCAGGCGGCGGCTGGACACCGGGCAACCAGGCCGTGCGACCGAGCCGATTCAACTCGAGTGTGTCGAAGCGCTCGGCGAGCGCGGTCATCGCTTCATCGGCCACGCGAGTCGCGAGAAACCCTCCGTGCCGCTCCGCGATGCGCTCACCAATCGCGACGATCTGGTCGGGTGTCTTCCCCTGGCCGTAGATGACCTCCGGGAAGCCCTGGCGCAGCGCCCGATGGTGATCGATGGTGGCGAACCCGAGCGACTCGAACGGCTCCGCCGCCAGGTCGGTCAATGCACGGTCTGGCGACGTGGTGCCGTCCGCCACCCGCGTGAGCAGGTCGCGAACGCGCTCACGCGTCATACCGCGGCTGCCTCGAACTCGTCCGCGGTCGTTCGGTTGGCGTCGTCGCCTTCGCGGTTCGCGAGGTACGCGGCGAAGATCCCCTCGACCTCGTCCAGAGAGTTCACCGCGTGCAGTTGTTTGCGCAGGTCCGCCGATCCGGGCAGTCCCCGGGCGTACCAGCCCAGGTGCTTGCGGAACTCGATCGCCGCGCCACGCGGATCGAGCTCGTACGCCGCCGCCATGCGCGCGTGGTCGATGGCGATGCCAAACCGTGTGGCGACATCGGGTGTGGCCCGCTTCGGCACGCCGGACAGCAGGTCCCGCGTCTGGTGGAAAATCCACGGCTGTCCGAAAGACCCACGGGCAATCATGATCGCATCGCAGCCGGTTTCGCGGTGCATGCGGACGGCGTCCTCGGGGGTCTTGATGTCGCCGTTGCCAATCACTGGGATCGAGAGCGCGCGCTTCACGGCGGCAATCTCGTTCCAGTGTGCATGGCCCGAATACATCTGCGTGCGCGTGCGCGGGTGGAGCGCGAGTGCGCGGGCACCGGCGTCCTGGCAGCGCAGCGCGATCGCGACCGGGGCCCGTGTGTCCTCGTTCCACCCGCTGCGAATCTTGACCGTCACCGGCAGGCTCGTGCTGTCGCTGACCGACCGGATGATCGTCTGCACGAGGTCCAAGTCCTTGAGGCAACCCGACCCGCCGTTCCGCTTCACCACCTTTTTCACCGGGCAGCCGAAGTTGATGTCGATGAACTCGGGCTGGAACACCTCGGTGACGAGTGCGGCTGCGTCGCCCATGGCCGCAGGGTCGGACCCGAAGATCTGCACGCCGATGGGGCGCTCGTCGGGACCGAACCGAAGCTTGGCCAGGGTGGCTTCGTTCTCGCGGCGGATCCCTTCAGCGGACAGGAACTCCGTGACGACCACATCGGCCCCAAAGCGGCGGCACAGCCGCCGGAACGGCGACTCCGAGACCCCGGCCATCGGAGCCAGGTACAACGGCACGGCGGCCGGAACGTGGAAGGGAAAGCGGGTCACGACTCAACCTACTGCGCCGCGTAAACCTAAGCAACGTCGGCGTTTGACAGCGGTTCCCAGTGCCGCTTAACTTCGGTTCCCATGGAACTGCGTGAGTTCTTCAGCGAAGACGCGATCGAGTTGAACCTGGCCGGGTCCACCAAGGACGACGTGCTCCGGGAGCTCATCGCGCTGCTCAAGCTCGACGAGAAGAGTCAGGGGATGCTCTTCAAGATGCTCAAACGACGCGAGAATCTCGGCTCGACGGGCATCGGCCGCGGGATAGCGATTCCCCACTGCCGCTCGCTGGTGGTGACCAAGCTGCGCGTGGCATTTGGGCGCAAGAAGGCCGGTGTGGATTTCAAGGCGATCGATGAGAAGCCGGTGAACTTCTTCTTTCTCATCGTCGCGCCGCCGCTCGAAGTCTCGAACCAGTACCTGCCGGTGCTCGGCAAGATCGCGCAGTTCTCGAAGGAGCAGGACGTGCCGTCCCGGCTGCTCGAGATCAGCGAGCCGAGAGAGTTCCTGGCCTTGCTCGAGGAGAAGGGAGTGTAGTCACTCCCACTCGATCGTCGCGGGGGGCTTGGAACTCACGTCGTACACCACGCGGTTCACTCCCTTCACCTCGTTGATGATCCGGCTGGAGATGCGTCCGAGCACGTCGTGTGGAAAGGGATACCAGTCCGCCGTCATGCCGTCCGACGAGGTCACCGCCCGGAGCGCCACCACGTTCTCGTAGGTGCGGTAGTCGCCCATGACGCCCACGCTGCGCACCGGCAGCATGACGGCAAACGCCTGCCAGATCTCGTCGTAGAGTCCCGCGTCGCGGATTTCCTCGAGATAGATCGCGTCGGCTTTCCGCAGCACGTCCAGTTTGTCCGGCGACACCGCCCCCAGCACGCGGATGCCAAGCCCGGGGCCGGGAAACGGGTGCCGTCCGATCATCTCCTCCGGAAGTCCCAGCTCGCGGCCCACGTTCCGCACCTCATCCTTGAACAGCTCGCGGAGCGGTTCGATGAGCTCGAACTTCATGTCCGGCTTGAGCCCGCCCACGTTGTGATGCGTCTTGATCGTCGCGGACGGCCCGCCCCGCGGCGCCATCGATTCGATCACGTCCGGGTACAGCGTGCCCTGCACGAGGAAGCGTGCGCCCTTCCCGGCCTCGGCTGATGCATCCTCGAACACGTCGATGAACGTGTGGCCGATGATCTTCCGCTTGGTTTCCGGGTCCTCCACGTCCTCGAGGGCCGACAGGAAGCGCGCGGACGCATCGACCGTCACCAGCTGCACGCCCATGTTCGCGCGGAACGTTCGCTCCACCTGCTCGCGCTCGTGCAGGCGCAGGAGTCCGGTGTCCACGAACACGCAGGTGAGCTGGTCCCCGATCGCGCGATGGACCAGCGCCGCCGCCACGGACGAATCCACGCCGCCAGACAGGCCGCACACCACGTGCGCCTCGCCCACCAGCTGCCGGATCTTCTCCAGCTCGGCGTCGATGAACATGCCGGGCGTCCAGTCCGGCACGGCCTTGCATGCGTTGAACAGGAAGTTGGCGATCAGTTCACCGCCCCGAGGGGTATGCGCGACTTCCGGATGAAACTGCACGCCAAAAATCGGCCGGCGCTCGTGCCGCATCGCGGCAATGGGTACGGTACTGCTGCGTGCGGTCACCAGGTAACCGCTGGGCGGACGGTCCACATGATCGCCGTGGCTCATCCAGGCCGTCATCCCTTCGTCGGCCGAGAACCCCTCGAAGATTCCCGATGCATCGGTGATCTGCACCTCGGCGCGGCCATACTCGCGCTTGCCGGCGCCGACCACGGCACCGCCTTCCAGGTGCGCGATGAGCTGCATGCCGTAGCAGATGCCCAGCACGGGCGCAATCTCCAACAGGCGGGGGTCGGCCGAGGGCACGTTCTCTTCGTACACGGAGGCTGGGCCACCGCTGAGGATGATGCCGGTTGGATTCCATTCGCGCACCCATTCCACGCTTCGCGAGGGCGGGTGAATCTCGGAATAGACGCGCGCTTCCCGGACCCGGCGCGCGATGAGCTGCGTAAACTGTGAGCCGAAGTCGAGAATGAGGATCCGCGACGTCACGTCAGAATTTCCATTCGGGGCCGTCGAGCGTGAGAAACTCCACATGCTTCGTGTCGAGGTCGAGCAGGGCCGCGCCGGGCGTGTCGAACATCCAGCCGCACGCCTCGCCGGGATTTACCAGCAGCGTGTCGCCACGCGTTTTCATCGCCTGCTTGTGCGTAAACCCGTGCACCACGATGCTGTGCGCCGCGACCGAGCGCTTCTGCACGTCCCCGATGTCGTGCACCAGCAGGATCTGCTTGCCGGCCACCTCGAAGCTGTGGGGCGACTCGAAGAGCTCCAGTCCGAGTCCGGCGCTGGCGCGCGACATCAGTCCCTGCGGGTCACCGTCATTCAGTCCGAAGACGCCGGCGAGCGTCATGTGCAGGTCCTCGAACGGCTTGAGGATCAGCGGCGACACGAAGTCGCCGGCGTGCAGCACCATGGTCGCGCCCTGATCCCGCATCCGCCGCAGCAGCTCGGCGACCGCCGGCACTCGATCGTGGCTGTCCGCCATCAACCCGACTTTCATGTGCTCCTCCACGCGGGCTCGTCGATCTCGAGCCGCATCAGGTCGTCGTAGCTCTCGCGCCGCGTGATCACCGCGAACCGATCACCATCCACGAGTACTTCCGGCGGACGGCGTCGTCCGTTGTAGTTGGAGGCCATCGCGTACCCGTACGCGCCGACGTCGTACACGGCCATCCGGTCGCCCGGGCGCACGTTCGGGAGCGTCCGCTCCAACGCCAGGAAATCGCCGCTCTCGCACACGGGTCCGACGACGTCAGCGACGATGACATCACCATCGCGAGCGCCGTCGACGGCCTCGATGCGGTGATACGCGCCGTAGTGGGACGGACGCAGCAGCTCGGTCATCCCGGTGTCCGTGATGACGTATTCCTTGTCACCGCTTCGCTTGCGGTACAGCACCGTTGCCACGAGCACGGCCGCGTTGCCCACGATGAAACGGCCGGGTTCCATCACCAGCGTGAGCGGTGTATCGGCAAGCAGCGGCAGCACCACCCGCGCGAACCGGTCGAGATCCGGCGGCTGCTCGGTGTCGTACCGGACGCCGAGTCCCCCGCCGACGTCGAGATACCGGATGGTGGAAATGCCCACCGCGCACAGCTCCCGATACAGCGCCATGAGGCGCTCGGTGCCCGCACGGTAGGGTTCGATGCGGGACAGCTGCGACCCGAGATGCATATCCAGCCCGAGCAGCTCCACGTGTTTCATCGCCGCCGCCGCCTGGGCGATCGGCAGCGCGTCATCGAACGAAATACCGAACTTGTGTCCCTTCTCCCCGGTCTTGATGTACTGGTGCGTGCCGGAGCGCAGCTTGAGCTCCGGGTTCACACGCAAGCCAAGTGGAGCGACGACGCCGGCTTCGCGGGCGAGTTCGTCGAGGCGCGTGACTTCTGCCGCCGACTCGGCGTTGATGAGCAGCACGCCGGCGTCCAGCGCCTCGCGCAGCTCGTCATCCGTCTTACCGACGCCGCCGAAGATGATGTCGCGGCCGGTGAAACCGGCGCGCAGCGCGCGGCGCAGCTCACCGGCGGACACGACCTCCGCGCCGGCTCCGAGCTCGCGCAGTAACGCGAGTATCGCGCGACTGGAGTTCGCCTTGAGGGTATAGTGCACCTTGTGAGGCACGTCCGAGAGCATGGCGTGCAGGCGCGCATACCGGTCGGCGATGACGGCGGTGCTGTAGACGTACATCGGCGTCCCGACCTCGCGCGCGATGCGCTCGATCGACACACCCTCGCAGTGCAGCGCGCCCCCAT
>JBBDYA010000073.1:0-13413 GCA_040902005.1 Gemmatimonadaceae bacterium | reverse complement strand
GGGGGGCGCCCCCGCGAACCCCGCGGTCAGTATGCCTTGGCCCATAGGGCTTCGGCAGACGCGCCCTGCCCGCACTTCAGGCAGGCCGTTGGAGCCTCCGCCGACCGGAACTCCTCGTCGGGCAGCACGCGAATGGTCGCCTTCGTTTCCTCCTTGACCGCGGTCTCGCACGCCGGGTTGCCGCACCATCCCGCATAGACGAACGCGCCGTCGCCGTCCATCACTTCGCGGAAGCGATCGTAGGTGATGCGCTCGCGAATGCTGTTGGCTTCCCGGCGCTCGCGCGCGGCAATCAGCATGTCCTCCTGGACGCGCACGAGCAGTTCAGCGACGTCTTCACCCAGCGTATTGAGTGAGGTGGGGCGCTTTTCGCGCGTATCGCGCCGGACCAGCACGCACTGCTCCTTGGCCAGGTCGCGTGGCCCGATTTCCATCCGCAGCGGAATCCCCTTCAGCTCCCACTCGTAGTACTTGGCGCCCGGCTTGATGCCGTCGCGCGCGTCCAGGTGCACGCGCAGCCGTCCCGGACGCCGCCGCTCCCAGTCGTGCAGTCCGGCCACGATCCGGTTCGCTGCTTCCACCACCTGGGTGCGTTCCTCGTCCGTCTTGTAGATCGGCACGACCACGAGTTCGATCGGCGCCAGCAGCGGTGGCACGCGCAACCCGTTGTCGTCGCCATGGGTCATCACCAGGCCGCCGACCAGTCGTGTCGACACGCCCCAACTGGTATTCCAGGCGTGCTCCAGCGACCCGGATTCGGACTGGAAGGTGAGGTCGAACGCCTTGGAGAAGTTCTGCCCCAGGTTGTGCGAGGTTCCCGCCTGGAGCGCCTTGTTGTCCTGCATCATTGCTTCACACGAGTACGTGCGCAGCGCGCCCGCAAATCGCTCGGCATCCGTCTTCTGCCCGGTCACCACCGGCATCGCCATCCATGCTTCCATGAAATCGCGGTAGACGCCCAGCATCCGCCGCGCCTCGTCCTCGGCTTCGTCGTGCGTAGCGTGTGCGGTGTGACCTTCCTGCCAGAGGAACTCGAGCGTGCGCAGGAAGAGCCGCGTGCGCATCTCCCAGCGCACCACGTTGGCCCACTGGTTGATCAGCAGCGGCAGGTCACGATAGCTGTGCACCCACTTCGCGAACATCGAGTAGATGATCGTTTCCGACGTAGGGCGGATGATGAGGGGTTCTTCCAGCTTCTTGCCGCCGCCGTGGGTGACCACCGCGGTTTCCGGAGCGAAGCCCTCCACGTGCTGGGCTTCCTTCTTGAGGAAGCTCTCGGGAATGAACAGCGGGAAATACGCGTTCTGATGCCCCGTGGCCTTGAACATGTCGTCCAGGGCGCGCTGCATGCGCTCCCAGATGCCGTAACCGTTGGGCCGAATGACCATGCAGCCGCGCACCGGCGAGTAGTCCGCGAGTTCGGCGCGTAACACTGCCTCGTTGTACCACGCGCTGAAGTCCTGCGCGCGGGTGGTGAGCTTCTTGTCGTCAGCCATGCCCGAATGTAAAGGGTTTTTCCCTACCCGAGGCGAGATCCTTCACCACGTGCTGGCCATCGGCGCGCAGGATCACCGTCCACCGGGCGCCTGCCTTTCCCGCGGCTTCGAGCTGCTTGCGCAGCGACGCCGGACGCAGCGCGTACTCGGCCGAGTGGCCTCGCCGCCGAAGGTCGGTCGCGACCCGCATCGCGTCCACCATGCGTCCCTGGTCCTCCACTGCCACCCAGTACTCCAGCAGATGCGCGGCGGGCGGAATCTGGCCCCGCGCCTTGAGCAGCTCACCGAGCACCACGTCGCCCATGCCGAATCCGAGCGCGGGAAGGTCCACACCGCCCAGAGAGGCGAGCAGTGTGTCGTAGCGCCCGCCACCGCAGATCGCCCGGAACTCGCCCCTGGCATCGAACAGCTCGAAGACGATCCCGGTGTAGTACGCCAGCCCGCGGACGATGGTGAGATCGAGCCGCACGAAGTCGCGGACGCCTAGCGCCTCGCAATAACCGAGATAGCGCTCCAGCTCCACGAGCCGTTCCTCGACGGCCGCGTCACTCGCAAAGGCCCGCCGGATGTCGTCCACGCTCGCGAGCTGCCGCAGTTCCAGCACCCGGTCCGCGGCGGCGTCGCGCAGGCCGCACTCCGCGAGTTTTGCCCGTGACACGTCGCGCGGTTGCCGACTGAGCTTGTCGATGACGCCGAAGACGGCGTCCGTCCGATCGGCGTCTACGCCCAGCGCGCCCAGGATGGCCAGCAGCAGCTGCCGGTCCGAAACGCGCGCCTCCACATCGCTCGCGCCGAGCCCGAATCCACGCATGCACTCCACCGCGACGGCCAGGAGCTCGGCGTCCGCGGTCACATCGGCTTCGCCAACGATGTCCACGTTCAGCTGGAAGTGCTCGCGGAGGCGCCCCTTCTGCTGGCGCTCGTAGCGAAACAACTGCGGCACCGAGAACCAGCGGATGGGCTTGGGAAGCGCGTTGGCCCTCGCCCCGACCATGCGAGCAAGGGTAGGCGTCATCTCGGGACGCAAGGCCACCTCGCGGCTTCCCTTGTCCGTGAAATTGTACAGCTGGCCCACGATCTCGTCGCCGCTTTTCCTGGTATAGAGTTCCAGGGGCTCGAGGGGTGGCCCGTCGTACTCGGAGAATCCGAACCGGCGCGCGACCGCACGCCACGTCTCCTGGATGAAGGCGCGGGTGGCGAATTCCTCGGGGTAGAAGTCCCGGAACCCGGGCAGCCCGCCTGCGCCTTTTGCCATCGGAGGAACTTACGGCGCGAACGGAGACACCTGCAAGCGCGCCATCGCGTCGCCTACGGTGTGAAAGGAGCCGGTGACCACGACCGACTCGGCGCCGTCCTCCACCGCGCGGAGTGCCACGCCGAAGTCCGCCTCCACCTGCCCCGGGATCCCTGCCGCGGAGATGAAGTCGCGCGCGGCCTCGAGGTCCCATGCCCTGCTCGCCGGCGCCGTCGGGGCGTTCGTCAGGACAAAGGAGTCCACGACCGGGGCCAGGGCAGACAGCATGTCCCGCCACTCCTTGTCGCGCAGCGCGCAGAACAGCACGCGCACCGGTCGCGCGGGGCCTACCGCCCGGAGAGTGTCCGCGAGCATGCGCACGCCATCTGCGTTGTGCGCCACATCGAAGATGTACTTTCCGGCGCGCTGGAAGCGCCCCGGAAGCCGCACCCGCGCAAGCAGCGGCGCCGCCTCCGCGAGTGAAAACCGGAGGTCATCGCCGGCTGTGTTCAGCAGCGCCAGGGTAAATGCGAGGTTGAACGCCTGATGCCGGCCGGTGAGCGGCGTGTGGAGCCGTAAGCGCTCACCGGCCATCTCGAACATCGCGGATGTGCCGTGCGGCTCGACGTCGATGTCGTGGAGGGCCACGCGCTCCGCGACGATGACTGGATCGGCTCCAGCGTCCTCGGCGCGGGCGCGCAGCAGATCGAGAATCGGCGGAGCCACATGCCCGATGACGGCGGGTCGTCCCGGCTTGAAGATGCCCGCCTTTTCCCCGGCGATGTCCTCGAGCGTGTGCCCGAGATATTCCATGTGGTCCCAGCCGATGGACGTCACGCCGGCGCTCGCTGGATCCACGACGTTCGTGGAGTCCAGTCGGCCACCGAGCCCCGTTTCGATGAGGGCGACATCGACCTCCGCGCGCGCAAAAGCATCGAAGGCCATCGCAGTGGTTGCCTCGAAGAATGTCGCGCCGACCTGCTCGACCAACGGCGTCCAGCGCTCCACGAAGGCGACGACCTGCCCTGCGTCGATCGGAACTCTGTCCACCAGGATGCGTTCGCGAAAGTCCACCAGGTGGGGCGACGTGTACTTGCCCACGCGAAGCCCGCGCGATCGCAGGAGGGCGCCCGCGGTGGCCAGCGCGCTGCCCTTCCCGTTGGTTCCGGCCACGTGCAACACCCGGTACTTCCGGTGCGGGTTGTCCAGGGCGTCCAGCAGCGCGAGCGTGCGCTCGAGCCCGAACTTGTACCCGCCGGTGGTGCGCGCGAAGAGGAAGTCGAGCGACTTCTCCAGCGCGGTCAGGCGGACGCCCACCCCGCTGCGGCGGGCCGGCCGGACATGTGGCGCAGCAACTGCCCGACCGTGCCCTTGAGCTGCTTCCGGTGCACGACCATGTCGAGCATCCCGTGGTCCAGCAGGAACTCGCTGGTCTGGAACCCCTCGGGAAGATCCTGGCCAAGGGTCTGCTTGATGACCCGTGGTCCGGCGAATCCGATCACGGCGCCGGGCTCCGCGATGATCGCGTCCCCCAGCATGGCGTAGCTCGCGCTCACACCGCCGGTGGTCGGGTTGGTGAGGATCGAAATGTACGGAATACGCCGCTCTGCCAACTGGGCCAGGACCGCGGCGACCTTGGCCATCTGCATCAGCGACAGGACCCCCTCCTGCATGCGCGCGCCGCCCGAGGCGGAAATGACGATGAGGGGGTATTTCCGCTCGAGCGAGCGCACGCCGAGGCGGGCGATCTTCTCGCCGACCACGGACCCCATGGAGCCACCCATGAAGGCAAAGTCCATGACACCTAGGTTGATCGGCAGTCCGTCGAGCATCCCACCGCATGCGTAGAGCGCATCGGAGTCGCCCGCGTTGGTGAGCGCCTTCTTGAGGCGCTGGGGGTAGTCCGGAAAGCCCAACGGATCGGTGGAGCGGAGGTCGACCTCGAGCTCCTCCTGCGTGCCGTCGTCGATCAGGATGTTGGCGTAGTCCCCCGCGCGGATGCGGCGATGGTAATCGCAGTTGGGACACACGTTGTGCAAGCGCGTGAACTTCTCGCGGATGTCCGTGTGCCCGCACGCCTCGCATTTCTCCCAGACGTCAGGAGGGATCTCGAGTCGTTCGCGTCTGGGTTGCCTCGGTTTCTTTTCCTTCTTGAACCAAGCCATGCAGGAAATGTCGTTTGCGCGGAAGGAGTTAACAACCCGGTCTCGGCCGGTTCTCGGCCGGACCGCCCAGAACTAGATCGCGAACGGCCCGTGCTTCCCGCCACGCCCCTCGTGCGCGATGCGAAGCAGCGCACCGACCGCGAGCCAGCTCGCGAGCATGAACGACCCCCCGTAGCTGAAGAACGGCAGCGGGATGCCGGTGATTGGCATCAGGTTCAGCGTCATTCCCACGTTCACGATGACATGCACGAACCAACTGGAGAGCAGGCCGAACGCCACGAGACTACTGAAGCTGTCGTTGGCGCGCTCAGCGATCCGGATGATGCGGAGGAACAGCACGAGAAAGAGCGCCAGGGCGACCACCACACCGAGGAAGCCCAACTCCTCGCCGAGCACGGCGAAGATGAAGTCCGTGTGCTGCTCCGGAAGAAAGGCGAGCCGTTTCTGGCTGCCCAGGGTGAACCCCTCGCCGAACCATCCCCCCGATCCGATGGCGATCTTCGATTGCATCACATGATAGCTGGAGCCCCGCGGATCCAGCGACGGGTCGATGAATACGAGCAACCGGCGCTGCTGGTAGGGCTCCAATCGTTCCCAGAGCAGCGGCGCCACGACTCCCATCATGACGTTGGTCGTGACGAGGAATACGCCCTCCCACATGTAGGGCTTGTACCAGAGCACGAGCGCCAGCAGCAACAGGAACCACGCGCCCCACAATCCTGTTCCCGCGGCGACCAGGATCAGGGAAATCACGGGGCTCGCGATCAGGAGCAGCAGCCGCCAGGAGATGCCCGCCCAGAAGAGCATCGCGAAGAAGATGCCGATGAACACGATCCCGCTGCCGAGATCTGGCTGCAGCATGATCAGCACCCACGGAATGGCGACAGTGACCGCCGGCTTCCAGAGCTCGACCAACGTCCTGGGTGGGTCCTTCTTGCCCGCGAGCAGCCGGGCGAGAATCAATACCACGGTGAGCTTCGCGAATTCCGCCGGCTGCCCAAGGCGGAACCCGCCCACCACGAGCCAGCTTTTCGTGCTCGCCGCCGTGCCCGCGCCGCCGCCGACGAACAGCAAGGACAGCAGCAGCACCACGGTAAACACGTACATCGGAACCGCCATCCATTCCAGCATCCGCACCGACGCGCGGCTCATCGCATACGCGCCGGCCAGGCCCAGCAGGAACCAGACGAGCTGCTGCCGCCAGGCCAGGCGAACGAGCGTCGGGATGTCCGTCTGTCCCGCGGAATAGACGATGGCCAGTCCGTACAGCGACAGCAGCAGGGCGGAAACGATGAGCGGCCAGTCTACCGTGACCTTGGTGCGGACGAGCATCAGTCTCCGCCGGTCTGCATCATCAGCATCGGGGTCACCCCGAGGTGCTTCCCGACGATCGCGGACGCGATGCGCGCGGCGGCGTATCCGTGTGCGCCGCACTCGAGAATCACCGAGACGACCACCCTGGGTTTGTCAGCGGGAGCGTATCCCACGAACCAGGCGTGGTCGCAGGTTTCGCCCCGGCTCAAGGCCTGCGTCTGCGCGGTGCCCGTTTTCCCGGCGAGCGTGACGCCACCGCTGAGCGCCGCACTGGCCGCGGTGCCACCCGCGGATGTCACACCGATCATTCCCCGCCGCACCTCTTCCCACTGTTGCGCGGGCAGGGTGAGTACGCGCGTCCGCTCCGGGGTTCGCTTCACGACTTCCGGCGTGGGCGCGAATCCATCGGTGGCCAGCGTCGAGTAGAAGCGCGCCATGTTGAGAATGGTCTGCACGTTGTCGCCCTGCCCGATCGCGATGTTGAGCGACATGGCGCCGGCCGTCCACCCGGTCGGGTGCCGCTGGTCGAAATAGGCCATCGCGTCGGGATAGCGCGGCCGCAGCTCTTCCGGCAGATCGATGCCGGTTTTGCTCGAGAATCCGAGTTGCACGCCGCCCGCGACCAGTCGGGGCAGCCCGACCTTCAATCCCAGCTGATAGAAGTACACGTTGCACGACTGCGAGATGGCGCCCACGAGATCCAGGCTGCCGTGTCCTTCCCGCCGCCAGCATCGCCAGGGCCGATTGCCATAGTAGAAGTAGCCGTTGCACGTCTGCGGCATGCGCGACTCCGGCGTGATCAGATTCTCCTGGAGCGCCAGCGCGGCAATGGCGAGCTTGAACGTGGAACCGGGCGGATACAGTCCCTGGAGCGCCTTGTTGTACAGCGGTCGCGCGGGGTTCTTCTGGAGCGAGTCGTAGTAGGCCGCCGAGATGCCGCCAATGAACCGATTCGGGTCGTAGCTCGGGCCGCTGTACAGCGCGAGGATTTCCCCGTTCTCGGGATCCATCACCACCGCGCCGCCGATCAGGGAGTCCGCAAACAGCGACGCGACATACACCTGAAGGTCGAGATCGATGTTCGTCTGGAGGGACGCCGCCTGTTCCGGCCGGCGCTCCTGCGCACCCTGTTCACGCACGATCCGTCCGAACGCATCCACCTCCACGAAGCGGCTGCCTTCCCGTCCGTGCAGGCTCTGCTCGTACTGCTTCTCGAGTCCCTGTTTGCCGATCTGCTGTCCGGCCTTGTACTGCTCGAATTCCGGCTGCAGCAGCTCGCCCTCGCTGATCTCGCTCACGTATCCCACGAAGGATGCCACCGCCGGTCCTTCCGGGTAGAATCGCTTGGGCGAGGACAGGATGATGAGGCTGGGGAAGTCGATGCGATGCTCCTCGAGGACCGCGATCGCGTCGAACGGGGCGTCATTGATGATGACGGTCGGCCGGGTGGGCGCCCGCTTGTAACGCCGCACCGCGAGTTCCATCTGCGGAAGCGACAGCGGAATGGTTTGGGCAAGCCGCCGCATCGTGCCACGCAGCGAGTCCTCGGACTGCGCCAGCACCGAGATGCTGTATCCGACCGCATTCTCGGCGATGATCTTGCCGTGCCGGTCGAAGATGATGCCGCGCGGCGCCGCAATCGGCACTTCGCGCAACCGGTTGGTTTCCGACTGCAGCGCGAATTCGTCGTTGCGCAGCACCTGCGTCCGGAAAAAGGCCACGAGCAGAGCGAGGATCACCCCCGTGCTGATGATCGCTGCTGCCCGGCCGCGATGGGCCACGTCGTTGGGATGAAAGCTCATGCCGTCCGTACCTCCAGGATCGGGCGCAGCACCGTGACCGCCACGACGCCCGCGACCGCCGTCACGGCGGCGGCGATCGGTGCCCAGACGACGATGTGCATCAGGATCTCCATCCCCTGCATCCGACGTTCCATCAGGACGTACACGAACTCGAACAGCCACTTGCCGGCGAACAGGAAGAATCCGTTGAGCGCCAGGTTGTCCGCGAAGAACACCGCCTTCATGTACGACGCGCCATACCCGACGATCGTTGCGGCGAGCGCCCCGGCACCAAACGCGCCCAGCGCCAGCGAGTCCGCGGCGATGCCGAGAATGAACCCGTAGACCGCCGCGCCGGCGGGACGCACGCGCACCGCGCCAAACACCAGCGCGATCAGGAGAAAATCGATCGATGCGCGCCAGCCGAGGAGCGGCCGCAGCGTGTAATGCAGCATGATCAGGATGAGACACACGATCGCGGTGCGCACCGCGCTGCCCCAGCTCACGGCAACCTCCGCGCGAGCGTGTCTGGCCGAATGGTATCGGGAACGATCGTGTCCCGAACGATCGTGTCCCGCGCCACCGGCGGCGGCACTGGGACGGGGGCTGGCGGTACGGTCGGCCGCGGCGCCTGTCGTGGCGCCTGCCGCAGGGAATCGGCCACCGAATCCACCACCTGTCGCAGCGAATCACCGACACTGGCGCGCCGGGTGGAGTCCGGTCGTCGGGCGGCCGCGTCCGCCATGGCCTGCTCCCGCGTGACCGAGTCGCCGGCGGTCACAATGCGACGCACGGCGGTGGCCCGGGCCACAGCCTCCGCTTCGTCCGCCCAGATGTTCCCCACCCCCTGGGTGCGCCTGTCCGCCGTCATGATCATCACGTTGCTGACCTGCGCAGGGTTCACGGACGGACGGAGAATGTAGGTGCGGGACCAGCTTTCGGATTCCTTCACCTCATCGATGACCATGCCGATGAGCACTCCACGGGGCCACGCGCCCCCCAGCCCGCAACTGAAGACCGCCGTGCCCGCGCGCAGTGTATCGCCAAATGCCACGTTCCGAAGCTCCAGCAGGTAGCGTTCCGCGAGTCGTCCGGGCCGGACGTCGAGGTGGGGGTACACGATGCCGAACGCGGAGCCGTCAGCCGTCATCGCGCATACCCGGAAATCCGGGTGCGAGAAAAGAATCGCGATACTCATGTTGGGATCCACGGTCTGGACCAGGCCGACGATCCCCTCGGGGGCGACGACCGGACTGTACTGCGTGACGCCGGCCTTGCTTCCCGCCGTCAGCGTGAGCGTGGTCATGACGTCTTCGGCGCGCCCCGCCATGTGCAGGGCCTCCGCGGGGATGAACCCCCAGGCCAGGCGGCTGCCGAGCCCGAGCAGGCGGCGCAGCCGCTCGTTCTCGACGATGAGCGCGTTCCCCTGCGCAAGACGCAGCGCGATGGAGTCCGCCTGAAGCGTTCTGCGCTCACTTTCCTGCCAGGCAGCGCGCCATCGTTCCGCGCTCGTCTGCAGTCCCACCAGCGGCGCAACGATCGTACGGCGGAGTCCGCTGGCCACCGGATCGCGCATCTGCGTGGGAAGGGCGCTCGCGACCACGGCGAGAATCGCGCATCCCGCGAAGACAATCGTGTCGAGTCGGCCGCTCATTCGTGCAGGTCGTGCCATTCGGCCGGTGCTCAGCTGCTAAGGACTGACCAGTACTTGTCCTCGTCGTCGAGGATCCGTCCGGTGCCGCGCACCACGCACGTCAACGGGTCCTCGTCTACATGAATGGGCAACCCGGTTTCCTGGCTCAGCAGGAGGTCGAGGCCACGGATGAGTGCGCCTCCGCCGGTCATGACGATTCCACGATCCACGATATCGCTCGCAAGTTCTGGCGGAGTGATCTCCAGCGCCCGCCGGACGGCGTCCACGATCTGCTGGATCGGTTCCTGGATCGCTTCCCGGATTTCACTGGAATGCACGCGCACGGTTTTCGGTATGCCGGAAACGAGGTCGCGTCCCTTGACCTCCATCTCCCGCTCATCGCCGACCGGCGCGGCCGACCCGATCTGGATCTTCACCTGCTCCGCGGTGGGCTCGCCAATCAGCAGGTTGTAGTTCTTACGCAAGAACTGCACGATGGCGGTATCGAGCTCGTCGCCACCCGTCCGGATCGAGGTATCCGAGACGATCCCGCTGAGGGCAATGACGGCGATTTCCGTGGTGCCGCCCCCGATATCGATGACCATGTTGCCCGTCGGGGTCTCCACGGGCAGCCCCACGCCGATGGCCGCCGCCATGGGCTCCGCGACCATGAAGACCTCCTTGGCCCCCGCTCCCAGGGCCGAATCGCGCACCGCGCGCTTCTCCACCTCCGTAATGCCGGACGGGACACAGACGATGACCCGTGGCTTCATCTTGAACACGTGGTTGTCGATGATCAGCTTCAGGAAGTACCGGAGCATCTTCTCGGTCACGTCGAAGTCCGCGATCACGCCGTCCTTCATCGGCCGGACCGCGATGACGCCTTCCGGGGTTCGGCCCAGCATGCGCTTTGCCTCGAGCCCCACGCCCTTGATCTGCTTTGTTTCGCGATCGATGGCGACCACCGACGGCTCATTCAGGACGATGCCCTCGCCCTTCACGTAGATGAGCGTGTTGGCCGTGCCGAGGTCCACACCGATGGCGTTGGCGGGAAAGAGCGAGCCCTTGCCCAGAAAGGGGAAACGCGCCTGGAGCCAGGCCAGTGGCGTGGGATTGGTGGTCACGAGAGCGCCGCCGCCGGATCGTGAAGTTCGAGGCCGAAGGCTTCGGCAACGCCCGGATACGTCACCTTGCCGTCGTACATGTTCAGCCCTCTGCGGAGCGCGAGACTGTCGGTCAACGCCTGCTTCCATCCCTTCTTCGCCAGCTGCATCGCGTAGGGCAACGTGGCGTTCGTGAGCGCGAGCGTGGAGGTGCGCGGCACGCCGCCGGGCATGTTCGCCACGCCATAGTGAATCACGCCGTCCACCACGTAGGTGGGATTCTCGTGCGTGGTGGCCTTGATGGTCTCCACGCAGCCGCCCTGATCGATGGCCACATCCACGATCACCGATCCCGACTGCATCAATGCGAGATCCTCCCGGCGCACGAGGCGCGGCGCCTTGGCGCCGGGAATCAGCACACCGCCGATCACCAGGTCGGCCGTGGTGATCTGCTCGAGGATGTTGTGGCGGTTCGAGTAGATCAACTGGCAGTTCGCGGGCATGACGTCCGAGAGATAGCGCAGCCGCTCGAGCGAGATGTCGAGAATGACGACCTTGGCGCCCATCCCGGCCGCGATCTTGGCCGCGTTGATGCCCACGATACCGCCGCCCAGAATCACCACCTTGGCCGGCGCCACGCCGGGAACACCGCCGAGCAGCACGCCGCGGCCGCCATACAGCTTCTCCAGGTACTTTGCGCCTTCTTGCACCGCCATGCGGCCGGCCACCTCGGACATCGGCGTCAGCAGCGGGAGCTCGCGGCTCGGCAACTCCACCGTTTCGTACGCGATGCACACGGCGCCGCTCGTCATGTGCGCGCGTGTGAGCTTTTCGTCAGCCGCGAAGTGAAAGTAGGTGAAGATCGTCTGTCCCTTGCGCATGAGCGGCCATTCGCGCTCGATGGGCTCCTTCACCTTCATGATCATGTCGCTGGTCTTCCAGACGGTCGCCGCGTCCGGCGCGATCGTCGCACCGACGGACGTGTACACGTCGTCGGAAAATCCGCTGCCAAGGCCGCCGCCGGTTTCGATGGTGACCTGATGTCCGGCGCCGATCAGCGCTTCGGCTCCCGCGGGAACCAGCGCGATGCGGTTTTCGTTTGTCTTTATCTCTTTCGGAACGCCGATTTTCATCGTGTGGCGTGAAGTAAGTGCAGGTGGTCGCCGGAGGGATCAAACAAACCGAAACATACCTCCCCTAAGCCATTATTTCATCCGCGTTTGCGCCGCTTGGCCGCCGGCCGTGGTCCCAGGGTAAGCACCGTCTGCCGCCCCGGCGCATAGAACTCACGCGCCAGCCCGTGCACCGTTTCCGGGGAGATGCCGTCGACCAGGGCGAGCATCTCGTCCAGCGAACGGTGCGGTTCGCCGTACAGGGCCACGGACGCCGCGCGGTACATCCGCGCCGTCGGACTCTCGAGCGACAGCGTCAGCTGTCCCTTGAGCTGCCCCTTCCCCTGCGCGATCTCCTCGTCCGTCAGCCCCGTGTCCACCAGCTTCCCCAGCTCTTCCTCGATCGCGGCCAGTGCCGCTTCGGCCGTGCGGGGCGCTGTGCCTACGTACACCCCGTGGAGCCCCCGGTCCGCGTAGAACGTCTGAAACGTGTACACGGCATAGGCCAGGCCCAGCTCCTCGCGGATGCGCTGAAAGAGGCGCGAGCTCATACCGCCGCCAAACACCACGCTGAGCAGGACCATCGCGTGCCGGCGCTCGTCCCCATGCCCGATCATTGGCGAGCCGAAGACGATGTGGCTTTGGCTCCCCTTCCGGAGCACGTGCTGCCGGGTTGGTGCCGCCGAGATCGGTGCGGGCACCTCTGGACTGGGGCGCACGCCCGGGCTCCGATCCCCCCAACCCGTTCGAGCCAGCAGCTCGATCAGTCGGTCGTGGTCCACGCTCCCCGCGGCGGCGACGACCAACCGTGAGGGTTCGTACGCCCGATCGTGCAGGTCGCGCAGGTCGTCCACTCCCAGGGCGGAGACCGTTTCGCGGGTTCCCAGGATGGAGTAGCCCAGCGGGTGGTCACCCCACACCGCGGCGTTGTGGAGTTCGAAGACGAGATCGTCGGGGGTGTCTTCCACCATACCGATCTCCTCCAGCACCACATTCCGCTCGAGTGTCAGGTCGTCAGACTTCAGCGACGGCTCGAACACCATGTCGCCAATGACGTCCGCCGCGATCTCCAGATGCTCGTCCAGGACGCGGGCCTGGTAGACGGTGTGCTCGCGGGACGTATAGGCATCCAGCGACCCGCCCAGGCACTCCAGGGAGAGCGCGATATCACGCGCCGTGCGACGGCCGGTGCCCTTGAACACCATGTGCTCCAGCAGGTGCGAGACGCCCATGCGCTCGGGCCGTTCGTGCAGCGAGGCCGCCCGAACCCAGGCGCCGATGGCAACCGACCGCACTCCCGGCATGTATTCCGAGAGTACGGTCAGTCCATTGGGCAGCTTCGTCTGACGCAGCCCCTCCCCTCCCTTGGGATGGGGCTTGCCGGTGGCGCTCACCGCTTAGCGGGAACGCTCCCGGCTGCGGCCACGCGGAGGGCGTCGCTCGCTTCTCTCGCCGCCACTCTCGCCGCCGTTCCCGCCTGCCTCGGCGCCGCCATTGCCACTACCAGTGCCGCCGTCGCCCCCACCCCCCCCCTCGGGCATGCCTTCCGGCTTCGGCTGGAGCGCCTTCATGGAC
>JBBDYA010000072.1:0-26740 GCA_040902005.1 Gemmatimonadaceae bacterium | reverse complement strand
CTCGCCGACCTGATCGTGCTCGCGGGCTGCGCGGGCGTCGAGCAGGCCGCGAAGACGGCAAGCGTCGAGGTGAGGGTTCCCTTCGCACCCGGACGTATGGACGCGAGGCAGGACCAGACGGACGCCGAGTCCTTCGCCGTGCTCGAGCCGATCGCCGACGGCTTCCGCAACTACCTGAAGGGCAAGTTCGAGGTCTCCGCGGAGCAGCTGCTGGTCGACAGGGCGCAGCTCCTGACGCTCACGGCGCCCGAGATGACGGTCCTCATCGGCGGCCTGCGCGTGCTGGGGACCAACATCGGTGGCTCCAGGCACGGGGTCTTTACCGCCAACTCCGGGGCGCTCACCAACGACTTCTTCGTGAACCTGCTCGACATGCGCACGGAGTGGAAGCCGACCTCGGAGGCGAGGGAGGTGTTCGATGGGCGCGACCGCAGGACGGGCCAGCTCAAGTGGACCGGCACGCGCGTCGATCTGGTCTTCGGATCGAACTCGCAGCTGCGGGCCATCATCGAGGTCTACGCGTGCGACGACGCGAAGGAGAAGTTCGTGCTGGACTTCGTCGCGGCCTGGAGCAAGGTGATGAATCTCGACCGCTTCGACCTCGCCTAACTTCTTTGCAGATCGACTGACGCTATGCGAGCATCTTTTTCCGTCGAGCTCCTATGAAGGTTCAGTCCTTGATGATGACGCTGCTGGGCAGCTCGCTGTTGGCGGCCACACAAGCGGCCCGTGCACAGCAATTGTCTTCTGACACCAGCAGCGCCCCATTGGCCATAGTGCGCGTGACGGTCATCGATCCTGCCACGGCCTCAGTGCGGCCTGAGCAGACGGTTGTGATTGATCGCGGGCGCATCGTGGCCGTTGACAATTTTTCGACGGCCCGAGTCCCCCCGAACGCACGCGTCGTCAACGCGCACGGCAAGTTTCTGATCCCTGGCTTGTGGGACATGCACGTGCACTGGTGGCACCAGGAGGACCTCGCGCTCACGCTGGCAAATGGCGTAACCGGTGCGCGGGTGATGTGGGGCGACACGGCGCATCACTCATGGAGGCGCGCCATCGAAGCCGGGAGGATGCTGGGCCCACGCCAGATAATCGGCAGCGTCATCTTTGACGGTCCGCAGCCATACTGGCCGGGCTCGGTCGCGCTGGGTACGGCGGATGAAGCACGCGCCGCCGTGCAGAGGGCACATGCTGAGGGATCGGATTTTATCAAGGTGTATTCGCGGCTCCCGCGCGATGTGTTCTTTGCTATTGCCGATGAGGCGAGGAGGCTTGGGCTCCCATTTGCCGGACACGTGCCGAGCGCGGTGACGGTGGCGGAGGTTTCGAATGCGGGGCAGCGCACCATCGAGCACCTGACGCGGATACCCTTTGCCGTTTCCAGCCGTGAGACTGCGCTGCGTTCGATGCCCACCTCCGCCGCCCCAGACCGGATCGGGGTAGTCGGGGTCGAGGCGGTCCGGAGTTTTGACGAGCAAAAGGCTACCGCGCTGTTCGAGCTGTTCCTGCGCAATGACACCTGGCAGAGCCCGACGTTGACGGCACCTCGTTGGCGGGCATATGGCAACGATCCGGAATTCACCAACGATGCCCGGCTGAAATATGTGGCGAAGTGGCTTCGTGACAGTTGGGTGGAGGCGCCCGGCTTGCGTGGGTGGACAGACGAAACGTTCGATCGGCAGAGAGAGATCTTTGCGGGCTCGCTGCGGTTGGTCGCTGCCATGCACAGGGCTGGAGTCGGCTTGTTGGCAGGTACGGATATCGGCAACCCCTATCTCTACCCGGGCTTCTCCTTGCACGACGAGTTGCAGCTCTTCGTGCAGGCTGGGCTCACTCCCATGGAGGCGCTGCAAACGGCGACATCGAATGCCGCCCGTTTCCTCGGCAAGGAAGCTGATTTCGGCGTGTCCGTCGGCCGGATTGCCGATCTCGTTCTCCTCGAAGGCGACCCGCTGCAGGAGATCCGCAATACGCAGAAGATCGCGGCGGTGATCTTCGGCGGCCGATTGCTCCATCGCCAGCAATTGGATGAGATCCTGGCGGCGCAGGAGCGGTGGGCAAGGTTGCCGTAGGTGGAATGATCGCGACCTCGGCCGGCGCTTCGGGAAGCTTCGCGATCTCGGCCTCACCTCACGAAGGCACTCGACCAATTCACCGCGGAGGAGCTATGCGTACGACAGCATAACAAGCAATTGCTGCGGGCGATGGCCATAGGGCTCACGCTTGTGTTGGTGAGCCCAGCCCTGGCTCTTGGCCAGTGGTACAGCACGAGGGGACCCCTGCAGACCCTCGCCTGGTACGAGCAGCATCGCGCACCCGGCGACTCCGCCGGCTACGCGAGCGCGCTGTATCATGCGGGTCACGCGCAAGCCACTCATGCGGCGCGTTGGAGCCTCACGGGCTACGCGACACTCGGAGTGGCTGGTACCCTTGTCGGGCTGGCCGTTCTTCTGGGAGCACGCCAGCGCCGCACCGCCTGACGAGGAGTTGAAGCCGGCGGGCACATGAGCCGCGCATTCATGCGCTGACGTCAGAGGTGGGCATGTTTCTGCTTGTTCGTGTGGCCACATACGCGGTGCTCTTTATCGGCCTCGTGCTGATCTACGTACCGGCCCGCCTCCTGTCTGGGTCCGGCATTGTTCGTCCCGCGCTGATTGAGGTGGCGCAGGTTGCTGGAATGGGATTGGGGGCCGCGGGTGCGGCGATCGCGCTGTGGTGCATAGTCACCTTCGCAGCGATCGGCAAAGGCACACCGGCGCCGTTCGACCCTCCTCGCCGACTTGTGGTGCAGGGTCCGTATCGTTTTGTGCGCAATCCGATGTATATGGGTGCAGGACTGGCGCTGGCCAGCGCTGCACTCTTCTACGAGTCGATGACGCTCCTGGTTTATGCCGGCGTTTTTCTCATCATCACACACCTCTTCGTGGTGTGGTACGAGGAGCCCGCACTCCGGCGAGCGTTTGGGCAGGAGTACGAGGTGTACTGCCGCCATGTCAGCCGATGGTGGCCGCGCCTGCGAACAGGATTTGATTCCAATGCGATGTGAGATGTGTGGCGGGCAACCGCCGAACAAACGCATGCAGTGGCGTCAGGCTTACCACATCGGTGATCGCATGGGTCTCGACATTGTGGAGATGGTACTGGCTGTCGAGACCGAGTTCGATGTCAGGCTACCGGATAGCGAGCTAGACGAGTCTGTCGCGACGGTAGGCACGTTCTTTCTATACCTCGAAGGCAAGCTGGCCGACGTGGGCCGCTTGCAGCCACGCTCTCAGTTTTCTGGCGAGTTGTGGGACCGTTGTCTCGACGTCATCGAGCGCCAAGTGGGACTTCCCCGTGCCCGACTCACTCCCGATGCGCACCGCAACACCACGCGGTCGTGTCGCGGGGGCTGGGCGTGGGAGGGGCAGCGTTTCGTGAGGCACGAGAGCGTTTGCGACAAGAGCGGGCGGTGGCGCGAGGGATTCCCCCAGGCGCCGTCGCCCTGATCTCCGGAAAGGGGCGACGCTACCGACGCGCGATTCCAGCGTGGTCAAACACCCGCGATCACACCTGCAAGCTCAAGCAGCCACACATGCGACCACGCTTCATCTTCAGCGCGACCCTGCTCGTCGGCGCCACCTGCCTTGCGGTCCCAGCCACGGTCGCCTCGCAGGTCCCCGTGCAGCCAGCGGCCGCCGCCGCGTCAGCGCCCGTACCCACCCCAGCGGCGATCGACTCCCTCATCGCCGCGAAGATGGAGGAGGCCGGTCTCATGGGCGTCGCCGGATCCATCTTCGTCGATGGGCGAGAAGTGTGGTCGAAGGGCTACGGCCACCGCGACTACCTCCGCACGAAGCCATTCACGCCGACGACGCCGATGACCATCGCGTCGATCTCCAAGACCTTCACCGGCGTCGCGATGATGCGCCTGGTCGCCGAGGGGAGGCTGGACCTCGACGCCGACGTGAATCGCTATCTGCCCTTCCGCGTCCGCAACCCGCGCTTTCCCGACATCCCGATCACGCTGCGGATGATCGCGACGCACACATCGAGCATCACGGATCGGTGGGAGGTCTATCGCGCGACGTATCACTGGGGCGGTGACGCCCCCAGTCGCTCCCCGACTTCATCACGAGCTACTTCGCGCCCCCCCCCCACGGTCACCGCTATTCCGCCGACAACTACACGACCTTGGCACCGGGAAAGGCGCGCGACTACTCCAATATCGGTGCCGGGTTGGTCGGCTTCATCATCGAGCGCCTCACCGGCGAACGCCTCGACGCCTACACGCAGCGCCACATCCTCACGCCCCTCGGGATGCGATCGACCGGTTGGTTCCTGCGCGACCTGCCGACGGCGGAGCTCTCGGCGCACTTCGTCGAGCGAGACGGGTGGGCAATCCCGCTTCCACGCTACGGCCTGACCACATATCCCGACGGCGGCGTGCGCACGACGGTGAGCGACCTCACTCGCTTCTTCCAGGCCCTGCTCAACCATGGCGCGCACGGCGGCGTGCGCATCCTCCCGGCGGCCCAGGCCGACGAGATGACGCGATTCCAGTTCAGCGGCCCGGCCTATCCGGAAGGCTACGGTCCCGACGAGGGCAACTCAGGGCTCTTCTGGCGCACTCGTCGCAATGGTGAATTCATCGGCCACGGGGGGAGCGATCCCGGCGTGCAGACGGTGATGCTCTCCACAGTCAACCGGCGCGTGGCGGTGGTGCTGTTCTCGAACACGTCCGGTAGCCTGGCGGACCGGGCCTTCGACGCGATCTTCCTCGCCCTGAACGCGTACGGGGACTCACAGAGGCAACGGCCATGATTCGTATTTACAGGGTTGCGCGAGGCACACTATTCTCTCTTGCCGCCGCTGCTACCATCGCGTGCGCGCCTGCTGCACCGGAGCCGACACTGTTTCCCATCCGGACGGCGTCCGACTCGTTGCGGTGTCAAACCATCAACGACAGCCTTTCGACAGTGTCGGTGGCACAACTTCCAGACGCACGCCTCCGTTCGCCGTACCCACGGATGCCCAGGCTCGCACAGGAAGGTCCCTTACGCACGATTGCGTTCGTGCGTCCTGATGGCACTGCTGACGCGAGCAGCGTCGTCATCACCGGTACTGATAACGCGCGCTACCGTCGCGAGATGAAGGCTTTTCTCAGACGGGCGCGCTTTGAACCGGCGCTTGTCCAGGGCTGCCCCGCCAGCAGCAAGTTTGACATCGTTGTCACCGGTCGTGTCGAACGAGTACGGCCGCCGCGGCGCTAGCGGTTGGCCAGGAACGTCACCACCATCGCCGAGCCGACGTGGCAGGCGCTGATTGACGCCGTGTCGGCCGCGGATCGCGCCCAGCTGGAGCCCTGGGCACGCCCGCGTTGAATCGATTCCGGCGGAGCCGATCCGGCAACTCCGGTTCGCACGGAGGAGCCAATTGGATCACCCTCCCATCCAGTGCTTGACCCGCGCCCAGAAGGTCCAGTGCCGGCGAAGCGACGGAGGCTTGAGCTCGGTGGTGACGCCGAAATGGGCAGTCTCCTGCGTCGGCATCGTCGTCCGACGGAACGCCGCCAGGTGAACGAGACGGTCGTCCAGCACCAGCGCCCCGCCCTGGACCGCAGCGTCGTCGATTCGGATGTCTTCGCCCAGTCCCACCGCCTTGAAGCGCTCTGCCGACGCGCGGCGGAGCGCTCGGAGCAGCTCATCCGCGTCACCGGGCTCGAATGCCGCGTGCTCCGGTTCGACTGTCGCGTCCAGCGCGTAGCCACGCGCGATCTTGTTGAAGTAGGTGAGGAACATTTCCGGAGTCTCGAAGAGCTCCATCCCCACCACGCGGCCGCCCAGCGCGAAGACGGCGCCCGCCTGTCGAGGCTGCGGCGTCAGGCCGGCCAGCAACTCCGCGATCGCCGCTTCCCGGTCGTCATAGATGTCCTTCATCGCCGACGTTGGCGACCGCGTCCCGCAGGCCGCGGCACGCTCGTCCACCGCGCCCCACACGCCGGCCTGATCGCCGTGGCGTTGACCGTGTTGCTTCAGGCACATCGTTACTGCCGCCATCTGATCAGCGCGGCCGGCCGCAAAGAGGGTGTTCGGTGAGACGTCAAAGGAGCGTGTTCGGAATGACCAGCGCCCGTGCTCCACGCAGGAGACGGGGATCGGCAGGATCGACCGCGGCGGAACCAGGATCGAAAGGTTGACGACACGGTTCTGTTTGGCGCCGAGGAGCTCCTCGCCGTCGAGAATGAAGAGCGCGAAGTCGCTGTCGTTCTTCACCGCGAGGAGTGGAACGCTTCCGCCCTCGGAGATCTCGGTGAGCTGCGCCCGCCCGCGGGCGATGGCCTGTCCGAGCGGCAGATAGTCGACCGACGGTTGCTCGCCGTCGAGATGAATTGGCACCATCGTCAGTGCCTTGCTGGAAACCGGCGCGCCGAGTCTCGCGCGATCGAGTAACGGAACGAATGTCATGTGTGCCTCCAATGGTTGCTTGCCGGCCCCTCGTGCGGGGCGTACGTTCTCGCCGAACGTGCTGTCACCCCTGACACGCGCACGACTTCGTCGGATCCAGACATGTCCGCTAACCGGCCAGCGCTCAACGACTTGTGGATAGGCGCCGAGGCCGAATTGAAGCGACTGGCGCGCCGTCGGCTGAGACTCGAGCGCGCCGGCCACACGCTCGGCACCATGGACCTCGTCAATGAGGTCTACCTCAGGCTCTCGGCGCAGCGGAGCGTCAAATGGCAGGAACGAGGGCAGTTCTTCGCGTTAGCTGCTCAGGCCATGCGAAGACTCCTCATTGATTACGCACGCCGGCGTAAGCCTGTGCGCGAACGGGTGCGATACGACTCGGTCGACGCCAGCACGCTGAACGACGACCCGCGCGACCGCGCCGTCCAACTCGCCGCGAGTGAACGCGGCGAGGAGCTCCTCGCGCTCGACGACGCGCTTGGCCGATTTGCGGCGGTCGACGAGCGAGCGGCGCAGGTGGTGGAGTGTCGCTTCTTCGCCGGCTACACCGAGGACGAAACCGCCGCCGCGCTCGGCGTCACCCCGCGCACGGTCGCTCGCGACTGGGCAAAAGCGAAGGCCTGGCTGTATCAAGACCTCACCAACACGGGCGCCGATGGAACTCCTTGACCGGCTGCATGTCGCGCTCGGCGAAGGGTATCGCATCGATCGCGAGCTGAGCGACGCGGGCATGTCGCGCGTCTTCGTCGCGACCGACGGAAGGCTCGGCCGCCAGGTCGTCGTGAAGGTCCTGCCGCCGCACCTCGCGGCGGAGGTGAGCATCGAACGCTTCCGGCGGGAGATCCTGCTCGCGGCGAGTCTCGTGCATCCGCACATCGTTCCGCTGCTGAGCGCCGGCGACTTCGACGGCGTGCCGTTCTACACGATGCCGTTCGTCGAGCGGCAATCGCTGCGCCACCGCCTCGAGCGCGACGGCCGGCTCGACGTTTCCGAGGCGCTCGATTTGGCACGGGACGTCCTGAGCGCGCTCGACTTCGCCCACCGCCGCAACATCGTCCATCGCGACATCAAGCCGGGCAATATTCTCATCAGTGAAGGCCAGGCGGTCGTGACCGATTTCGGAATCGCGCGCGCCATCACGGAGTCACGCGCGAGCACGTCGCTCACGCAGGGGGCGGGGATCGGAACGCCCGAGTACATGAGTCCTGAGCAATGGACGGGCGAGGCGGTGGACGGCCGCACCGACATCTACGCGATGGGGTGCGTGCTGTTCGAGATGCTCTGCGGGTCCACGCCGTTCCCGGCGTCGGACCTCAAGCCCCTGCTCACGCGAGTGCTCATGGATGCTCCGCCGCTCGTCACGCTGACGCGCGCCGAGGCGCCGCCGTTCCTCGACACCGTGCTCCAGCGCGCGCTCGCCAAGTCGGCGCAGGATCGGTTCGCGACCGCGGCCGAGTTTGCGTCCGCGCTCGCGCAGCGCCTGACGGTCGCCGTGGCGCGTCGCGCGCTGTCCGTCGCCGTGCTGCCCTTCGCGAACATCAGCGGCGATTCCTCGAACGATTACCTGAGCGACGGCATTACCGATGAGCTGATCAGCAGCCTCGCGCGCGCCGGCGGAGTTCGCGTGGTGCCGCGCACATCGGCGTTCGAGTTCAAGGGCCAGAATCGCGACATCCGCCAGATCGCCGGGTTGCTGGGCGTGACCCACGTGCTCGAGGGCAGCATCCGCATCGCCGGACGCCGCATCCGCGCGACAGCGCAGCTCGTGGACGCAGCCACTGGACATCCCCTCTGGTCCGAGCGCTACGACCGCGAGCTCGAGGACGTCTTTGCGGTGCAGGACGAGGTAACGACGGCGATCATCGAACGGCTCCTCGGAGAGATTGGCGAAGACACGCGGTTCGGCGCGTCAGGGGAACTCGGCGCGTCAGGGGAACTCGGCGCGTCAGGGGAACTCGGCGCACAACCGGTCGAGCCGCTCCCGTCGAGCACCGTCACCGGCCGAGAGACCGCGCTTGCCACGGACAGCATCGCCACGATGCAGAAACTCCTCGGCGATTACGCGATCGACAGCGTAATCGGGGAGGGCGGAACGTTCGTCGTCTACAAGGGTGTGGAAACTGCCCTTGGCCGACCCGTCGCTATCAAGGTGTTGCGGCCCGGGGGTTTCGGCGAGAAGGCCGCGGAGCGATTCCATCATGAGGCACGGCTCGCCGCTTCACTCGACCATCGAAATATCCTGCCGGTGTACCGTGCCGGGAGTGCCGGCCCATGGCACTTCATGGTGATGAAGTTCGTCGAGGGTCGCGCGGTGGATGCCATCATCCGCCATCAAGGCGCGCTCCCGATCAATGTCGTCGTCGCCATCCTGACGGCGGCTGCGCACGGCCTGGCGTTCGTCCATGACAAGAGGATCGTTCACCGCGATGTCCATGGCGGCAACATCCTCGTCGATCGGGACGGACTCGTCGCAGTCGCGGACTTCAGCATCGCCAGCGCGCAGGACGACGTCGCGCTCACCGACAGCGGGATGGTCATCGGAACGCCGTACTTCATGAGTCCCGAGCAGTGCGACGGGCAAGCCGCTGCACCACAGGCCGATCAGTATTCGCTCGGCGTCCTCGGCTTTCAGATGCTCACCGGCGAAATGCCGTTCAACGGCGCCCCGGTGGAAGTCATCCAGCACCACTACATGACGCCGGTGCCCGACATCTCCCGGGTGCGGGGCGAGGTGCCGAAGGAGCTGCTGGAAGTCATTTACTGCTCCCTCAACAAGGACCCCAAGGACCGCTTCGCGACGACGCGTGACATGGCGCTGGCGCTCGAGAGCATCCCGCAGACGGACGCCGAGCGCGACGAAGCCCTCCGACTTCTCGAGCAGCTGGCGGCGGGTGCATCCATCGCGCGAGTGCATGTCGGCACGCTACCGCCGCTGGCGCTGGAGATCTCGGGCCCGCCGCGGGCCGCCGTCAGGGCGCCGAAGAAGCCGGAGCTCTCGGCCGATCGCGCGATGGTCGATGAGTTGCGAAAGGAGTTCGAGCTCATTCGCGACATCGGTCGCGGCGCCCTGGCACGCGTCTACCTCGCGCGCCGCATCGACACCGGCGAACAGGTCGCGATCAAGACGCTCGATCCCGAGCTCGCCGTCCATGACACCGCGGTCGCGCAGTTCGCGCGCCAGGCCGAGCGCGCCGCATCGTTGCGACACCCCAACCTCCTCCGGATCTTCGAGGTCCGGCAGACGCCTGGATTCACCTGCATGATCTCCGAGTTCATCGACGGCGTCAGCCTCGCGGATGCGCTCAAGCCTGTAGGGGCGCTGCCGCTCGGCCTGGCAAAGGCGATTCTGGGCGGCGCCGGAGCGGCACTGAGTCACGGACATGAGGGCGGCCTCATTCACACCGCCTTCACGCCAAACAACATCCTCCTGGCAAAGGACGGCCGCGTCATCGTGACGGATTTCGGCATCGGCAACATCCAGCAGCCGCACAACCTCACCGCCGCGGGAATCACGATGGGCACTCCGCACTTCATGAGTCCGGAACAGCTCATTGCCGGGCATCTGACGCCGGCAACCGACCAGTACGCGCTCGGTATCATTGCGTACCGGTTGCTCACGGGAAGTCCTCCGTTCGGCGGCGACACGATGTTCCGAGTCATACAGCAGCAGATGATCGAGCCCGTCCCCCGGGTGCTCGAAGGTCGTTTTGACGTTCCGCCCTCCCTCGCCCGCGCCATTTATCGGATGGTCGAGAAGGAAGGCCGCGATCGATATCCGACGATCGCCGCGGCACTCGAGGACGGTCGAGTATCCATATCTTCCGAGCTTGCGGCTCGCGTGGTCTCAGACTTCGTTCGATCGCCCGGAAGCGTCCGCGTCGCGGCCGCCGGCTCGGGGCGGGCGATGGGCATGACGGCAGCGCTTGACATCGCGCCCCGTCGTAAACGCGCCATGGGCTCGGGGCCGGGGCTGTTCGACCGACTCCGCGAACTCATGGCGCGTCTCTGGCGGCGCGAGCCCGCGGAGTTCTCACGATCGACGTTCGACAGGTCGAGTGAAGACACTGGCACGTTCATGGGCATGCGCGAGCCTCCTGGCGAGGCGGCGGCACAGGCGCAACCCCAGGCGCGCTTCCCGGCATACGACGCGTACCTGCGCGGCCGTTATCTCATCAACCGTTCGGCGCAGGATTGGCTCTCGCGCGGCCGCGGCCGGAGTCGGTGGCCCGCGGCCATCGCCCAGTTCGACGAGGCGTTGCGGCTCGATCCCACCATGACACCGGCGTACGCGGCGCGGGCGTACACGAGAGCGCTGATGGGGCGATTCGGCGCCGAACCGGCGCGCTCGTTGCGCAACGCCGCGCTCGCGGACGTCGAGGCAGCAGTTGCGCGGAATCCGCGCTTTGCCGAAGCACATCTGGTGCGGGGAATCATTGCCACGCTCTTCGACTGGTCCGCCGCCGACGCCCGAGAAGCCTTCAGCCGGGCGACGGACCTCAATCCCAACTACGCCGAGGCACATCTCTGGCGCGGCATTGCGGCGAGCTGGCTCGAGCACGGTGCCAACGCGGCGAGCCTGATCCAGCGCGCGCTCGCGCTGGACCCGCTGTCGACCATGGGCAAGATCGAGCTCGCCCTGGCGCTCTACGGACAACGCGACTACGGCGCCGCACTCCGCGCGGTGGACGAGGCGCTCGCCGCAAAGCCCGCACACGCCTTTGGCCAGCACGCGCGCGCCTGCGTCCTTACCGCGTTGGACCGGCTCGACGAAGCGCTCGAGGCCATCAACGAGGCGCTCCGCGTCGGCGGCCGCCAGGTCGACCACGTCGCGCAGCTCGCCGTGGTCCATGGCCGGCGCGGCGCCAACGACGACGTCGCGGCGGTGATCGGTGAGCTCGAGTCGCGGAGCTCGGCCGAAACCGCGCTCGCCGTCGCCCACACGGCACTGGGCGCTCGCGATGCCGCCGTGCGCCACGCGCGGCGCGCCTTCGAGGCTCGAGAGCCCATGTTCCTCGCCGCGCTCGCGGGCCCGAACCTCGACGCGCTGCGCGAACACGCGCAGTTCGACACGCTGCTGCGAGACGCGTCTCTTGCGCCCTAAGCGCCTGCGCGCCGCCACCACGGACGTTTCGTCCGCAGGGCCTCGCGCAGCTCGGCGGCGAAGGCGCCGGCCGTGGGGAATCGATCCTCGGGCTGCTTCGACAGCGCTCGCAACACCGCGGCCTCATAGCGCGGCGGCACGTCCTGGCGCAGCGATCGCAGGGGCGGCGCGGGGTCGCGGACCTGTTGAACGAGGACAGTCTGTGTGCTTCCGCGGCCTCGCCTGAAGGGCACAGATCCGCACGTCAGCTCGTGCACGACGCACCCCAGCGAATAGACATCTGCGCGGCGGTCGATGGACCCCACTCCCTGAATCTGCTCGGGACTCATGTACTCCGGCGTCCCGATCACCGTCGAGGATGTCCTGAGTGGGCCGTTCGGCTGGACGATCTTGGCGATCCCGAAATCCATCACGCTCGCCAGGCCGCTGTGCTCGAGGAAGATGTTTTCCGGCTTGATGTCGCGATGGATCACACCGCTGTCATGCGCCAGGTCGAGCGCGCTGGCCACCTGAGTCGCCACCGTCACCCACTGCGCCAGCTCCACGCCACGGCGCATGCCATCCCGCAAGGGAATGCCTGCGAGCTTCGGCATCACCATGAACGCGATGCCGCCGTGAGCACCGACGAAATGGAGTGGCACGATGTTCGGGTGTCGGAGGGCCGCGAGGATCTGCGCTTCCTGGCCGAACCGGTCGAGGAGGTCGCGCGTCGGCGTTTTTAGCACTTTCACGGCCAGCGTGCGCCTGAGGGGCCGGTCGTAGACCTCGTGCACGACGCCGAACGTCCCTTCGCCCAGTGATCCACGCACCTCGTACGCGGGGCCCAGGACCTCCTGCAACCGTCGGGGATCGCCCGCGTTGGGGAGAAACGCCTGTCCGCCGCAGCGTGGACAGATCGCGGCCCCATCGCTGGTGAAGTCGTTGCACGCGGGACAGAAGAGGTGCGTATCCGGCACGCGCGAATATGTCGCATCCGGTCGGCAGAGGATAGAATGGAGAATGACAGGCAGCATCGAGCCGACATCCGGCCCGCTCGCGGCGCTCCTGCCCGCCTACGAGCCCATCGGTTTCCTCGGTCGCGGCGGCATGGGACAGGTATGGCGTGCGCGGCACGTGGCGCTCGACCGCGACGTCGCCGTCAAGCTCGTGATGGACGGGGCCAGCGACCCTCAGCTCGCGCGCGAAGCGCGTCTTGCGGCCAAGGTGCAGTCGCCGCATGCCGTGATCGTGCACGATTTCATCGCGGCTCCCGACGGCACGGGCTTTCTCATCATGGAGCTGGTGAGTGGCCGCTCGCTCACCGACGTGATCAACGGCGGCGTGGTTCCCGTCGATCAGCTCCTGACGTGGATGCGGGAGGCCGCAAAGGGCATGATCGACATCACGTCGGTGGGGATCGTCCATCGCGATCTCAAGCCCTCCAATCTCCTGATCGACGAGTCGCGTCTTCGCGTCGCGGACTTCGGCATCGCGCGCCACCGCCACGCGGCGGAGAGTACACTCACGGCCCGCGGGGCGTTCTTCGGCACGCCGGACTACATCGCTCCCGAGCAGGCCGAGGATGCGCACAGCGCCGACGCCCGGTCCGACATCTACAGCTACGGCGCGACGTTCTATCACGTCGCGACAGGCGAGCCGCCGTTCAAGGGCCCCGGACCGCTGAGCGTGTTGCTGGCGCACAAGGCCCAGCCGTTGGTATCGCCGCGCGCGCGGCGGCTTGACATCCCGGAACGCATCAGCGCCGTGATCGAGCGGTGCATGGCCAAGCAGCCTGCCGACCGCTTCCAGTCGTTCGAAGAAGTCCTGTCGGCCCTCAAACCGAGCGAGACATCGCCGTGGGACGAAGTGGATCCTGCCGAGCGAACGTACCTGGAGCGCTATCACGTGGCGCGCGCCGCGCTCCTCGAGGACGGGAGCGACGCGGAGCTGCTGCGACTGACGTTCGCCGATGATCGCGAGCTCGTCATCCGGCGCGGCGATCTGGCAACGTCCGATGCCGACGCGCTGGTGAGCTCCGACGACGATCGCCTCAGCATGGGCGGCGGAGTGTCGCACTGGCTCAACGCGCATAGCGGGTGGGTGCTCGGTGCGCAGGCGGCCATGTACGGCAAGATCCGGCAGGGCGGTGTCGTCGTGACGGGAGCCGGGAACCTCAAAGCAAGGTACGTGCTGCACGCCGTGACGATCGACTACGATGCCGCGTTGGCACTGCTGCGACGCCCCGATGGCACCGTCGATGTGAACGTTCCGCTCACCAGTCGCGATGTGATTCTGCAGCTGCTGAACGGCTGCTTCTACCAGGCGCAGACGCTCCGGCTGGAGAGCGTTGCGTTCCCACTCCTCGGAACCGGGGCCGGCGGCTTCTCGCGTGAGATCGCGCTCGACACGATGGTGGCGTATCTCGTCCGCGCCCTTTCGCGCGGTGTACACTCGGTGTTGCGAACAGAGATCGTCCTGCGCGCTTCAGGCTGAGACGTCGTAGCGAACGCGGAACTCGCCCCAGACGCCGCGGAGCTCGACGGGCAACGCGGCAAGCGCAGCGGCGGCAATCGCTGGTGGGATGCGCCCATAGAAGGCGTGCGCGATGCCGCCTGCGATGGCCGCCAGCGTGTCGGCATCACCGCCAAGCGAGATCGCGTTCCGGATGGCGTCCTCGAAGTCCGTCGCGTCGAGAAACGCGACGATGGCCTCCGGTACGGTACGCTGGCACGTCTCGTCGAAGGCGTAGGTGGGCCGTATCTGGTCGACCGTGCGGTCGAGATCGTATTGAAACCGGCGCGCGACCTCGCTTCGAATGAGCGCCTTGTCACGAGCGGTCCGGGCGAGGAAAACGGCGAGCGCGGTCGCCTGCGCGCCGCGCACGCCCTCGGGATGGTCGTGTGAGACCGACGCGCACGCCGCGGCGGCTCGGAGGGTGTCGTCCGCATTGTCGAAGGCCCAGCCGACGGGACTGACGCGCATGGCCGCTCCGTTGCCGAACGAGCCGTACGGTTCTCGCGTCCGGCGCCTCGCCCAGCGCGAGAACATTTCGCCCCAGCCGGCGGCCGGATAACGCTCCACCATGTCGTGAAATCGGGCCGTCAAATCAATGTCATGCAACAGCCACTCGGCGACCGCTACGGTCAACAGCGAATCGTCGGTAACGAAATGCCGAGGCCCGAAGAAGGGGAAGTCCTTGTGTTTTGGCGCGTGAAACTCGTGTACCGATCCGGCGAAGTCGCCGACAATAGCGCCGATCACGGCGTCCGCAGAATGCGCATTGGTTGCAACCTTCGGTTGGTGGATTCCGGACAATCCTGGGGCAATTTGGGTGTGGGCCGGCGGCACGGCCAGCCAAAGGCTGCGGCGCGCGGAGCCGGCTCGCTCGAAAGCGCGTGAACGTGTAAACGATGCACCTGGACTATTCTGTTACCCATATTCCGAGGTTGTACCCACAAGCAATTACACATGCGACCACACTTCATCTTCAGCGCGACCCTGCTCTTCGACGCGATCTTCCTCGCCCTGAACGCGTACGGGGACTCACAGATGCGCTGAGCGGTGAGAGGAGTAGGCCAGGATGTCGGATCACGTCTCCAGACACGTGTCTTCCCGCAAGCGATAGCGAGTCGGACGCGGCACCGCCCCGCGCGCGCTAGTACTGAACTCCCAGCTCACGCAACCGCTGAACGAAGCCCGCTTCCCGAAACCCTGTCTTCCGCAGGCGGCTAAGCAGCCTCTCGGCCTCCGCACGTCGGTCGAGGAGCAGCTGTGCCTCCACCGCCGTGGCGAGCACACGAGGGTCATCACCCGCGGCGAGAGACCGAGCGGTGAGGAGCGCCACATCCTCCCATTTGCGTCTGGCGCCGTTGGCGTCGCCGAGCTGTGCCAGCGTTCTTCCCTCGAGGAGCCGCTCGTAAGCGCCTGGGGGAGCCGAATCCCGGCCCGCAGCCACCGCGAAGTCCCGAGCAGCTTCCGTCCGTCCTGCGCGCAGCTCGAGGGCCCAGGCCACTGTCTGCGCGTAACCGAGATTCTCCCGCACCACCCGGAAAGCAGCATCGGCTGCGGCCAGCTCCTCCAGCACCTGCACGCCCTGAGCGAGAAGTGCCCGCGCAGAGGCGAGGTCACCTCGCGACACCAGCACCTCGGCACGGAGCACCGCAATGAAAGCGCGGCGACGGCGCCAATCCCGGTTGGTCGCGTCAGCCGTGCTGAGCTCGTCGAGCACCGCGGCCGCTTCGGCGAACGCGCCTAACGCGAGGTCGCTGTTGCCGCGCATCCCGACGACCATCCCCCGGGAGGTGAGGCTGTTTACCAGCGTGTTACGCCAGACGGCGTTGCGAGGATCCACCGCCAATAACGACCGCTTGATCGCGATGTCCCGGTCAAGCGCTGCTTCGGCTCCGGGCAGATCCCCACCCGGAATCAGCGCCTCCCCCACGTTGTAATGCGCTCGCGCCACGTCATACAGGAGGCTGCGATCGTCCGGTCTGGTGGCCAGAACCCGCTCCTTGACCTCCAGCGCCGCGCGAAACTCTTCCGCCGCCCGCGCGCTGTTGCCAATCGCCAACTCCACCGCGCCCACGTTCGTATGGCTGTAGCCGAGCTCCTTCGCCCAGTCGATGTTGCTGGAGTCCCGCGCGACGAGGCCGCGGGAGACGTCGCGGTACGCCTGGAAGTGGGCCGTCGCCTTGGCGTAGTGCATCTGACGGTAGTATCCCGACCCCACCCAGAACTCACTCTGGCCCAGATTGAACAGGGCCTCGGCGTCACCGGGCTTTCGCGCCGCCAGCTCCTTCGCGAGTCGCAGCGACTCCTCGAACGCGCGCGTGGCCGCCGTCGAATTCCCCTGCCGCATCCGCACGTTGCCGATGTTGTACAACATCCTGGACCGCGCGCCCACTTCCTCGTCGCTGAACAGCGCGGGATCGACCTGGGCGAAATACCCGACTGCCCGCTCGCCCACGTCGTTCAGGATCTCCAGCCTTCCCACCCCCTCCAGTTTCTCCCAAAGATCGCCCAGCATGAAGTCGATGAGTCCCTCGGCCTGGGCGCGCCGCGCAACCGCCTCATCGCGCGCAACGGCTACACGCCGGGCCTGCACCGCCTGCGACACCGCACTCCCGGCCAGCAGGAGCGCGATCACCACGCCCGAGGCCACGCCCAACGTGTGTCGCCGGATGAACTTGCGCGCCCGATAGGCCCGGCTCGGCGGACGCGCCAGCACCGGCTCGTTCGCCAGCGACCGCTCCAGGTCCGCAGCCAGCGCGTTCGCGGTGTCGTAGCGGCGCTCCCGGTTCGCCTCCATCGCCTTCATTACGATCCAGTCGAGATCGCCGCGCAGCGCCCGCACCAGCGCCGAGGGATCCGCGCCGCGGCGCGCGGCAACGTCCTGGGCGGCGACACCGAGCTTGCTCACCCGATGACCGGGCGTCGGAGGATCTTCCGGTGCCGCACCGTACCTGGCCAGGCTAAGGTATTCCTCGTGATCGTGCGGCAGCACACCCGTGTACAACTCGTACAACACCACGCCGAGCGCGTACACGTCGCTCCGGGTGTCGACGTCAGTGTCCGCGCTGAGCTGTTCCGGACTCATGTACGCCGGCGTTCCGATCAGCTGGCCCACGATCGTCAACCGCTCGGCGCTCTCGGCCGGCAAGACTGTGCGCGCGATGCCGAAGTCGATCACCTTGGCCAACGGCTGGCCGTCCGTTTCGGTGACGAGAATGTTGGAGGGCTTGAGGTCGCGGTGGATCACGCCCTTCTGGTGGGCATGCTGCACCGCGCGGCAGACCTGAGTGAACAGCCGGGACCGTGCCGCGAGAGAAAATCGGTTGGCGTCGCAGTACTGGAGAAGGGGAACGCCGCGGACCAGCTCCATCACGAAGTACGGCCTGCCGTCTTCGCTGACGCCCCCGTCGTACATCCGCGCGATGGAGGGGTGATCCATCACCGCGTGAGCCTGTCGCTCCGACTCGAACCGCCGCACCACAACGTCCAGACCGTCGGTGCTTGCGTGAATGAGCTTGACCGCCACCTCGCGCCGAACCGGCTCGAGCTGTTCGGCCTGATACACCACCCCCATACCTCCCTGCCCCAGAACGTGCAGGAGGCGGTAGGGACCGATGCGAATGTTGAGATCCCCCATAGAGGAGCTCGAGACCAGCAGGTGTGGGAAACAGAGCGAAACAGCCAGGCCCGAACATACTCCCGGTGGATGCCCTCGCCAGAAGGGAGGGAACGTCAGGCGACCGCTCGACTCAGTGGTGGCTGACGCCCAGTCGCATGGCGCCGAGCACCTGGCGCCCCAGCTCCGCGCGCAGTTCCTCACGGATGTTCGCGTACTGGGGGGATCGGGCCAGGTTGTTCAGCTCCAGCGAGTCGGCGCGCAGGTCGTACAGCTCGTCCTCATCCGGGAAGTGCATCCAGTGGATGTACTTCCAGCGATCCGTGCGAAGCGCCCGATAGTCCATCTCCATCAGATGGGGAAAACGCAACTGAATAATTCGGAGTCACCATGAACCAGATCACCATTCCCATTCAAGGGATGAGTTGCGGCGGCTGCGTCCGCAACGTTGAGCGCGCGCTAGGCCGCCTCCCAGGCGTGCGCGTCGAGCGGGTTACGGTCGGATCGACGGCCGTGTCATACGACCCGTCCGTTACTGACCGAGACGCCATCTTCGATAGCATCACCACCGCCGGCTACGCGCCGCAAGCGGCGTAACGCGCGAGCGCAACTACGCCACAAGATCGACACCACAGGCCACAGAGGGAGTCCACCGCAATGACCGGATACGTCGGCCCGATTGAGACGCAGACCCTGAAAAACGCCTATTTCCGCCAGGTGCCATTCACGGGCCCGCATAGCCAGCTCGTCGTGATGTGCCTGCAGCCCGGCGAAGAGATCGGCAAGGAGATGCATCCGGCTGTCGATCAATTCTTCCGCGTCGAGCAGGGAGAGGGAGAGTTTGTGTTGAGCGGGAAGGAGCACATGGCGCGCGACGGGGATGCAGTCGTGGTCCCCGCCGGGATGTACCACAATGTTCTCAATGCGTCGAAGACCGCTCCGCTGCGGCTCTATACCATTTACTCGCCGCACACCCCGCTCAGGATCTGTCGAACCACAACGGTACGACGGTCCGCCTCCACGACGACGGACGCGTTCCGCGCAGACCATCCCTTCGTCGGCCGCGCCGGCGCCCTTCCCGAGATCTGGACCTACGGCCACAGGAATGCCCAGGGACTTGCTGTTCATCCCACGACGGGGGACGTGTGGCTGCACGAGCACGGTCCACAGGGGGGCGATGAGCTCAACCTCCTCCGTCCTGGCCTCAACTACGGCTTGCCGCTGATCGGCTACGGCGTGAACTACCGCACCGGTGCGGCGATTCACTCGGGCACGGCCAAAGAAGGAATAGAGCCGCCGATGCATGTGTGGGTATGGTGTTGAACTTGCCAGCGATGCAGTTCAAGCAAGCAGAGGCGGCATAGTGGCTCACAAGTTCACGGTCGATGTGAACGCAGACCAGCTCGACGCACGCGGAAGCTCCGCCTCGACCGCAGGCAGGGTCCCGTGACTTCCGCGCACGACCACGGGCCGGCCACGTTTGGCCGCACGTTCGCGCTGGCGATCGCGATGAACGTCGGCTTCGTTCTGTTCGAGGCGTTCCAGGGCTGGCGCGTCCACTCCCTCGCCCTGCTCGCCGACGCAGGTCACAACCTGATCGACGTCGCGGGGCTGGTCCTCGCCTGGGGCGGCGTGTTCGCCGCTGGCCTTCGCCCCAACCTCCGCCACACGTATGGATGGCAGCGGGCATCGATCCTGGCGAGCTTCGCCAACGCCTTGCTGCTCATGATCGCGATGGGCGCGTTGATCTGGGAGGCACTGCACCGGCTGCGTGCGCCAGTCGCGGTTGAGGGCGGCACGGTCATGATGGTGGCCGCGGTGGGTGTGGTCGTGAACGCCGCGACCGCGCTCCTCTTCCGGTCCGGGCAGCGAGACCTCAACATCCGCGGCGCGTTTCTCCACATGGCGGCCGACGCCCTGGTTTCACTCGGTGTGGTCGCCGCCGGCTTTCTGTATCTCCGCACCGGATGGTCGTGGCTCGACCCCGTGACCAGCCTGGTAATCGCGGGTGTGATCGTGATCGGAGCATGGTCTCTATTCCGACAGTCACTCCACCTCATGCTCGACGGCGTCCCGGACGCCATCGAGCTCCCGCAGGTGGACTCGTACCTGCGCTCCCTTCCGGGCGTGGAGACCGTGCATGATCTCCACGTCTGGGCGACGAGCACGTCGGGGGTCGCCCTCACCGCGCACCTGGTAATGCCCGCCGGGTATCCGGGAACCCCCTTCTTCGAAGCTGCCGCCCGCGCCCTTCGTGACCGCTTCGAGATCACCCATCCGACCATCCAGGTCGAGACCACCCGCCTGGACGACGCGTGTGCGCCTCGCCGCGACACGCAGCCATGAGCGACACACTGATCTTTCTCGGTCACCCCTTCCAGGCCGTGCGCCTTCAAGACCAGGCGGTGCTCCAGGATTACCTCCGACGCTACCCGCAGCGCGCCTCCGGATACACCTTCGCATCTCTGGCCGCCTGGGCCGAGCCGTACGGAGTGATGTGGGCCCGTGTGGGACCGGAGTGTCTGCTGCTCTCCCGAACCCCGCACGAGCGCGTCGGAGAGCGGCATCTGTTGCAGCCAATCGGCGTGCCGACGGCGGCGTGCTGCGAGGAATTAGTCGCGGACGCGAGAAAGCTCTCGTACCAGATGCAGATGATCTATGTGAGCAAGGACTACATCGAGAAGAACCCGACCTTCAGCGCGCATTTCACGGCAGAAGAAGATCGCGGCGGCGCCAACTATGTCTACCTCGCTCACGACCTGGCCGACCTGCCCGGCGGCCGTTACGCGAAGAAGCGCAACCTGATCGCGCAGTTTCTGGACCTGCATCCGGACTGGGACGCGGCGCCGCTCGACGCTGCGTGCGGCCCGGTGTGCCGCGACGTGCTGCTGGAGGTAGCCCACGGCGATGGGCTTTCCCCTGACGACCCATCCCTGGTCTCCGAGTTGAAGGCGCTGACCTTCACGATGACGCACTTCGACGAGCTGGAGCAGAACGGGCTCATGATCCGCATCGCCGGGCGGCCGGTAGCGTTCTCCATCTTCGAGCGGCAGAACCTCGATACCGCCGCGGTCCATTTCGAGAAGGCGTTGCGGACCTTCAAGGGTCTCTACCAGATGATCAATCGCGAGACTTCCCGCATGATCGCGGCGGCTGGATACCACTTGATCAACCGCGAAGAGGACCTGAACCGTCCGGGCCTGCGCCAGGCCAAGCTCTCCTACTATCCGCTCGACATTTATCCGGTCTTCGACCTGACGCTGCGGGCTACCATTGCAACTCGGGCGATCACGCCCCCTCAGGTGTAGATCCTCTCTCGTGACCCACGGAGCGGGCACGCGCATTCCGCACGACTTTCACCACTTCGAGCAAAGCCAGCGGAACAGCGCCTGCTGCCAGAAGCAGGAAGCAATAGGCAAGTGAAATGGGCGACGTCCGCAGAAAGCCGCCCAGAGTCGCATTGCGTGCACTCCACACCTGAAACGCGAGCGAGAGAGTAACTACGATGACGAGGCTCATGTTGGTGAGCAGCGAGATTCGCCAGACTGGCGTGATGGCGCTGCGCGCGCCAAAGGACCGCAGGAGCTCGGCAAAAACCAGCACGGTAAAAGCGTATGAGCGGGCCGTTTCCGTTGTGCCATTCTTCAAGGCATAGAGGTACACCGCGAACGCGATGCCTGCGGTGAGGGAGCCGGTCAGGAACATCGTGCCGACAAAGCGTCGGTCGGTGATGCGCTCCGAACGCGGGCGCGGGCGGCGTTTCATCACGTCGGGATCGGTGGGGTCAGCCGCGAGGCAGAGCGCGGGCAAGCCATCGGTGACCAGGTTGATCCACAGCAGGTGAATGGGTAGCAGAGGTGAGGGTAAGCCCGCCACGACCGCGATCGTCATGAACAGCAGCTCACCGGTGTTGCCGGCGAGCAGGTATTGGAGCGTTTTGCGGATGTTGTCGTAAATGCCCCGGCCCTCTTCAACGGCAGACACGATCGTCGCGAAGTTGTCGTCCGTGATGATCATGTCCGCTGCCTGCTTCGTCACTTCCGTGCCCGATTTCCCCATGGCGATACCGATGTCCGCCCCCTTGATCGCAGGGGCATCGTTCACTCCATCGCCAGTCATGGCCACGACGGCGTCATTGGCTTTCAACGCCCGAATGATCCGCAGCTTCTGATCGGCGGTGACACGGGCATACACGGCTACGTCAGGCGCGCGCCGCCGAAGCTCTTCGTCGGAGGTCGTGTCCAGCTCCGTGCCCGTGACGGTAACGGCGCCCGCCGCGATGCCAAGTTCGTCGGCGATCGCCGCGGCCGTGTGCGGATGGTCGCCGGTAATCATCACCACACGAATGCCCGCGGCGCGACACTTCGCGATCGCGTCTTTGCTCTCGGCTCGGGGCGGGTCATACATCCCCGTCAGCCCGACAAAGACAAGATCGCGCTCAACGGCGTCCACGGTAAAGCCGGCGGATGAGGTGTCGAGCAGGTCGCGATACGCGGACGCGAGCACGCGCAGCGCCTGCTTCGCCATCCCGGACGTTTGCGCCAGAATGCGCTCCCGGTCCTGTTCCGTCAGTGGGCGCACACCCGAGGTGGTATACATGAGTGTGCAGCGCTGGAGCAACGCGCCGGGCGCGCCGTTGACATACGCCCGGAGCTTCTCGTCCGGCATCCGGCGGATCACCGTGCTTCGTTTGCGGTCGGAGTCGAACGGTATCTCGTGCTGCTTTGGCTGCTCCTTCTCGATGCGATCCCGCTGTCCGCCCGCCTTGGAACCGGCCGCCAGCAAGGCTCCCTCGGTGGGATCGCCGACCACCTTCCATGCTCCGTCTTCCTGGACCAGATGCGCGTTGTTGCAACCAAGGATTACGGTCGCGAGTTCGAGTAATGGCGCGGCGTGCGATCCTTTGGCCTTCCCGCCGTCGATCCGGACTTCACCGTCCGGCCCGTAGCCTTCGCCAGTGACCTCGTAGCTCTGGCCCGCGACGTAGAGCGTGCGCACAGTCATCTCGCCGACGGTCAACGTGCCGGTTTTGTCCGTACAGATGACGCTTGTTGAACCCAGCGTCTCCACCGCGGCCAGCTTGCGCACGAGCACGCGGCGGCGCGCCATGCGGAGCACGCCAAGCGACAGCGCCACCGTGACCACCGCGGGAAGCCCTTCCGGGACGGCGGCCACAGCGAGACTGATCGACGTCATGAGCAATTCGGCGAGGGGCGTCCCACGAAGCAGCCCCAGCCCGAACAGCAGCCCGACGATGCCTAACGCAGCCCAGACAAGAATACGTCCCACAGAATCGAGTTTTTGTTGGAGCGGCGTTCCCTTTTCCGCGTCCGCGCCTTCGAGCGAGCCCGCGATGCGTCCCAGCTCCGATTTCATCGCCGTTCCCACGACGACGGCCCGTCCCGTGCCGGCCGTCACGCTCGTGCCCATGAACACCATGTTGTCGCGGTCGCCGAGCGGGACGTCGCGCTCGGTCAGGGCAACGACCTGCTTCAGCACGGCCTCTGACTCGCCGGTCAGGGCCGACTCGATGCATGTGAGCGAGGCCACTTCCGTGAGCCGGGCATCAGCCGCGATCAGGTCGCCGGATTCGAGCACGAGGATGTCGCCGGCGACGATGCCTGTCGCGGGGCTCAGAACGACCTGCCCGTCGCGTCGCACCTTGGCCTGCGCCGCGGTCATCTTCTTAAGCGCCGCGATGGACTTCTCCGCCTTGAACTCCTGGAAGAAGCCGATGACGCCATTGAGGACGACGATCGCGAAGATGGCGATGGCGTCCAGTACGTCGCCCAGCACCACGGACGTCACGCCGGCTGCGAGAAGAATCCAGATGAAGAGGCTCTTGAACTGGCTGATGAGAATCTGAAGAGGGCTGATGCGCTTGCCCTCCTTCAGTTCGTTCGGTCCGTCAGCCGCGAGACGCCGCGCGGCGTCCTCGGCCGACAGACCGGCCGCTGAGGAACCCGTCTGCGCGAGCGCGTCCTCAACAGACCGGTTGTGCCAGGCCTCGCGCCCGGGCTGCTCGGCGTCGGGCTTCACGCAGGCGTCATATCATGGATGACTCTGGGCGGGAATGCGGCTCGCAATGCGTTCAGCACGGCCGCCACGTCGATGACCTCCTGCGCGATGGCGCCGCTCACCGGACTCAGATAACCGGTCGCTGCGAAGCCCATCCCGATGAGGCTCAGCGCCATGCCACCCACCGCGCTCTGGAGCGCGATGGATCGCATCCGGCGGCTGATGTGCATGAACTCGTCCACCTTCCTGAGGGAATTGTCCATCACCACGACACCAGCCGCTTCCGCGGTCACGTCGCTGTTCTGTCCGATCGACATCCCGACCGTGGCGGCCATCATGGCCGGGGCGTCATTGATGCCGTCGCCCACGTACAGGGTCCGGGCGGCGGCGGTCTCCGTGCGGACGATGGCAAGTTTTTCCTCGGGACTCTTCTCGGCGTAGATCTCGGTAATGCCTACCTGCTCGGCGAGGTAGCGCACCTCCGACTCGCGATCTCCCGACACGATCATCACGCGCGAGAATTGATGCTTCGGTCCGAGGTGGCTCACAAACGAGCGGCTCTCCGCGCGCGGCGCATCACGAAAACGCAGGGCCGCCGCGTATCGCTGGTCAATCGCCACCACGCACTCGAGGCCTCCCGCGACCGGTGGAAGCTGATCGGCGCCCGCGATCTTTTCCGCCGCGAGCTTGCCGCGGCTCGTGATCTGCAGTTGACGACCGGAGACGACTCCGCGCAGCCCGTGGCCGGGCTGTTCGTTGACCTCGGTGGCCTCCGGGAGTTGGAGCGCATCCTCCTTCGCCGCCACGAGGATGGCTCGGGCCAGCGGGTGCTTGGAATAGCGCTCCAGACTCGCCACGAGTGTCAGCACTTCCTTCTGGTTGAATCCCGGCGCAACGAGCTGCTCCGTCAGCGTCGGCTCGCCATAGGTCAGCGTACCAGTCTTGTCGAAAATCGCGGTGCGGCATTCGGCGATCCGCTCGAGCACGACGGGACTCTTGACGATGATCGCCCGGCGGGCACAGAGGGAAATCGAACCGATGATGGCGATTGGGATCGCGATGAGGAGCGGGCACGGTGTGGCGATCACCAGCACCGCGAGAAAGCGGATCGGATCTCCGCTGATGGCCCACGCGAGGATGGCGACCGTCACTGCCACAGGAGTGTAGATCGCTCCCAGGCGATCGCCCAGACGCCGCAACTGCGGTCGCGTGGCCTGCGACTCGCGCATGACTTCCATGATCTTCGCATAGCGCGAATCGGCCGCACGCTGGGTCGTGCGAATAGTCAGGGCCGACTCGCCGTTGATGGCGCCCGAGATGACCGTCGAGCCGGAGGTCTTGGTAATCTGGAACGGCTCGCCCGTCAGATACGATTCATCCATCACCCCGTGGCCCTCGATCACCACGCCATCGGCGGGACAAATCTCATGCGGATAGATCACGAGCGTGTCGTCCACCGCAATCTCCTCCAGCGCCACGTCGAGCATTTCTGCTCCGCGCTTCCGGTGGGCGGTCGAAGGCATCCGTTTGGCCAGCGCGGCCAGCACCGAAGAGGCGCTGCGCAACGCGTAGCTCTCCAACGCCTCACCTCCAGAAAGCATCAACACGATGATGGAGCCGGCCAGGTACTCGCCCAGCAGGACAGACGTCACGATGGCAATTCCGCCCAACAGATCGGACCCGAACTCCCGCTTCAGCAGCTTCCGAAGCAGGTCATAGACGAGCGGCACGCCGCCGAGAGCGATCGTAACCAGCAAGGGAACCTGGTACGTGCGCGGAGTCGCGTCGAAGGCGAAGCGGAGCAGCAGATGCAGGAGAATCGCCGCGACCGAAAGCGCCGCGATGACCGTCGTCCTGCGGTGCCACAGGCCGGTAGCGGCGCTAGGAAGTCTCAAGGCCGTGGTCGCTGACTGCGCCGCTGCAACGGCTTGCGACGACCATCACCTTCGGACGGCCGTCACTCGGACACTACGCGCAAGTTGCGCATCATTCCAAGGTCCTCGTGCTCGAGAATGTGGCAATGGTAGAGGTAGAGACCGGGGTGCCGTGTGAAACGCACGTGCAGGCGCGCGGTCTCGTTGGGCAGCACGAGCACCGTATCCATCCAGCCGGCATCGACACGTCCGTCGGCGACGGCGGGCGTTGGCCCACCGCCGGCGCGCGTGCGCGACAGCACGCGGAACTGCGGTCCGTGCACATGGAGCGGATGGGCCATGGGCGTGCCCATCATCCCGCCCACGTTCGCCACTTCCCATAGCTGGGTTCCGCCCGCGCGCACGATCTCTTCGCGCGCAACATCCGTCATGTCGAACGTCCGTCCCGCGAGCAGCCATTGGCCGGCCGCGAACGACAGCTCGATGCGCCGCGTTGGAAGATCCGGCCCCGCACTCCACGCCGCATCGAAGGTCGACAACCGTTCCGGGAGTACAAAGCGTTCTGTCTCGCGCCGTGCGACTTCGAATGTCATGAGGGTGAGCGGGGCGCCCAGCGGCACTTCGGCCGCCGCACTGCGACCGCGTCCCATGCCGCCACCGCCCATTCCACCGCTCAACGGAGCGACCTCGGCCGCAGGAAACGGTGCGCTCCGCAATTCCACCGTCGACCCGACGGTCCGCCCGCTGAAGTTGACGATCACGTCGACGCGCTGCGCCGGCGCGAGAGTGACCGCACGCTGCTGGACCGGACGTTCGAGCAAGCCGCCGTCGCTGCCGATCACGGTCATCGGCGTACCGTCGCTCCACACGAGACTGTACACGCGCGAGCTCGACGCGTTGAGCAGGCGGAGGCGATACGCGCGCGTGCCGACCCGTACCCGCGGATGCTCACGACCGTTCACGAGCGCGCGCTGGCCGAGGAAGCCGAGGCGCTGCGTCATCATGTCCTCAGGATACGCGAGCTGGTTCTCCGCCGTGAACGCGCGATCCTGAAGGACGCACACCAGTTCCTGCGCGCCGGACGGCAGTCCCGCGGCGGCCTCTTCGTCGTCCGAGACGATCAATACACCGGCGAGTCCGCGGTACACCTGCACCCCGGTTCGGTGGTGCGGGTGCGGATGGTACCAGTACG
>JBBDYA010000071.1:0-4178 GCA_040902005.1 Gemmatimonadaceae bacterium | reverse complement strand
AGGGCGCTTGCCAGTATTGACACAGCCCGCGCTTCGGAGACCCGTCGCCCGTGCGTCCCACCGGTGCCGGCGGTCGCCGTGGGGCACTCGCGCCACTCGCGCCATTGCCGGACGCGACCGCGTCCCGGCCCGACTCGCCACCGCGCGCGCGAGATGCCACATTTCGCCCATGACCCCACTCACCACACGCGGCATCATCGCCGCCCTCGCACTGCTCGCCACGGCCGAGGTGAGCGCACAGGACAGCGCCGCCCTGCGCGGCATGGAATACCGATCGGTCGGTCCGAACCGCGGCGGGCGCGTGACCGCCGTCACCGGCGTGCCCACGCAGCCGCACACCTTCTACATGGGCGTCGCGAGCGGCGGCGTCTTTCGCACGACCGACGCGGGCAACACCTGGTCGCCCATTGCCGACGGCGGCATCCCGGTGGGGTCCATCGGTGACATCGCCGTCTCGCTCTCGAACCCGAACGTCATCTACGTTGGCACTGGATCGGACGGCTTGCGCAGCAATGTCAGCACGGGGCGCGGGGTCTACAAATCCACCGACGCCGGACAGACGTGGACTTTCGCCGGCCTGCGCGACGTGGGACAGATCGGATCGGTCCGCATCCACCCCACGGACCCGAACGTGGTCTACGTCGCCGCGAACGGCAACATGTTCCGCAACAATCCCGAGCGCGGCGTGTTCCGCACGCGGGACGGCGGCCGCAGCTGGCAGCGCATCCTGCACGTGAGCGACAGCACCGGCGCCGCGGATCTCGAGCTACAGCCCGGGAATCCGAACACGATCTTCGCGGTGATGTCGCGCGCCGAACGCAAGCCGTGGACGATCATCTCCGGCGCGCACGAGGGCGGGATCTACAAGTCCACCAACGGAGGCGATGGCTGGACGAAACTCGCCGGCGGACTCCCCACCGGCCTGATCGGGAAGGGGAACATCGGCGTCACCAACGCGAACCCGAACCGGTTGTACCTGCTGTACGAGGCCGCGCCCGGCGGCGGCATGTACCGCTCCGACGACGTGGGCGCCACGTGGACGCGGACCTCCGCGATGCCGCAGCTCATCCAGCGTCCGTTCTACTACACGACGCTCACCGCGGATCCTACGAACGCCGACATCGTCTATGCCGCGGCTGAGGGTTTCTACAAGTCGGTGGACGCGGGGCGCACCTTCCGGCCCGTGCGCACGCCGCACTCCGACAACCACGACCTGTGGATCAACCCGGGCGACGCGAACGTCATGGTGCAGGCCAACGACGGGGGTGCCAACGTGTCGCTGGACGGCGGGCAGACCTGGAGCACGCAGTACAACCAGCCGACCGCCGAGATGTACCAGGTGTACCTCGACAACCAGTTTCCGTACCGGCTCTATGGGGCGCAGCAGGACAACTCGACGATCATCCTGCCGAGTCGTCCGCTCAACAGTGACGACGGCTGGGAATGGCGCACCGGTCCGGGGTGCGAAACGGGCCCGGTGATCCCGCACCCCACCAACCCGGACACGGTTTACGGATCCTGCAAGGGACAGTATTCACGCATGAGCCTGCGCACCGGCAATGAGCAGCACTACTGGATCGGCGCGCAGTCACTCTACGGCAACCCCGGGAAGGATCTCGTCCTGCGCTTTCAGCGCGTGTCGCCGATGGAGATTTCGCCGCACAACGCGGGTGTCCTGTACTACGGGTCGCAGTACGTGCACCGCACGCGCGACGAAGGCGTCACGTGGGAGCGCATCAGTCCGGACCTCACCTGGAACCCGCCGGAGCGACAGCAGCGGTCCAGCGGCGAGCCGATCACCATCGACGCCACCGGCGAGGAGGTCTACAGCACGCTGTACGCGATCGAGGAGTCCCCGCTGGAGGCCGGCGTGATCTGGACCGGCTCGAACGACGGGCTGTTCCACGTGACGCGCGACAACGGAACGACGTGGACGAACATCACCCCGCGCGATCTCCCCGCCGGTGGGCGGATCACGACCATCAACCCGTCGCCGCACCGACGCGGCTCGGCCTACTATGCCGTGCACCGCTACCTCCTGGGGGACTTCGCGCCGTACATCTATAGAACGGACGACTACGGTCGCAGCTGGACGAAGATCGTGACCGGCATCCCGGGTGACACCCCCGCGCGCGTCGTGCGGGAGGATCCGGACCGCGCCGGACTGCTGTACGCGGGCACGGAGTTCGGCATGTACGCGTCCTTCGACAACGGAGCGCGTTGGCACCGGTTCCAGCAGAACATGCCGGTGCTGCCGATCAACGACATCAAGGTGCACCGGCAGGACCTGGTCGTCGCGACGCAGGGACGCGGGTACTGGATCATGTACAACCTCACGCCGCTGCATCAGACCACACCGCGCGTCGCGTCGTCGGCCGCGTTTCTCTACCAGCCCGCGGACGCCTATCGCTTCCGCTATTCGACCGGCCGCGGCTCACTGGGCGCCGCCGCACCGGACTATCCGGCGCCGGGCGCGCAGATCGACTACTGGCTGGCCGCGCCGCGCGCGGTCACGATCGACATTCTCGACCCGCGCGGCACCGTGATTCGCTCGTTCACGAGCGGGCCCGCGCAGGGCGCCGGCGTGGCGGAGCCGCGAAGTCCCGAGGAGGACATGCGCCCACAGTTTCCACCGGGCGGTCCGCGCGTGACGACCAACACCGGCGTCAATCGCTTCACGTGGGACCTGCGCTATCCCGGACCGTGGAACGCCTCCGCGCGCGCACCCGCCGGCGCGGGACCAACCGCCGTGCCGGGGACGTACACGGTGCGACTCACGTCGGGGAACTATTCGGCGACGCAGCCGCTGGTGGTGCGGGTGGATCCGCGCAACGCAGCGGACGGCCTGACCCAGGCGGACCTCCAGGAGCAGTTCGAGGTCGCGATGCGTATCCGCGATCTGGTGAGTGACGCCAACCGGCTGGTGGCACGCGTGCGCTCCGCGAAAACGCGCCTGGCCAGTGGGACCGGCGCGGCGGCCGACACGCTGCGCGCCGTGTCCGCGCTCGAGTCACGGCTGATCACGCCGTCCATCCGGTACAGCAAGCCGGAGCTCCAGACCCACATCACGTACCTCTTCAGCCTCGCGAACCGGTCGGAGCAGAAAGTCGGCCGCGACGTGATCGAGCGTCACGCCGTGTTGCGCAGGGAGCTCGACACCATCACGAACGAGGTCAACACGGTGCTTGGGCCCGGGCGGTAGGACGTCCATCGCGTCACTGACCCTCGAGGACTGTCCACCTACCGGAAGCGGACGCGCACCTCGCGCAGCAGCGGCCAGGCGACCGACGCGAGCAGCGCGCCGATCATCACGAGCATGATCGACGGCGCTATCCACGTCGCCTGGAATTCCGCGGTGGTGGGTGTCGGCTGCGCCTCCGGCGGAAACGCGCGCTGCGCGAGCAGCACCAGCGCCACCACTCCGTTGTTGATCACGTGCACCAGGATGGCCAGCAGCAGCGAGCCGCTCCACAGGTACAGGATGCCGGCGACCAGGCCGAACATGAAGGAGCCGATCCAGTTCGGCGGATGCATGAGCGAGAACACCAGCGCGCTGCCGATCAGGCCGGTCCAGAGGCCGCGCGACGCCATCCACTTCCGCATCAGCATCCCGCGAAAGACGAACTCCTCCACCACCGGCGCGAACACGACCACGATGAACCCCAGCAGTACCCGCGACCCGGTCCCCAGTCGATCGAGCAACCCCGCCGGATCCTGTTCCTCGGACAACTGCGCCTCCGCCCACCCGGGCGCCACCATTCCCGCGAGGTAGATCGTTGCCCACAGACTCGCGGCCGAGAAGGCCAGTACCAGTGGGCCGAGGAGCGCGGCGGTGAGCCAGGGCCGCGCGTCCCGCGGCGCGGGGCCCACCACGTCCGCCGGCGCGAGCCCGGCCGCCCTGCACGCCATGAGCGCGGCGAGCAGCAGGATCGCGTACACCAGCGAGAGCGCCGCGCCGACCGTGGCGCCGAAGCTCGACCGCGGCGGCATGAGCGCGACGACGACGACCGCGATGCCGCCCAGAATGGGCCAAAGCACCAGCCAGCGCATCCGCAGGCGCGCGAACCGGTCGGGGACGGCGGTCAGGAGTTCCGCTGGAATCGCTCTATCTTGCAAGGGAACGTCTGAAGAATGGAGGCTGGAGCGCGGTGTGCCGCGTGGCGCGAGACAGTCTCAAT
>JBBDYA010000070.1:0-28440 GCA_040902005.1 Gemmatimonadaceae bacterium | reverse complement strand
CCCGTGGCCCGGTGCAGGTGGATGTCGACACGATCATTGGGGGCGTGCCCGGGTTCGCCGCGTCCGGCGGCGGCGTGGGCGGGCTGACCGCGCTGCACCACGCGGTGCGTCAGGGGAATCGCGCGGCGGCGATCGCCTTGCTGGACGCCGGCGCGCGGATCGACGCGCGCTCGCACGTGGACAGCACCACCCCGCTCCTGCTCGCGTCGATCAACGGCCACTTCGACGTCGCCCTGACGCTGGTGCAGCGCGGCGCGAATCCCAACCTGGGAAGCACCGCAGGCGCGACCCCGCTGTACGCCGTGGTCAATGCGCAGTGGCGGCCGCGCTCGCGCTACCCGCAGCCGAACGCAGTGGAGTTCCAGCAGACGACGCACCTCGAACTGATGACCGCGCTCCTCGCCGCGGGCGCCGACCCGAATGTGCGCATCCGGCAGCACCTCTGGTATTTCGCGTACAACAACTGCGGCAGCGGCAACTGCGGACTGGAGAACCTCGAGGGGTCCACGGCATTCTGGCGCGCGGCGTACGCGCTGGACGTGGACGCCATGCGCCTGCTCGTGAAACATGGCGCCGATCCGGCGCTGCCGTCGCAGCGCACGCCGCGCGCTGGTAGCGCCGGCGGCGCCGAGGGCGCGGCTGGTGGCAGAGGTGGCGGTGGCCGCGGACCGGCACTCGTTGCGGCGACTCCGGAGATCGATTCCGCTGCGCGCGCGGTTCCCCCGGGCGTTGGCGTCCATCCCATCCACGCCGCGGCCGGCGTGGGCTACGGGAACGGATTCGCGGGCAACTCGCACCGGCATGTACCGGAGGGCTGGATGCCCGCCATCCGGTATCTCGTGGAGGAGCTCAAGGCGGACGTGAATCAGCGCGACGCCAACGGCATGACCCCGCTGCACCATGCCGCATCGCGCGGCGACAACGAGATGATTCTCTACCTCGTTGAACGGGGCGCGGACCCACGCGCGGTGTCGCGCAACTTCAGGACAACGGTGGACATGGCCAACGGCCCCGTGCAGCGGCTCAGGCCCTTCCCGGAAACGATCGCCCTGCTCGAGAAGCTCGGCGCGAAGAACAGCCACCGCTGCGTGTCCTGCTGACCACCGCCGCTCGCCCCGCGCGGTCAGGGGTGCGCGGTCAGGGGCGCGGCGGCAGCATGAACTTCACGTGCTGGTCCACGTGCTGCATCCCGCCTTCGTTCAGCTCGAAGGTGATGCGGCCGTCGCCATTGGCGTCGGCGCCTGCGGCGAGCTGTTCGCCCAGCGACGCCAGCTGACTCACCAGCTTCGCCGCTTCTGCCGGCAACGTCGCCGTCAGCACCTGAGCCGCGAGCGCGAGCATCTGATCCGCGCGTGATTGCGTGTTCTTCACCGACATCACCACGTGACGCGCGTGCGCGACCACGTTCGCGGTGGCGTCCGATTCCTTCGCGGCCAGCTCGATGTGCTCCGAAATGGCGGCCACCGCCTTCTTCAGGCCATAGCCCTGGCCGGGCGCCATCAGTTGCGGCACCGTGGACGGATCGAGCGCGTGCATCACGTGCTCGCTGTGGGTCTTCATGTACTGGAGGTTCTCGGGCTGGCGCGTGGCCAGCGTCGCATGCTGCGTGGCGACGCGCGCCTCCGCCATCGCGACGGGCAGCAGCCCCTGGAGCCCCGGCGTGTCTTCGTAGCCGTTGAGGACGTGGCCGACGTGCACGCCGGCCCTGCCGGGAGGCAACTGGAACGTCATCCCGCGCACGACCTGCCCCGGCAGGGGGGTGCCAGTGAGCACGACGACTACGCTGTCGTAGATCCGCCGCGTGACGGTATCGCTGCTCACCAGGAACGTCCGCCGCTGGTATTCCGCGTCGGTCATTCCGCCGTGATGCAGGATCTCCGCGATCTGCGCGCGCAGGCTGTCCTGGTGCTCGCGCTGCGCCTTCGCGGTCTTGTTCGCCGGGCGCGCAAGCCTGGCGTTGGCCGAGTCGCGCGCGGCGACGATCGCGACATGCACGCGGGCGTAGGTGGCGACGTCGTCCACGCGAAGCGGATTTCCCCCGCCCTGTTGCTGCTGCGCAGCCACGGTGGCGGCGCCAAGCACGAGTAGTACAAACGCTCTAGTCATCATGGCTTTTCTCGTACGCAATCTGGGCCTGTACCCGATCCGTGGCCTGCGCCTGGTCGCGCTTCTTCGCGGCGCGCATCGCCTTTCCCTTCGTGGTGGTCGAGGACACGTTCGGCAGCGAGAAGAGGCGCTCGACGCGCGGGTCGCCGCAGGATGCACAGGACGGCGCCGTGGTCGCGTCGCGGCGCACGAGCTTCTCGAACTCGTGGCCGCAGGCGGAGCAGGAATATTCGTGGATGGGCATGATCAGCTGGGGACGGCAGCCTGCGCGACGGCTCCGGGCGAGGGAACGGGCGCGAGCCAGTCATGGTACTGCGTCAGCCGTCCGTGTACGGCGTCCTGATACGTCGTCCGCAGCCGGCGGGTGACCGGGCCCGGTGTGCCGTCGCCGATGACGGCGTCATCCACCTGCCGGATGGGCATCACTTCCACGGCGGTGCCGCAGAAGAACAGCTCGTCCGCAGTGCGCACGTCGTTCACCGTGAGGGGCCGGATCTCGACCGAAACGCCGAGGTCACGCGCGATCCGGATCACGCTGTCGCGCGTGATGCCGGGGAGGATCGAGGCGTCGCGGTCGTTCGTGACCAGGGCGTCGCCTTTCACGACGAACAGGTTCGCTCCCGAGCCCTCGGCGACGTCACCGCGGTTGTTGAGCAGGAGGGCTTCGTCGAAGCCGTGGCGCATCGCTTCCTGCACCGCGCGCACGGAATTGGTGTAATGGCCGCACGCCTTCACGTGCGGCGGCAGGACGGACGCATCGATGCGGCGGGTACTGGAGATCATGACGCGAATGCCGCGATCGCCGCCGTCGATGTAGACGCGTCCGGGAACGGCGATGATGGCGACGCTCACCGGACAGTCCTTCGGCCAGACCGCGAAGCTGTACGAGTCGAAGAATACCAGCGGGCGCAGGTAGGCGTTCGTCAGGCCGTTCGCGCGAACGACGTCGAGCGAGCCCGCGCGCAATTCATCGAGCGAGTACGGGATGGTGAGCTCGTAGTATGACGCGGAGTCGGCGAGCCGCCGCAGGTGGTCGTCCAGCCGAAAGATCGCGACCCCGTCGGGCGTCTCGTACGCACGCATCCCCTCGAACACGCCGGTGCCGTACTGCAGCGCGTGCGCGCTCACGTGCGTCTGCGCCGACTCCCAGGGCACCAGTGAGCCGTCTTTCCAGATGAACGGAGTGGGGGTGAACGGAGGCATGAGTTCCTTACGGCTGCCGCGGCGGGGCGGGCAGCGTGCCCTTGTTCGCGATCGCCTTGTGGATGGCCTCTACCGTGTGTGCCGCGCGGAAGGCGATGATCTCCTTCGCGAGCGCCTGGTTCCTCTCCCGGTCGGCGATGGACACGCCGTTGATGCTGGCCTTCGCGATCGTGACGCGCTCGTCGTATCGCACAGAGCGCGGGTCCGCCGCGAACATGTTCAGGGTGATGATCGCATCGTCGTGCAGGTACTCGTTCCGTGTGCTGTCGTTCGGGATGCCGCGCCCTGCCATGTGCCGGGACACGCTGGCATAGTCATAGTATTCCTGAATGTGGGCGACGATGGGGCTGCCGTTCCAGATGGCCGTGAGCGAATCGGCCACGGCGCGCTGCCCCGACTGGTTGCCACCGCTGTCGCCGATGAGGATGATGCGCGTGAACCCATGCTGCTTCAGGCTGTGCACCACGTCGGTGAGGGTGGCGCGGAAGGTCGCCTGCCGCACGCTGATGGTCCCGGGGCTGCGCATGTGTCCAGTCGCGGGCTCGATGGCGCCCTCGGGCACCAGCTTGATGATCGGCGCGCAGAGAGCATCGCCGAGTCGTCGCGCGATGGCGTCGCAGTTCACCTGGAGCACATAGTTGTGCTTCCCCGTGACGAGCCAGGGTCCGTTGGGCTCCACGCCACCGGTGGGAATGATGACGGTGGTCTTGCCGCCCTGGATGGCGTCGCGCACGTCCATCCAGGTCATCTCCTCGATCCACACCGTGTTCGGGGCAGGCAGGGGATTCGGCGCGTCGGCGCAGTTGTGCGGGTTGCGGTCGCACCGGCCGCCGCCCATGTCGCGGGCGCGTGACTGCTGCGATTGCGCCGCAACCATGGCCGGCAAAACGGCGGCGAGCAGGACGGCAGTGAGCACGGTTTTCATGCGTTCCTCGGCTTGTCCCGGGGTTCAGATGTGCGATACGCTACGCGATGGCGCGGGAATCGGATAGAGTGCTGCGGGGTTTTCTCGCAATGGCCGGCGCGGGTCTCGCAGTGGCCGGCGCGGGTCTCGCAGTGGCCGGCGCGGGTCTCGCAGCGGCCGGCGCGCCTCTCGCAATCGCCTGCGGGTTGTCACCCAGTGCCCTGCGGCCTGTCATGTAGTGGCCGGCGGGTGGTCATGCAGTCGCCGACGCCGCGCTCGCAGTGCCCTGCGGTTGTCGACCAGTGCCCTGACGCCTGTCGACCAATCGCCGACCGCATGCTCGCGGTGCCCGACAGGTTGTCGACCAATGCCCTGCGGCCTGTCATGCAGTGGCCGGAAGGTTGTCACCCAATCGCCTGACGGTTGTCAGGTGGTGGCCGGCCGCTCCCTCGCGGTCGCCGGCCGCGCCCTCGCAGTGCCCTGACACCTCTTCTGCACTCGTGTGCCGGGGTTCACCACGCGCCGACCGTGCCGAGCCTCTGTTATGAGCCCCTCGAGCTCCCGAGGGCGGATTGGGCGCCTCGGGCCGGGCAGGGGTGTCCTTCGGCCTTCTACTATACACTTCGGAGCCGAGGCGGGAAATGATGGATCCGGACGCACGGTGTCTGGCGAAGGACGGCCCGGATGAATCGACAACATCCCTTAACGGATCGGCGGCGAGCATGGCACTGGTCGTTTTCCTCAGGGGCGTCAACGTGGGTGGACACCGGATCTTTCGTCCGAGCGTGCTGACGCAGCAGCTGCGCGCATTCGACGTGGTGAACGTCGGCGCGGCGGGGACGTTCGTGGTCCGCGCCAAGGTGAGCCAGGCACGGCTCCGGGCGGAGCTGGCGCGCCGGATGCCATTCGACACGCACGTGATGATCTGCACGGGCCGTGACCTCCTGCGCCTGGCGGCTTCCAGTCCGTTCGCCGGCGAGCCATCCGGCCCGAACCTCGTCCCCTTTGTGAGCGTCCTCGCGAAAGCCCGTCAGCCGTCGTCCCCGCTGCCACACCGCTTTCCCGCGACGGGTGGATGGGAGCTGAAGGTCCTGGGGCAGCAGGGGCGCTTCGTACTGGGCGTCTACCGGCGCACGATGAAGGCCGTCAGCCACCTGGGGCGGATCGACAAGCTCTACGGCGCGCCCGTGACCACCCGCAACTGGAACACGATCATGGCAATTGCTCGGCTGCTCGCGCCGCCTCGCGCGGCAAGTGGACCGTGAAGGTCGTGCCCTCCTCCCTGGCGGATTGCACGTCGATCGTTCCCCCGTGCGCGGCGACGATCCGCTCCACGATGAAGAGACCGAGACCGAGATGCCCATTGCCGTTGGCACTGGGGGTCCCGGCCTGCACGCCCACTTTGAATATCTGGCCGATGTCCTTCGCTGGAATCACCGGACCCTGATTGTGCACGGAGATCACGGCGTCGTCGGCTGATCCGCGGGCCGCGACCGTGATCGGGGTTGCCGCCGCCCCATGCTGGACGGCGTTGCACACGAGATTCGTGAGCGCCTGCGTCAGTCGCGCGGAGTCCCACTGACCGCTCAGCGCTCCGCCGGCCTCTACCTGTATGATGCTTTTGGGATACCGAGTGCCGACTTCCAACACGACGTCCTGGAGTGTTTTCTGCAGGTCCATCTCGTCGCGCACGATCGGAATGCCGTCGCCACCGAACCTCGTTCGGGTGAAATCGAGGACGTCTCCCACCATCTCGTTCATCCGTCGCGCGCTGCTGGCGATCCGGGTGACCAGGCCGCGGTCCGTCTCCCCGAGCTGGCCGCGCTCGATGATGAAGCTCGACGACATCATGATGGCCCCCAGCGGATTGCGGAGATCGTGGCTGAGGATGGCGAGAAAGCGATCCTTCGTCTGGACGATCTCGTCGCTGAACTGGGTGACGGACTCCGCGATCGCCTGATCGATCGCCTCGTTGAACCGGGTGATGTCCTCCACGTCCGTCGCGGTGAATTGGGCGTGCTGCCTGGTCCAGAGGCGGATGACGCTTGCGCGCAGCGCCCGGAGCTCGGAAAGCATTTGCGCCACCGTGAATCCACTCCCGGCCCGCGCCGCGCCGTGCTCTTGCGCCGCGGTGGAGGGTGGTCCGCTCTCGCCCGCATCCGCTTTGCCCTCGGCCTTATCTACCTGTTCTCCCGGTGTTTGCACCGTCTCCAGGTCGCGCGCGATGACTCCGAGCATCTCCCTGGCATGATCGCGGAGGGCGGCCATGTCCATGGTCGCCGCCATGGGCAGCGTCAGGGCGAACGCGTCCCACTCGACCAGGATTGCTTCGGCGTTCTCTCGTATGAACTGGGGAAGTCGTCGCATCAGCTCGGTTGGCGATGATCGTATGGTTTTCAACGCGCTTTTCGTGCCGAGTTCATGGAAGTGGCGAATTCGCCCGCGTCGAAGTGGCGAATTCGCCCGCCTCCTGTATGTTCGCGCGATCATGACAAGACGACTGCGCTACCAGGTCGCGGTGAGCCTGGACGGCTTCATCGCCGGGCCCAACGGTGAATACGACTGGATCGTGATGGACCCGTCCATCGACTTTGCCGCACTGTTCAAGGAGTTCGACACGGCCGTGATGGGCCGCAAGACCCATGAGGTTCTGACGGCGCAGGGCGGGCACGGCGCCCTGCCGGGTCTCGACGTCGTCGTCTTCTCCCGGACCCTGCCAGCGGCGAGGCACCGTGGCGTCCGCATCGTCAACGAAGATCCGGCTGACGTCGTCTCGGCGCTGAAGGCACAGCCGGGTCGCGACATCTGGCTCTATGGCGGGGGCGCCCTTTTTCGCACGTTGCTCGACGCAGGGCTCGTGGACACCGTGGAGGTTGCGGTCGTGCCAGTGCTCCTCGGCGCTGGCGTCCCGCTCCTTCCGCCAGGCGCCGCGACGAAGCTCACGCTGTCGGACCAGAAGGCGCTCCCGCTGAGTGGGATCGTGGCGCTCGCGTACTCGCTGCCGGGAGCCGTGGGCCCCGCGCCGCGGATTCATTACATCAAGCCCATCAGGAAACGCGTGAAGAAGGGCAAGAAGGGTAAGAAGGCCGGAGCTCCGGCGCGTCGAAACGGATGAACACAATCGTCGACCTTGAGGGACCGGAGGGCGCGGACGATACTTGACGACATGAGAAACCTTCCCCGCAGCCACTTCCGCCTGGCGCGGCAAGCGCCCGCGCTCATCGCCGCCGCTGTTGGCGCACTGGCCGCTTGCGGTGGATCGGGCGGCAGTCTCGCGGTGGACACCCTGGCGCTCGCGTCGGCGCCTCATGTTCCGCCGCCGATCACGCGAACCTCGCCCCGGCGACTCGTCGTCAATCTCGAAACGCGCGAGCTTCGGAAGCGACTGGCGGACGGCGTGGAGTACACGTTCTGGACGTTCGGGGGCACCGTGCCTGGGCCGATGATGCGCGTCCGCGTGGGCGACGAGGTGGAGTTCCACCTCAACAACCACCCGACGTCGTCCATGCCGCACAACATCGACCTGCACGCGGTCACTGGACCGGGCGGCGGCGCCGGGGCCTCGCTCACCGCACCGGGACACTCGTCGGTCTTTTCGTTCAAAGCCGTGAACCCCGGGCTGTACATCTACCACTGCGCCACGGCGCCCGTGGGGATGCACATCGCGAACGGCATGTACGGACTCATTCTGGTGGAACCCGAGGGAGGACTCACCAGCGTGGACCGCGAGTTCTACGTGCTCCAGAGCGAGTTCTACACCGCGGGCGCGCACGGCGCACCGGGGCTCCAGGCCTTCGACATGGAGAAGGCCATTCGCGAGGCGCCCGAGTACGTCGTCTTCAACGGCAGCGTGGGAGCGCTCGCGGGGGACAGCGCTCTCAAGGCCTCGGTTGGCGAAACCGTACGGCTCTTCATCGGCAACGGCGGGCCCAACCTCATCTCGAGTTTCCACGTTATCGGCGAGATCTTCGACCGCGTGTACGCCGAGGCAGGGACGCTCGCGAATCAGCACAACGTGCAGACGACACTCGTGCCGGCGGGTGGCGCCGCGATGGTGGAGATGCGCCTGGACGTGCCCGGAACGTACATCCTCGTGGATCACGCGATCTTCCGCGCGTTCAACAAGGGCGCACTCGGATTGCTGGTCGTCGACGGGCCGCCCGACTCGTCCGTCTACTCGGGCAAGCAGTGGGACCACGTGTACCAGCCCGAGGGCGGTGCGATCCAGACGGTGCCCGCTGGCGCCGCGACCGCGCCCACACGCGCCATGTCGGCGAGTGACCTGCTGGCGCGGGGCGCGCAGGTCTACGCCACCACCTGTGCCGCGTGCCACCAGCCCAACGGGGCCGGGATTCCCGTCGCGTTTCCGCCGCTGGCGAACAGCGACTACCTGATGGCGAACAAGGACCGCGCAATCGGCGTCGTGCTGCACGGTCTCTCGGGACCGATCACGGTCAACGGACTTCCCTTCAACGCCATGATGCCGGGGTTGTCGCTTTCGGACAGTGATGTCGCCGCGGTGTTGTCGTACGTGCGCCGCAACTTCGGCAATACTGCCTCGGACATGGTCACTGAGGCGGACGTCGCTCGTGTTCGTGCCTCGGGGATGTACAAGGCAGCCGGCATGCCGGGGCACTGACGGTTGGGAACCAGGAACTAGGAGCCAGGAACTAGGAGCCAGGAACTAGGAGCCAGGAACTAGGAGCCAGGAACCAGGATCATGCTCGGAGAGTTCCGGAAGTTCATCGAGCGCGGCAACGTCCTCGACCTCGCCGTCGGCATCGTCATCGGTGCCGCGTTCGTCTCGGTGGTGAACAGCTTCGTCAACGACGTCCTGATGCCCCCAATCGGGCACCTCACCGGCGGCGTGGATTTCACCGACCTGTTCATCAACCTCTCCGGCGGCAGCTATGTCACCCTCGAGGAGGCGAAGGCGGCCGGGGCCGCCACCATCAACTACGGGCTCTTCATCGGCAGCCTGATCTCCTTCATCATCGTCGCGTTCTCGGTGTTCCTCATCGTCAGGAGCTTCAATCGGGTCCGTACGATCGAGGAGTCGGCGCCCCCGGCCCCGTCGGAGAAGGAATGCCAGTTCTGCCGCATGCGCATCCCGCTCGACGCCACGAAGTGCGGCCACTGCACCTCGAACGTCGCCTGACCCGTCACGACGGCCGTCGGTTTCCTATTGTCGCAGCCAGACGTAGACCGGCGGACACTCCGGCAGGTCCTGCACTAGTCCTCGCCGTCCGCGCCGCGGCGAGCGCGGAGGGCGTCCGTAGACCTCCGCGAATTCGATGTCGGCGGCGTCAATCGCCCACACGGGCAAACGATGGAGGCCGTCCACGGTGGCCATGCATTCTCCTTCGAATGAAAAGGCGTTCGCGATGGCCTGTCCCGAGCCGGCGATGACGATCTGCTCGAGCGTCGTGAAGCCGATGCGATTGATGTCCTCGCGGGTGAAGAGGCGCGACCAGACGGGATTGCGGGCGAGCAGGCGCGCGCGCAGTCTCTCGATCACCGCGGCGTCACGCGCCGCCGCGCTTCTCGGGGTGCGCGCCATCCACACCGCGACCTCCCGCCCACTGTCTCCGCGCACCTCGACGCCGATCATCTGGGTTGCGTAGCCCGTGCCTCGCACCTGCAGGAGGAACCGCCCCGGCGGCGTGCGGATGAAGAAGCGACCTGCGTCGTCCGTCCTGGCTTTCCGACCGCCATTGAGCGTCACGTCGACACCGGCCACCGGCGTGTTGTCGGTGTCCAGCACGACGCCGCCGACGCCGATGCGTGCGGCGCGAGTCAGCACAGGCGGGAGTGTGTGCGGGAGGGGGACGAGTCGTATCAGGATGTCGCGCCGTTCGGCGGTGACCGCGATCCTGGTCTGGATGGGCTCGAAGCCGACGCGCCGCACCAGCAACACGTACTCACCGACCGAGACGCTGTCGAAGCGGAACGTCCCGTCGCTCGCCGTCCGGGCGGACCGCCGGATGTCCAGGAGCGAGACCAGCGCGTCCCCCACGGGGCGCTCGCGCGTGTCCACGACCAGGCCGGCGATCACGACGCGCGTCGAGGCCGAATCGACTCGTTGCGCCACGCCGGGCCGCGTCACCGTCGCGAGCATCGTCAGCACTCCATACACTATCACGCGGCGCATGCGCTTCCCTCGTCAGGCGAACTCGCACGTACATGGCGGCCCGCGGCGGCATCGTCAAGGTCCCATATGGTTGTGCCTGGCGGGCTCTGAACGTCTCGGGGTGGTACTGATCAGGAGCTAGTTCTTGCCCAGCTGCCCCCGTATCTCCCCCGCCCCATGATTTGCCGTGTGCACGTCCACGTACACCCGGCCGGCGCGTAACAGCGCGTGCAGCGAATCGCCCGATAGGAACGTGTTCACGGGCAGCGCGAGATCCAGCAGCCCCTCCCCCGTTCCCACGACGGCGCCCAGCGCGATCGTCCCGGTGCTCCCCACGGGAAGATTGGCGAGGTCCACGAGGATCGGCGCCACGCCGCTGGTGTCGGCGGGACCATGGAGGTGCGCCCCGGTGGCCGCGCTCGTGAGGCCGCTGAACGAGATCGTATACGTGAAGGTTTCCTCGGAGCTGAGCGTTCCGCTGAACGACCCCGCGGCGGTGGTGCTGACTGAATCCGGCTTCACCGTCACCCCCTGAAGCGACGCCCCCATCGCCACGGTCTCCGGCTGCTCCGTGATGCTCTCGCACGCCGAGAGGAGAAGCACACTGGCTACCCAGAGCTGTAGTAATCGCATGTCGATCGGAGCGGAGGGCGAAGAGCGGTACGCTGCGTCCTGCCGACCGGCGCGCAGCGCCGGCCGGGATCTCCCGAAATCATGGCCAGCTGAAAATCTGTTCCGGCACCGCCGCCAGTCGAGCCCACCGCACCCGCGGCGGCTCGAACCAGAAACCACGCGCCGGCTCCCGCACCGTGAAACGTAGCTCGGCCCGGGCGCCCATTCCGCGATCGAGGGGAAACGCCACCTCGGCGCGCATCGTCCGGCGGGACTGCGCCGGCACCGCGGCAAGCACGGCGAACCCGGCGCTCACGCGCAACGGCGTGTTCATGCCGAAGGGAACGTCGCCCGCCCACATCCGGCCCGCGTCGCTGAACGCCGCCAGCCCGATCGCGGCGCGTGTGCGCTGGTATCGCGCCACATCCCACCGCTGCTCCAGCCGAGCCAGCAGGCGCTGCCCGCCGGGCTCGAAGGAGCGCGCGTAGCCGCGCACGCCGCCGTACCGGTCCCCCAGCTCGATCTGAAAGGGCAGGATGGTGCGCCACGCCCCTGCCCCTTCCACCGAAAGCTCGGACACCCAGCGCTCGCTGCCCTTGAAATACCACGCGGCGCGCCCGCTCCCGATCAGGTGCCGCCAGTCGGTCTCGTCCAGATCCAGCCGCGTCTCCAGTTCCACGCGCGCGCCCAGGAAGCTGCGTCCGCTCAGCGCGCCCGCGTACGCGTCCACGAGGCCAAACCCGTTGCTGAGCGGCGTGTCGAAGAATGGACGCAGCCCCAGCATCGCGCCGACCTGCGCACCGGTGGCAACGTCCTGCTCCGCCTGGAGCGCGTCCAGTCCAGAGACGCGGTGAAAGGTCAGCGCGCGAATCCCCAGCACGCCGGCGACGTTCGTGGCATCAAAGATCCCGTACCGCCGCACGCCGCTCGTCTCCGGCGGCGGAACCAGCCCGCCGTTGGCATCCCACATCGAGAACGAGTGGTGCGGCACCTGACGTTCGTGCAGGATCATGCCGCCGACCAGCACGAGCCGGCGTGGAGGACCGATGCGCACCATGCCCCCCACGTTCCACAGGGTGCGGTCCACCGGCTGAAGCAGTTGCGTGCGATCCGGGCGCCGGTACGACGCGAAGTTCTTGCTGACGGTATTCCCCGCATGCCACGCCACCCGTTGCAGGTCCGTGATGAAGGGATGGCTGAGGGACAGCGTGTAGTACTCGCCCAGCGGACGCCGCTCCCCTTCCAGCACCAGGGAGTACGGACGGCCGAGCAACTGGTGGTGGGTGATTTTCCCGCCGAAACCGTCGCGCAGAACGCGCCCCTCCTCCCAGCGGGCCTCCACGTGGGTGCCCCCGCCCCACAGGTTGAGTGTGCCCAGCGTCAGGGCCTGCATGCTGGCGCCCCGAAGCCGCGCGCCCGCCACCAGGGCGACCTCGTCCTGGGTGGAAACGTGCACGATCACGCTGTCGCCAGCCCGCCGCGTCTCGACCCTGGCGTTCGTCAGGTACGGTTGCGCGCGCAGGATGCGCTCCGACTCCGCGCGCCGGAATTCGGTGCAGGGACGGCCTGGGTCGAGCGTCACGAATCGCCGGATCAGCCCATTCTCCGTGGTGTGGTGGTGCAGCCCCATTTGCCGGGCAAAGGCCCGCCACCAGCGCATGGTCCCGCTAAAGTCAGGGCGTCCGGCGTCCACCTCTACCGCGGCCACGGGCAGCCCGTCGCACGGCGGTTCGGCCGATGCCTGCGCGGAAACGGCGGACGGCGCGACCAGGCCAGTGGCGACCGCTAGTGCGAGCGTGTAACGGGTATGGAGCAGGCGAGGCATCGAAGGGGCGCGAAAAGCTCATGGGAGGCAAAGGCTGTGCCCGTTGATTGGCCGGCTCCGTTACACGATTGTAACGGGGCTGTGCTAAATCTCTAGTCAGCGCGCGGCCAGCTTGCGGCCGTGACTCGACGACGTGGTGACATCGGCGTGAAACCCTCCGCAGACAGGTCCGGCCAACCGGGCGATCGCATTCTCGTGGTGGACGACGAGCCCGACATCAAGGCGCTCGTCGCCTATCACCTCGCGCGCGAGGGATACCGGGTGTCGACGGCCTCTACGGGAACCGAGGCGCTCCAGGCCGCCGCGGACGAGCAGCCCGCCCTGATCGTCCTTGACCTCATGCTCCCAGAGCTATCGGGGTTCGAGGTACTCGAGCGGCTGCGCCGCGACGCCGCGATGGCGAACACGCCCGTCCTGATGCTCACGGCGCGACGGGAGGAGCCGGACCGCGTGCGCGGACTCTCCCTGGGCGCCGACGACTACCTCGTCAAGCCGTTCAGCCCGCAGGAGCTCGTGCTTCGCGTGCGCAACATCCTGCGACGCACCCGCTCCGCCCCCACGGAGCGGCGCAACGTCATCCAGTTTGGCACGGTGGAGATCGACAAGGACGCGCACGCCGTGGCGATGAACGGGCACCCGGTGGAACTGACCGCCACGGAATACAAGCTCCTCATCACGCTCGCTGAGCGCCGCGGACGCGTGCAGAGCCGCGCCCAGCTGCTGGAGAGCGTGTGGGAATCGGCCCCGGACATCCAGACCCGCACGGTGGACATGCACGTGCAGCGGTTGCGCGCAAAGCTCGGCGAGTCCGGCGAGCTGATCGAGACCGTCCGCGGGTTCGGGTACCGGATTCGGCGGGCAACGACCGAGCGGTGATCCGCGCGTGAAGCTGTCGCATCGGCTGGTGCTGGGCGCGCTGCTGATCGTCAGCGTGCTGGTAGTGGTCGCCGTGGCACTCAGTGGCGCCCGCCTGCGGGAGCAGCTGCGCCAGATCACCGCCGACCAGCTCGCGCGCGAGGCTCGGCTCGTTTCGCGGCAGTGGACGCCCACCGTGGATGCCGACGAACTCGCCGACGCCGCCGGCGCGGCGCTCAGACACCGGGTCACGCTGGTGGATGCCACCGGACGCGTGATGGGCGACAGCGAGTTCGACGGCGCGGCGCTCGCCGCGCTCGAGAATCACAACCTGCGCCCGGAAATCGAGGAGGCGCGGCAGCTCGGGATGGGATCGTCGGAGCGGCGCAGCCCGTCGGGAGAGGAGGAGCTGCGCGTCGCGATCGCGGGCACCGACGGGCGCGTCGCGCGCGTGTCCATCGGCACCGCGCAACTGCACACCATCGTCGCGCGCGCGCGACGCGACGTCCTCGTGTCCGGGCTGGTGGCGCTGCTCATCGCGCTCGCGCTGGCGGCGCTGTTCTCGCGGCAGGTGTCCGCGCCGATCACGGAACTGCGCGACGTGGCTGGCGCCATCGCCGCGGGCGACCTCACGCGACGCCCCTCGCTGTCCGCGCCGGGCGAGGTGGGGGAGCTGGGCGTCGCGGTGCGCCGCATGGCGGACCAGCTGGAGGGTCGCATGCGCGCGCTTCAGGCGGAGGACGACCTGCTGGGCGCGCTGGTGGAATCACTGAATGAAGGCGTGGTGGCCGTGGACGGCCAGCGCCGCGTGATCCGGATCAACCGCAGCGGACGCACGCTGCTGAGCGCGCAGGCGCCGGTGCCATTTTCCGTGGACCTGCTGCCGCGCGACCGCCAGCTGCACGACGCGCTGGCGGGCGCGCTCGGCGGCAGCGTGGTGGAAGACGTGGAGACCCAGATCGGCACGCGCACGCTGACGCTCACGGCGCGTCCGCTCGGCGTGGGCGGGGCGGTGCTCGCGCTGTTCGACCTCACCGGATTGCGGCGGCTTCAGGCCGTGCGGCGGGACTTCGTCGCCAACGTGTCGCACGAGCTCAAGACGCCGCTCACCGCCATTCGGGGCTACGCGGAGACGCTCGCGGCGGAACTGCCGGACGGGTCCCACCACGCGCGGTTCGCCGACACGATCCGCTCGAACGCGGAACGCATGCAGCGGCTGGTGGACGACCTGCTGGACCTGTCGCGAATCGAGAGCGGCGGCTGGAGGCCGTCGCCAGTGGAGGTGAACCTGACATCGGCGATCGCCGAAGCGCTGTCGCCCTATCGCGAGGCCGCGGGCACACGCCGCGTGTCCATCGAGATGCACGTCGACGCCGACGCCACGAGGGTGCGCGCCGATCCCATGGCCGTGCGTCAGGCGCTGGTGAACCTGGTGGACAATGCGGTGCGGTACACGCCCGACGGCGGGACGATCACCGCCTTTGCCCGCGCAGAACCGGGCGGCGTCGTGATCGGGGTGAGCGACACGGGCTCGGGGATTTCGCCGGAGCACCTGCCCCGCGTGTTCGAGCGTTTCTACCGGGCGGACCCCGCGCGCGCGCGTTCGGCGGGGGGGACGGGACTCGGACTGGCCATCGTCAAGCATCTCGTTGAGGCGCATGGCGGTAGCGTGAGTGCCGCGAGCGGGCCGGCCGGCACAACGGTCTCGCTGCTGTTCCCTTCCGGCGAGGCGTCGTGACGCGTTCGTAACACAACGGTTGATCACGCGATACGTCCGGAGGTGACCCTTCACCATCTCTCAACACAGGGTCCCGCTTGATGTTATCCCGAGTCCTGATCGCCGGTGCCGCCCTCCTGGCATCGTCCATCGTCCAGGCCCAGCAGAACGCCCCGTCCACCACCGGCCGCATCGAAGGGCTGGTCATCGACGCCGACTCCCGGCGTCCCATCAGCGATGCTGGCGTGCAGATCGTCGGAACGACGCTCGGCACCATGACCGACGCCAACGGGGCGTATCGCATCTTCAGCGTGCCCGCGGGCACGATCACGATCCAGGTGCGGCGGCTTGGCTATCAGCCGCGCACGCTCACCGGCCTGCTGCTGAACGCCGGTGGCGCGCTCGCGGACACCATCGAACTCACGCAGTTCGTGACGCGGGTCGAGGCGCTCACGGTGCGGGCCAGCGCCGACCGCGGCTCCGTGGAGTCCGCGCTGGACGAGCAGCGCAACGCCACGGGCGTGGTGAGCGCGGTCACCGCCGAGCAGATCAGCAGAAGCCCGGACGGCAACGCGGCGCAGGCGGTGCAGCGCGTGAGCGGCGTGACCGTGCAGGACGGGAAGTACGTGTTCGTGCGCGGGCTGGGCGAGCGCTACACCACGACCTCGCTCAACGGCGCGCGGATGCCCAGTCCGGAACCGGAACGCAAGGTGGTGCCGCTCGACATGTTCCCCTCCGGGCTGCTCCAGAGCATCACCACGAGCAAGACGTTCACGCCGGATCTTCCCGGCGATTTCAGCGGCGCGCAGGTGGACATTCGCACGCGCGAATTTCCGGGTGAGCGCCAGCTCGCGTATGGCGCGTCCATCGGCTACGCCGGCGCCGGGGTGGGCTCCACGCTGCCGTTCGCGCCCGGCGTAGGCGGCGAGGCCTTCGCCATGGCTGGCGGCGACCGCGGCATTCCCTCCGCGGCGCTCCAGGCGGGCAACTTCTCCGGCACGACACAGGCGGACAGGAACGGGGTCATCAACTCCTTCCGCAACGTGTGGCGCGCCGGCGAGCGCACGGCGCGACCGAACATGTCGTTCCGCGGATCGGTCGGGGGGAGCGAGCGCATGTTCAACCGGCGCGTCGGCTACCTGGTGTCCGGCAGCTATTCGTACTCGCAGGTCCTGCAGGACGACCAGTCCCGCGCACTCGCGCGACCCACGGGCGCGGGCGAGCTGCTGGAGTACAACCGCTTCGACGGCACCACCAGCGGCGAGTCGGTGCTGTGGGGTGGGCTGCTGAACCTCAGCTCACTGATCAGCGCCAGCAGCCGCCTGGATTTCAGCGCGCTGTACAATCGCACGGCGGACAACGACGCGCGCGTGGAGCGCGGGGCGTACGAGGACCTCGGGATTCCGATCGAGGTGCAGCGTCTGGACTACGTGGAGCGCTCCATGTGGAGCACCCAGCTGAAGGGTGAACACGATCGCGGCCACCACGGCTTCGACTGGAGCGTCTCCGGCTCCGGGGTGACGCGCAGCCAGCCCGATCGCTCGGAGCTGGTGTACGAGACGGTGCCCGGCTCCGACAACCGGCTGTGGCTGAACACGCTGGCCGAGGGCGCGGTGCGCACGTTCGCCAGTCTCGACGAGCAGGCGGGCGAGGCGAGCGGCGCGTACCGCCGCGAGCTCTCACCCTTCGGTCGCCACCTGACGATGAAGGTGGGCGGTCGGGCGCGGGGGGCGCAGCGCACGGCCAACACGAATTCGTTCGGCATCTTCGCGCCGTCGATGACCGATTCCGTCCGCATGCTGCCGCCGGAGGAACTGTTCGGCGGTCGTTTCACTGCGCCGGATTCCTCGGTGCTCAACGTCCGGTCGCTGGCCCAGGGCGGCTCCTACACCGCGGACGACGCGATCGTCGCCGGGTTCGCGATGGTCGAGATTCCGCTGAGCAGCACGGTGGATCTCGTCACCGGCGCGCGCCTGGAACACTCCGACGCCCGCGTCAGCGCGCTCAGCACCCTGAACGAGTACTCCGTGGCCAAAAGCGTGTTCACGGACGTGCTGCCGTCGGCGGGGCTGACCTACCGGCCCACTGCAACGCATGCGCTGCGCTTCTCGGTGTCCCGGACGCTCGCGCGTCCGGAGTACCGCGAACTGGCCGCCCTGCGCACGCGCGACGTGCTGGGCGGCGTGGACCTGCGCGGCAACCCGGACCTCGTGCGCACGCGCATCGACAACGCGGACATGCGCTTCGAGTGGTACCCGCGCTCGGGTGAGTTGCTCAGCGCGGCGGTGTTTGCCAAGCGGTTTCACGATCCCATCGAGCGGGTGTTCACCGCCAGCAACACCAACAGCCTCGTGACGTTCGTGAACGCCGAGCGCGCCGACAATCTCGGCGTGGAGCTGGAGGCGAGAAAGGACCTCGACCAGATCGCCGGGTTCCTGTCGCCCTTCACCGCGTTCGCGTCGGCCACCTTCATGCGCAGCGAGATCGTGCTGGGCGGCTCGGCGGCGGCCTCCACCAACGCGAACCGCGCGATGGTGGGGCAGGCGCCGTACGTCGTCAACGCGGGGCTCACGTATTCGCCGCGCGCCAGGGGCGGCAGCGCGACACTCCTGTTCAACCGGGTGGGCCCGCGCATCCACGAGGCCGGCGAGCAGCCGCTGCCGGACGTGACGGAGCAGCCGCGCAATGTGCTCGACCTCTCGATCCGCTGGCCCGCCGCGCAGGGATTCGAGGCGCGTCTCGATGCGAAGAACCTGCTGGGCGCCGCGTACCAGCTGCGCCAGGGCGACGTGACGCGCGAGCGCCACAACGTGGGGCGCACGATCCAGCTCGGGGTGAACCTGCAGCGATAGCGACCGCGGTTCGCACGGTGTGACCCGTCCGTGACGCGCATGTGATTGGGTGCCGACACACGATGGTGATGTTGAGTGGCCGCGAGGAACCTGCCCCGCGGCCACTCGTGTCCTCACCCCTTTGTTCCTCGCGAGGCTGTCATGAACGTCCGCACCAGACTTCCGCTACTGCTTGCAACGGCAACCGCCCTGTCGCTCGCCGCGTGCCGCACCGACGATCCGCTCGGGCCCGTTGTCGTTCCGCCAGGCGACGCGGACATCGCCACCGATATCCTGGCCAACCGCACGCTCTACGCCGAGACGACCTACACCATCAAGGGCTTCGTGCACGTCGGCAACGGCGCGACGCTCACCATTGAGCCGGGCACCAGGATCCTGGGCGACTTCGCGACGCTCGGTTCCTCGCTCTTCATTCTGCGCGGCGCGCGCATCAGCGCGGTCGGCACGGCCGACGCGCCCATCGTGTTCACGTCGTCACAACCGGCTGGATCGCGCGCTCCGGGCGATTGGGGCGGACTGATCATCATCGGCAACGGCATCATCAATCGTGTCGTGACGGGTGGCCTGGAGATCGAAGGGACGGGCACCGTCACGGGGAGCACGCCGGGCACCAACTACCGCGTCACCTACGATGGCGGCACGACGAACACCGACAACAGCGGTGAGCTGCGGTACGTTCGCGTGGAGTACGCGGGATACGGGCCGTCGCTGAACAACGAGCTCAACTCATTCACGTTCGGCGCTGTTGGGAGTGGTACCAGGCTTTCGTATCTTCAGGCGATGGCCGGGCTGGACGACTCGTTCGAGTTCTTCGGGGGCGCCGCCGATGCCAACCATCTCGTGTCCTACGAGGCCGGCGACGACCACTTCGACATGTCCGAGGGCTACGTCGGGCGTCTCCAGTACCTCATCGCCCTCCAGACCACGCAACTCACGGCGAGGACTGGCGCGGGCACGCCGTCGTCTGATCCCCAGGGCATCGAGAATGACGGGTGCAGCGGCACCGGATGCGCCAGCGGGTTCGACACGGCGCCGTTCACCGTGCCGCTCGTGGCCAACTTCACGCTCATCGGCACGGGCGAGACGGCCACCAGCGGGTCGAGCGGCGGTGTAGGGATGATGCTGCGCCGCGGCACAGGCGGCTATTACGTCAACGGCATCCTCGGGCGCTGGCCGCGCGGGGGCACCAGCCTTCGCGACGCGGAGACGTTCGCGCGCGCGGGCAGCACCGGCACGCCAGACCCGGTTACTGCCGACCTGCTCCTGCGCAACATCGTGCACGTCGAGACGCCCTCGATGTTCCAGACCGGTGGCTCGAGCGTGCAGAATAGCCTTGACGTGACGGCGAACGCGCTGACCCTCTCGGCGTCGCTTGCCACGGCGGTATTCACGGCGTTTCCGGCCACATTCACCAACGCCACGGCGACGGCAGCGCTCGATTGGACGCCGGCAGCCGGGGCGGCCGGCGCCAGCGGTGGTCTCGCCACCTTTACGGGGAAGATGGCCACGAAGGCGACCGGGGCGTCGCCGACGGGACATGCCTTCGCCGGCACAACGTTCATGGGCGCCGCGGCGCCCGGAGGCATCAAGTGGTGGCAGGGTTGGACCGTCTACGCGCGCAACTAGCGCAAGGACCTGGCATGGCGCGCCGGCTTCTGCCGGCCGCCATGGCCACGGTCGTCGTGCTCGCCGCCTGCGACAGCCGCGCCGCGAACGACAACCCGGCTGATTCCACAGATCCGCGCAATCAACCCGGGTACATCGTCGACAGCATTCACCCACCCGAAGTCGCGCTCGCGCGGTTTCGCGAGCGGTTGGCCCGCCCCGCGATGTTGGATGGAGCGCGCTCGCGTGACGAGTTGCTGAACCGGTTCATGGTCGCGGTGCGGGATACAAACAGAGCATCACTGATGGCCCTCACCATAAACCGCGCCGAGTTCGCGTATCTGATCTTTCCGGAATCGCGGCTCTACGCGGCACCGTATCGCCATCCACCGGAAATTGCGTGGATGATGTTGCGGACGGGCACCAGCAACGGTCTCCGCAGGCTGATGGCCCGGGCCGCGGGCGGCCTCGAGCCGCTGAGTTATCGGTGTCCGGCGCCGGCCGAGGTGGAGGGCGCGCTCCGCGTCACCTCCAAGTGCGTCGTCCGCATCCGTGAAGGAGGCGCCGAGCGCGAGGTACAGCTGTTCGGTCGCATCGTCGAGCGCGACGGTCGCTGGAAGTTCATCGCGCTGGACGGCGACCTGTAACCGCCCACGCAACGGCGGCGCGCGAATCCCGACGCGCGTTACACGTTCGTGACCGGTCCGTGGCGAGGCGAACACCTGTCCGCCAGAATTTCGTGCGCGTTGTCTTCGGTTTGTCACGCGCGGCACTTCCGGCGGCGCGTTCGTCACGAACTTCCATCACGGATCGGTCACGATGCGGCGTGTCCTGAGTGTTGTCCTCCTGTGCGTGCCCTGCCTGCTCCCGGCGCAAGCCAGCCAGCGACCGGCGTACGAGTTTTCGACACTGCTGTTCGGCAACTTCCAGATGCGGACGGACGACGCCGCGAAGGCGACGACCGGCGGCGAACCGCCGAACCGGTTCGACCTCGCGCGCGCGTATCTCACGTTCCGCGCTCCCGCGGGTGACCGGGCCAGCCTCCGCGTCACCACCGACGTGTTCCAGAACGCGGCAGCGGGCTATTACGGCGGGCTGGCGATTCGCCTCAAGTACGGCATCCTCCAGTACGATCTCACGCGCAACCTTGCCGGCATCGAGGGGATGGCCGCTGCGGCGCGCATCGGGATGCTGCAAACGGTGACCATCGAACACGTCGAGACGTTCTGGCCACGCTGGCTGGGCAGCACCGCGCTCGAGACCAACGGCTTCTTCTCCTCCTCGGACGTGGGCGCCGCGACGCACGTCGCGCTGCCGGGGCGGCGCGGCGAGGCGTACGTGACGGTCATGAATGGCGTGGGGTACGCCAATGCGGAGAACGATCGCTTCAAGGACGTTGCCGGCCGCCTCTCCTTCACGCCGTTCGCGAACGACTCCGGTTTCCTCCGCACCTTCGCGATCTCGCCCTGGTACTACAAGGGCTGGAATGCCAGCCAGTTCGTGGCGCCCAATCCGGGACAGGTGGGGCAGGTGAGCGAGGGCCTGCGCAAAGACCGGCGTGGTGTGTTCGCGGGGGTGCGCGACCGGCGACTGACCGTGGGCGCCGAGTACTCGCAGCGGCTGGAAGAGCTGGAGGGTGGACAGAATACCATCGTCTCTCCACGCGTCGTCCTGGACAGGACGAGTGTATTGCAATCGGTGTTCGTCGTCGCTCGGCCCACCGAGCTGCTCGGTGGCAACCGGTCGCGTCTGGGCGTGGTGGGCCGGTTCGACCGGTTCACGCTGAACACCGGCGCGGACGCGCGCAACGAGTTGCTGATCGCCGGCGCCACCTGGGAGCTGAACCCCCGCGTGACACTCGCGTTCGACTACCAGGGGCTGACGCCCACGGGGACGGCCAACGCCGGCGTGCCCAGCAGGACCTGGTTCTTCCACTGGGTGGCCAGTTTCTGACGATGACCGGGCTCTGTTACAAGGCCGTTACACGTCTGTCACAACCGGCTCCCCCGTGCGGTGGAGCTTTCATCCACCCTCCACGGGAGCTTTTTCGTGATCGTGACCAACCGATTTATCGCGGCGGCAGTCGGACTGGCGTTTCTCTCGGCGTGCGGCGGTGGCGGTGAGCGTGCGGCCGGTGACACGGGCGCTGCCCGCAGCACCACGTCGGGCGTAGACCTGACCGGCGCGGGCGCGACGTTCCCGCAACCGATCTACTTCAAGTGGATGTCCGACTACGCGACCCTGACCGGGGTGCAGATCAACTACCAGTCGATCGGGTCCGGCGGCGGTGTTCGCCAGATCATGGAGCAGACGGTGGACTTTGGCGCCACCGACGGCCCGATGAGCGACGATGAACTGGGGCGGGCCAAGGGTGGTCCGATCATGCACTTCCCCACCGTGCTCGGCGCGGTTGTTCTCGCGTACAACGTGCCGGGAGTCACGCAGACGATCCGACTCACGGGCCAGGCGATCGCGGAGATCTACCTGGGGAAGATCACCAGATGGAATGATCCGCGCATTGCGACGCTGAACCCGGGCGTCCGCCTGCCGGCGTCCGACATTCTCGTGGTGTATCGATCGGACGGCAGTGGCACCACCTACGTGTTCACGGACTACCTGGCGGCCGTGAGCCCCGAGTGGTCCACGGTCGTGGGACGCGGCAAGGAGGTGCGCTGGCCCACCGGGATTGGTGGCAAGGGGAACGAGGGGGTGGCGGGGCAGGTGAAGCAGACGCCGGGCTCCATCGGCTACGTGGAACTCGCGTATGCGCGGCAGAACCGGCTGCTGTACGCCTCCGTACAGAACGCCGCCGGGCAGTTTATTGACGCGACGATCGAGTCGATCACGGCGGCCGCGGCCGGGGCGCACCTGCCGCCCGACACGGACTATCGCGTGTCCGTCGTCAACGCCCTGGGCGCGGCCTCGTATCCCATTTCGTCATTCACGTGGCTGCTGATCTACACGAACCAGACGGACGCGACCAAGGCGCAGAAGCTCAAGGACTTCATGCGCTGGGCACTGACGGAAGGCGAGAAGTCGGCGGCCGCGCTGGACTACGCGCCGCTCCCTGACGGCGTGGCGCAGCGGCTCATCGCACGAGTGGACTCGATTCAGGTTACTGGCAGGTAATGGCCGATCGCGGCCCCGCCGGCGAAATGCCCGTGGCGGCCGACGAGCCCTCGCTTGGCGAGCGGATCGTCGGCACCGCCATGGGCGATCGCATTTATGTAGTGGCCATCACGGGGTTCGCCCTGTGCGTGCCGCTCCTCCTGGCGCTCATCCTGGCGGAGGTCGCGATGGCGGGATGGCCGGCGCTGCGCGAGTTCGGGTTCGGATTCCTGACCTCGAGCGAGTGGGATCCCGTACGGGAGCGCTTCGGCGCCGCGTCCGCGATCTTCGGCACGATCGTGACGTCGATCATCGCGCTGGTCATCGCGACGCCGCTGGCGCTCGGCGTGGCCGTCTTTCTCTCGGACTACGCTCCCCGCTGGCTACGGCAGCCGGTGGCGTTCTTCGTGGACCTGCTGGCCGCGATTCCGAGCGTGGTGTACGGGCTCTGGGGGATCTTCGTCCTGATTCCCCTGCTGCGGGCGCACGTGATTCCGTTCATCCGCGAGACGTTACACCTGGGCGCGGTGCCGCTATTCAGCGGCCCGTCGTACGGGAACAGCATTTTCGCCGCGGGGCTGATCCTGGCCATCATGGTGCTGCCATACATCTCGTCCGTTTCGCGCGAGGTGCTGCTGGCCGTGCCGCGCTCGCAGCGTGAGGCTGCGCTGGCGCTTGGCGCCACGCGCTGGGAGATGGTGCAGAAGACGGTGCTGCCGTTCGCGCGGAGCGGCATCATCGGTGGGATAATCCTTGGCCTGGGCCGCGCGCTCGGCGAGACGATGGCCGTGACGATGCTCGTCGGCAACAGGCACGAGATTTCCGCGTCGCTTCTGGCCCCCGGCTACACGATGGCGTCTCTCATCGCCAACGAGTTCACGGAAGCCTCGGGTGCGATGCACCTGTCGGCGCTGATGGGCGTGGCGTTCGTGCTGCTCGTGCTGACGCTCGTCGTGAACGGCATCGCGCGCTGGCTGGTGTGGCGCGTGGGCCGCCATGCCGGGGGGCGCGGAGCATGATCCGCCCGCGTGGGAGCGGCCCGACGGGGCGCCAGCGCGCGGTCGCGGCGCGCACGGCGAAGACCATCCTCCGCCGCCGCGTGGTGAACGGCCTGATGACGGGCGTCGTCGCGATCGCGGCCCTGCTCACCACGCTCCCGCTGGTGTTCATCCTGTTTCACCTGATCCGGGCCGGTGCGTCGTCGTTCTCGATCGACTTCTTCACGCAGATGCCCAAGCCGGTGGGTGAGCCGGGCGCCGGCATGGCCAACGCCATCGTCGGTACCCTGATCCTGATCGCCGTGGCCTGCGGCATCGGGTTGCCGATCGGCATCGGCGCCGGCCTGTACCTCGCGGACTACGGTCGCACGCGGCTGGCCAACACCGTGCGGTTTCTCGCCGACGTGCTGAACGGCCTGCCGTCCATCGTACTGGGCGTGTTTGCCTGGCAGTTTCTCGTGCGGCCACTGGGCCACTTCTCGGCACTGGCCGGCGGCGTGGCGCTCGCGGCAATGATGATCCCGATGGTGACGCGGACGACGGAAGAGATGGTGCGCCTGGTGCCCACCGCCCTGCGCGAGGCGGCGCTCGCGCTGGGCTACTCGCGCGCGCGCACCGCGCTTGCCGTGGTGCTGCGCACGGCCACCGCGGGGATCGTGACCGGCGTGCTGGTGGCCGTGGCGCGGATCGCGGGCGAAACGGCGCCCCTGCTCTTCACCGCGTTCGGCAACCACTTCTGGTCCACGCGCCTGGATCAACCCATCGCGGCGCTGCCCCTGCAGATTTTCTACTACGCCACCAGTCCGTACGACGAGTGGCACCGGCTGGCGTGGGCGGGATCGCTGGTCCTCATCGCGGTGGTCTTCATCATCAGTGTCGCGGCGCGGTATGCCACGCGATCGCGAACGGGCGGCAGTCATGGCGACTGAGCGGCGCTCGCCCGAGCGGGGACGCATCCGGCTCGAAGCAAACGCGGTAACGGCGTACTTCGGCGCGTCCGCCGCGGTGCGCGGTGCGTCGCTCGCGCTCCGCGACCGCGAGGTGACGGCCGTCATCGGGCCGTCGGGATGCGGCAAGTCCACGTTTCTGCGGGCCCTGAACCGGCTGCACGAAACCACGCCGCTCGCGCGCGTGGAGGGGCAGGTACTGCTGGACGGCGGGAACATCTACGCGCGCGGCGTGAATCCCATCGAGGTGCGCAAACACATCGGCATGGTATTCCAGAAGCCCACGCCCTTCCCCACGATGTCCATTCGCGACAATGTGGCGGCCGGGCTCAAGGTGCTGCCGCGCCGGCCAGACCGTCGCCGCACCGATGAGATCGTGGAGCGCGCCCTCGTGCGCGCCGCGCTCTGGGACGAAGTCAAGGACCGGCTGCCGGCCAGCGCCGTCGCGCTCTCCGGCGGCCAGCAACAGCGCCTGTGCATCGCGCGCGCGCTCGCCACGGATCCGGAAGTGCTGCTGCTGGACGAACCGACCTCCTCGCTGGATCCCGTCAGCAGCCAGAAGGTGGAGGAGCTGCTGTACGAGCTGCGCAAGGACATGACCGTCGTGATCGTCACGCACAACATGCAGCAGGCCGCTCGCGTGTCCGACGTCACCGCCTTTTTCCTGCTGGGTGAGCTGGTGGAAGTCGCGCCCACCACCGCGATGTTCACGACCCCGAAGGATCCGCGCACCGAGGCCTACATCACGGGACGATTCGGATGAGCGCGGTCATCGCCAAGGGCTTCTCCTTCTGGTACGGCGCGACGCAGGCGCTGTTCGACATCACGCTGTCGGTGCGCCCGCGCGCCATCACCGCGCTCATCGGGCCCTCCGGATGCGGCAAGTCCACCTTCCTGCGATCCATCAACCGTCTGAACGAGCTGATTCCCGGCACCCGCCAATCCGGATCGCTCGAGCTGGACGGCACGGACGTGTACGACCGTGGCACCGACGTGGTGGCGCTGCGGCAGCGCGCGGGAATGGTGTTCCAGCGATGGAATCCGTTTCCGAAGTCCATCTACGACAACGTCGCCTTCGGGCCGCGCATCAACGGCGAGCGCGACCGCCACGCGCTGGACGAGATCGTCGAGCGCTCGCTCCAGCGCGCCGCGCTGTGGGACGAGGTCCGGGACCGCCTTCAGCACAGCGCGCTCACGCTGTCGGGCGGGCAGCAGCAGCGCCTCTGCATCGCCCGCGCGCTCGCCAACGATCCGGCGGTGCTCCTGCTGGACGAACCAGCGAGCGCGCTCGATCCGATCGCCACCCAGAAGATCGAGGAGCTGCTCTTCGAGCTGAAAGGCGAGCTTACCGTGGTGATCGTGACGCACAACTTGCAACAGGCAGCGCGCGTGTCCGACGATACCGCATTTTTCTACCTTGGCCGGCTCGTCGAGTACGAGACGACCGACCGGCTCTTCACCAGTCCGCGCGAAGAGCGCACCGAGGCCTACGTCACCGGGAGATTCGGATGACCCCCGATCCAAGTACCGCCGGGCGCCAGCCCGGGTTTCGCCATTTCCACGATCAGCTCGAGGAGCTGAAACAGCGCCTGCTCACCATGTCCGAGCGCGCGGAGTCGCTGGTCGACCTTGCCGTGGAGGCGCTGCTCACGCACGACCTGGACAAGGCGGAGGCGGTCCTCGCCGGCGATCGCGAAGTGGACGACCTGGAGATCGAGATTGAGGGGATGGCCGTCCAGCTGCTGGCTCTCCAGCAGCCGATGGCCCGCGACCTTCGCTTCATCATCAGCGCGATCAAGGCATCGAGCGACCTGGAACGCGTGGGCGACCACGCCGTGAACATCGCGCAGGGCGCGCAGCGGCTGATCCACTCGAAGAGCCGGATCACGCCGGATGCCGCCATCGAGGAAATGGCGCGGCGCGCGCGACAGATGCTTGCCCAGGCCATCGACGCGTTCCTGCGCGCCGACGGGGGACTCGGGCGCGCCGTCTGCCTCATGGACGACGAGGTGGACAAGCTCAACGACGGGCTCTTTCGCATCGTCGTGACCCACATCCTCGAGGATCCCAAGACCATCTCCACAGCCATCGAGCTGCTGCTGGTGGGGCGGAACCTGGAGCGCGTGGCCGATCTCTCCACCAACATCGGCGAGGATGCCGTGTACCTGGCGGAGGGAAAGCAGATCAAGCACCACCACGAGGACCTGCACCGCAAGGCGTAGCGTCTGCGATTAATATCCGCCCGCATGGGGAACTCGTCGGTCGACCACCTCGCGCTGTCGCTGGGCCTCCTGCTGGCGGCGGCCATGGCAACGGCGCTCGAGGCAGCGTACCGCGGGCAGCACATGCGCCGCCTGTGGGCGGCAGGCGCGGCGCTCGCGGTGCTGCTCATCGCGGCCGGCACCCTGGATCTCCTGCGGGCGTCGCCCAGGGAAACGCACATCGCGACGGTGATCGTGGGGGCGACCCTGCCGGTGCTGGGCGGCGTGGGAGTGGCACGCGGCGCGCGGCGCGCGCGCTGGTGGCTGCGTTGGCTGCTGGTCTTTCTCACGACCCTGGTACTGCTGCTCGCCGGGTTGCTGCTCGGTGCGACGCTGGCGGCCCGTCTGCTCTGACCCGCAGGCGATCGGCGACGGCCAGACGGGCCCCCCCCCCCCCCGGCGCCGGTTACGGTTTGCCGCCCGTGCGGAGGTACTCCGCGAAATCGTCCGGCAGGTCGCTCTCGATGATGGCGCGAGCCGCGCGGTCCACGTCGTAGTCCACGCGCACCACCTGTGACGTGATGCCCTCCGTGGTGACGTCGAGCAGCACGTAGCCGGCACGCCAGTCGCCATCCTTGGGGCGGCCAACACTTCCCGTGTTCACGAAATGGATTCCATCAACCACCCGGTGCCACGGCACGTGCGTGTGCCCGAAGGCCACCACGTCTCCGGCGCTCGCGCCCATGCCGGCGCCCATCTTCGCGAGGAAGGTGTCCGGGCGATCGAGCGTGACGTACACCGTGTTCAGGCTCTGGTTGCCGTGAATCATCCGCAGCGTGGGCCCCGCGACATGACCGCCGAGTGGGCGCACGTCCAGGCGGAAGGGCAGCGCGCCAAGCCGCGACCTGGTTTCCGGCGTCACGTGCGCGCGCGTCCAGGCGTACGAGAGGTGCGACAACTGCTCCTGCCGGGGATCCTCGTATCGGCAGCCGCAGTGCTTGTAGTCGGTGGCGACGGTGGAGTCGTAGTTGCCCGCCACCCCCGCGATGCCGGCCTCGTGAATCCGCGCCACGACCTCGTTGGGCCACGGAGCGTACCCGACCAGGTCACCCAGGTGATACACGGCAGTGACGTCGGGCCGCGCGGCGACGTCCGCGAGCACGGCGTCGAGCGCCGGCAGGTTGCCGTGCACGTCGGAGAAGAGAGCGATCATTCGGTGTGCCGTTGGGGTCAAAGCACGTTAACGGTCGTACGTATCCAGCACATCACAAAACGAAAGGGCCTACCAGTGGGGTAAGCCCTCGCATTTCCGCACATCGATGATTGCCCCTCCTGGGATCGAACCAGGACTCTCCTGATCCAGAGTCAGGCGTGTTG
>JBBDYA010000069.1:0-4288 GCA_040902005.1 Gemmatimonadaceae bacterium | reverse complement strand
GAACATGATCGCGGGGCCGATGGGATTTCAGCCGCTGCAGTTCTTCGAGGCAGACTCCGAGGATCGTGCGCTGCCAAAGGTGGAGTTCTAGAACCCTGCGTCCTGCGCGCTGCGTGCAGCGCGCTGCGCCCTCGCTCGCACCCGGGAGAGGCTCGAGTTGATACGCGCACTTAACCGTTGGATCCTCTGGTCATTAGCGGTCACGCTGTCGGCATCTGGCGGGCACGCGCAGGAGAGATCCATCCGGCTCTCGGAGTTCGACGCCGTGCTGGAGGTCGGCGCCGACGGAGTGATGGATGTCACCGAGCGGCTGACGGTGGCGTTCACCGGCCAATGGAACGGCATCGTCCGCGAGCTCTCGCTGCAGCACAACACGGCGCAGGGCCGCTCTGTGCGGCTCGACCTCGACATCGGCGAGATCACTGACGGTGCGGGGCAGCCGCTGCGGGTGGAGCGTGAGAGCGGCGACGGGACGCGCAAGCTTCGCATATACGTTCCGGGCGCGCGCGACGCGGAGCGGTTGGTCGTGATCCGGTACCGCGTGACCAACGCCATCCGGTTTTTCTACGAGGACAGCGACGCCGGCGCGCTGGACGAGCTGTACTGGAACGTCACCGGCAACTACTGGGACATGCCGATCGCGCGGGTCAGGGCGCGGGTAACGCTGCCCGCGGGAGTTCGGGCGACGCGGGCGGCAGTGTACACGGGCGGGTCGGGCTCCACGGCCGCCGAGGCCGACATCGACACAACTGGCAACGTCGTGACGTTCACGACGCGGCGTGAGCTGCAGCCGTTCGAGGGAATGACGATCGGCGTGGGGTGGCCGCCGGGGCACATCGCGTCGCGGCCCTCGGAAACCGAGCACGCGACCCGCGAGGTAGTGCGGTGGTGGCCAGTTCTGCTTCCCTTTCTCGTGTTCTTTCTCGCGTTCAGGACCTGGCATAGTCGTGGCCGGGATCCCAAGGAGCAGTCGATCACCGTGACATTCGAGCCCGTGGGGGGGCTCTCGCCTGCGGAGACCGGAACGCTGGTGGACCATCGCGCGGAGATGCACGACATCACATCCACGCTGGTGGATCTCGCGGTGCGCGGATTCCTGCGGATAGAGGAGCAGACGGAGAAGCGACTGCTGGGGCTGCTGACCGAGACCGAGTACGAGTTCCATCTGCTACACCCGCGACGGACGTGGGCCGGCCTCACGAAGCACGAAGAGCGGTATCTCGACGCGCTGTTCAGCGGCGCGGACTCCGTCAGGCTGTCGGAGCTGCAGAACAACTTCTACAAGTCGCTGCCGGAGATCCGGAACGCGCTGTACGAGCAGTTGATCGAGCACGGGTACTACGTCCAGCGACCCGATTCGGTCAAGCACAACTGGCTGGCGTTGGCGGCTATCGTGCTGTTCGCCGGTGGCGGTCTCGCGCTGCTCGCGGCGAGCCGGGGATCGGAGTGGGTTTCTCCGGCCGCGCTCTTCGGCGCGGCCGGGGTAAGCACGGTGCTGCTGCTGGTGTTCGCCAACCTGATGCCTGCCAGAACCGAAGCGGGCGCGCGGGCGCGCGAGGCGGCGCTCGGCTTTCGCGAATTCCTGAACCGGGTCGAAAGCGACCGGTACAGGCGGATGATCACGTCGCCGGAGATGTTCGAGCGATTCCTCCCCTACGCCATGGCGTTCCAGGTGGAGGAGAAGTGGGCGCGCGCGTTCGAGGACATTTACCGCGATCCGCCGAGCTGGTACACGGGGAGCGGCATGGGGCATTTCAGCGCCGCGACCTTCTCGTCGAAGATGAGCTCGCTCTCGAGCTCAGCGAGCAGCGCGATGTCGTCCAGCCCGAGCTCCTCCGGCTCGGGCGGCGGCGGATCGAGCGGCGGGGGGAGCGGCGGCGGCGGCGGAAGCGGTTTCTAACCTGATTCACTCATGGGAGACAGGCCGATGACGAAGAAGATCATTGCGGTTGCGGGAGCCACCGGCGCTCAGGGCGGCGGTGTCGTGCGGGCGATTCTCGCGGACAGGGCTGGAGAGTTCGCAGCCCGGGCCCTCACCCGGGATCCCGCCTCCGACAAGGCGAAAGCGCTCACCGACCTCGGGGCCGAGGTGGTGCAGGCGGACCTGCACGATCCCACGAGCGTGCGGCGGGCGTTCGACGGCGCGTATGGTGCATTCTGCGTCACCTTCTTCTGGAATCACATGTCGCCGGACACGGAGACCGCCGAAGCGCGCAGCATGGCGGACGCCGCCAAATCGGCCGGCCTGAAGCATGTGATCTGGTCGACTCTCGAGGATACGCGCAAGTTCGTTCCGCTCGACGACGACCGGATGCCGACTTTGATGGACAGGTTCAAGGTCCCGCACCTGGACAACAAGGCGGACGCGGACGCCATCTTCGCGGCGACCGGAGTTCCGGTCACCTACCTGATCACGTCGTTCTACTGGGAGAACTTCATTTACTTCGGAATGAATCCGAAAAGAGGACCAGACGGCACGCTGGCGCTGTCGCTGCCGATGGCCGACAGGAAACTCTCCGGTATCGCCGCGGAAGACATAGGCAAGGCTGCGTACGCGCTGTTCAGGAAAGGTCCCGGGTCCACGGCAGGCAAGCACATCGGCGTCGCAAGCGAGCATCTTACGGGTGCCGAGATGGCGGCAAAGTTCTCGAACGCGCTCGGCGAGAAAGTCGCGTACAATGCCGTGCCGTTCGAGGTATTCCGGGGGCTGGGATTCCCCGGCGCGGACGACCTGGGGAACATGTTTCAATTCTTCGCGGAGTTCGACGAGGCCGTCGGCGGCGCCCGCGACGCGTCGCAGACGCGAGCGCTCAACCCGGAGCTTCTGACGCTCGATCAGTGGTTGGAGCGCAACAAGGAGAGGATTCCGCTCGAATAGCGGAGGGCCGGGGTACGGCCAGAAGCGCGCGGCCGCGCTTCTGGCGGTACCTGTGCCCGCCGGTATCTTAGTCGGGTCGAACTTTACGCCCTTCTGAGACCATGGCCGACCTTCGCGCGAGACTCCAACAAAGCCTGAGCTCCACCTACACGCTCGAGCGCGAGCTCGGCGGCGGCGGGATGAGCCGCGTCTTCGTGGCGGAAGAGACGGCGCTCGGCCGGAAGGTCGTCGTGAAAGTGCTCCCGGAGGAAATCAGCGCGGGGGTCAATGTCGAGCGGTTCCAGCGAGAGATCCAGCTCGCGGCGCGGCTGCAGCATCCGCATATCGTGCAGGTTCTCGCTGCCGGACAGGCGGACGGGATTCCCTACTACACGATGCCGTTCGTGGAAGGTGAATCGGTGCGCGGGCGTCTGGGTCGCATGGGTCCCTTCTCCATTACCGAAGCCATCGGCGTTCTTCGTGATGTAGCGCGCGCGCTGTCTTATGCGCACGAGCGGAACGTGGTGCACCGCGACATCAAGCCCGACAACGTTCTGCTCTCCGGTGGGTCCGCAACTGTTGCAGACTTCGGGATCGCCAAGGCCATCAGCGCCGCGCGCACCGATGCCGGCGTAGCGACGCTCACGCAGATGGGAACGTCCATCGGCACGCCGGCATACATGGCTCCCGAGCAGGCGGCTGCTGATCCGTCGGCCGACCACCGTTCCGACATCTATTCGTTCGGCTGCCTGGGGTACGAGCTGCTGACCGGCCGCCCCCCTTTCATGGCCAAGAGCCCGCAAAAGCTGCTGGCCGCTCACATGGGCGAGCCGCCGGAGCCGATCACGAGCCTCCGGCCGGACACGCCTCCGGCGCTGGCCGAACTCATCATGCGCTGCCTGTCGAAGGACGCCGACGACCGGCCGCAGAACGCGTCGGCGATCGTGCAGGTACTCGACACGGTTACGTCGGGCGGCGGTTACTCCGCCATGCCGGCAATCATGCTTGGCGGCCGCGGCATGCTGCGGAAGGCGCTGCTACTGTACGCAGCGGCGTTCATCGTCGTGCCGCTGATAGCGAAAGCCGCGATCATCGTGATCGGGCTCCCCGAGTGGGTGTTCGGGGGCGCGCTGGCGGTCATGCTGCTCGGACTTCCAGTGATCCTGTTCACCGCATACGTGCACCACGCGACGCGACGGATGCTGACGAGCACGCCGATCGTCACGTCGGGCGGGACCACCGCCGTCGCCCAGGGCACGATGGCGACCATCGCGCTGAAGGCGAGTCCGCACGTGAGCTGGCGGCGGACCGCGATGGGTGGGGCGTACACGATCGGCGCGTTCATTCTGATCATTGGCGCGTACATGCTGTTGCGTCAGCTCGGAATCGGCCCCGTCGGATCGCTGATGGCGTCGGGCGCGCTGGAGCAGA
>JBBDYA010000068.1:0-28618 GCA_040902005.1 Gemmatimonadaceae bacterium | reverse complement strand
GCGTGAACGACCTGCGCACGCCGATCTCGCAGACGGAGGAGTTCTACGAGGCACTCAAGGTGCTGAAGGTGCCGACGGCGATGATCCGCTTCAACGAGGAGTGGCACGGCACGGGCTCGAAGCCGTCCAACTTCGCGCGCACGCAACTGTACCTGCGCGAGTGGTTCACGAAGCACGCGAAGAAGGCGGCGACGGCCACGAACTGACGATACGCTGGCCCGGCCGTCGGGCTTACGGACGAGCGAGCGTCATGATCAGGCGCGACACGGTATACGCCACGGCCATGTTGGGCGCCTCGTAGCTGACCACCCGTCCGGACACGCGACGCATGCCGGGCACCAGCATGGCGGCGTCGGCGTACTCCACGTTCGACACCTCCACCTCGATGACCACGGGGCGGCCCAGCTGCAGTGGGCGGATCTGCGATCGGCGGGCGAGCGCGGATCGCACGCCGACCGTGATGCGCTCGCGCGCGTCGGCCGGGTGCAGCGTGCGCGCCGCGGTCTGGCCAATGCCGTCCTTCACCGCCAGTGCCTCCACACCGGGAATCAGCGCGCGCGCCTGATCCGCCACCGCGCGATCTCCGGCGATGAACACCACCGGCACGCCGTGGTGGCCGGCGATGGCGGCGTTGAGCCCGTACTCGCCCACCTCACGTCCGTTGAGCGTCACGCGCTTGAGCGCGCCGCTGTAGGTGTGACCCAGCACGGCGTTGACGGTGGAGGCCTGCGCGTGATAGCCGATGAACACCACGGCATGGAACGTGGAGTCGATCCCCTGCATCATGCCGAGCGGCTTGGGCGATCCGGTGATGAGCGACGCGCGGCGGTCGAGCTCCTCCGCGAGCAGGTTCGTCTGTGACCCGTGGGAGTCGTTGACCAGCACCTCCGTAGCGCCCGCCTCGAACGCGCCGGCGATCGCGGCGTTGGTTTCGGCGATCATCAGGCGACGGCCGATCTCGTAGTCACGCTGGCCGGCGGACACCTGCGCTCCCGACACGAGTCCGGCAATCCCCTCCATGTCGGAGGAGATGTACACCTTGAGCGTGAGGCGCTGCTGGGACGCCAGGGGCGCGGCGAGCGCGATCAGGAGGAGCGTGGCCAGCGAGAGTGCGACGCGCGTGGGGCGGGGGCGGGAAGCGGGAGTCATTGGGGATGGCCTTGTCTGGCGGGTGAGTAGGCACGGTGCAGCCGGCGAGTTGAAGTTATCATGCAGCCATGGACCTCACGACCTTCCTGACGACGCACGGCATCGAGTATGTGCGCCACGAGCATCCGCCGGTGTTCACCTGCGAGGAGGAAGCGGCGAACGTGCCCGGCTCGGACGCGGCGCGCACGAAGAACCTGTTTCTCCGGGACCGGCGCGGGCGACGCCACCTGCTGCTGGTGACCACGTGCGCCAAAACCGTGCGCATTGCCGCGTTCGCGGAAACGGCGGGTGCCGACCGGCTGAGCTTCGCGTCGCCCGCGCGTCTCAAGACGCACCTGGGCGTGGAGCCAGGCGCCGTCACCATCCTTGGTCTGGTGAACGATGCCGCGCACGCGGTGGAGCTGTTCATCGACGCGGAGGTGTGGGCGGCGCCGTGCCTCCATGCGCACCCGCTGCGGAACGACGCGACGCTGGTGCTGAGCCATGATGCAATCGTGCGTTTTCTGGCGGCGACCGGACACACGTTCGGGATTGTCACTCTCTGAACTGCTGACACTGCACTGCGAACAGCGGACGTAACCGCTGTTCGCAGTTCGGAGTCACCTCCGCTGTTCGCCTTTCGCCGGCATCCACCGCCAGAGGAATATCCCGAGGTAGAGCGCCAGGCATACGACCGCAATGGTCGTCACCCGGAGCACATCCGCATACGCGACATCGTCCGGCACGAAATACACGGCGCCCGCGCCGTGCGTGACGAAGTGCGCCTGCATGTACCAGGCGAAGTAGATCTCCGGCGCGAAAAACGCCGCGGTCATCCAGAGATGCACGGGGGGGTGGGGGGCGTGCGGGTCCCCCCCCCCCCCCGGTGGCGACGCCGCTGCGAAGGCCACCAGCACCACGGCACAGAGGGTGTCGTGCGCGATGCCGTACCACGGCGACCAGTTCCGCGAGACGTACAGCATCCAGCCCTCGACGACGGCGCGGGCGAGCATCAGGGCCGCGAGCACGGCGAAGGGCCGGCGCAGCGCCGGCCCGAGACGGGGATCCGCCATCAACAGCAGCGGCAGCACCACCCAGAGGAGCACCGCGCCGGCGAGCCAGAGCATCTTGGGCACCGAGATGCTGCCGCCCACCGGCTGCGCGGTGTTCTGTGCCACATGGAAGGCCGTGGCGGCGACGGCCAGCAGAGCCATGGACCCGATCGCTGCCCGGCGCAGCGTGCGTTCGGAGGAGAATGACCGCACGCGTCCGCGCCCCGTCACATGCCGCCGGCGTAGCTCCGCGTGGCATTGAGCATTTCGACCGTCACGGTGGACTTGTCATCGACAACCGCGATCCAGACGGGCCAGCGGTATTTGCTCCGGACCTTATCGGCCACCGCCCGTGCTTCCCCGGCGCTCACCGCGGCACCGACGCGTACCCGTGTGTAGTCCTCCTCGTACAGGCGACCCGGTGCCGTCCAGGCGGGGACGCCATCCCGCTCCAGGCGCGCGCGCAGCGATTGCGCCGTGGCGTCGTTCTGGAACGACCCGACCTGCACCGTGAACACGTGACGGGCCGACGCCAGCTCGGAGGCGGCGGCGGCGTCCATGGCCGGCACTGCCGGCTGCCCGCCTCCCCGTGGTGCAGGCGGCGTCGTGGTCGCCGGTGCGCCGGTCGCGGCGGGCGGCGGAGCGGAAACAAGTGGTGGCGTGGTGGCGGCTGAATCGCCGGCCTGCGAAAGGGACTGAGGGGTATCGTCACCGCCGCAGGCCGACAGGACTGCGAGAAGAAGTACGCCGTGCACGATCCTGCTGGTCATATGGGGCCTCGGGAGGGTGGGTATGACGGACTCAACCTCTACCCTCACAGCGAAATGCGCCAGTCCTTATCGTCAGCCGGCGCGTAATGCCTCGATCGGCTCGAGCCGGGCGGCGCGGGCGGCCGGGACGGTGCCTACCGCGATCCCCAGCAGTGCGGACGCCGCGACGCTGGCGGCGGCAGCGCTCCAGGGAATCACCAGTGTCCACGACGCGAGTGCGGCGCCGAGCAGCGTGACCAGCACGCCCACCGCCACGCCTCCGGCGCCGCCCGCCACCGCGAGCAGGGAGGCCTCGGTCACGAACTGCGCACGGATGTCGCTCCGGCGAGCGCCCAGCGCGCGACGCAGCCCGATCTCGCGCGTGCGCTCGCGCACGGAGATGAGCATCACCGCGAAAATGCCGATCCCGCCCACGACCACGGCCAGGGCCGCCACTCCCACCGTCAGCCGATCGAGCGCGCGGGCGGCGGCGCGCTCCGTCCGCAGGATCACCGCCTGGTTCTGCACGGTGAACGCCTCCGGCGCACCGTCACGAATACGGTGCCGCTCGCGAAGCATCACCCGCACATCGCCCTCGAGCGCCTCGAGCTCCGCGGTCCCGCGCCCCTGCACGTACAGGGCGTCCACGTACGGCACGTTCACCACGCGGCGCAGCGCGGTCTCCAGCGGGATGGCGACCGCGTTGTCCAGGTCTGCACCGCCGGGGTCCACGCCGCGCGGCCGCGAGACGCCGATGATCTCGAAGGGGGTGGTGCCGATGCGCAGCTCGCGCCCGATCGGATCGTCCGCGCCGAAGAGCGTGGCGGCGAGCACCGGTCCCACCACGGCAACGCGGCGCCGCTCCCGCTCCTCGTGCTCGTCGTGCACGCGGCCCCTGGCGGCGCTGATGCCGCGAATGCGAAGTCCATCGGGGGTGGTGCCGGTGACCGCGACCGTCGTGTTGCGGCCGTCCGCGCGTACCACCAGCGTGCGATGGACCGCCGGAGCGGCCGCGCGCGCCCGAGGCACCTGGTCGAGAATCGCCTGCGCGTCCGTGGGGCGGAGCAGGGTGGTGGTCGCCACCTGACGCACGCGCCCGGCGACGCGCGGCGCGGGGGCGGCGGTCACCACCAGCAGGTCCGTACCCAGCGCGCGCACGCGATCCACCACGCGACGCTCGGCACCGCGTCCGAGCGCGACCATCACCATGACCGTGGCCACCCCGGCCACCAGCCCCGAGGCGCTGAGCACCGTGCGCAGCCGGTGCGCGGCAAGCAGCCGCACGGAGAGACGCGCCTGGCGCCAGAGGCGCCGGGCATGGGGGGGGCGGGCGGGGGCGGTCACCGTGCTGTGGCGGCGAGCTGCCCGTCGCGCATGACGAGCACACGGTCCGCCCGCGCGGCCACGCCCGCGTCGTGCGTCACCATGACGATCGTGCGGCCGGCCGACGCCAGCGACCGAAGGAGGGCGAGTAGCTCGGCGCCGTTGCGCTCGTCGAGGTTACCCGTGGGCTCGTCGGCGAGGAGTAGTGAGGGGTCGTTGATGAGCGCCCGCGCGATGGCCACGCGCTGCTGCTCGCCGCCGGAGAGCTCGCCCGGCCGGTGGGTGAGGCGGTGACCGAGTCCCACCGCGTTCAGCGCGGCGTGGGCGCGGGCCTCGCCGTCGGCCGGGTCGTCCGCGACGTAGAGCAGCGGCAGCATGACGTTCTCGAGCGCCGTGGAGCGCTCCATGAGATGAAACTGCTGGAAGACGAAGCCAAGGTGGCGGCTGCGGAGCGCCGACCGGGCATCGTCGTCCGCGCGGGAGACGTCGGCGCCGTCGAGCAGATAGGTGCCCGCGTCCGGCTGGTCCAGCAGCCCGAGGACGTTCATGAGCGTAGACTTGCCCGACCCGGACGCGCCGGTGATGGCCACGAACTCGCCGCGCCGCACGTCGAAGGTGACGCCTCGCAGGACGACGGTCTCCGTGGGGCCCTTGCGGTACGTGCGGCGCAGGTCGCGAACGGAAATCACTGGTGTGGCGCCCGGGTCAGTCATCAGAGCCGTCGCTCGCCGAGAGCGGTGGCGGGGTCGAGCGCGGCGGCACGGCGCGCGGGCGGAATGCCGAAGAGCAGGCCGAGCGCGGTGCATGCGGCGAGCGCCGCCGCGAACGGGAGCCAGGTGACCTCCACGGCGGCGAAATCGAACGCGCCAATGGCCGCGGCGGTCCCTGCGGCGGTGGCCGCGCCGAGCATGCCGCCGCCAAGCGCGATGAACAGGGATTCGAGCACGAACTGGAGGGTGATGTCACCGCGGCGCGCGCCCACCGCGCGACGAAGGCCGATCTCGTGCGTTCGCTGCGCCACGGCGAGCAGCATCAGATTCATGATCACCACGCCGCCGGCCGCCAGCGCCACGAGCGCGATACCCACCAGCAGCAGCGTGAGCGTGGTGGAGGTCTGGAGCGCCGCACCCTCCACATCCTCCGGCTCGCGCACGAAGAAGTCGTCGGGCGCGCCCTGGGCGATGCCGTGCCGCACGCGCAGGAGCGCGCGTACCGCGTCAGCCGTTTCGTCCATCCGTCCCGCGTCGCGCACGCGCACCACGACCTGCTCCAGATACGGACGTCCGAAGAGCCGGCGCGACGACGTGGAGAAGGGAACCACGATACGGTCGTCCCAGTCGTCTCCGCCCGCGCTCGCCCCCATCTCGATGAACACCCCCTTCACCGCGTAGGGATCGCCGTTCACGCGGAGGGTGCTGCCCACCGCGCCGCCCTGGGGAAAGAGCTGGCGCGCGACGCCCGCGCCGAGCATCACCACGCGCGCCATCGCCGCCTGGTCGTCCGCGCTGAGGAACTGGCCGTCGGCCATTCCCCACCGGCGGATCTCCATCCAGTCGGACTCCACGCCGAACGCGCGCGTCACGACGGAGCGATCTTCCGCGACCACGTTGATCCCGCGCTGGTTCTGCACCGCGCTCGCGAGCACGACGTTGGGCACGGTGGCGCGGATGGCGGCCGCATCCTCTTCCAGGAGCGAGGCGAGCCCGCGGTCCGCCCGCGGCGCAAAGACCTGCACGTCGCCTCCGGCGCGCACCATCATCATGTCCAGGCCGTGCTTCTGTACGGTCTGGAGGATCCGCGCGCGTGTGCCCTGGCCGATCATGATGACGGTGGACAGCACGGCGACGGCGATGGCGACCCCCGCCATCATGAGGATCGCCCGCGACCGATTGGCGCGGAGCGAGGCGCCGACGTCGCGGGTGAGTCGGACCGCGCGGCTCACCGCGCTCCGCCGGACGGTGGGGCGGGGGCGGGCGGATCGAGCAGCACGCGTTCGCCCGGGCGGAGTCCGTCGATGATCTCCACCCATGTGCCGTCGCGCCAGCCGAGGCGCACGGCGCGTTCGGTGCCGGGCCCGTCCTCGCCGACGTAGACGACACTGCGCCCCTCCACGCGGCGTACCGCGCGCACCGGCACGGCCAGCACGTCACGCGAGGCCAGCGAGACACGCACGTTGGCGGTCATTTCGGGGCGGAGCACACCACCGGTGCTGTCGATGCGTACCGCGGCGATGTACTTCACCACGTTGTCCTGGATGGTAGCGGTGGGGTAGATCGCAGCGACGACACCGGCGAAGTCACGCGCGGGAAACGCGTCCACGGTGAACGCCACGCGCTGGCCCACCTGCACCTTGCCGATATCCACCTCGTCCACGTAGGTGTCCACCTGAAGCCGGCCGAGGTCCACGATCGTGAGGAAGGTCGGCGCGTTCAGGCCGGCCGCGATGGTCTCGCCTTCCTGCGTGGCGACGGACGCGACCACGCCGCTGATGGGCGCGTGGAGCGTGGCGAACGAGCGCTGCACGAGCGCCTGCTGGAGCGCGGCGCGCGAGCGGGCGAGCGCGGCGACGGCGCTCCCCTGCTGGGCAACCGCCACGCTGTGACGCTCGCGGGCGAACTCCGCATCAGCGCGGGTAGCCACACCGGTCTGGGACAGCTGTTGCTGTCGCGCCAGTTCCGCGGTGGCCAGTTGCGTGGTGGCCTGCGAGGAAGCGATGGCGGCCTCGGCGACCGCGAGGTCCGCGCGTCGCTCGTCCACCAGGGCGTCGAGTTCCTCCGTCTCCAACTGGGCGATGACTTGCCCGCGGCGCACCACGTCACCGACGTTGGCGGCAAGGCGGCGCACGCGGCCGGAGATCCGCGAGCCCACGCGCACCTCCGCGCCAATCTGCGGCTTGATGGTGCCAATGGCGGCGACGGTCGTCGCGAAGGCCCGCCGCTCGGCGACCGCGGACGCTGGCGCGCCGGCAGCCGCCTCGCGCGTTCCGTAGTGCAGTGCAAGCCAACCGATCAGGACGACCGTCAGCGCGCCGGCGCCGATCACGAGCGCTCGCCGGCTCACGACCGGCCGCGGGAGAGGGAAGGGCTGAGCTGGCGACGCCTCATATAAGGAACAACGTACAGAACGCCCCGGCGTTGGGCGAGGCGGAGCGCCGGCTGCTCGCATGGCGACTGGGCGGTCCCGCGTGTTGATTTCGCGTGCGATGAAACGCGCGCATCGGAACCTGCTGGCCGCCCTGGCCGGTTTTTTCATCCTGGCCTATTCGGGGATCGTCGGGCTGCTCGCCGTCAGCGAGAACTCGATGGTGTACGCGAGCGCCGGTGAAGGGAAGCGCGGGCGCACCGTTCCGGGGGACGACGCCGGCATTCCGTGGGACACGCTACGCGTTCGCGCGGCCGACAGCGTGCCGGTGTTCCTGCTGCGCAGCGTCGTGGACGCCGCGCCGACGCGTTTGTGGGCGATCTTCTTCCACGGAAACGCGGGCATGGTGGGCTCGCGGGGCAACGTGGCGCGCTACCAGCTGCTACGCGACGCAGGCTTCAACGTGCTGGCCGTTGAGTACCGCGGCTACGGGGCGTCCGTCGGCGCGGGCCCCGCGTCCGAGGACGGGATTTACGAGGACGCGCGCGCCGCGCTTGCGTATCTCACCGATTCGCTGGGCGTGGAGCGGTCGCGCGTGGTGGCGTACGGGTGGTCGCTGGGATCCGGTCCCGCCACGCGCCTGGCTGCGGAGGCGCCGCTCGCGGCGCTTGTCACGGAGGGCGCGTTCACGTCACTGCCGGATGTGGGCGCCGAGTCGTATCCATGGGCGCCGGTGCGCCTGGTCATGCGCAACCGGTTCGACAATGTGGGGCTGGCGCGTCGCCTCACGATGCCGTGGCTCGTGCTGCACGGAACAAAGGATCGCGAGATCCCCTTCGCGCATGGCGAGGCACTGGTGGCCGCGGCGTCCGCCGCTCGGCTCGTACCGCTCGACGCCGACCACGGAGACGGGGCGATCGGTGACCGCGCGGTGGCGCTCGAGGCGCTGCGCTCGCTGGCGGCTCGCATCTCGGCGCCCTCTCGAGAGTAGCCGCCACAAGGAGAGATCGCGTAAACCGTGGTCAGGAACTCGGCGGCATCGAGCGGCCGCGCCGGTGGTAGAGCGCGGCGCCGATGCCCACGACGACGCCAATGCAGATGGTGCCAAGCGCGACCCAACTCAGTTGCGTCAGCCTTACATATCGGACGTAGCCAGCGTAGATGGCAGCGGAAGGATCGTGCGGCGCATCGCGCAGTGTCCGCATGCCCGCGAACGCCCAGAGGTATGCTGCCGTGCCGGTGACGACCAGCGTCATGCTGAGCAGGTCGAAGGCGCGTGCCCGGCGACTGACGGGACTTGTGGCGAGGTGATCGGAAGTGTGCGACATGCGCGGCGTCCGGGGAATGCGGATCAGCGCAGGTAGAGTCCCGCGCCGGGACCCACTGGCCAACCGGCGAGCATCCAGATCACCAGGAGCGCCACCCAGGCGACCAGGAACACCACCGAGTACGGCAGCATCGTGGCGATCACCGTGCCCATGCCGGCCTTCGGCTCGTAGCGCGCCACGAACGCCACGATGAGTGCGAAGTACGTCATCATGGGCGAGATGATGTTCGTGGTGCTGTCGCCAATGCGATAGGCGGCCTGCGCGAACTCGGGGGTGTAGCCCAGCAGCATGAACATCGGCACGAACACCGGCGCCATCACGGCCCACTTCGCCGACGCGCTCCCCATGAACAGGTTGATCGTCGCGGACACCAGCACGAAGCCGATCATCAGCGGAATTGGACCGAGTCCGGCCGACTTGAGCAGGTCCGCGCCCTGCACGGCGAGGATCAGCCCGATATTCGTCCACGTGAAGTACGACACGAACTGGGCCATGAAGAACACGATGACGAGATACAGCCCCATGGTCTCCATGCTCTTGCCCATGCCGCGCATCACGTCGGAGTCGTTCCGGAACGTGCGCGCAGCGAACCCGTACGCGAGCCCGGCCACCGCGAACACGAGGAACACGAGCGCCACGATGCCCGACATGAACGGCGAGCGCAGGAGCCCCCGCGTCTCCGGATCGCGCAAGAACCCGCTGTCGGGGACTGTTGCCCAGAGCAGCAGTAGCGTCATCACCAGGACGGACGCGAGCGTGGCCCACAGCCCGCGCTTCTCATCGCGCGTGAGCAGCTCCAGCGCGGCGTCCGCCGGCGCGGCGCCGGCGTAGCTGCCCATGCGCGGCGCCACGATGCGCTCCGTGACCCACGTGCCCGCGGCGCTGATCACGAACGTGGAGACGAACATGAAGTAATAGTTCGCCGCCGGATTGACCGTGTAGTCCGGCTGCACGATGCGCGCGGCTTCCTCCGACAATCCGGCGAGCAGTGGATCCACGGTGCCGAGCAGCAGGTTGGCGCTATAGCCCCCCGACACACCCGCGAACGCGGCGGCCAACCCCACCAGCGGATGGCGTCCCGCCGCGAGGAAGATCGCCGCGGCCAGCGGCACGAGCAACACGTAGCCGATCTCGCTGGCGGTGTTCGAGAGCACGCCCGCGAACACCACCACGAATGTCAGCAGTTGCCTGGGCGCCGACAGCACCAGCAGACGGAGACTCGTCCCGATCAACCCGCTGGCCTCCGCGATCGCGATGCCGAGGAGCGAGACCAGCACGGTGCCGAGCGGCGCAAAGTTGGTGAAGTTGCTCACCATCTGCGTCAGGATCCGATGGAGCCCGGCCACGCTCAGCAGGTTCACCGGCTGGATCGTGGCGCCCGTTCCGGGATGGGTCACCGAAATCGCGAACTGCGACAGCAGCCACGAGAGCAGGATCACCAGCAGCGCCATCCCGGCGAAGAGCGTTCCCGGATGCGGCAGCGCGTTGCCGACGCGCTCGATGAACGCCAGCGCGCGCATCAGGCGCGACCCGGGGGGGGGGGCCGGCGAGGGCGAACGCGACTCGGGCGCTGCGGGAGAGGTCATTGATGGCGGGCTCGAGGATGGCAACGGGTAGTCTACGCTGCCCAGCGCACGTCCTCCAGAGAGCGCGACGCACGGCCGTGCCGATGACGCGGCGGGCCGAGCGGCGGCGGCATGGCACATGCCGAATCAGATGCGATGACCACACGGTCATAGCATCGCTCGGGTCTTACAGCCAACGAGGACATCAATGACACACACTTTCAAGGCGATCGGCATGGCGGTCGTGTTTGCCACCGCCGCGGCGTGCAGCGGCGATCAGCGGGACACCATCGATTCAGCAGCCGGCTCGGCCATGGATGCTGCGCGCACGGCGCTGTCGGTCATCGACGTGGACATGGGCCGCAGCGCGGACATGGAAAAGAAGATCACGGACAAGACGGACGAGTTCGCCCGGAGCGATACCATTTTCGCGTCCGTGCACACCTCCGGGACGGCCACGGACGGCCAGCTTTCGGCCAGCTGGACATTCCCGGACAGCTCGGTCGTGGATCAGCGTGCTGAGGGCTCCGCCGCGGAGAACGCGTACTTCGCGTTCTTCATCACCAAGCCAGAGGGGCTGGCCGTGGGCAAGTACACCTTCCGCGTGATGGTGGACGGCAGTGAGGTGCGCTCGAAAGACGTCACGGTGAAGTAGACGGATCCGGCAAAACCGTCGGGGGCTCGGGGTTGGGTGCGAGACGCGGTTGGCAGACCGCCGAACGTCCGACCACCGAACCCCGCGCCGAGCCGCGACCGCCGCGGCCATCGACGCTATCATGCACGCATGTCCATGACGCAGGCGCAGGTGCGGCGTGAGGATGTTCCGCTGCACGAGGACGTGCGTTGGCTCGCGGCCTCGCTCGGCCGGGTGATCCATCGGCTCGAAGGGGAGGCGGCGTTCAACACGGTGGAGTCGCTGCGCCAGGACTGTCGCGCGCGGCGCCACGACGATCCCGATGCCCCATCGCTCGATGCGCTGCTTGCGCGAGTGGCGGCGCTCCCGCTCGAGCGCATGGCGGTCACGGCGCGCGCGTTCACGCTGTTCTTCCTGCTCATCAACACCGCGGAGCAGGTGCACCGGGTGCGCCGCGCGCGCGCCTATCGCACGGCGGACCGGGTGGAGCCGCAGGCTGGCTCTGCGCGGTGGGCGCTGCGCGCGCTGCGCGCCGCCGGGCATGACGCCGCCGCGGTGGAACGCGCGCTGCTGGGACTCGACGTTCGCCCGGTGCTCACCGCGCATCCGACGGAGTCCACGCGGCGCACGCTCCTGGGCCTCCAGGCGCGCGTGGCCGACCTGCTGCTCGCGCGCGAGGACGCGCCTCCCTCGGAGCGCCACGCCATCGAGGACGAACTCGATGGCGAGGTGGAACTGCTCTGGCTCACCGCCGAGGTGCGCCAGGACCGGCCATCCGTCATGGACGAAGTGAGCACGGTCATCTGGTATCTCGAGACCCGGCTGCTGGACGCCGCCGCGCGCGCGCGCGACGCGCTGGTGCGCGCGTTCGAGGAGGAGTTCGAGACGACGTCCGATGCCGTGCGCGCGCTGGTGCCGCTCGGCCTCGGGAACTGGGTGGGTGGGGATCGCGACGGCAACCCGTTCGTCACCCCCGACGCCACGATCGCGACCGCGCGACGCGCGAGCCACGCGATGCTCGGCCGCTACGCCACCATGCTCTCGGCGCTGGTGGAACGCCTGTCCGTGTCGGCGACGATCGCCGCGCCCACGGACGCCCTGCGCGAGTCGATCCGGTCCGACGCCGCGCTGCTGCCCGACGTGCACGAGGCGAACCGTGCGCGCAACGCCGACGAGCCGGTACGCCTGAAGCTCACGTTCATGAAGGCACGCGTGGAGGCTGCTCGGCGACTGACGGCCAGGCGGGACGCCGGCCGCGACGCCGCCGACCCTGCGGCGTACAGTAACGCCGAGCAGATGGAGCGGGACCTGCTGATGGTGCGCGAGCAGCTCCTGCACGCCGGCGCGACGCAGACCAGCCACGTCACGATCGATCCGCTGCTCGCGATGGTGCGCGCGCACGGGCTGCACGGGTACCTGATGGACGTGCGCGACCATGCGGACGAGCTTCGAGCCGCGGCCGCCGGCGAGAACCAGAGCGTGCTGGACACCTTCCACGCCATCCGCACGATTCAGGACGAGATGGGCGAGCGCGCGGCGTGCACGTACATCGTCTCGATGACGACCGAGCCGGACGACCTGCTGCGCGCGTTGCGCATGGCGCGCGCGGCGGGGCTCGCCGATCTCGAGGCCGATCCGCCCACGTCACGCCTGGATGTGGTGCCGCTGTTCGAGACGCGCGCTGATCTCGAGCGGGCGCCGGCCGTGATGACGGCGCTGCTCGCCGACCCGCTCTACCGACGGCAACTGGCCGCGCGAGGCGGGCGGCAGGAGGTGATGATCGGCTACTCGGACTCTGGCAAGGACGCCGGCATTCTCGCGTCGTCGTGGGCGCTGTATCAGGCACAGGAAAAGCTCGCGGCCGCGTTCCGTGACGCAGGCGTGGCGCTGCGCCTCTTTCATGGACGCGGTGGGAGCGTTGGACGCGGCGGCGGATCGCCCGTGTCACGCGCGCTGGCGGCGCTGCCCCCCGGCACCGTGAACGGGCGGATCAAGATCACTGAACAGGGGGAAATCGTCTCCCAGCAGTTCGGGCTGCTGCCCATCGCGGAGCGTACGCTCGAGGTCACGCTGGCCGGCGTACTGCTTCAGGAATTCAACGAGGGGCCGGCCGAAGTGTCGCCGGACGAAATGCGAGAGTTTCGTCAGGTGATGAGCGACCTGGCCGCGCGCGGGCTGGCGGTGTTCCGGGAGCTGGCGCACGACGGTGACGCGTTGTTCGCGATGTTCCGGCAGGTGACACCGGTGGACGAGCTGGCGGACGCGCGCTTCGGGTCGCGTCCCGCTTACCGCCCGGGCGCCGGGAGCGGCATCGCCGGCATTCGCGCGATTCCGTGGGGATTCGGCTGGACGCAGATCCGGCTGATGCTGCCGGGCTGGCTGGGCGCGGGCACTGCGCTCGGGCAGCTGGCCTCGACGCCCGACGGACTGGACGTGCTGCGGCGGATGGCCCGGCGCTGGCCGTTCTTCGACGACCTGCTGGGGAAGATCGAGATGGTCTGCGCGAAGGCCGACCTCGAGATCGCGCGGCTGTACGTGCAAAGCCTTGGCGGCGATCTCGCGCTGCTGGCGCGGCTGGAGCGCGAGTACGCCACCACGGTGGACGCGGTGCTGCGCATCCGCGACGCGACGACGCTGCTGCCGGGGAACGCCGTCCTGCAGTCGGCGATCGGCCTCCGGAATCCCTATGTGGATCCGCTGTCCCTCATCCAGGTGGCACTGCTGCGGCGCAAGCGGCTGTCGGCGGACGATGGCGGGGAAAGAGGGGACGGGGATGTGGACGCAGTGCTGGCGACAACGTTGAGCGGGATTGCGCAGGGGCTGCGGAATACCGGATAGTGTTCGGGATGGTCCCCCTAGCGAGCCCAGACTGACGCAGATGGCGCCATGCCCGAGGGCGTCAGGATGGCGGAACGCTGAGCGTGCGCCCCGGCGTCCACGGTGCGCCGGCCGCCTCCAGCTCCGACTCGATCCGCGGCAGGTCGGTCGTCACCAGTGCAGCCACCGCCCGCGCCACGGCGTCGAACCCGGCGCGCGCGACCGCGATGTGCTCGCGCTGCGTGGCGGTCGGCGCCTGACTCGTATCCCAGTGCCCGCCGATCACCTCGCCCACGCGACTGCGCAGGCCGGGCGAGCTCGATTCGTCCAGCCGCTGACGTGCCGGATCGCCACGTAGCTGCATCGAGAGCGCCGCCAGGCGCTGCGCGACGGTGTCCATCCGCAGTGCCAGCGTGGGACTCGCGCGCGGCGCCTCTGCCAGTGCAGCCCGCATGTACCGCAGCCGGTCGCGCACGCGATCCAGCTCGGCGGACACGCCGTCCATCCGACGCGCCAGCTCAGCGGTCTCCTGCTGAAAGGCGGCGACGGCCACGTAGTCCGTGCCCGGTGGAGCGTTGGGCACCGGCTTGATGCGGAACGCCTGCGGCTCGCCCAGCCGGCGCACGCCGCTGGCCGACACGACCAGCAGCTCGGCGGTGTAGCGGCCCGGCGACCTCAGCGGACCGATCGGGTCACCGGCCCACGGCGGACGAAAGCCCGGCGTGCTCAGGTTCACCGGATACGGCGCGGGACCGCGCATGTCCCAGGCCACTCGGTGCAACCCCGCGCGCGCCGACGCGGCGATGCGACGCACCGCCCGCCCCGCCGAGTCGCTCACCTGCACGAAGACCTGCGGTCCGCGCTCCACCGCCTCGGCGCGCAGGCGATCGAACCCGGGGAAGGCAACGTCCCTGCCGGCGTCGCGCAGCGCTCGCTCCGACGCCAGCCGTGATTCGCGCGTGGTCGTCGGCGCCTCCTTCAGCCAGTACGTGATGATCGCGCCGTGCGGCGGGTTCGGCGCGGTATAGTCGTCGCTCCCGGCCGTGGGACGCCCCGGCGCCTGCGCCACCGGCGACGGAATGAACCACCACGCGTCCCGCACCGGCAGCAGCGCGCCATCGCTCGCCAGCGCGCCCGACGCGATCGAGCGCAGTGGTGAGTAGTCGTCCAGTACATAAAAGCCGCGCCCGAACGTCGCGCCCACCAGGTCGTTGTCGCGCCGATGAATCTTCAGGTCGCGGAATGCGATCGTCGGCACGCCGCCGCCCAGCTTGTGCCAGTTGCGTCCCGCGTTCGGCGACCAGTAGATCCCGTTCTCGGCGCCCACGAAGAACAGGTCCGTGCGAACGTGGTCCTGCTGGAACGCCCAGAGAATGGCGCCGCGCGGCAGGTCGCCGGCAATCGACCGCCAGCTCCGCCCCCGGTCCGTGGTGACATACGCGTACGGCGCGAAGTCGCCGGCCTTGTGCGCGTCGGCCACCACATAGAAGGTGTTCGCGTCCACCAGCGACGCCTCGATCCGGTTGATGAACGATCGCTCAGGCAGGCCGGGGAGGGGGACCGACCTCGCCCAGGTGCGTCCACCGTCGGGCGAGAATTGCACGAGGCCGTCATCGGTGCCCACGGCGAGCACTCCCGCCGTCACCGGGGACTCGGCGATGGTCGTGATCGTGGCGTATTTGGACATCGCGCCGTTGTCGTGCAGCGCGTCCACGCTCCACGTCTTGCCCATGAAGGGAAGCTCATACCGGTTGGTGCCGAGCGTGAGGTCGCTGCTGATCGGCGTCCAGGCGTCGCCGCGGTTGTCGCTGCGCCAGAGCCGTTGCGACGCGAAGTAGATGCGGTCTGCGTTGTGCGGGCTGATGATGATCGGTGAGTCCCAGTTCCAGCGTTCGGGCGCGTCGCCCTCGCGCGGCGCCGGCCGGATGCCGAGCGGCTCGTCGCTGCGGCGGTCGGTGCGCGACAGGTTGCCCTGCTGCGTCATCAGGTAGACGACGTGGTCGTCGCGCGGGTCGATGGCAACGCCGTAGCCGTCCGCGCCCATGGGGACGTACCAGTCCTGGTTGCGGATGCCGTCCTGGTTGAGCGTCCTGGTCGGGCCGTGGAGCGTGCCCAGGTCCTGCGCGCCGCCCAGGATGTCGTAGAAGGGCTCGCGGTTGCTCAGCGCCACCTTGTAGAACTGCGAGATGGGCATGTTGGGAAAGTGCCGGAACTCGCGGCCGTCGTCGAAGCTCTCGTACAGTCCAGCGTCAGATCCAACGAGCAGATGGCTGGGGTTCGCGGGATCGATCCACATCGCGTGATTGTCGCTGTGCTTCGTGTGCCCCGTCTCGAGAATGCTGAAGGTTGCGCCGCCGTCGCGCGTCACGTTGATGAACACGTCCATCTGGTAGACGGTGTTCGCGTCCACCGGCGATGCCTCGATCTCCTGGTAGTAGTGCGGTCCCGTGCCGCCGGAGATGTAGCTGTTGCGCTTCTCCCAGCTCTCGCCGCGATCGCGTGAGCGATAGAAGCCGCGCGCGTCGTCTCCCGCCTCGATGGTGGCGTACACGAGTGACGGGTCCGCGGGTGTGACCGCGAGACCGATCTTTCCCATGTCGCCCCGGGGCAGCCCGGTGGCGATCCTGCGCCACGACTTGCCGCCGTCGGTGGACTTGTAGATGCCCGACGACGGACCGCCCGCCATGAATCCCCACACCTGGCGGTGTCGCTGGTATGCCGCCGCGTACACGACGTCCGGATTGTCGGGGGCGAACTCGATGTCGGTGACGCCGGTGAACGCGTCGATCGAGAGCGTGTTGGTCCATGAGCGTCCACCGTCCTCACTGCGATACACGCCGCGGTCGCCGCCGGCGGACCAGAGCGGCCCCTCGGCCGCAACGAGAATCACGTTGCTGTTGCGGGGATGCACGAGAATGCGGCCGACGTGCTGCGAGTTGACCAGTCCCATGCGCTGCCAGCTGCGGCCCGCGTCGCCGCTGCGGTACACGCCGTCCCCCCAGCCCACATGGCGTCCGCTGACGTTCTCGCCAGTGCCGACCCAGACAATCTCCGGATTATTCGGGTCGATCGTGACGACGCCGAGCGAGTACGACGGCTGGTCGTCGAAGACGGGCGTAAAGGTGACGCCGGCGTTGGTCGTCTTCCACAGGCCGCCCGATCCCACCGCGACGTACCACGTGCTCTTGTTGATCGGGTGGACGGCAATGTCGGCGATGCGTCCGCCCATGGACGCGGGGCCGATGCTGCGGAGGGTGAGCGACGCGGCGGCGCGCGCGGCGTCAGTTGCGATGGCGGGCGCGTTCTGCGCGCGAAGGTCGACGCCGGGGAGCAGGATGGCCGCGCCGGCGATGAGTCGGAGGAAGGGTCTGGTAGTCACGCGGTGATGATAGGGAATGCGGCGGCATCACGCGAGACGTGACGGGTCAAGGGGAAGGAAGACACTCTCTGCGCGGCAGCCGCCCGCGCTCAGGCGGCCTGTGCAGCCGCACTGTCGATCAGGTCGCGCACCGCGCTCCCAAGCTCGCGCGGTGTCCACGGCTTCGGCAGGAACGCCGTGCCGTCGCTCGGCGTGCGGCGCTGGGGGATCGCCTCTTCGGTGTACCCGGACATGTAGAGGACTTTGGGATCCTTCCCGCTTGCGCGGATATGGGCGATGAGCGCGGGGCCGCTCATCACGGGCATCACGACGTCCGTCACCACGACGTCCACGGCGTGCGCGCCGGCGAGGCGCAGGGCTTCCACAGTCGTTGATGCTGCGAGCACGGTGTATCCCAGCTGAGCCAGGATGCGCTGGCTCAGGTCCACGAGTGCCTCATTGTCCTCCACGAGCAGGATCGTCTCGTCTCCGCCAATGAGCGGCCGCGACTCACTGTCAGCCGCGCGTGCGGCCTCCCGCACAACGGGCAGGAGAATGCGGAATGTCGTGCCGGTGCCTTCCTCGCTGTCCACGGCGATGGTGCCGCCGAGTTGGTCGATGATCCCATACACCACGGACAGCCCGAGTCCGGTGCCCTTGCCGGGCTCCTTCGTGGTGAAGAACGGCTCGAAGATCCTCGAAAGCACCTCTGGCGGGATGCCTGATCCGTTGTCCACGACGCGAAGCAGCGCGCGCGCGGAGTCGCCCTTTCCGGCGTGCGCCTCGCTCTCGACCGCGACTCGAATCTGCCCATTGGCCGGAAGTGCATCGCGGGCGTTCACGACGAGATTCATGATCACCTGCTCGAGTTGCGCGCGGTCCGCCCGCACCATGATGGGGCTTTCCGGGTAGGTCGTATCCAGGATGATGTCCTCACTGATCAACCGCCTGAGCATGCCTTCCATGTCACGGACGACGGCCGCGAGGTCGAGCACTTCCACCTGAAGCACCTGGCGCCGGCTGAAGGCCAGGAGCTGCTTGGTGAGGTCCGCCGCCCGGCGGGCCGCCTGACGGATCTCCACGAGGTCCGCGCGCATCGGGGACTCGCCCACGTCGTCCAGCAGCAGCTCGCTGTAGCTCGTGATGGCGGTGAGGATATTGTTGAAGTCGTGGGCCACGCCGCCCGCGAGCTGGCCGATGGCTTCCATCTTCTGCGCCTGCCGCAGCTGCTCCTCGAGCTGCCGCCGCTGGGTGACGTCGGTGCCCACGCTGACGAACCCGGAGACCTTGCCGGCGGTGTCGTAGATCGGCGTGTCGCACACTTCGATGGTGAAGGCGGAGCCGTCGCGCCGGCGCACCTCGATTTCACCCTTCCAGCTCCGGCCGGACAGCAGGTGGGCGAGGATCTTCTGCGCCTCCGCGTGCGCTTCCGCCGTCGCGCCTTCCGGCGCCAGGAATTGCTGCGCCTGGTTGCCCATCACCTCGTCCGCGCGCCACCCCATCATGGCTTCAGCGAAGCGGTTCCAGTGGGTGACCCGTCCTTCCACATCCCACGCGATCACCGCCTGCTCCACCGTCTGGAGCAGCTGCGCCTGAAACTCGATGGCCTTCTGCGTCTGGACCCGCTCGGTGACATCGCGCGCGGTGGCCACGATGCCGGCGACGGACGGCACGTGGAGCAGGTTCCGGCCGTTCCCCTCGAGGTAGCGCCAGGATCCATCCTTGTGACGCATGCGCACCATCATCATGCTGGACCGCCCTGAGCGTGACAGGAGTTCCTCGAAGGAGTTGCGCATCGTGTCGCGGTCCTCCTCGTGCACGAATTCGACAGGATTCGTCCCTAGCAACTCCTGCGGGGTCCACCCGAGCACGCGAAAAACGGACGGGCTTGAGTACTTGGTGGTGCCGTCCGCGGCGATGATGTTGATCATCTCGTCGGAGTGCTCGGTGATGGACCGGAAGAGCTCCTCGCTCGACCGCAGCCGGTCGAGCGCGGCGGTGCGCTCGGCGAGCAGGAGCTGCCGCTCCTCGTTCGCCTTGGCGTTGGCCAGGGCGGCGGCGAGGAGTCCGGCCAGCAGTTCAAGCGTGCGGAGATCCTCATCCGTGAACGCGGCCGGCTGGCGCGAGAACGCCGAGAGGACGCCGATGATCTCGCCCCTGGTGATCAGGGGCGCCATGATGGTCGAGCGCACACCGACCGCTGCGATGCCCACCATCGACGCGCGCGTGTCGGCCGCCATGTCGTCGCACCGGAGGGACTGCCGGTGCTCGAAGCACCACCCCGTGAGGCTGGCGTGACGGTGGAAGCGGAGGGCCGCCTCGTAAGGGACGGCACCGAGGAGCCCGGGATATTCCAGGTCCTCCCCCGACGGTGTCGCCACACCCAGCAGTTCGGTGGACGGCATCAAGGTGCGCACCCGATCCGTGATGATCCGCTTCAGGTCGGAGCGGGTGATACCCACGGCAGCCATCTCCGCCTGCGTCGCGATGATCGCGCGCAGCTTCTCGTTGGCCCGCTGGAGCGCCTCGTCCACGCGGTGCTCCTCGTCGATGTCCGCGGTGAGGCCCACCCACTCCAGCACCGCGCCCGCGTCATCCAAAACGGGCGCAGCCTGCGTGCGAAACCATCGGTACTCGCCGCTGCGTCCCCGAATCCGTGAGACCATCTCGAATGGCGTTGTCGAGGCCATGGCCCGTGCCCACGCAGCATGGACCAGCGCCTTGTCCTGTGGGTGGACAGAGGAGTCCCAGCCGTTGGCCGCGAGGTCGTCGAGGGACTGACCGGTGAACTCGGTCCAACCCGAGCTCTCGATCGTGGTGCCGTCAGGCTTGATCCGCCAGACGATCTCCGCCATCGCCTCGACGAGTCCGCGAAAGCGACGATCGCTTTCGCGCAGCGCGCGCGCCGCGTCGTGGCTCTGGAGCTTCGGGCCGCCCTCAGCACCTGGAATCCGGGCAAAGGCTGGTGCGGGGGGTGTCATCGTGTGAGTGTCCATGGTGCGGCCCTCGTCGGCCAGCCGTGGGCAGCGAGACCCCCGGAACCTGCGTAGCGTACGCCGCCAGCGCGCGGTCGGCGCTGATGGTTCAGAGCAAGCGCTACGTTAGGGTTTTCTGAATGATGGCGTCGTAGGCGTTTCCCCGATCTTGTAGGGGAAAACCCTGAAGCGTGCTCGGCCTGGCGGCATTCCTGAACGCCCGCCGGAGGGAATCCCGGCAAAGCGGAGACTGGCTCCTGACAGCCGCCGTCTTGCCGTAGAGTGGGCCTATCCCCATGTTTGGCAATGAAATACGCCGAGCTGCAGAACTACGTCGGCGGCAGTTTCGTCGCATCGGATCTGCCCCTGCTTGACGTGCATGATCCGAGCAGTGGGGCGGTTATCTCGCGCGTGCCGCTTTCCGCGGCACGAGAGGTAGACGTGGCCGTTCGTTCCGCGCGCGCGGCGTTCCCGCAGTGGTCCGCGACCCCCATCAAGGAGCGGGTCCAGGTCTTCTATAGGTACAAGGCGCTCCTCGAGCGGCACATCGACGAACTCAGCGCGTTGATCACCGAAGAGAATGGGAAGATCGGCAGCGAGGCGCGCGCCGAGGTGCTCAAGTCGGCCGAGCTTTCGGAGTTCGCCTGCTCGCTGCCGCAGATCGCGTCGGGCGAGGTGATGGAAGTGAGCCGCGGTGTGGAATGCCGCATCGAGCGCTACCCGCTGGGCGTCGTCGCCGCCATCACGCCCTTCAACTTTCCGAACATGGTGCCGAACTGGTCGCTGCCGAACGCGATCGCGCTCGGCAATTGCCTCATCCTCAAGCCCTCCGAGCTGGTGCCGATCAGCGCGGGGCGCATCGCGCAGCTGTTGAAGGAGGCGGGGCTCCCGGACGGGGTGTTCCAGGTGGTGCATGGCGGACGGGACGCGGTGGAAGCGGTGTGCGACCATCCGGGGATCGCGGCGGTGAGCTTCGTGGGCTCCACGGCGACGGCCAAGGCGGTCTATCGCCGCGCGACATCGCACCTGAAGCGGTGTCTCGCCCTGGGGGGCGCGAAGAACCACCTCATCGTCATGCCGGACGCCGACCGCGAGATGGCGGCCACGAACATCGTCGCGTCCATGTCGGGATGCGCCGGCCAGCGATGCATGGCGGCGTCGGTCATGGTGGCGGTCTCGAAGACGGACCACATCATCGAACGCATGAAGGAGGTCGCCAGCGCGATGGTGCCCGGGAAGGACATCGGGCCCGTCATCTCACAGGCGGCGCGGGAGCGGATCCTCAGGTACATCGACGAGGCGGTCGCCCAGGGCGCCCGGGTGATCGTGGATGGCCGTCACGTGAAGGTCCCCGGCGGGGAAACGGGGTTCTATCTCGGCCCTACGATCCTGGACGACGTGCGGCCGGACATGCGCATCGCGCAGGAAGAGGTGTTCGGGCCGGTGCTCGCGATCGTCCGTGCGCCCGATGTGGATGCGGCGCTCGACATCGAGAACGCGTCGCCGTACGGGAACGCGGCGTCCGTGTTCACCGAGAGCGGCGGGGTGGCGCGGCACGTGATGGAGCGGGCGCGCGCGGGCATGGTCGGCGTCAACGTCGGGGTGCCGGTGCCGCGCGAGCCCTTCTCCTTCGGCGGATGGAACGAGTCCCGGTTCGGCGTCGGCGACATCACGGGCCGTGGATCGATCGAGTTCTGGACGCAGTCGAAGAAGATGACGACGAAGTGGAATCGCGAAGCTGGCGTCAACTGGATGTCCTGAGGGGCAGGGAGACACGACCATGGCAGACCGCAGCGTCACGTTCACAGGAATCAGGTTCGACAACCCCTTTCTCCTGTCGTCGGCGCCACCCACGGAGAGCGAGAACAACATCCTGCGCGCGTTCGAGGCCGGGTGGGGGGGCGTGGTCGTGAAGACGATCGGCCTGCACCCCGTGGTGAACGTCGTTGGCGCGAAGACGAAGTTCTTCCGCACCACCCCGGAGGACAACAACGTGTCGATGAAGAAGCGCCCAGGTGCCGCGCTGCACGGCTCGTGGAACTGGGAGCTGATCTCCGACAAGTCGCTCGACTGGTGGGTGCCGCGCATCCGGCGGATCAAGGAGGCCTTCCCCACGCGCGTGGTGATCGCGTCCATCATGGCCGGCTCGGGGAACGACAAGGAGCTGCGCGCCTGGCAGACGCTGACGCAGGCGGTGCAGGACGCCGGCGCGGACGGCATCGAGTGCAACTTCTCCTGCCCGCACATGGACCGGAAGGACATGGGCTCCAACATCGGCAAGGATGAGGGGCTCTGCTCGGTGGTGACCGAGGCCGTGAAAGAGGCGGCGAAGATTCCCGTCTGGACGAAGCTCACCCCGGCGACGCACGACATTGTGCTCGAGGCGCGCGCGTGCTTCCGCGGCGGCGCCGACGCCATCGTGTCGTCCAACACCTTTCCCTCGCTCCCGGTGATCGACCCGGAGACGCTCGAGTTCGAGATCAACGTGGACGGCCTGGTGTCCACCGGCGGCATGGGCGGCCCGGCGATCCTGCCGATGTCGCTGGCCAACATGGCGCGCATGTGTCAGGCCTTCCCGGACAAGTCGTTCTCCGGCATCGGCGGCGTGTCGGACTTCAACCAGGCGCTGTCCTACTTCCTGCTCGGCTGCGGGACCGTGCAGGTCTGCACGGCCGCGATGCTCGACTCCGCGGTGGGACCCAACGTCATCAAGCGCCTCAATACGGGGCTCGATGCCTTTCTCGACCGGCACGCGGACAAGGGCTGGACATCCGTCGACGACTTCCGCGGCGCGCGCCGCGACCGACTGGTGCTGCAGTCGCAGATCCGGCGCCCCGACGGAGGCAGCTACCAGGGCGGCCACGAACTCGTCGAGGGCTACGCGGCGCCCGAAGAAGCCGCGCGCGTCTAGACCCCCCCACCCCCCCGGAGCCCACTGAACGGAGCCCACTGACCATGACCGCCGTCGAGACCAGACGCTCCCTGCCGGCCACCGACCACGTGCCGCGCCGGTACACCGGGCCGTCGAAAGCCGACATCATCGCGATGCGGCGGGAGTTCACGAACCCGGCCATCTTCACGCTCTATCGCGAGCCGTTGCTCATCGTCGAAGGGCACATGCAGTACCTGTACGACGAGACCGGCCGCCGCTACCTCGACTTCTTCGCGGGCATCGTCACGGTGTCCGTCGGCCACTGCCACCCGAAAGTCGTGAAGCGCGTGCAGGAGCAGGTGGGCACGCTGCAGCATTCGACCACCATCTACCTGCATCCCAACTTCCCGCAGCTCGCGAAGAAGCTCGCGTCCAAGATGCCGCGCGGGTCAGGACTCGACGTCACGTACTTCACCAACAGCGGGAGCGAGGCGAACGACCTCGCGGTCGCGATGGCGCGCCTGTACACCGGCCACACCGACGTCGTCGCGATGCGCAACGCCTATCATGGCGGCAGTCCCGGCGCGCAGGGACTCACGTCGCACCACACCTGGAAGTATCCCGGGCCGGGCGATGGCCGCGTGCACCACGCGATCAACCCCGATCCCTACCGGAGCTCGTTCAGCGGCACCCCCGAAGAGATCGCGACGCGGAGCGCCGCCGACATCCGGGAGATCGCTCGCTACTCGACTCCCGGCAGGATCGCCGCGTTCATCTGCGAACCGATTCAGGGCGTGGGCGGCGCGACGCACGGCGCGCGCAACTACCTGAAGGAAGCCTACGCCATCGCGCGCGAATACGGCGGGCTGTGCATCGCCGACGAAGTACAGACCGGGTTCGGGCGCACCGGTGACCACTACTGGGGATTCGAGAACTTCGGCGTGGTTCCTGACTTCGTCACGATGGCGAAGGGGATCGGCAACGGCGCGCCCCTGGCCGCGGTCACCACGCGCATGGACATCGCGAAGACGCTGTCGCAGCGGTTGCACTTCAATACGTTTGGCGGGAACCCGGTCTCGATGGCCGCGGGCCTGGCCACGCTGGACGTGATCGACGAGGAGGGCATCCAGCAGAACGCAAAGAAACAGGGCGCGCGGCTCAGGAAGGGGCTGGAAAAGCACCAGCGCTCGCACTCGCTCATCGGCGACGTGCGCGGCATGGGCCTGATGCTGGGGGTGGAACTGGTGCAGGATCGGGGCACCAAGGAACCGGCGAAGGCCGCAACGCTGGATGTGCTCGAGGCCGCGCGGGAGGCCGGGCTGCTGATCGGCAAGGGCGGTCTCGATGGCAACGTGCTGCGGATCAAGCCCCCGATGTGCATCACGGCCGCCGACGTGGATTTCGCGCTCGACGTGCTGGACGAGGCCTTCGGGAAGGCCGGGCGATGAAGTTCGACCGGGTCATCAAGGGCGGAAACGTGGTCACCCCCGGTGGCTCGTTCGTCGGCGACGTTGGCATCGCCGACGAGAAGATCGTCGCGCTCGGCCTGGAGCTGGGCACGAAGGGCGCGGCGGTCACCGACGCGAGCGGGCATCACGTGATCCCGGGCGTGCTGGACGTGCACGTGCATCTCGAGCTGCCGTTCTGCGGCACAGTGTCCGCCGACGACTATCGCACCGGAACGCGCGCCGGCGCGCGCGGCGGCGTGACCACGGTCATCGACTTCGCGATTCCTCCAGCGGGCGGCACGCTTCAGGACGCCGCCGACCTCTGGATGAAGAAGGCGGAAGGGAAGTCGCTCATCGACTACACCTTTCACATCTGCATCACCAACTACGATCAGCAGAAGGACCAGATCGGCGGGATGGTGGATCGCGGGTTCACCACCTTCAAGGAGTTCATGATCTATGAATCCGAAGGGTGGCAGTCCGACGACCGGGCGCTATACGGCACCCTGGAGCAGATGAAGCGCTACGGCACGACCCTGCTGGTGCACGCCGAGTCCGCGCGCGTGCTGGACGAACTGATCCGCCGGCACCACACGCCGGAGCTGATGAAACAGTACGGCGCCCGCCTCCATCCCATGACGCGCCCGAACTTCGTGGAGGCCGAGGCGATCCAGCGCGCGGTGCAATGGTCGGAGGCGACGGGGGGCCGGCTCTACATCGTGCACATGTCCACCGGCGAGGGCGCCGACATCATCCGCGCGGCGCAGGCGCGCGGGGTGCCCGTGATTGCGGAAACGTGCGTCCAGTACCTGGTGCTCGACGACTCCGTCTTCGAGCGCGAGGACGGTCACCTGTTCGCGTGCTGTCCGCAACTGAAAAAGCCGAAGGACGTCAGCCGCCTGTGGGAAGGCCTGCGCCACGGCGAAGTGTCCGTGATCTCGACGGACACCTGCACCTTCACGCGCGAACAGAAGGCGATGTGGGCGGGGGACTGGACGAAGATCCCGATGGGCATGCCGGGACTCGAGACCCTCATGCCGCTCACCTATACGTCCGGCGTGCTTGCGGGGCGCGTCACGCTCGAGGAGATGTGCATGAAGCTCAGCACCAATCCCGCGAAGATCATGGGATTGTATCCCCGCAAGGGCGCGATCCAGGTGGGCGCCGACGCCGATCTCTCCATCATTCATCCCACGAAGACGATCACCGTGTCCCCGTCCACCATGGAGACGAACGCCGACTGGTCCCCCTACGACGGATGGGAGCTGGCCGGGTTCGCGCGCACCACGATCTCGCGCGGCGAGGTCATCGTGGACGACTACGCGGTGGTGGGCACGGAAGGGCGCGGACGCTGGCTCGCGCGCACAGCGAGCGCCGAACGGGCCGCCGACCAGTGACCGGCAGCGGGGTGCCGGGGGCGGCGCACGGCGCGGATTTCGTGACGACCAGTGAAGACCTCACGCAGAGCCCACTCTGGAATCCGGACCTCGCCCCGACCGCACCCGAACAGCGGACCTGGTCCACGTACAACATCGCGGCGCTCTGGATCGGCATGAGCGTGGTGATCACGACCTACACGCTCGCGTCGGGCCTCATGTCCCAGGGGATGACCTGGTGGCAGGCGATGCTCACCATCCTGCTGGGCAACGTGATCGTGCTCGTGCCCATGGTGCTGAACGCGCATGCCGGCACGAAATACGGCATCTCGTTTCCGGTGCTGTGCCGCGCGGCATTCGGGGTGAAGGGCGCGAACGTACCGGCGCTGCTGCGCGCCATCGTCGCCTGCGGCTGGTTCGGCATCCAGACCTGGATCGGCGCGCTGGCGCTGCATGCGCTGCTGAACGCGGCGTTCACCGGGTGGGCGGCGCTGCCGGCGGGGCGGCCAATCGCGTTCGCGATCTTCTGGCTCATCCAGGTGGCGATCATCCTCAGGGGCACCGAAGGCATCAAGAGGCTGGAGAGCTGGTCCGCGCCCCTGCTCCTGGGTGGAGGCGCACTGCTGCTCTGGTGGGGGATTCAGAACGGCGGCGGGCTCGGACACGTGCTCGATGAATCGCAGCGCCTTCAGGGGGGGGGACAGAACGCGCAGGCGTCGTTCTGGGCGCTTTTTCCCGCGGCGCTCACGGCCAACGTGGGCTACTGGGCGACGCTGAGCCTGAACATTCCCGACTTCACGCGGTACGCGAAGAGCCAGCGGTCGCAGATGATCGGGCAGGCCTTGGGCCTCCCGGCGACGATGACGGCGTTTGCCTTCATTGGCGTCGCCGTGACCAGCGCGACGATCGTGATCTTCGGCGAGGCGATCTGGGACCCGGTCGTGCTGGTAAGCCGGATTGGCAGCGCCAGCGTCATCATCTTCGCCGCGGTCGTGGTGCTGGCGGCGCAGCTCACCACCAACATGGCGGCGAACGTCGTGTCGCCGTCGAACGACTTCTCCAACCTGGCCCCCCGCCGCATCAGCTACGTCACCGGCGGTCTGATCACGGCGGTCATCGGCATCCTGATGATGCCCTGGAAGCTCTACGCGGACGCGGCGGCCTACATCTTCACCTGGCTCCTCGGCTACTCGAGCCTGATGGGCGCGATCGGCGGGATCCTCATCGCCGACTACTGGATTTTGCGCCGGCAGACGCTGTCACTGCCCGATCTCTTCGCGGAGCGCGGGGTGTACACGTACACCCGGGGGATCAATCCCCGCGCCATCGTCGCGCTCGTCGTGGCCATTCTGCCGGTGGTGCCGGGGTTCATCCGCGCCGTGTCCACGCCGGGCGGGCAAGTGCCGGACCCCGGCTTCTTCGACGTGGTGTATACGTATGCCTGGTTCGTCACGTTCGCGCTGAGCGCAGTGGTGTATCTGGCGCTGATGCGCCGCGCACGCCCCGCCTCCTGACCCATCACGGATTCACATGCCCCGACTCGTCAAATCCGGACTCATACAAGCCACGCACGCCTGCGACACCGGCGAGACGCTCGACGTCATCCGCGAGGCCAACGTCGCGAAGCACGTCGCCCTGATCGAGCAGGCCGCCACGGAAGGCGTGCAGATCCTCTGCATGCAGGAGATCTTCACCGGTCCGTACTTCTGCGCCGAGCAGAGCACGCGCTGGTACGAGGCGACCGAGCGCATTCCCGACGGGCCGACCACGAAGCTGATGCAGCAGTTGGCGAAAAAGCATGCGATGGTCATCGTCGTGCCGCTGTACGAGGAGGAGACGACGGGCGTGTACTACAACACTGCCGCGGTCATCGACGCCGACGGCACGTTCCTGGGCAAGTATCGCAAGAACCACATCCCGCACACGGCGCCCGGATTCTGGGAGAAGTTCTATTTTCGTCCCGGAAACCTGGGCTACCCGGTGTTCAAGACGAGGTACGCCGACATCGGTGTGTACATCTGCTACGATCGGCACTTTCCCGAAGGCGCGCGCGCCCTGGGGCTGAATGGGGCGGAGATCGTGTTCAATCCGTCGGCGACGGTCGCGGGGCTGTCGGAGTATCTCTGGAAGCTGGAGCAGCCGGCACACGCCGTGGCGAACGCCTACTTCGTCGGGGCGATCAATCGGGTTGGCCGCGAGGCGCCGTGGAACATCGGCGAGTTCTACGGGCAGAGCTACTTCTGCGATCCGCGAGGCCAGTTCGTGGCCCAGGCGTCACGCGACAAGACGGAGCTGGTCACGGCGGAGCTGGACCTGGACAAGATTCGCGAGGTGCGCAACGTGTGGCAATTCTTCCGGGATCGGCGTCCGGAAACGTACGCCGACCTGACGAAGCTGTAGCGCGGGAGCACTCAGCCGGAGCGGCGCTGGAGCGCAACCAGCTCGTCGTCGCTCAGGCGCTGCCACTCGGGCGGATAGCCCGCGACGCGCACGCAGCGCGAGGGGGTCTCGAACACCAGCGTCTGCCCGCCCGCCTCTCCGGTGTCCGCGGGATCCTGCTCGTATACCGCGACGAGTCCCTGGCTCTTGCGGTGCATCAGCCGCATGCGCGTGAGCCGAGCGGCCTGACTCTGCCGTGCGCCCGATGAGTTTCTGCCGCTATTGTCTTGACGGTCCATGTTGACCTCCGGCGGTCCTGTGCCAGTGTCAGCGAAGCACCATCTGCTGCGTTGCAGAGGTCATGCCTGACTCTAATGCATACCCGCTATGCGAAGTGGACGATCCACACAGGTAGTGGTTTTGAGAGTGACAGAGATCACAAAGGGGGGACGTGACGGCGGACGTGACGGCGGACATAACGGCGGACATAACGGCGGACATGACGGCGGACATGACGGCGGACATGACGGCGG
>JBBDYA010000067.1:0-28706 GCA_040902005.1 Gemmatimonadaceae bacterium | reverse complement strand
GTCGTCCAAGTATTGGTACTATGCTCGTGCCGGCCGGAACACCTCGCCCCGGCCCTTGTTTTTCAGAGCTTCCTTAGGGTCTCACGGCCGGCCACACTGCCGGGATGGACCGATGGCCGCTGGCCGATACCGCGCGCACCCCCGCCCACCCCTCGTCCAGCTGGTAGTCCAGCTCGTAGCGCGTGTCCGGGCCCACCGAGTGGATCCGGTCGTACTGCGCCGACGTGGACTGGCGCACGAGCACCTCGTACGACACCGCGCCGGGAACGGGCGCCCACGTGAGGATCCAGCGGCGGCCGCCGCTGCCCCGCACGTCGCGCGCGGCGCGCACGCTGTCCGGTGTGGGCGGCGCCAGCCCGAGCGATGCGATGGTGGCTGCGTTGAGCCGCGCCACCCGTGCGATGTACTCGACGTTCACGTGCTCCAGCACATCGGTTGGGCGATGCTGCCGCAGTTCGTTCTCCACCCGCTCGGTGAAGCGCAATCCGGCCCACCCCTCCGCGACGTACGGCCGGTGGTCGCCGCCGCGTCCCACGCGGTCCAGGCGCCACACGGGGATCACGGTGAAGTCTGGCTGGTACACCGCGCCCAGTGCCCACACGTAGCGCGCCAGCTCGCGACTGGCCGACGCATCGGGATCCGGGGCGAAGATGCGCACGCTCGTCGAGTCGCCAGTGCCGTCTTCGGCCATCACGTTGCCGATGATGTCGTCCGTCATTCCTGCGATGACGTGGTACCCGCCGGCCTTGAGACGCCGGGCGAGATGCGTGGAGCCGATCAATCCCTGCTCCTCCGCGTCGTGCAGCGCGAAGATCACGGTGGCGTCCAGTCCGCGTGGGTACGCGCGGGAGAACACCCGGGCGAGCTCGATCACTGCCGCCGTGCCCGATCCGTCGTCGTTGGCGCCAGGCGCGGTGCTCACGGAATCCAGCGTGCCCGGCCCGCCCCCCTGTTCGCGCACGGCACAGACGCAGGAGTCGTAGTGGCCCCCGATGACGATGACGCGGCTGGTGTCGCGCCCCGGCAGCCAGGCCAGCACGTTCGTGACCTGGCGCATCGGACGGCCCGGCATGCGCGGGGCGGGCATCGTGCCGACGTCGAACTCCACGCGAAGGCAGCCGCCGCACTCCGCGCTGAAGCGCGACAGTGCCGCGTGTATCCAGCGTCGCGCGGCGCCGATGCCCCGCGTCTGCGACAGGGTATCGGAGTAGGTGTTCCGCGTGCCGAAGGAGACGAGCGCCGAGTCGTAGGTGAAGATCCGCGCGGGGCTGATGTCGCGCAGCAGCATGGTGATGCGCGGGTCGCGCTGCATGCCCAGGGTGGACGGCGCGCGGTCCATGAACGAGGGCGCGGGGCTTGCCGCCGGTTCCATATCGACGGTCGCGACAGGTCGCGATTGCGTGCATGCCGCCACTGCGACGAGGAGGAGGAGCGGGAATAGGCGCATAGCCATCCTTAGAACATGCTCATGGCCAGGAACGACCGCAGTGAATCGTTCGTGGAGCGCAGGCGGCTGGACAGCACGCGGACACAGGCCCAGAGCACCTTGTAGGCAATCTCGCGGTTGAAGTCGAGAAGCATCTCGAACTCGGGGCGCGCGATGGTCATCAGCGTAACGCCGCCGTTCGAGATCGCGTGCGTGGACCGGTCGCTGCGATCGAAGACGGACATCTCGCCGAAGAGCGCGCCCTTCTTGAGGACGGCCAGCGCTTCCTCGCCGCTGCCGGGCACGTCACGGCTGATGCGGACCTCGCCCTCGACGATGACGTACAGGCGGTTGCCCGCCTCGCCTTCGCGAAAGACGTAGGCCCCCGACTCGTACTTCTCCTCCTTCACGACCTCGGCGACCGCCGCGAGCTCGGCGTCGTCCAGGTCCTTGAAGATGGCAACATTTCTGAGCAGCTCCACGACTTCAGCCATCCCCTATGCTAGGTCCTAACGTATTCAGTAGCAAGCGTTTCAGGCGGGCACTAGCTTGCCCGCATGCGCGCACTCGCCGAGCTGCGCAGCCTGCCGAACCTGCTCTCCACCTCGCGGTTGGCGCTCGCGGCTGCCTTCGTGGTCTTCGACCGCACCGATGTCCGGATCGTGCTCGTGATGCTTGCCCTCGCGACCGACTATCTGGACGGCTGGATCGCGCGCCAGTTCGGACCCATGACGCGCGTGGGCGCGCTGCTCGACCCCTTCGCGGACCGCGTGTTCGTGCTCGTGGCGATCTCCACGCTGCTGTTCGAGGGCACCGTCCAGACCTGGGAATACTTCGTGATGATCTTCCGCGACATCATGACCGCGATCGGCTTTCTCGTGGCCCGCGCGATGCCCTCCCTGCGCGCCGTCGCGTTCCAGGCCCGCTTGCCCGGCAAGCTCGTCACCGTCCTCCAACTCGCGACGTTCATCGCGATCCTGCTGCGCCCCGCAGCGGCGAGGCCGATGATAATTGTCATCGCGGTGGTGTCGCTCTGGGCCGTGGTGGACTACACCTGGATGCTGCACAAGGCGCGCGCCCGGTGATGCGGCCAATACTCGTCGCGCTAGCGCTCCTGTGCTCGGTCCCGGATTCGGCTCGTGGGCAGCGCTGGCAACCCGAGCTGCGTCTGGACGCGGTGGGACCGAGTCCGTATGTGCCGCACATCGGCATCGGCGTGAACAACGCCGCCGGCTACTACGTGCGCTGGACGGCCGTCGTGGGGTGGGGGTGGGGTGCACGCCGTGCCAATTCAAGCCGCGCCGCCGGCGGGGAGTGGCGCGGCGACCTGCTGGCCCGCGTGACGCTGGACCCGTTCCGACAGCAGCGCTGGGCGCTGTCGGTCGGCGGGGGGCTCAGTGTGCGCAGGCACGCATATCTCGCCGCGATCGCGGACCTGGAGGGCCCGGAACTGAAGGGGTGGATGCCGGCCCTGCAACTGGGAGCGAGTGGCGGATTTCGCGCTGGACTGCTCATTCGCAAGGCGGTGCCGGGGCGGCGCTGACGCCGAGAACCAAGGCGGCCCGCGTCGCAGACGCGGGCCGGCCGAGAACATGTATTAGGCGCTTGCTCTCGCCTTCGGCGGCTGCGCGAACCGCTCACCGAGCTGTCGCAGCTCAGTGACCTGCTTTTCCGCGAGCTCGGGGTACCGCTCGGCGAAGTACTTCATGGTCTCATCGAACCATTCGTGCTGATGCGCTGAATCGGCGCCTACGACTCCGCATTGCATGATCTGCTGGAAGAGCTCGTCACGCGCGTGCTCGAACGGGGTGGGACCGGCTGGGACACTTTTTCTGAACTTCGGCTTGGCCATTCCTGGTAGGGGAGAAAGACAAACAAATGTAACGCATTGGTCAACGTCACCAACAGTTTCCCCCCTGCTATTCGCTCAAATCGTGCCTCCGTTGCTGCGAGCCCCGATGAAGTCGAGTATCAGGTTGCTAAGCGTCTCAGGGACGTCTTCCGGGACCAGACGGCCGGCCGCAGGGAGGTGAACGAGCTTGCTGCCTCCGATCGTGTCCGCCAGCCGGTCTCCGGCGTCAGATGCTGTCCACGGGTCGCGATCACCCCAGACCACCATGGTGGGTTGCGGCAGGGCGCGGAGGTTGATCTCGTCCAGGTCGTCCTTGTCCACCGCCCGCGACATGCGGAGCAGGTGGTCAATGCCGTCCGGTCCCACGTACGGCGCCGTGTATCGCGCGACGAGGGGCTCGGGCATGTTCACCGGGTCGCCTACGCTTTTGCGCAGCAGGTCGCGCATGAGCGGCGCCGCGCCCATCACGCCGCGCGATAGGCGGAAGGCGTAGCGCGCCGTGCTCTTCTGGAGTGACCGCAGGTCATCTCCTGGGACATCGTCGAACGAAATCGGGTTCACCAGGATCAGCTTCTCCACGCGCTCCGGTTGCGCGGCGGCGAATCGCAGCGCGACCGCGGCACCGAGGTCCAGACCGACCACGATGGCGCGCGCGACCCGGAGCGCGGTAAGGGCCCGGTCGAGGTACTCCGCCTGGGCCGCGATGCCGTAATCGCCATCGTACGGGCGATCCGATTCGCCGTGCCCGAGCATATCCACAGCAAACGCGGTGAAGTTGGCGAGCGCGATGGCCGGCCCGATATTTCGCCACACGAAACTGTCGGTGCCAAACCCGTGGACCAGCAGCACCGCCTGGCCACCAAGCCCGTAGCGGTCTACGTGAAGCGAGCCCGGGCCTACGGGCACGCGCAGCATGTCGGCGTCGATTGGAAGTTCCCCCGTTGAGTCTGACTACGGTTCCGGGCGCATTGCTTGCGCAACCTCGATACCGCTAGGTTTTGACGACGCCCGCAGGTCATTATCCAGAGGCAGTTCCCTCCATGTCGCAGCCGGAGCAGACATACGACGAAGGACGGGCGCGCAACCTCGAGGCGCTGCTGAGAGCGCTTGCCGACCGCATTCAGGAGCTCGATCGCGACGGGCGGCTGCTTGCCCAGGCCGGCGAGCTCATGAAGCTGATCGGTGACGTGCGCAGCGAGCTGTTTCACTACGAGGTGCGCGCAACATACGACACCCCCGAGATCGCGGACAGCCGACGCATCATTTCCGAAGCCACGAGCGAACAGGACAGCACATGGGAAAAGAACGAGTGGACGCCGGACGAGGACGAAAAAAAGGAGTGGTGAAGTCCGGCGGAAAGAACGGCGGAGGTGACAAGCGATATTTCTACGTGATCCTGGCCGCAGTCGCGATCACCGGCATTTCCGCGCTGTCCTATGTGGCCTCGCGTTCCGGCCGGGTCACGGAAGTCGATCCGTCGATCACCCCCATCGCGAACCAGGGGCACGTGATCGGCGGCGACAGCGCGCTCGTGGAGGTCGTGGAGTTCGCGGACTTCGAGTGTCCCGCCTGCGGCAACTTCGCGAACCTTACCGAACCGGACGTGCGCGCCCGCATGGTCAACACAGGACTCATCCGCTTCCGGTTCATGGATTTTCCGCTCGACATCCATCCGAACACGCGCACGGCGCACATGGCGGCGTGGTGTGCCGGAGATCAGGGCAAGTTCTGGGAGATGCACGACCTCATCTTCCAGAATCAGGATCGCTGGGCAACGCAGGTCACCCGTCGGCCGGCGGCGTTCATGGAGGCGCTGGCGCGGCAGGCGGCGCTGGACATGAGCCAATACGGCACCTGCATGGATACGCAGAAGTTCGCCGCGCAGATCCAGGCGAACTACAACGAGGCCGTCACGCGCGGCATCCCCTCTACCCCCACCTTCATCATTGGGTCCCGGCAGGTGAACGGCGTGGTCTCGTATGACGAGTTGAAGCGGTACGTGGACGAAGCGGCGACTGCGGCGCGCGCGGCGCCAGTCAGGCCAATCACCCCGCGGCTGGACCCGCCAGGCGAGATACCCAGGCCGTGACGCGCCGCATGCTGACGGCGCTCGTCGCGCTCGCCGGCTTCTTCGTGGCATTGTACCTCGCGCTGTACAAGGCCGGGATCATCGGCACGCTGGCTTGTGGCGCCGGTGGCTGCGAGACGGTGCAGTTCAGCCGCTGGGCAATGCTCTTCGGTTTCCCGGTTGCGGTGTGGGGAGTGGGATTCTACGCCCTGGTGCTCGCGCTCGCGCTCGCGATGCTTCAGGATCGCTGGAGCGACTCGCGCGGACTGTCACTGGCGCTGCTGCTGCTCACCGGCTGGGGCGTGCTCTTCTCGGCGTGGCTCACCTACCTCGAGCTGTTCGTCATCCACGCAATCTGCCGGTGGTGCGTGGTGTCCGCAGTGCTCGCCGCGGTGCTGTTCGCGCTCGCGTTCCGGGACTGGAAGACGACCGCGCCCGCCGACTACCGGCCACCGAAGTTGTAGACGAAGTTCCCGGCGGGGAACCAGTCGAACCTGCCGTCACCGACCAGGCCAAGGATTCCGAAGTCGACGGCCAGGCGCTCACCGAAAAAGCGAATTCCGCCCGACATCAGCGTCCCGCTCTCTCCGGGGATGAAGAAGTTCTCGGTCACCAGCTTCACGCTGCGCGCGATGCGCGTGTCGCCGCCGAACAGCACTGCCGGCCGGTTGTCGGCCCAGCTGCTTCCGCCTCCGAAGGCGTAGGCCCAACCGGCGCCCACCGTGAGCGAGCGATTGGTGTTGCCGAACGTGCCCACGCCGTACGCGATGCCGGCGGTTCCCTCGTCGGCCTCCTCGGTGAGGAAGAAGGAGAGCGCGCCCACGGAAACGTCGAGCCCCGGCTGGCTCAGAACGCGGAGCTTGGGCGCCAGATAGACCACCCTTCCGAAGATATAGGGAAGGATCGGTGTGCCACCGGCGATGGTGAAGTTGTCGGTCACCCCGTATGCGACGAACGGAAGGAAAATCCAGAACGCCGAGACGTACCCCTCACCCTGCCTCAGGCTGCGCCCGGTTGGCGAAATGAGAAGGAGCCGCGTGTGGTTGGGGTCCTCGAACCAGTAGGCGCCGTCCCTGATCTGGCCGTGGGCCCGGCGCACGCCACGAACCTGCGCCCTGGCGACATCCACGCGCGCGCCCGCCGCTGTCTCGATGGTGATTCGGTCCGCGGTCGCAGCGACCACGCGCCCAACGACCACGGCGCCATCCGCCAGCGAGAATTCCCAGAGCGTACTGTCACCGGCTTCGGGCAGCACGACCTGTGCGCGAGCCGGAGTGGGGGTTGCAACGACGCCGGCGGCCACGGCGGAGAGGATGAGCAGCAGTCGTGCTCCGCGCCTGAATGCGCTCAGGTCGTGCGTCCATTTCATGGGGGTGAGCCTCGGGGGGGGCGTGGTCGGGAAGGAGCCCCAAGGTATGCCGGGCCGCGCGAATTGGTCAGACCGCGCGGCCGACGGAACGTTCAGTATTTCAGGCGCGCTTGATCCGCTGCCGGCCGTCCGACGCCTCATTGAGCCGGAGCTTCGGCCTTTCCTCTTCGGCGGCCTGGGCACGCTTGCGGTACGGCACCAGCTCCTGGCCGAGCACCACGAGCGTCCGGGTCGCGACAGTACTGGCGAGGGGCTCCGGAATGGCCATTTCGCGCACGTACGCGTCGATCGCCCGGTCGAACGTCAGGTCCTCGGCGAGCACATCCACGAACATCAGCGCATTGTCCACGTGGGTACGCACCACCGCTTCTTCAGCGCGGGCGAGGCCGAGGCGCATCCGACGCTCGGCGGCGGGGTCCATCTTGCGCCCGAAGATGGCTTCGGGAAAGAGGCGTCTGAACCAGGCTCTGATCGACATGGAGCCTCAGTACGGCACGTCGCATACCACCCAGTCTTGTTGCCGGCCCCGGGTATGGCATGGGGGCCCTAGGACTCTGTCGCCTCGTACTCGTCCTTCAGCTTCGCCACCACATTCGGGTCCGCGAGCGTCGTCGTATCGCCCAGCGCACGCCCTTCCGCGATGTCGCGCAGCAGGCGGCGCATGATCTTCCCGGACCGGGTCTTGGGCAGGTCGGCGGAGAACAGCACATCATCGGGGCGGGCGATCGCGCCGATCTTCTCGGCAACAAACTCGCGCAGCTCGTCCCGCAGTGAGGGGCTGGCCGTGTGTCCCTCGCGCAGGGTGACGAACGCCGCGATGGCCTGTCCCTTCATCTCGTGGGTCTTACCGACGACGGCGGCCTCGGCCACGGCGGGATGCTCCACCAGCGCCGACTCCACTTCCATCGTGCCGATGCGATGGCCGGCCACGTTGAGCACGTCGTCCACACGACCGAGGATCCAGTAGTAGCCGTCGTCGTCGCGCTTGGCGCCGTCACCGGGAAAATAGAGGTCTTTGCGCCCCTCCCATTTCGTGAAGTAGGTCTGCACGTACCGGTCGTCGTCGCCCCAGATGGTGCGCAGCATGGAGGGCCAGGGCTTCGTGAGCGCCAGGAGTCCGCCGCCCACGGTGATGTCCTTTCCGCTGGCGTCGAGCAGCTGGGCCGAGTACCCGGGGAGCGGGGTCGTGGCGCTGCCGGGTTTCGTGGCGGTCACGCCGGGGAGTGGCGAGATGACGATGGCGCCGGTTTCCGTCTGCCACCACGTGTCCACGATGGGACAGCGCTCGCCACCGATGTGTTTGCGATACCACATCCATGCCTCAGGATTGATCGGCTCGCCCACGGAGCCCAGCAGCCGCAGTCGCGACAGGTCGTGCCTTGCCGGGTGCGCCTCGCCCCATTTCATGAAAGCGCGGATCGCTGTGGGCGCGGTGTAGAGGATCGTGACGCCGAGTCGCTCGCAGATGTCCCAGAAGCGGTTCTTCTCCGGCCAGTCGGGCGCCCCCTCGTACATCACCACGGTGGCGCCTGCGGCCAGCGGGCCATACACCACGTACGAGTGGCCGGTGACCCAACCGATGTCCGCCGTGCACCAGAAGACGTCGTCGTCGCGGAGGTCGAAGACGATCTTCGTAGTGTAGGTGACGCCCACGAGATACCCGCCAGTGGTGTGCACGATGCCCTTGGGCTTTCCCGTGGTGCCCGACGTGTAGAGGATGTACAGCACGTCTTCCGCATCCATATGTTCGGGCTCGCATTCCAGCTTCGCGTCGCGCATGAGGCGGTGCCACCAGTGGTCACGTCCCTCCTGCATGTCCGCGAACGCCTCGTCGCTTCCTGCTCCGGGGCGGCGTTGCACGACGACGACGTGCCTGATGGACGGGCATTCGCTGACCGCCTTGTCAGCGTTCCGCTTGAGGGGCAGCACCGTGCCGCGCCGGTATCCGCCGTCCGCGGTGATCAGCAGCTTGCACTCGGAATCGTTGATGCGGTCGCGCAGGGAGTCCGGGGAGAAACCACCGAACACGACGGAATGAATGGCGCCGATGCGCGTGCAGGCGAGCATCGCGACCGCCGCCTCGGGGATCATGGGGAGGTAGATGGCGACGCGGTCGCCGCGCTTCACGCCGAGCGTTCGCAGCACGTTGGCGAACTTGCGCACCTCCACGTAGAGGTCCCAGTAGGTGAGCGTGCGCCGGTCGCCGGGTTCCCCCTCCCAGACCAGCGCGGCTTTGTTCCGCAGCGGACCATCGATGTGCCGGTCCACGCAGTTGTACGAGACGTTGATCTCGCCGCCCACGAACCATTTCGAATGCGGCGGCTTCCAGTCGCAGATCGTCTTCCAGGGCTTGAACCAGTGCAGGGTCTTCGCCTGCTCTGCCCAGAAGGCGTCGGAATCGCGCGTCGCGCGCTGGTAGATCGCATCGTCGGAGATGACGGCGGCGCGACGGAACTCCGCGCTCGGCGGAAATTTCCGGTTTTCGGTGAGCAGGGCGTCGATTTCGTTCATGGGCGGATTCTGGCCACGCGGTGACCGGGGAGCAAGCGGGGAGACCACGGCAGCATAGACTTCATGGCATGTCATCGATTGCCCTGCTTGGCGCCACCGGCCTCGTTGGCGGGCACTGCCTGGATCTCCTGGTGCGCGATCCCGCCTTCACGCGGATCGTCGTGCTGGTGCGCCGCAAGTTCGCCGAAGCAATGGCGCCACGAGTCGAGGGGCACATCGTGGACTTCGATCGTCTTGGCGATCACCCCGACCTGCTGGGAGTGGACCAGGCGATCTGCGCCCTTGGCACCACGATCAGGAACGTGGACGGATCGAAGACCAGGTTTCGAGAGATCGATTTCGGCATTCCGCTCGCCGCCGCGACGCTGGCAAGGGCACAGGGTGCCCGGCACTTCCTGCTGGTGAGCGCGATCAACGCCAACGCGGGCTCGCGGATCTTCTACAATCGTGTCAAGGGCGAGCTCGAGGACGCGCTGCGTCCGATGGGTTTTCGCAGCATCACCATCGTCCGCCCGTCGCTGCTGCTGGGCGCCCGGGCGGAGTTCCGGTTGGGCGAGGCGCTGGTCAGCCGCCTGGCATGGGCGATCCCGGGCAGGTACCGGCCGGTGCACGCGCGCGCGGTGGCCGCAACGCTGGTGGCCGCGGCCAGGGCGGACGTGCCGGGGCTGCGCATCATCGAGAGCGGCGAGATCCGGAATCCGGGGTGGATGCGCTACGAGCAGGTGGGGCGCCAGCGCGCGCAGAGGTAGCGCCTGCTCTCGCCTCGCTTTACGGAGCAAAGTACTTGACACTCACGCCCCAGCGGCGCATTCTTCGGACATGACATCGCTGGAATCCGGCCATTCCGTGTCGACCGTTCGCGGGATGACGCTCTCGCGGCTGCTGTTCGAGCCGACGCTCCTGCGATCACCCCTGCGCGTGGTCCGGTGGTGGGAGAGCCGGCGTGTCGCGTACAACGCGATCGTCGGCGTCACCGGACTGGGCACGCTTGCCTACGTGAATGCCCTCGAGTTGGCGATGGGCGGCGGATGGTTCGTCGTTCCCTGGCAGGCGATCGTCGGATACGCGCTGGGCGCGAACGCGCTTTACACCGCGGGATGGGTCGTGGAGAACGTGGTCGAGCGGTGGCTCAAGCGACCGGTGTACGGGCTTGGCCCGGCCCTCTTTCGCCACGGCCTCGTGTTCTCGGTCGGGCTCACGCTGATTCCCGCGGTGGTCGTCACGATCGCCAACATCGCCGGCCGCCTGTTCGGACCCTAGCCGTCCTCGAGCGCGAGCTGCTCGCGGGTACGCACGGTGATCTTGAGCTCCGCCATCATCACGAAGCCGGAGATGCGAAGCACCGGCGCGCCGGAACCCACGGCGGGCGGATCGAAGGTGTCGTCCGCCACCTCCGCCATGAAGGCGGTGGGCTCGGAAACGACCCGGATGCCGGGCGGAACGATGATTTTCACCGACGTCATCAGCGCATGGAGATGGATCTCGGTCACGCCGGCCGGGAACTGCGCTTGCGTGAGGTCCAGCGTCAATTCCGACATGAGGCCCCACACGTCCAGATGGCTTGGCGGCTGCCAGGCCCCGCGCCGCGCCGTCTGCGTCATGACGGAAACGATGCGCCCCTCCGTGGGACCGTAGGCGTCGGGCGCTCGCGCGATGCGCCCGGGCGGCGGCACCGGCGCGTCGTCGGGAAGATCGCGCGTGAGCTCGCGCACGCCTGCCACCGTCTGCTCCCGATACACCCGTTCGATGCGACGCTCGAGTTCCTCGATCGACAGGGCATCGTTCGCGAAATGCCGCGACAGCGTGTCGATCGACCGCTGCCGCTCTTCGTCGAGTGACCGCAGGGTGCCGGCGTGCTGGGGCTTGTCGAGTGTCATGGGGCCACTACGTCTGGTTGCCGGTCCCGGTTACGGCCGCACCGCACCATGATCCACCGGCTCGCGCTCACGCCGGATGAACAGGGTGTCGTACAACAGCGCTGCGGCCAGCGAGCCGATGATGGGTCCGATGAAGTACACATACATTCCCTCGAACACTCCGCTCGCGACGGCCGGGCCCAGCGACCGGGCCGGATTGAGCGAGCCGCCGGTGAACGGTCCGATCGCGAGGATGCCGGCGGTGAGCGTCGCGCCGATGGCCAGTCCCCCGATCCTGGGCGACTTGGGATCGACCGCCGTGCCGAAGATGACGAACGTCAGGAAGAACGTCGCGATTGCCTCCAGTCCCACGGCCTGCCCGGCCGACACATCCAGCGAGACCGCCTGGGCGCCAAGCCTGGTGGCGGTGGCCATCGCTTCGGGCAGCAGCCACTTGAGCGCGTACGCGGCGAAGATGGCGCCGAGGATCTGCGCGGCGATATACACGCCCGCCATCATGGGCTCGATGCGTCGCGCCGCCATGAATCCGATGGTGACCGCGGGATTGAAGTGGCCGGAGATGCGCATCAGCGCGCTGACGAGCACGGCGAGAATGATGCCGTGCGCGAGCGCCACAGTGACGAGCGCCGCCTCCGTGTTCGTGGACGCAACTCCGATGATCGTGGCACCGCCGATGAAGACCAGCGCGAATGTGCCGATGAACTCGGCGACGAAGTGGCGCAGGGAGTCTTTCATGTGGTGAGAAGAGAGGGGGGGGTGAGGGTCAGTCGGGCCGCTTCAACACTACCGCCGCATTGATGCCGCCAAAGCCGAATGAGTTGCTGACGGCGTATTCCGCGCCCACGTCGCGACCCGCATTGGGGATGTAGTCCAGATCGCACCCCTCTCCGGCTTCATCCAGGTTGAGGGTTGGCGGCAGCCACTGACGGTGCAGCGCGAGCGCCGAGATGGCAATCTCGAACGCGCCCGACGCGCCGAGCGCGTGGCCGTAATACCCCTTGGTGCTGCTGACCTGCAGGCGCGTGGCGTGCTCGCCGAACACCTGATGGATGGCGGCGGTCTCGGTGGAATCGTTCAACGGCGTGGAGCTGCCGTGCGCGTTGACGTACGCCACGTCGGTCGGCGGCACGTGCGCGTCGGCGAGCGCCATGCGCATCGCGCGCGCGGCCTGCGACGCGTCGGGACGCGGCGCCGTCATGTGGTGCGCGTCGTTGCAGTTGCCGTAGCCGACGACCTCCGCATAGATGCGGGCGCCGCGCGCCCGGGCCCGCTCGTATTCCTCCAGCACCAGCACGGCGCCCCCCTCGCCCATCACGAATCCGTCGCGTGCCTTGTCGAACGGGCGGGAGGCCCGCTCCGGATCGCCATTCCGGGTGGACATCGCGCGGATGATCGTGAACGCGCCGAAACACAGGGGCATGATCGGCGCCTCCGAGCCGCCGCAGAGCATGGCGTCCGCGTAATCGTCCCGGATCAGGCGGAACGCGTCCCCCACGCTGATGGTGCCGGACGCGCAGCTCATGCCGTTCGTGCTGTTCGGGCCCTGCAGTCCGAACTCGATGGCCACGTTGCAGCTCGCGGCCCCCACGAACACGTTCAGCGCCAGTTGGGGCTCCACGCGCTCGATGCCGTCCCTCAGGAAGATGCCGAACTGCTCCTCGGCGTATCCCACACCGCCAAGGGCGGATCCCATCATCGCGCCAATGCGCTCGCGGTCCTCCTTGGCGAGATCCAGTTCCGCGTCCTCGATCGCCAGGCGGGCGCTCGCGACGGCGAAGTGCCCGAATCGATCCAGCCGTTTCGCGCGCTTCCGTTCCATGAAGTCCACGGGCTCGAACGCCGCGACTTCCGCGGCGTTCTGGCTGCGATACGCCGACGGATCGAAGCGGGTGACGGTGCGGATCGCGGAGCGCTGCCGGCGCAGCCCGTCCCACATTCCGTCCACCGTGATGCCGATTGGCGTGACCGCGCCGATGCCGGTGATTGCTACGCGCCTGCGGTTCTGCATTCCGACTACTGCTCCCGAGAAGAATCCCGTGGTGAAGTCTGGCGCCGCTCCGCCGCGCGCGCGAGTCCATCCAGCGTTCGTGACGCGATGCCATGCACGAATACCGGCCCGATCACCGCGCGCGCCGCTAACGTGCCGATCAATGGCCACGTGGGCCCATTCCATAGATGGAGCACGGTGACGAGCGTCCCTGAAGCCACCGGCGAAAAGGACCACTCCACCTCCATCCGCGTGGTGATGCCACCGATGTGACGGAACCGGATCGCCGGCCCGCTCCCGGCGCGCTCCTGCACTTGCATCAGCGACAGCCACCAGGTGGGCCAGGCGAGCGGGCCGAACGGACGATTCGCGGACATTTCCACGATGCCGCCGCGGGCCATCCGTTCGCGGAAGCGCACGAATCGGTAGTGCGCCAGATGGTCCGGCCACCGCTCCACGTCCGCCGCGATCTCGAAGATGTCACGCGGCGGGGCGCGCACGATCCGCTCGTCCACGGTGCGCATCCGCGCCCGCTCCGGCATCAGTCCCAGCTCGTTCGACCAACCCGCGCTCGATGTCAATTGCATGTCCGTGTGAAGCCAGTGGCAGCCGTGACGGTGCTCCGCCCGTGCCGGGCGTCAGCGATATCTAACGTGGACCTTTCTCCCATGTGGCGGTCAGGCGCCAGAACACGCCGCCGCGCACGTGGGGAGTGATCCCCGTCACCCCCCGCACCAGCGTGGCCAGCTCCTGCATGGTGAAGCCGCGAAAGACGGAGGTGACGCCATCATGTTGTGTCACCGGGTGAAATCGCAGCAGGCGGCTCGCGGTCCAGAACCCGGCGGCGGCCAGCCGGCTGCGCCTGAGGTCCGCAATCACCACCCAGCCGCGCGAGGCCCGGTGCAGTTCCGCGATCACCGCCCGCGCCTCCCGCTCCGCGAAATGGTGCAGAAGCTGCGAGCAGACGACCAGCGTGGCCGCACCGTCGCGAACAGGGAGCCGCGTCACGTCGGCGGCGACCGCCGCCGAGAAGCGCTCCCGGTTCGCCTGGAGGAGCGCGGGGCACAGATCGGCGCCGATGATCGTGAGATCCTTTCCGTGGCGACGTGCCTCGGCGCGCAGTCGGTCCGGGATGTCCCCGCTTCCCGTGCCGACGTCCAGGAGCAGCGCCGTTGTGGGCAGTCGCGGCATGAGGTGCCGCACCGCGGCGAGCACGGCTCGCGTTCCGCCGAAGAGCGTGTTGGCGCGGACGACGTCGGCCATGGAGCGGGCGCGGACACTGTCGTCGGTGCCGGGGTCGTCCAGGATCTCGACGCCGCGCCGCCGAGGGGGGGGGGGCGTCCACTGCCAGGGCATCAGCGCGCCAGCCGCGCGTAGCCGCCGCGATAGTAGAGCAGGGGGGCGTCCTGCCTGGAGCTGGCCCCAACCACCTCGCCCATATAAATGATGTGATCGCCGGCCGGTTGGCTGTCCACCACGCGACACTCGAGATGCGCCAGCGCGTCATCCAGCAGCACCACACCGCTCTCCGCCCGCGTGTACCCCACGCCGTCGAGGCGTCCCACCGGCAGCTCCGCGAAGCGGCGCGAGAGCGCTTCCTGCCCCTCCGCGAGGATGCTGATGCCGAAGTGGGTCGAGTCTTCGAGCACCGGAAACATCTCCGCGCTCCGGTCGATGCACGCGAGCACCAGCGGCGGCTGGAGACTCACGGAACAGAACGCGCTGACCGTCATACCGTGGTCGTTTCCGGCCGAATCCCGGGCGGTGAGCACCGTGACGCCGCACGCGAAACGGCCGAGCACCGCGCGGAACTGGTCTGGCCCGATTCCCATGCGGCAAAGCTATCCGGTCATCCCGCCGGCACCAGAAACAGCCGCGCGAGATACGATGGCCGCAGCACCTCCCGGGCGGGAACGAAATCACCGGTGACGCCGATGAGCAGATCGGCCAACGGCTTTCGCGCGGCCAGGGCGCGCGCGGCGCGATTCACCAGGACGGGAAAGGCGACGCCCACGCCGATCAGCCGCTCCACCCGCCATTTGTCGCCGAACTCGCGCGTGCGCGCTGCGTCGTACCCGCGCAACGCGCGCGTCGAGTCGGCGGACCGGGACGCGCCGAGCGCCTCGACGATCGCGTCGGCCGCCAGCTCGCCACCGCGCAGCGCGGAGTAGATACCCTCGCCGGTGAACGGGTCGAAGAAGTCGGCGGCGTCGCCCACGAGCACGGCGCCTTCGTGCCACGCGCGCCGCGCGTGCGACGCGAACGGCCCAACGGCCCGCGCGGGTCCGTCCTGTGTTGCCCCCACGAACCGGCTGGCGAGATGCGGCTTGGACGCGAGCCAGCGACGGAGAAAATGCGCGCGATCGCGGGACATCTCCGTCGCGCGCGCCGCGGGGAAGACGGCCGCGACCGTCGTCACGCCCTCGCCCACGTCGGCGATGCCGACGAACCCATCCGGCTCCACGTGCATCTCACCGTAGGCCCCAACGTCGGCCACGCCGCGAAAGTGCGCGACCAGCGAGATGCGGCGGGGCCACGTCGCGGCGCGGGCGAGACCCAGGCGCCGCGCGATCACCGATCGCAGCCCGTCGGCGCCGACGATCATGGGCGCGGACAGGTCGCGCGTGCCGCCGCCGGGGGTGAGCACGGTGACGCCGCCCACTTCATCGCGCCGGTTGCGGCGCACGCCGGTCACTCGCACCCGCTCGTCCACCAAGGCGCCGGCCTCCCGGGCGCGCGTGAGCAGGGCATGGTCGAGCACGTCACGCCGCAGCGCGAGGCCGCGGTCGCGATAGCCGCGATAGCCATGCCCGGCGACGTAGTCGCCACGCAGCCAGGTGCCATTTGGCGCGCGCACGGTCATGCCGCTCAGCAGGGCGCCGCGCGATTCCAGGGCGGACAGCACCCCCATGTCATCCAGGATGCGCGAGGCCTGCGGACTGAGGCACTCCGCGCACGGTTTCGCGCGCGGGAACCGGGCGCGCTCCAGCACGCGCACGCGCACGCCCTGACGCGCGAGCTGAAACGCGGTGCTGGCGCCGGCCGGTCCACCGCCGACCACGATCACATCGAGGCGTTCTGTCATCGTTCGGTCATCCGGCCACCGCCGCACCGATGAGCGCGCCGCCCACGGTGCTCAGCGCGTTCACGGCGTCGTTGCCAAGCCACCGGATTCCGCCGGCGTGCGCCGTCGGCTGCCCGCAGCGATGGACACGCTGCTCCGTGTCCGTTGCGCATGTCGCGCACCAGTGGCGCGCCTGAAGGGTGGCGCCGATCAGCGAGTCCAGCAACATGCCCGCCACTCCGCCCGCGACGGCGGCCATCGCCGCCGACCGCGGCCATGCGAGGGCGAGCGCCAGCAGCGCGACGAACGCCGCGCCGGCGAGCGCCGCCAGAAGGCCAAGGACCGACACACCCCCAGACGTGCCAGCCGGGACGGTGCGCCACGAGAGTACCAACCTGGGCGCCGCTCGAGAGAGCGTGCCGATCTCGGTTGCCCACGTGTCCGCAGCAGACGCCGCCAGCGCACCGGCGCCCAGCCACTGGAACACCGGATCCGCGGTGCACCACCAGCCCACGGCCGCGAGCGCGAACGCGCCCCCGTTCGCCATCACCTGCGCGGCATCGCGCCGACCGCCCTTCTCGACGCGACCGTCTGTGCGGGCGGACTTGTCGCCGGCTCGAAAGCGTGTGAGTGCCGAGGAGGAAACGAAGTACCCGATGAGGAGCAACCCCCAGCTCCACCCCGCGCCCACGGCGATCGATCCGATCGCGGCGGCGGCCAGCGCCCCGGATCCGCTCAGGGCGCCCGCGCGCCGCGCGATGATGGCCACGCCGCTCGCGAGCGCAAGCCCGATCGCCCACGTGGGGAGGGAATTCACGTTTCAACAATAACTCTCTCTGGAAAACAGCCCACCAGCCAGCCAGCTTTGGGCGATGCCCGCGACCGTAGACGCACTTTTGCCGCTCAGCCTCCTCGAGGCCGTGCGCGACGTGGACAAGCCTGCCGACCTCGATTCGGAATTCGTGGACGAACTGCGCAACAAGCGGCTCGGCCTGAGCGACACCGTGTATCTCCAGATCAAGCGCTACGCCGAACTGGTGCGCAAAGGGCAGCGCGCGCAGCACGACGAATCGGTGGCGCTGGCCCGCCTGATCGGGCGACGTCCCGACGCGGAGCATGTGTTTCGCGCCGCCGGCTGCTACCTGGCGCGCGAGGCGTACGGCACGATCAACTTCATTTCGCGCAAGATGCTTCGCCTGCTGCCGTCCATGATCGCGCGTCCCCTGGCGCTGCGACGAACGCGCGCCATTGCCCAGCGGTATCTGGGCGGCGCGGTTCGTCGTGTGGGCGGCTACGTCCTGCTGGACGTGCCGCATTCGGTCACGCTCAATACCGGCCCCGGCACGGTGGGATGCTCGTTCTACGAGGCGATGCTGCGCGAGCTGCTGGCGCTCCTCATCGGCGGCGTGGGCTCCGTGGACCATGTGCGATGCGCCGGGCGCAGCGAGGGCACCTGCGAGTGGCGCGCGGACTGGAAAACCTTCGAGGCCGGTGCTTAGTCCCGGCATGCTGCCCGCCATCCAGGCGGCGCTTCGCGAGCAGCACCTCGACGGTTGGCTGCTGTTCGACTTCCACGGACTGAACCCCGTCGCCACGGGACTGCTCGGCATGGAGGGTCTGCTGAGCCGCCGGATCTTCGCCCTCGTGCCACGCGAGGGGGCACCGATCGCCATCTCGCACGCCATCGAGCAGGCGCCGTGGAAGCGGTGGCCCGCCGAGTGGCCCAGGGAGCGATACAGCTCCTGGCGCGCGCTGGAGGAGCAGCTGGAGCGGCTCGTGAAAGGAAAGACCGTGGCCATGGAATACTCCGCGGGCGACGCGGTGCCGTATCTCGACCGCGTGCCGGCGGGTGTGCTGGAGATGGTCAGAGCCGCGGGTGCCACGGTCGTGTCGTCCGGCGAACTCGTAACGCGGTTCTACGCGTCCTGGTCGCCGGCGCACGTGGAATCCCACCGCCGCGCCGCGTCGGCGATCGCGGCCATCGCGCACGATGCGCTCGCCCTCGCCGGAACGCGTGCCGGTGAGGGTTCGCCGATGCCGGAGCACGAGCTCCAGCGCTGGATACTGGACCGGTTCGCCGACCAGCAGCTGTTCTGTGATCACGGGCCGATCGTCGCCGCGGGCGCGAACGCGGCGAATCCGCACTACGAGCCCTCGGCGTCCACGCCGCGCCCGATCGCGCGTGGTGACATCCTGCTCATCGACCTGTGGGCGCGCGAGCAGCAGCCCGGCGCCGTCTACGCTGACCAGACCTGGATGGCGTCGCTCGGCGCACCCTCCGCGCGCGCGCTCGACGTCTGGACCGCGGTGCGGGACGCCCGCGATGCCGCCATCGCGCTGGTGCAGCGCCGCGTGGGCGAGGGCGCGGCGCTGCGGGGCGCGGAGGTGGACGATGCCGCGCGCGGCGTGATCGTCGCCCGCGGGTTCGGCGAATACTTCACACATCGCACCGGGCACAGCATCGATCCGCGCGACCTGCACGGCAGCGGCCCGCACATCGACAACCTCGAGACCCGCGAGGAGCGCCTGCTGGTTCCCGGCGTCGCGTTTTCCATCGAGCCGGGCATCTACGTGAGCGGCGAGATCGGGATGCGGAGCGAAGTGAACATGTACCTCGCGGCCGGGCAAGCCGTCGTGACGCCGACCGAGTATCAGCGCGATCTGATCGTCGTGTAGTGCCGGCGACGGGGTGCGTGGCCCGTCGCTTGCCTTTTTGACGCGCGATGACGCTCAGGTCCGTTACACCTCTCCTCGCGCTCCTCAGTTCGCTCCTGGCATGCGGCGATCGCGCCTCGCGTGACGCGGGCAGAATCGAGGACTCCAGCGCGGGCACCGTATCGCTCGGGCTCGGCACGCGGCAACCGTATCGCGCGGTCGCGGTCGGTACGCCTGCGTCGCTCGCCGGCACGGTGCTGGTGCGGGGTCAGTTGAACGACAGCATCGTCGGCACGGGGGTCGACCCGCGAACATGCGGCGATAGCGCCACGGTCCGCGAGGTGCTCGCGCGCGACAGTTCGCTGGCGAACGCGCTGGTCTGGGTGGACGGCATCACGTCCGGCAAGCCCCTCCCGACGCTGCGTCGCGCGACGCTCACGTTCGAACGGTGTCGTGTGCTCCCGCGCGTGCTGGCGGTCACCGCGGGCACGACCGTGAACGTGTTCGCCAACGATCCCGTTGCGCACGACGTGCGGTTCTATCGCGAATCGCGGGGCGAGCCGGTTGCGCGCGTACAGACGTTCGACGCTGGCCAGGTCGTTCCAAGCGAAACGATCGCGGACGAGTCGGGCATCGTCGAGGCGCGATGCACGCGTCATCCCTGGGTGCGCGGCTACATCGCGGTCTTCGAACATCCGTACTTCGCGCTCACGGACGAGCGAGGGGCGTTCATCATCGAGGGGCTGCCCGCCGGCAGCCACACCGTGAAGGTGTGGCACGAAGGGTTGGAGCAGCCGCTCGTGCGGCAGGTGACGATCGGCGCCGGTGGGTCGGGCCGCCTGAACGTCACCCTGGCACTGCGCTAGGGAAGCCCTTTTTCAGAGCTTCCCTAGGGCGCCAGCGCCCGGTCCCCCACCATGGCGGCGAACAGCAGCGCCAGGTAGAGCAGGGAGTACCCGTACACCCACCAGGCTGGCGCCACGTGGTCTGCCGCCCGCATCACCCTGACCACGCCGCGCAGCAGTACGCCCCCCAGCACCAGCGCGCTCACGAGGTACGGCACGCCCAGGATGCCCATCGCCCACGGCATCACCGTGAGCGCGACCAGGATCACGGTGTACCAGAACATCTGCCGCTTGGTCTCCGGCTCGCCCCAGACGAGGGGCGCCATCGGCACGCCCGCGCGCCCGTAGTCATGCTGCTTGTTGAGTGCGAGCGCCCAGAAATGCGGCGGCGTCCAGTAGAAGATGATCAGGAACAGGTACACGGCCATGAGGTCCACCGTGCCGGTAACCGCGGCCCATCCCACGAGCGGCGGAAAGGCACCCGCGGCCCCCCCGATGACGATGTTCTGCGGCGTACTGCGCTTGAGCCAGCGCGTGTACACGAAGACGTACGAGTAGAAGCCCGCGAGGGCGAGCGCGGCGGTGAGCACGTTGGCGAACCGGGCCAGCAGGAACGTGGCGGCGGTCGCGAGCAGGAGTCCGAACGCCAGCACCTCGCGCGGCTGCATGCGGCCGGAGGGAATCGGCCGCAGCCGCGTGCGAGCCATGCGGTCGTCGATGTCGCTGTCGAGGTACATGTTCACCGCATTCGCGCCACCCGCCATCAGGTAGCCGCCGATGAACACCACGAGCACGAGGTCCCAGCCGGGCGCGCCGGCGATGAACATCGGCGCGATGGTCGTGACCAGCAGCAGGGAAATGATGCGTGGCTTGGTGAGCGCGATGAAGTCGCGCACCGCAGCGGAGACGGGATAGGTGACCCCGGCGACGGGCGTCATGACCGGCTCCCGGTCTCCGAAGTCGTGGCGGCGACGCGCGCCAGATACATCCCCAGAAACAGCACGAGCCACACGCCGATCCCCACGGCCTGATGCGCCGAGCGCAGCACGGCCGGCATGACGGACATCACCATGCCGGCGCCGAGCGCCAGCTGGAGCACCACCAGCGCCGCCGCTGCCGTTGCCATGCGTCGCACGACGCGAGACTCGCCCGCTCTGCGGCCAATGGCGATCGCGGCCATGATGGCATGAAAGAACAGGAAGTAGGCGAAGACGCGATGCGTGAGCTGGATGTGTGAGGCCCCGGCCGGAACGTCTGCTGGCGTGTCGCCGCAGAGGGGAAATCCGGGGCAGGCCACCGCGGCGCCCGGAAATTTTGCCACGATGCCGCCGAGCACGACGGCCACGAACGCGATCGCCGCGCCGGCGCCCAGCGACCGCATGGTGCGGGCGGAACCTCCTTCCCGGCGGGCCGCGTCTCCCCCGAACGCGCCGGCGCGGACGGCCGCCGCCGTCAGCACGGCAAGGAGCGCCAGCGCCAGCGTCCAGTGCGCCACCGTGGCGATGGTGGGGTTGCCCAGCTTCACCGTCACCATGCCGAGGAGCGCAACGGTGATCACCAGCGCGAGCCCGATCACGGCGGGACGCAGCACGCCGCGGTGGCCCGCGACGCCGGGTTCGGCGCGGCGTGTCCAGACGGCGAATGCGAGCCACCCGATCGTGAGAATGACCAGGAGCGCCAGCAGACGGTGCGTCCACTCGATCATCACAAGCGGATTGTCGAGCGGGGGGATCCACCGCCCGTTGCACCTGGGCCAGTGATCGCCGCACCCCATGCCCGAGCCCGTGATCCGGACGATCCCGCCGAACACGAGATGGAGATACGTGAGGACGACCGACGCGGCGCTGATGCGGGCCAGGGTGGTCATCGCGCCACCTTCATGATTTCGGCGGGACGTTGCGCCGCGCTATCGCGTACGCGCGTCCAGGTGGCGGTGAGTACCAGCGCCAGGATCAGCGCGGGGACGATGGCCCAGAACACCTCGGTGCCCAGGCGCGGACGCGGCACGTTGGGATCGGCGACGGCGACGGCGGCGCGGCTGCGCACGACGGACAGCAGGATCGCGATGTGCCCCACCGCGCAGAGCACCGCGGCGGTGACGAACACCACGTACGACAGGCGCATCAGAAGATCGACAGATTGATGTACTTCCGCGGGTTGGCCTTGATGTCCGCGAGCAGGGAATCCATGCGCACCATGACGTTCCGCGCGTCGCGGTAGAGCATGCTGTCGGCCAGCAGCTTCCCCGCCGTGCCCTCACCGCGCTCGAGTCGGGCGAGGATGGCCTGGAGCTGCGTGGTGTTGGAGGAGAGACGCAGCATCAGCGAGTCCGCGTTCGCCGCCGTGCCGCGGAACTGCGCGAGCGTCGCGGCCACCTGCGCGGAGTCCACCGCGCCCGCGGCGCTGCGGAACGACGCGAGCGTGGCGGTGAGGTTGCGGTTCTGCTCCATGACCACGGCCTGCATCAGCGCCGTCAACCGGTTGGCCGCGAGAATCGTCTGGCGCATGTCACGCAGCGTTCCCGCCTGCACGAAATCCGTCTCGAACGCCTCCGCAATGCGGCCGAGCGTGGCCATGATCGTATCCGCGCGCGCCTGAAGGACGTCGAGTCCCCCCGTTGCCGCTTGCGACGGAACGGTATCGCCCGCGACGAACGCGATCGCGCTGGGGCCGGTGGGCTTCAGCGCGACGGCCACGTCGCCGAAGATGCCGACCGGGAACACCTCGGCCACGCTCGTGCGGGGCACCCGATACTTGTTGCGGATGCTCAGGTCCACGTCGAGCACGCCGGAGGGGTTCAGGTCCACGCCGGTGACCACGCCGATGGTGACGCCGGCCAGCATCACGGGCTGCCCCTGCTTCAGGTTCTGTCCCCAGGGGAAGGCCACGTGGAGGGGGTAGCCGCGGCCCAGACCGCCGCGAATCAGCCACAGGGTGCCGAGGACCAGTACGATGGCCGCCACCGTGAGCAGGATGCCAACGGCCACTTCGTCGCGTCGTTTCATGCTTGGAGGAAGGGGGCGAACAGGGCGGCGGTCAGCGCGTCCAGCACGAGAATGGTCACCGAGGTGATGACGACCGCGCGCGCGGTCGAGCGGCCGACTCCCTCAGCGCCCGCGGTGGTAATGTAGCCCTCGTAGGAGCAAACGAAAGCGATGGCCACGCCGAACAGTGTGGCCTTCATGAGACTGTAGACGACCTGGAACACGCCGAACGCGAGCCGGACGCCTTCGACATAATCACCCACGGTCACGTCGGTGGCGGCCACCACCACGACGAAGCCGCTGAACACGCCGACGAAATCCGCGAGGATCGTCAGCACCGGCAGCATGATGGTGGCCGCGATCACGCGCGGCACGACGAGAAAGGCGAGCGGATCGTAGGACAGCGTTTCGAGGGCATCGATCTGCTCGGTGACCCGCATCGTGCCGATCTCCGCCGTCATGCGAGCGCCCACGCGGCCGGCGAGCACGAGACCGGTGAGCAGGGGACCCATCTCGAGGATGATGGTCTGGCGCGTCGCGAGCCCCACCACGGACAGCAGCACCCCCTCGAATAGCTGGTACCGCGTCTGGAGGGCGATGACGCCGCCGATGAAGGCCGCCACCAGCACCACGAGCGGCACCGACCCCACGCCGATCACGCGCATCTGGCGCAGTGTTTCGGGCAGGAACGTGGCCGGCTCGCCGAGCCCGCGCAGCGTGTCGCGCATGTAGAGACCGCGGGCGCCGATCTGCTGAAACAGGCCGCGCCAGAAGGAGGTGACGTGCCGGAAGAACCGGATCCCGGTGCGCTGCACCACGGGGAAGGTCTCCGTGGGGCGGCTCTCAGGCGTGTGCGGATAGCGGAACGAGTAGCTCATGTGCGCACGCGTGCCAGCAGCGTGACTCCCAGGATGGCGAAGATGGCGCTCGGCAGCCAGGCCGCGAGATCGGGGGGCATGATGCCCTTACTGCCGATGGCCTTCGTGAGTTGCACCAGCATCAGGAAGATCACCGTCACGGCGAGGCTGATGCCGATGCCGTACGCGGTGCCTCCGCGCTGCGTGCTGGTCGCGAGGGGAGCGCCGAACAGCGCGATGATGATGCAGGTGATGGGGATCGCGATCTTCAGCGCGCGCTCGACGCGCAGCTGGTTGGCGTCCCCCCCCGACCGCTCGCGCATCCTGATGAACCTGGTGAGCTCCGCGTACCGCATTTCCTGCGGGCTGCGCGGCCGCGCCATCATGTCCTGCGGTTCCTCCACGAAGCGGTGGTCGCGCATGCGATCGAAGGCCAGCGTGAAATCGGGCGTGGAGTCGGTGATGAGCTTCATCTCACCGGTGGACAGTGTCCAGCCGGAGTCGGCGTGCCACTTCGCGCCCCCGGCCGCCACGACCATGGTGGGGTATTCCGTGCCGGTGCCGCGGCGCTCGATCTGCACCTGCTCCATGGACCGCGCCGTGGTGTTGAGCGTGCCCACCAGGTAGACCCGGCCGTACTCCCCCGCGAAGGCAAAGTTGTAGCGCGTGGTGCTGCCCCGGAACGCGTCTTCCGCCAGCAGATCGTTGCGGCGCGCGGTGGTCACGGGAACGATCTCCGCCAGGAGCAGGTCGAGGCCGGCCGCCATGAAGGCGCCCACAAAGATGGGCAGCGCCAGGCGGTAGAAGCTGATCCCCGACGCCTTGGCCGCCGTGATCTCGGAATGACGCGTGAACGCGCCGATGGAGAAGACCGTGGCGAACAGTACGGCGGCCGGGAGCACCATGAACATGGACTCCGGCATCCAGTACAGGTAGCTCAGCGCGATGTCCTGCCGCGGCAGGTTGCGCGCGAGCCACTTGTCCAGGTTGTCGGTGAGATCGATGATCACCAGCAGCAGCGGAAAGCCGAGGGCCGTGGCGACGAAGATCTTCCAGAATTCGCGAAACACGTAGCGGTCCAGCGGGCCGCCGAGCCGCAGTCGTCGCCGGCTCACGCGCGGCGGCGCTCCACGGCGATACCGAACCGTCGCAGCCACCCGAACACCTTCGCCCGCACCGTGGTGAGCAGCTCCGTCAGGTCGCCTCCGCGCGACGAACTGGATTCGCGTCCCATCCGGGCGACGAGCACGAGCCCCGTGAGCAGCAGAATGATGTTCGCGGCCCACATCGCCAGCCACGGCGGCAGGTAGCCCTTGTTCGCGAGCGTCTCCCCGCCGATGAGTCCCACATAGTACAACCCGAATATCGCGAAGCTGACGCCGATGACGAGGCCCACGCCGCCGCGCGGGAAGCGCAGCGCGATCGGCGCGCCGATGAGCACGAAGATGATGCACGCCGCCGCCAGCGAGAACTTCTTGTGAATCTCCACGTCGTAGCGGTTCCGGTCGAGCCGGGCTTCTTCGCGGCGATAGCGGGAATCCTGCGCGCGCGCCTGGAACTGGAGCTCGTCCGCCTCGTTCTTCTGCACGGCCGCACCGGCGCCGGCCGCCTGGGGAACCTGCGCCGACGCCTCCCGCACGCGAACGAGGGAGAGCACGCCGCAGTAGGCGCGCGCGATGCCTTTCGGGTTCCGGAACTCCAGCGGCGCGGGCCTGGGGGTCCCCTTCATCTCGTGCTCAAGCTCCGCCAGCTCCTGTGCCGCCTGAAGCATCCGGAAGTCGGCGCGCGCCATCGCCGCCTGCATCTCGCACACCGACATCTCGCGGTCGCCCTTGCTCACCGTGCCCGTCTGCGACTCCTGGTAGGAACTGGCGACGTTCTTCACGCGGAGCAGGTCGCGCTTGAAGAACATGCGCGTCAGTTCCTCGGCCTTGTCGTTGGGCACCTCCATCATGACGCCGTCGTGCAGGGTCATGTTCAGATCGGCGCCGTTCGGCGCCAGCGCCAGGCTTCCGCTGTCCGCGTAGATGGTGCGGCGGCGCTGCGGATTCGCGAGATCGTAGATGGTGACGTCGGTCATCTGCGACGTCCCTTCGTCGATGTCCCCCGCCCGCAGGTACAACTGGCCTTCCTTGATGGTGTTGAGCACCTGCTCGCGCAGGGCGAAGGTGGGCTTGGTGCGGAAGATGTCCATCTGGAGCACCGCCAGCCGGTGGTTCGCGCGCGGCAGGATCTGGTCGTTGAACAGCACCATGATCGCCGACATCGCCAGCCCGCCGGCGACGACCGGGGCGAGCACCGTGCGCATGCTGATACCGCTGGCCTTCATCGCCGTGATCTCGTTCTCGGACGCCAGGCGGCTGAACGCGTAGAGCACGGCCACGAGCACGGCCATCGGCAGCGTCATCGCGACCGTGAACGGCACCGAGAGCGCCAGGAACTCCACGATCACGCTCGCGGGCAAGCCCTTGCCGACCAGGTCGCCGAAGCGCTTCGCGACGTACTGGAGGAGCATGAGGGACGTCAGCGCCAGGGACGCGAACAGGAACGGGCCGACGTGCTCTCTGAGGACGTATTTGCCGATTATCTTCATGGGCGGATGAACGCCGGGCTGGCGCGTTAATATACCCGGCTTGCTCCCCCCTGTGCCCCACACCGTGCGAATGGTCTGTGCCTCGCTGCTCCTGCTGGCCACGCTGACTGCCTGCGACACCGTGGAGCGGTTCCGCGGGGGGAAGACGGCGTTCAGCGGCGACAGTGCTCTGGCGTACGCGCGCGCGCAGGTTGCGTTCGGTCCGCGGGTGCCGGGGACGGACGCGCACCGCCGCGCCGGGGACTGGATCATTGCGCAGATGCGCGCGCGCGTCGATTCGGTGGAGGTGCAGTCCTGGACCCACGTGACCGGGAGCGGCGTGTCGCTGCCGCTGCGCAACGTGATCGCGCGCATCCGTCCGGACCTCCCCCAGCGGGTGCTCTTCCTCGCGCACTGGGACACGCGGCCCACGGCGGACAACGACCGCAACCTTGGCGCCCGGCAGCGCCCCATCCCGGGGGCGAACGACGGCGCGTCGGGCGTGGCGCTGCTGATCGCGCTGGCGGATGCGCTGCGGAAGGTGCCGCCGGCGGTGGGCGTGGACCTGCTCTTCGTGGATGGCGAGGATTTCGGCGCGTTCGAGGCCTGGGAAGACACGACGAAGAACAAGGACGTGCTCATCGGATCGCAGTATTTCGCGCGCCACCTCGCGCCCGACTACCGACCGATCTTCGGCGTGCTCTTCGACATGATCGGCGATGCGGGTCTCCAGATCTATCAGGAAGGGCATTCGGTCGCCGCCGCTCCGGAGGTCGTGTCCCGCGTGTGGAGTACCGCCAACGATCTCGGCTATGCGAAGTACTTCATCCCCGAGGCGCGCGGCGGCATCACCGACGACCACCTGCCGCTCATCCGGAAGGGGCTGCGGGTCATTAACGTCATCGACATCGACTACTGCAGCGACGGTGGCGTGGACTGCTACGGGTCGGAGCGCAACCTGCATCACACGCACGGCGACACGATCGAGCGGATCAGCGCCCGCAGCCTCCAGATCGTGGGCGACGTGGCGCTGACGCTGGTCACGCGCTGACGGCAGGCGCCTGCGTGCGATGAAATGATGACTGCAGCGCGGGATCGATGTCGTCCTGCGGCAGACCGGCGTGCAGTAGTCCACGATGGCCACCGCGAACGAGCGCAAGGCGCTCTGGTTCTTCGCGCTCGTCGCGCTCTCCGGCAGCGGCGTCCGGCTCTGGAAGCCCCACGCCGTGCCGTCCCCGGCCGCGTCTCGCGCGCTGGAGCGTCAGCTGGGACGTGTGGATTCCGCGCGCGCGTCGCGCGCGTCGCGCGCGTTTCGCGCGGCGCCGCAGGCCGCGAGCGCCCGGCCGCCCCGGCCGCCGGTGCCGACGCCCGAAGCGCCGATCGACCTGAATCGCGCCACGGCGTCGGAACTCGACGCCCTGCCCGGCATCGGGCCGGCGCTCGCCCAGCGCATCGTGGGCTTTCGGGACTCCGCCGGTCCGTTCGCCTCGATCGAGGATGTGTGCGGTGTGCGAGGCATCGGGACCGCTCTCGCGGAACAGCTGCGCCCGCTGGTGACGTTCAATGGGACGCGCAGTCCCCTAAGTGTCGTATGTGGCGAGGGTTCGAAGCCGTCACGGAATGCACGTCGCAATCGCAGTCGCCAGCCGCGCTAAGCCGTTCTTGACAGCGGGCTTACGCAGGGTCAGGTTCAGCTACGCGCCAACCGTGCAGGGCGCGCTCGCTGACCTTCGGTTCCGTGCTCGGGACCCCTTGTACGGACTCGATTCCCGTCCAGCACTGCCCCTCCCCGCACGCCCACTTCCACGCCCCCATGGCCGCACCCGCCGCTACCCCTGAGCGCATTGGTGACCTCCTCATTCGTGAGGGGATAATCACCAAGGAGCAGCTCGACATGGCGCTGAAGGAACAGCAGCAGAACGGCACGCGTGTCGGATACAACCTGGTCAAACTGGGATTCGTCCCTGAACTGGATCTCGTGAAGATGCTGGCGAGACAGTTCAAGATGCCCGCCGTGGACATCACGCGCATCGAGGTGGACCCCAAGATCGCCAAGCTGATTCCCGGCGAGATGGCGCTGAAGAACCTGGTGCTGCCGCTCAAGCGCGACGGTCGCACGCTCACGGTGGCCATGGCGGACCCCACCAACATGGGCGTGCTGGAAGACCTGAAGTTCATCACGCGCTACGACATCTTCCCGGTCATCGCGGGCGAATTCACGATCCGGAACGTGCTCGAGAAGATCTTCGAGTCCACGGAAGCCCAGCTCGGCAACCTGCTCAAGTCGATCGAGGGCGCCGACGACGACACGGAAGTCTCGATCGTCGAGGAAAAGGAAGAGGAGATGTCGGCCGCGGCACTGGCCGCCGCCGTGGACGACGCGCCCGTGGTGAAGCTCCTGAACGGCATCCTGACGGACGCGGTGAAGCGCGGCGCCTCCGACATCCACTTCGAGTGCTTCGAGCACGATCTGCGCGTGCGCTACCGCATCGACGGCGCGCTCATGGAGATCATGAAGCCGCCGCTCAAGATGCGGGCGGCGCTCATCTCGCGATTCAAGATCATGTCCGCGCTCAACATCGCCGAGCGCCGCGTGCCGCAGGACGGCCGCATCAAGCTGAAGGTGGGGCAGAAGGTCA
>JBBDYA010000066.1:0-29652 GCA_040902005.1 Gemmatimonadaceae bacterium | reverse complement strand
CTCCAGGGCGTGAAGATCAACGACAAGCACATCGGCGTGATCGTGCGCCAGATGCTCCAGAAGGTGCGCGTGCTCGAGCCGGGGGACACAGAGTTCCTCGAGGGCGAGCACGTGGACAAGCAGGTCTTCCGCGCGGAGAACGATCGCGCCAAGAAGAAGAAGCAGGATCCGTCCAAGGCGGAGCCGCTGCTGCTCGGCATCACCAAGGCGTCGCTCACCACGCAGTCCTTCATCTCGGCCGCGTCGTTCCAGGAGACCACGCGCGTGCTCACGGACGCGGCAATCCGTGGCGCGAAGGACAATCTCCTTGGCCTGAAGGAGAACATCATCATCGGCCACCTGATTCCGGCTGGCACCGGGATGTATCGGTATCAGGAAGTCGAGATGGACATCGAGGTGCCGGAGGGCTTCGAGCCGCTTCCGCTGCCCGAGCCAGTGCTTCCGCCGCTTCCGTCGGCGTTCGCGGAGTCTGGTTCTCCGTTCGGCGAAGAGTAGGCGCGGGATAGGGGGGGGAGCGCAGGAAAAAGGAGCGCCCGGCCAAGGGGCCGGCGCTCCTTTTTTCCTGCGTTCAACCAGTTGTTAGCGGCCGCCGAACTGCAACCCGGCGCCGAGGCGAACGCCCCGCGCCTCCTGGGGCGTCTCGAAGGTGGAATTCCTGGCGGTGAAGAGCTCCGTGCGGTAGCCCAGCTGGAGGAAGATCGGCACTTTCGGAATCCTATACAGGATGGATGCCTCGCCCTCCAATCCGGCCGACGGATCGCTGTCCGAGGCGGCGTCGGGTGCGCCTATCATCATCGCGCCGCTCACGTTCGTGCGCAGTCCGGAGCCGCCGATGGCGACCGTGCTGCTGATGCCGACCAGCCCGAAGTCCAACTGCGAGGGCGCGTCTTCGTTCAAGTCGCTCCAGACCGCGCGGCGGCCGGCGCCCAACATGATCGAGAACACCGGCGGAAAGAGGTACAGCCGCGCGTCGGCGCTCGCGACGTTGGGTTGGGTGCCGTACGTGGAGGTCCAGGAGCGCACGCCGATGCCGATGGCGGTATGGCGCAGCAGCACGTCCACGCCGCGAACCGAACCCGTCTGGGTGTTCACGTCGTTGAAGAACTCATACGAGCGATCCCCGTTGATCATGAAGCCGCTGACGCGCAGCTCGCCTCCCGACCGCTGCGGCTTGGCCGCGCTCGGAACTTCCGGCCCGGCCGGCACCTGGGCCCCTGCCACCGTCGCCGCGCCGAGCGCCAGCACCGTTACCACCAAGAGCGCGCGCATCAGCGGACCCCCAGGTCAAAGCGAAGCGTCGTTCGATACTCAGCGACTCGTCGCCTGTTCTCTGCCTCGGCGTCGGCGATACTCTTCTGGAAGGCCTCGCCGTAGGCCTTGTTGGCGGCGATGTTGGCCGGAATCTGCCGACCGCGGTCCATGAATCCCGCCACGATCGTGGTGAGCGCGAGCGCGCCGCCCACCGCCATCCCCTTGGAGTCGGCGCCGACTTCCGTCGCGATGTTGCCTTCGGCCCGGAGCGTGCTCGACAGCGCGAACGCGGCGCCGCCCACGAGCAACGCGGGCAACACGCTCTTGTATCCGAAACGACCGGTGCGTTCCGCGAGCAGTTTGCTCGAGTCCATCTTCATGTTGACGTCGGCGAACGCGAGCGGAGGGGCGTCCGCGGTGACGGCGTATCGCGTGACGACCGTGTCGGGAGCGGCCGCGTCGATGCCCGTGATGGTGACGTCGTATCGCGCGGACGAGAAAAGCGGCCGCTCGTTCCGCATCACCGGAATCCGGAACTCCACGGCATTGTCCGGGCCCGTGGTCGCGGAATCACGGACGAGGGTGGAGCCACCCTCCTGTCCGATGGTGAGCTGGAATCGGCCGGGACGGCTGGATCGGGCTCGTATGGTGGCCCTGCCGTCCACGCCGACCGCGACCTGCAGACTGTCTGCGTTCACCTCCATGCCAAAGGTCGTGCGCTTCGCTTCCTCGACCAGGGCGGTCAAGCCAGGCCAGGTGAGCTCCTGCGGCATGGAGAACGCCAGGTTGGAGCGCACGATGCGTCGAATCGCCTCGAGGGACGCGGCACGCCGCTGCGCCGGCGGATCGTCCGGGTACGCGGCGGCGGCGACGAGCGTGAGCGCGCGCGTCCGCTGCGCGACGGTGATGCTGCTGCCGAGGGCAAGCACCTGACGCGCCAGCGTGTCGGCGCGCGAATACTCCAGGTCGTTGTAGGCGTTGTTCGACCGATCCAGCAGGTCATCGATCGGGGATCCCTGCTGGCGCACCTGCGCACCGACCGGGGCCACGGCAAGCGCCAGGGCAAGGGGGAGCACCGCGACAACCGTCACGGCGATACGTCTCATCATTTGCTGCACCTCGGGTTACGAAAACCGATTCGGATGGAATCGGCAGCCAGGGTAACGATCGTTGAATCCCAGGAGGCGCATCCTTCGGCACGAACGGACAGCTGGATGGATCTGCCGGCAGGCACCTGCACCACGCGCAGTCCCTGAATGACGCCGTGCGGCTGGTCGTCCACATACAGGACGGCGCCGGCAATGCGGGCGCCAAGCAGAATCTTTGCGGGCTGCGCCGCGCGTGAGACGAACGAATAGAGCGAATCCAGCCCGGGCCAGGCCATCTCTCGCGGCAAGCCCTCGGTTGCGCCAAGCGCCACGAGCTGGCGAATGATCGCAATGGCGCTGTCGGTGGACTGCGCGCCGGCTTCGTCCGGATAGGCGGAAGCTGCCCTGACCTGGAGCGCATCGATCCGCTGCTGCCTGGTGAGGAGGTCGCCGAGCGCGAGCACCCGACGCGCCAGCGAATCAGCCTCACCGTAGCGAAGGTCATTCAGCGCGTTGCGCCCCCTGATCATCATCTCCGTGACTGGCGAGCCCTGCTGCACTTGTGCGGGCAAGGGAGCGGCGAGACACACTGCAATGGCGACGAGCAATAATCTTCCCATGGAACTCCTCATGACTACGGACATGTCCGCGTGCGCATGCCGATGGTGGTGGTGCTGTCCGGAATGACTGTGAGCGTGGTATCCCAACGCGAGCAGCCCTCGGCCTGTACGGACAAGTGTACCGGACGCGCCGCGGGAATCCTGATAAAGCGCACCGTCGATATCGCGGCCTCGGCTACGCCGTCGATGTACAGCACCGCGTTGGGTGTTCGGCTACCCAGCCGGACCGTTCCGAACCGCGCGACCGGCTGAGGCTCCGGTGCCCTGGCTGCCTGCTGTTGCACGGGCGTCGTTTCTCCCCTGGTGACGGGAGGCGTCGTGGACGCCGCTGCCTGCTGTCTGCGCTGCTCGGCGCTCCTCGCGGCCGCGAGGCGCGTCGCCTCGCGCGCTCTCGCGACGGAATCCGCGGCTTCCCGGATTGCGATAGCCTCGAGCGCCGTTGCCCGGATAATCGAGTCACTACGAGCCTGCGCGATGGCCGCGCTGTCCACCGGCACCGGAGCTACCGCCGCTGACGCTGAGGAATCCTGTGCCGCAGGAGCCGCCGCCAGTGGTTGAGTCTCGGCCGCTTTGGGCTTCAGGAAGTTCATGTAGTAGTACGTGCCGCCACCCGCGAGGCCGAGGACCACCGCGGCAATGCCGATCCACTTACCCGCGCCGCCGCCGGACTTCTCCTCTACCTGCGTCTGCGCCAGCGGCTTCGGGAGCGGTTTTCCCTTGCCCCGCGGCTCGGCCACCGTGGCGGCGGCCGGCGCGGCCTTCCGCGTGACCGGGATCGGGCTCATGGGAACGCTCATCCGGATCTTCTTCTGCGGACCGCTCTTCGCCAGCGAGATCATCTGGGTGCGGACCACGTCGCCGCCCTGCTTGGTGGGCGGATGGCCGAGTGCATGCGCGGCCGCTTCGCAATCCGGGAAGCGCTCCGATGGATCCTTGGCCATCATCCGCCTGATCACGTCCACCACGTGCTCCGGCGCGTCGGGGCGCACTGCGCGCAGGTCCGGTGGGGGTTCGAACAGATGCTGCGTGATGATCTCCGCGTACGTGCCGCCGTCGAACGGCTTGCGTCCCGTGAGCATCTCGTACGCCACGACTCCCAGCGAGTACTGGTCCGACGCGCCGGTGATGGACTTGTTGTGGAACTGCTCGGGGCTCATGTAGTGCGGTGTGCCGATGGCGGTGCCCGTCGCCGTGAGATTCTGCGCCTCCTGCACCTTCGCGATACCGAAGTCGGTCACGATCGCCCAGCCGTCTTCGTCGATCATGATGTTGGCGGGCTTGATGTCGCGGTGCACCACGCCCTTGCGGTGCGCGTATGCCAGCGCGCTGCCCACCTGGCTGAGAATCACCTGCGCCATCTCGAGCGGCACCTGTCCCTTGTCGGTGATCACCGACTCGAGCGATCGCCCCTCGATGAACTTCATGACGAAGTAGACCAGCTTGTCGCTCTGCTTGACGGTATAGATCTGGATGATGTGCGGGTGGCTGAGCGCCGCGGACGTCTGCGCCTCGCGCTTGAAACGCGAGACCATGCCTTCGCGCGCGATCAGCTCGGGGAGCATGGTCTTGATCGCCACCTTGCGGTTGAGCGCCAGGTCCAGTCCGAGGTACACGGCTGCCATGCCGCCGCGGCCCAGCTCACCGTAGATGTCGTAGTCGCCAATCGTCGCCTCGCCCAGCATCTGGCCCAGAACGTCGACGTTGGGATCCATCTCCACAGCGATGGTGCTACCCAGCGCCGGATCGCTCGCGCTGCCGGGTCCCCACACACCGGAGATGTCATTGCCGCAGCTCGCGCAGAAGCGCGCTCCGGTGGCGATGGGTGCGCGGCACTTGGGACAGGCGGATGTGGTCGATTGGGTCATGGCGCGTTCATTCCTTGTTCACGTGCGGAAATGCTGATCGAGCTGCTGTGCACACCGTCATCACTTGGCTGTTTTGGTGAGGTGGTGACCGTTGCTATCTGCATGGACGAAGACATCCGTTTCGTTCGTAAGCAGACTCGCGTTGTTGCCGGTCAGAGTGATGCCGTACGTCTTCACATCGCCGAAATTCAGGGTCGAATAGCGCTTCAGTACATTGCCGTCGTCCGTGTACAAGAAGTCGCCGTCGAGTCGCCATCTCCGGAAATTGACGCCGGTTTCGATCTGAGGCACGGGCGTGATCTCTCCGGTGGCGGTCGTGGCGCCAGAGAGCGTCTTGAGATTCGTCTGCTGCGTGTAAATGAGAGTTGTGCCACTCACGACCATCTGCATTGTGTTGGCACCTTCCGTTGCGGGCGTGAGCGTTGTCACAGCGCCTCCGGCTCCAGGCATCCGTTTGATGCGATTTTCGAACACGTCGAGGAAGAAGAGCTGGCCCGCGGACGCCGCAAACCACGGCATGCAGAAGTCGCAGCTTGTCACCTCGAACAGGTCCGTCGGTGTAACCGGTGCGCCCACTGTGGTGGCGACGCGCTTGATGGTCGCGCCGCTGTTTGTGTTGTGTTTGGCGACGAAGTACACGCCGGTGCCGTCCACCTGGAGGGCCCCGGGATCCTGCCGAGTATTGGAGAGGAACTGCGCCATTGTGACAACGCTGGCGGGATTCGCGATCGGGAACTTCCTCAGCGCTCCCTGACCGTTGCTGACGCCGGACTCGATCCAGTAGACATTCGTGCCGTCACTGGCGATCCGCTGCGGGTTCGCGATTCCGGCCACGAGTGTCGAAACTAGCCCGCCGTAGATCGACACCGACTTGATGGAACCGGGGCTGCCGCAGTGCTCGAGGAAGTAGATCGTGTTCCCGCTCAGGGTCTTGTCGCAGACGCCTTGGTGCTGCACTACGAGGCCCGGCGCGGTGACATTGAAAGTGCCGGCGTCGATAACACCAGAAAACCCGAACGAGTTTGCTGCGAGCTGGTAGCCGGTTCCTGCCTTGTCGAGCCGCATGAAGGGGTACGAGACCACCCCATTCACGGCCGTGTTTGAACTGGCAAAGAGCGTTGCGCCCCCGGGATTCTGAAACAGGGAGATTCCCACCTGGTCGGTCGCGGTCGGGTCCGAGTTCCCGTACCGATCCTGGATCGCGACCTGCACCATCGGAGTAAAGGTTACGCCGTAGCTGGTGTTGGTCGGCTGAGTGATAAATGCCAGCTTGCGTTGCGCCCCAGTCTCAAACGCGGCGATGTCGAATGGGTCGCTCGTGGCGGTGCCGAAGCTGGTGTTATGCGACGTGGCAAGCAGCTGGATACCGGTACCGTCCGTGCTGATGGTCAGCTCCGGCGGCACTTCCGCGGGCGGACATCCGTTGGACGTGCACTGACCGTTGATGTCCAACGAGGTGGTTGCTCCGCCGTCGTACCGGAGCGTCATGCCCGCCGTGGGATTGAAGATCGTGATGCGCATCCCGGTGCCGTTACTGACGAAGTTTCCGAATTGGTCGAGGTTTGCCACGCGCGGCAGTTGCCCCGATGGATTGAGCGGCGCGTTGGCGAAGGTGTTCTGCGGTTGATCGATCCATCCGATTTGCGTTGTCGGCCCTGGATCAATCCGGAACGAGTTGCTGACCACTGTGCTCACGCCCGTTGCCGAGCCGCTGAGCTGATATCCGTTCCCGGCTTGCTCGATCGAGAGATCGCTGAATGTCGAAATGCCGGAAACGGGTGCCACTGTCTTGGTGCCGTTGAGCACCGCTTCAGCGTTTCCACCCGTAAGGGTGAGCGTGACGGAGTTGCCGAACGTCGACACCACGTTGCCTACAGAATCCTGTCCCTGCACCTCGACCGTGCCGAGCAGGCTGCCGGCAGCGAATCCCTGACCGGTCGATGGCCCGCTCTTGAACCCAAGTGCCGACAGCGGTCCGGGAAGCACGGCGAAGTTGTTGGTTCCCGCGCCACCGAGCCCGGGCGTGTTCGCATTCAGCGAAATGGCGGTGCCCGCCCCATAAATCGACAGGCCGGGGAATTCTGCCACGCCATCGACCGCCTGGACCGTGTCGGAGGTCTGATTGTTGTTGTTCAGTCGCTGTGCCCCGAACGGACTGACGTTCAGGAAAGCGCGCATCTCAATCGAGTTGGTCGCACCGGGAATAGTGTTGCCCCGGTTATCCACCACGGCGACCGTGATCGTCTCCGAGAAGGGAACTCCGGCAACGATCTGGTGCGGTTGCGTCAGGAAGCGAAGGCCGCTCGCGGCCCCTGGAACGATCTCGAACTCCGCGCTGGTGTCCGGATCGAATCCCGTGGCGGTGGCGAGCAGGCGGTACGTGCCAGCCGTGTTGAAGGTGATCCCGGAGAAGGTCGCGGACGTACTGGTGCTCTGCTGGCTCGACCCGGAGAAATCCGTCGCCGGTCCTGAGAGAACGCTTATCCTGATCTGGATGTTCTGCGTGCCTGTCGATGAGGCGTTTCCGCTCGCGTCCTGAAAGGAAACAGTGCCGGCGTTCATGGAGGTGCCAGCCGTCGTCGTTGCTGGCGGCTGCGTCGTGAAGCCCAGCTGCACCGGGCCGTTCGCAGCCACCGCCGCAAAAAACTCGCTGGTGCCGGAGGCCAGCCCTGTCCCGCTTGCGGTGAGCAGGCAGCTCGAGCCGAGCGCGGATATCGAGAGGCTGCTGAACGTGGCAATCCCGTTGGCCGTTGACACGGCGCCGCCACCAGACAGACTCGACGCGTTGCACCCATTCCCGAGCGTCAGCGCCACGGGCGTGGCGGGGTGAGACGCCACGAGGTTCCCCTGCGCATCCGTCACACGGACAGTGACTGCAGGTGCAATCACCTGCCCGATGGGCGTGTGCGTGGGCTGCTGGAAGAACTGGAGAGACGAAGCTGCTCCCGCCGAAACGTCGAACGCGGTGCTCGTCGTACCGGCGATGGTCGCCGAGCCTGCCGCGGCGGCAACGAGCTTGAGACCGGTTCCCGCGCTGTTGACGATGAGGTTGCTGAACGTCGCCTCGCCGGCGACCGCGTTCACCGCAATGGCACCGGAAAGCTGCTGGCCGCTCTGGAGCGACAGCGCAACCTGCTGCGTCGAATTCGTGACGACCGCGCCGTTCTGGTCCAGCACACGCACCGTGATTGCGGGACTGATCGCCTGACCAGCGGTACCGTTCGACGGCTGCACCGAGAAGGCAAGTGCTGTCGGTGTTCCGACCACGGAGACGGTGAACGTGTTGCTGGTAACTGATGTGCGGGAAGGCGCTGACGCTATCAGCGTGTAGCCGGATCCGGCCGTGTTCACGCTGAGATTATTGAAATACGCGATTCCGTTTTCCGCCTTCACCTTCTTTGTGCCGTTCAAGACCGCGCTGCCGGGATTGCCCAGGGCGATCGTCACACTATCAGTGGCATTCGTGACCGTGGCCCCTTGAGCGTCCTGAATGGCGACCCGAACTTCCTGCATGATGCCGCCGGCCGACGACCCAACTGGCTGCTGGAGGAGGCCGAGCTTCGTTGCCACGCCGAAGGCGTCGAACGAGTTGCTCACCGCGCCCGCGAGCCCCGTCGCGTTGGCCAGCAGCGTAAACCCCGCGCCGCTCGTGCTCACCGTGATGTTGCCGAAGGTCGCAACACCCGCGACCGCCGCGACGGTGAGCGTTCCGCCCAGGATCGCCGACGGGTCCGGTTTTGTCCCGAACGAGAGCGTCACGTTCCCAGTCGCGGACGTCACCCGATTGTCGAGCGAGTCGCGAACCTCGACCTTGATCGCGGGCGCGATCGCGGCGCCGACCCCCGCCGAGAACGGATGGACGGCGAATACGAGCTTACTCGGCGATGCCGGCACGGCCGTGGCCGTGAAGGTCGCGCTGGCTGTGCCAGCCCTGGCGGTGATGGACTGCGGTCCCACGACCGTTCCCAGCGTCCAGCTGCCGAGCGTGGCCTTGCCTTGCGCATCGGTCACCTTGACGGAATCGGTGATGACGGCGCCTGCGCCGCTCGCCACGCTGAAGGTCACCGTCTCCCCAGCGACCGGCGTTCCACCGGCATCGAGCACCGTAACCGTCGGCGCTACAGGCAGCGTGTGGAGGACGGTGTCAGTCTGGGCATCGCCCGCGAACTTCGTGACCGAGGCGACGGCCTGCACTACCCGCACCTTCAAGCCGCGCGTCACCGTGTCAACGGTGGCAAAAACGCGCGTGGTGTCCTTCTTCAGAAACCGGATCACGCCGGTGGTCGCGCCAATCGTGGCGACGGTAGCATCTGCCACGCTCCACGTCACGGTCGGCGCCACGATGACGGAGTCGGCCATGTCGTCCACCCGCACCACGATGGTCCGGTTGGCGTTCACCGCGTCTGCCACGAAATGTGTGTCGGGGAACACGAGGCGCTTCGCCACCGGCCGCACGCGAACCAGCACGCTGTCAGACAAGCCGTTGAACGTGCCCACCAGTCGCGCCTGGCCCGCCTTCTTTGCCTGCACCGTCTGTCCAGATAGTCCCCCTACCACGAACACGGTGGGGTCGCGCGATACCCACGTCACCCCCGAGAGCGCCGAGCCCACCGGGACGTCCGAAGCGTTGAGCCCCCGCGCGCTGACCGCCTTCGTGAGGCCGAGGCCTTCGATTGAATCGACCGGAGTGATCCGGATTCCCTTGTAGCCCACCGTGACCACCAGCGTCTGCGCCACGCCCGCGTCCAACTCGAGCCCCAGCAGGCGCGCGGTAATGGTCGCAGTGCCCACCGTGACGCCCGTCACGATTCCGGTCTCGCTGTCAACGCTGGCCACGCCGGGGTTCGCTGACGACCAGACCTGCTCCGTGAGCGTGAGGTCCGCCGCCGAGCTGACACTGAGGCCCAACGTGCCGCCAAGCGTGACGGCGGAACCACCGGTAATGGTGAAGACCACGGATGGTACGCCGCTCGCGTCAGTGGGTTTCGTGATCTTGTCGAGGTCGCAGGTGGCGAGGACGAGCGTAGCCAATGCTGCAAGCGCCGAAGCGGGGCGGCGCACGTGGGAGCCGACGAAACGCATGGAGTCCTGATTAATGGGCATCACTCGCGACGAACGGCCATCGCGCGGATCGGGGCCGAAAGGGCTCGGCGCCGTGTCCTGGGGTGCGACTAATATTTCCCCCGGACCATTGAGCCGCAATACTATAAATGCGTCGGGCCGCGTTGAGGGGCGTTTCGCCGCATCCCGAGGCCCGGAGGTCCCTGTCCAGCGCCGGCGGCTACCGAATTCCGAGCTCGCTCCGGGCCTCGGAGGGCAGCAGCGACACCACGCGCGAAACGGGCACCGCGAACCCCAGGCCGACGGTTCCTCGCAGCCCAGCGAAATGGACAGCCACCACCTCGCCACTGGCGGTGAAAACGGGGCTTCCACTGGACCCGCCCTGCGAGAAGCCGTCGAACTGGATCCTGCCCGGTAGGATCTTGCTGAAGATGCCTGCGCTCATCGAAGTACGCACAGTATCAGCACCGTCAAGCGCCACCATAGTGCCACGGGGGAATCCAATCAGCGCTGCCGGCTCGCCTTGCCTGGCACTCGCTGACTGCCAGTCCACACGCTGCACGTACGGGCCGCGATAGTTCCGCAGCTTCAGCACGGCGATATCAACGTCTCCAGCCCCGATCCGCACGACGTCGGCGCGAAGCCAGTTGCCGTAGCGGTGGTCGGCCATTGTCACAAAGACGGAGTCTGCGACCTTGCCACCGTCGTTCACCACGACGTGGCGGTTGGTCACGAAGTACCCCGAGGGGGTGATCGCAAAGCCCGTCCCTTCCGAGCCGCCGGTATCCGAGAACATCGTGACCAGGCCAACGGCGTTCTGATTGAGTTTCGCCACCTGCGCCAGGTCGGCGTTCGAGTTACGCACCGTGCGAAGCTGATTGGTGATTTCGGCCGTGCGCTCTTCGGCGCCACGCAACACGCGTCGCAGGGAGTCGAGGACCTCGCGCGATGCAAGGCCGCCGACCTGCGCCCTGCCAACCTCGGTGCGCAACCGGACCATTTCCTCCTCGGCGCGTCTCCGCAAGGAGTCGCCCGATGCGAGCTGCGCATCCAGCGACTGTCGCGCGCGCGTGAGCGCGACCTCCAGCACTCCGGTCCGTCGGGAGGCATCGGCCAATGCTTCACGCAGGGAGTCCACGATCGCGCGCGGAGCGCTGGACGCGCGCGCGGAATCGAATTCCGCCCGCAGCAGCTCTGCTTCGGTGGCGGCCGCGATCCGGATGGAGTCCGCGCGCGCCTCGTACGCCGCGCGTTCTTGCGCGAATCGCTGCTCGCTTGCGCTGACGCGCTGCTGCGTGACCCAGAGGAGGCCCGCGGCCACGACGACGGTCATGACGACGCTGACCCACACGATCGTGCGAATGCGCCGCGCGCTCTGCTGCGACATGTCCTCCAGCACGTCCTTGAAGAACGCCGTGCGGCCCGCGCCCGCGAAGCTCCGGCGAGCAAGGTTTGTCGCGGGTCCGATCGCCCTCGCGATGACGCCCGGCTGCTTTGGCGTGCTCGCTTCCGCGGCACCCACCGCCGCGCCGGCCACTCCAGCGGAAGCGTGAGGCGCCGCCCGCGCCGGCGCCAGCGCCGCCGCCGGCGCCGGCTTGCTCTTGACGATGCGCAGGGCTTCGATGGAGAACGTCGGCCCACCGGAGCCCAGCATGATCAGGTCAGACTTCCTTGCTTCCTGTGTCGACGAGAGCCGCTTGCCGTTGACGAACGTGCCGTTGCGGCTGCCCGCATCGCGGATGATCACGCCGCCGTCGGCGATCGCAATCTCCGAATGGACGCGCGACACCGAAGCGCCCTGCTCGGGAGGAATCTGGACGGTGCACTCCGGCGCCCGGCCGATCTTCACGACATCGCCCCGCACATCCCATCGCTGATTCGTGTGTGTCTCGCGCAGTACGACGTGTGCCACCCAGTCGGGAGCGGGCCCCATCGGCTCGGTCGGCCCCTCCGACGCCGGCGCGTTGACGCCCGCACGCAACGCTTCACTCCGGCGCATGGCGGTGGTCGCGACCAGTGGCTCGGCGAGCGCGGGGGGGGGCGGCGCACCGACGCGCGGCGCACCTGAACGGATCGGCGCTGTGGACCCAGCCGTGGGTGGCGCCGCTTCGGCAGCCGGCTCCATCATCGTTTCCACCACGCGACGTCCTTCCAGGGAGAGCACGCGATATCTGGGGCCCGACTCCCCAAGCCCGAGAATCTGGCCAACGCTGATCGCGTGGCGCACACCCTTGCGTAGCCGCTCCTCACCGAGGACGGTGCCGTTCCGGCTCGTATCCTCGACCCACCACTCCGCATCCTGGTAGAAGATCCGGGCGTGATGACCCGATACCACCTTGCTGGTGGGACCGTCGGCGACGAGCGAGCACGCCGGATCGCGACCCAGCGTGGCCTCTGCGTCCGGCACCGTGATCGTCCGATCGGTCTCGAGGTCCTTCAGTACTATGCGAGGCATGAGCAGGCGTTACGGCTGGCAGGGCGAGTACGGCTTGGGCGCCGAGTATGGACCCGAAAATGGCGCCGAACCCCCTCGATTGCCAGTGACGGAGTTCACCAGCTTGACGCGTTTTCTTCCTCGTCCGAGTGTTTCACATGGGGCAGACGTTGCTGTGGGTCATGCTGGGCGCCGCGGTGGTGCTGGGATCGATCGTGCTCACACGGCGCTACGCCAGGCGCGTGGGCAAACGGACGCTGTTGCGGCACCGCACGCGCGTCGACCGGTTCAAGCTGGCGAATCGCGCCAGCGTCCGTGCCACACTGATGGCGGATCCGGCAATCATCGATGCCGCCCGGCAGCACGCGCGGGACACCGGCGTGACTCCGGCGGACGCCTTGCGCCGCGCGCACGGATACGTGAGCGAGATCGTGCCCTTCTTCAACGTGATCGCGTACTTCCAGATCGGATATCGCGTGTCGCGCGCCCTGTTGAATCTCTTCTACAAGGTGAGCGTGGAGTTCGAGGAGCGCGCCGCGGTGCAGGGGCTGCCGAGGGACGCGGTGCTCGTGTATCTCATGAATCACCGATCGAACGCCGACTACGTGCTGGTGGGATACGCCCTTGCCGGCCAGGTGGCGATCTCCTACGCCGTTGGCGAGTGGGCCAGGGCCTTTCCGCTGGAGCACGTGTTCAAGGCGTTCGGCGCGTATTTCGTGCGGCGCAGGTATCGCGAACACCTTTACCACACGGTGCTCGAGCGATACGTCCAGTTGATCACCAAACGTGGCGTGACGCAGGGAATCTTTCTCGAAGGGGGGCTTACCCGCGACGGCAGGCTGCGGGCTCCGAAGATCGGGCTGCTGGACTACGTGCTGGGGATCGGCCGGGAACCCGTGTACCGGGAGCGGCTGTACGTGATTCCGGTCGCGCTGAACTACGACCGTGTGCTGGAGGACCGAAGTCTGCTGCTCGAGCACGCCAGGGCGGGAGGAGCCGGCCGCCCGTCGCGTTTGAGCCAGCTGGGGGACGTGTCGCGATTCCTTCTATCGAATGCGGGACGGCTCGTGTCCCGGCGATGGCAGCGGTACGGGCGGGCCGCCGTCCTGATCGGCAGGCCGGTGCCGTTGGGCCCCTGGTTCGAGAGCGAACCGGACCTCTTCGCGCTGCCTCGACCCGAGCGACTTGCCAGAGTCCAGGCCTTCTCGGACGACATCATGAATCGCATCGGCCAGCTCGTGCCGGTCACATCCGTGGCACTCGCCTGCGCCGCGATCCAGAGCCTGGACGGCGATTTCATCACGCGGGTGCGGCTTCTTGGGCGGATGGAGGACCTTCGCGGTGCTCTGGTGGAGTTGAATGCGCGCGTGCTCAGGTCGGACGGCGACATCGCGGACACGTTCGATCGTGCCTGGCGGATGCTCCGCATGCGCCGCATCCTGGCGGAATCGGGTGAGGGGTACGCGGTGCTTCCCCGCGGTCGGGCGCTGGTGAGCTTTTACGCGAATTCGATCGCGCATCTCCTGGGCCCATTCGAGGATTCGGTGCGGCGCCGGGACGCGCTCCCGAGCCACGCCCTGATGAGCTGACAGTTGACCATCGCCTTGTGATTCAATACTTTCCAAGGCTCTACCGCTCTTGCCACAAGGGCGGACGTCATCTGTTGAATTGCCTGAATGCCCACTATCAATCAGCTCGTTCGCCGCAGCCGTCGCGATGTTGGCAAGAAGGAAAAGTCGCCGGCGCTGAAGTCCAATCCGTTCAAGCGCGGCGTCTGCACGCGCGTGTACACCACGACGCCCAAGAAGCCGAACTCCGCGCTGCGCAAGGTGGCCAAGGTGCGCCTGGTGAACGGGTTCGAGGTGATCGCATACATCCCGGGCGAGGGACACAACCTCCAGGAGCACTCGATCGTGCTCGTGCGCGGTGGCCGTGTGAAGGATCTGCCGGGCGTGCGGTACCACATCATCCGGGGCACACTGGACGCCTCGGGCGTGCAGGGGCGCAACAAGAGCCGTTCGAAGTACGGCACCAAGAAGCCGAAGGCAGGGGGGGGAGCCAAGTGAGCCGCCGCAAGAATGCGATCAAACGCCCGGTGCTCGCCGACGCGCGCTACGACAGCCAGACGGTCTCGAAGTTCATCAATGTCCTGATGTACCAGGGCAAGAAGTCCACGGCGGAGCGCCTCTTTTATCAGGCGATGGATATCGTCGAATCGAAGACGAGCCAGCCGGGCGTGAACATCTTCAAGCAGGCGCTGGCCAACCTGAAGCCCGTGGTCGAAGTCAAGAGTCGCCGCGTGGGCGGCGCCACGTACCAGGTGCCGGTGGAGGTGCGTCCCGAGCGGCGTACCGCGCTCGCGATGCGCTGGCTCATTTCGTATTCCCGGGACCGTGGTGAGAAGTCCATGGCCGAGAAGCTCGCGTCCGAAGTCATCGCGGCCAGCAAGGGCGAGGGGAACGCGGTGAAGAAGAAGGAAGACACGCACCGCATGGCGGACGCGAACAAGGCGTTCGCGCACTACCGCTGGTAGGCGAGCATCTCCTTCTGAGCTGGCCAGCCCCACCTCGTCCGGTGGGGCTTGTCATTTCGCTTCGTCGCTCAGGGAACGAAGCGCGCGTTCGTGCGTCCCGCCGTGCCGCTCTGCTGTGACCAACCGCTGACCGGACCGAATGGCACCGTGTACCGCTCGAGGTTGTACCCGTCCAAGGTCGCCAGTATTCCAGGCAGGAGCAGCGTGCTGCGGCCAGGGAACGAGGAGCTCGATTCGGGCGCACGCGTGCGCCCGACCGAGACTCCCGTCGCCGCGTCGAGCGCGAAAACGTTTCCGAACGAACCAGTGAGGTACAGGTGCCCATTGGTCGCGACGATTGGCGTGTGGTAGTGCGTGCGAACATCCCTGCGCCACCGAACAGTGCCATCGGGTGCGAACGAGGTCACCGTGCTGGTCCACAGCGCATCAGTCCCATTGGACACCGCGAGGGCGTCGCCTTGCGCGTCGATCACGATCATGGCATTGCTCGGCACCGACGTCGTGCTCGGCACGGGCGACGTCCATTCGATGATACCGTCAGCCGATAACGCAGCCAACGAGCCGGATGCGAGCACCACGTAGAGCGAGCCATCCGCTCTTACCGCGGAGCGTACGGCGGCCGCCGGCAATGCTCGCGTCCATGCCACCACGCCATCCGCCCGACGAAGCTCGACGCGATCAGTGTGCAACGTGTAGAGCGAATCACCAACCGCGACAACACCGACTGCGCCTGTGGTCGCCACGTTCCACTGGACGACCCCGTTCCTGACGGCGACGACGGCCTGTGGATAGGAGATGAACAGCGTCCCGCTCGGCGAGAGTGCGAGGCGGATCGGCCCGCTCGTCGCCACGGCGGAAAAGCTGGTCCGCCAGCGCTCGGCGCCGTCGGCCGCCGTCGCGACCACAGTGGTGGAGCTCGCGGAGCCGGCGGCCACGTAGGTCGTGTTGTCGGGTCCGACGACTGCGTCGTTGAAGGCGCCGTACGTCGCGAAGTCCCAGGCCGACGACCAGGCGAACTCGCCCCATCGCGAGGCGATCCACGCGCCGATGCTGGATCCCCCGCCGAAGCAGTCACCGCGCCACGCGACCGCCACCCCATCCGCCGCGCGAAGACCCATGAGTCCCGGACAAAGCGAGTTTTGCGGTGCCACGATCGCGCTGCTTGGCGCGCCGAGATCGAGGACCGGGAACACCTCATATGTCCGACTGAGCCAATCCGTGCCCTGCCATGTTGCCGTGATCGTCGCGGTGCCGACGGTGAGCGCTACCAGGGTGTCACCGCTGACGGCCAGGACCGAAGGGTCTGACGAGGTGACGGTGACGCCCCCGCTGCCTGGAATGGCGTATCCGCTTGAATCCTGGACGTTGATGCGGAGTCCCTTGACCTCTGCGGGGACGAAAGTTCGATCGGTCCAACCGTCACCCGTCTCGCCTACCATCGCCGGTACGTACTCGACGAGAAGGACGGCGGTGTCGGCCACCTCCGGGTTGACGACCGACCATACGCGAAGTCGAGTCACGCCTTCCGTGCCGGGTTGGTTCGACACAACCGTCGGACCAGCATCGCGCGCGGCGTTGACCGAATCCACCCTGGCTGCGACCAGGGCGGGCCCGACCAACTCCAAGCGAAGCCGGTAGACGGACAATTCCGCGCCGTCCCCGCCGCGGACCATCGGATTGAGCGTGCGCGACTGCCTCTGGGCAGTGAAACGGATTGTATCCGGAACGGTGATCGACGCAGCGGCGGGGGAGGCAAGGATGCGGAGCGGCAATGCGGCGCCGGTAAACTTCGACTCCGCGTCGCCGACGAGGCGCGCCGTGATCTCCTGCGTGCCGACGCGCGAGCCCAGGGTCCACTGTGTCCACCCGATGCTCCTACCGATGCCCTCGACGGTGCCGACTTCGGGCGTCGGCACGTGCCCGTCCGTTACCTCCCAGAGGATCCGAGCGCCGGGAACGGCGTTTCCGGACCCATCGGACACCTTGGCCTGGATGTCCCGGATGATGCTTCCGGCCTCCGCCCGAAGGTCCGGCTGGCCGTTGACGTACATCTCCGGAATCAGAAGCTCGATGACGACGGGGATAGCGGGCTGTTCATTGTCCTTCGGCCCCACGGAATCGCATGCGGCGGGCGTGACCAGGAACAGCACGATGAGCAACTGCCGACACATGTCCCCAAGTTAGCGCTCCCACCGCGAGACTGCCGAGGAACTGGCGTTGGGTCAATACCTGACCAAACGCCAGGAATTGGTGCCCGTTGACACGCGACACAACTCCAATAAATTGAAGTGGCTACGGCGGATTTCCGTTGTCGCAAAAAGCCCGGCGCACTGCGAGCCGGCACCTATGGGCTCACCCGATCATGGTGAGAGGGCTGTAACCGGCGAAACGCTCCACGCGGGCGCGACGCTCCCGAAAAGCAACGCAGGACAATTGAACGCCGAAGGCGTTCGTCCCGAGCGACAGCGAGGGACTTTCACCTTCGACGCGCCATGGGTCCCCAGCTGCGCTACAGAGCGGCTGTACCCGGCGATAGCGGATGGATACCGGCCCACCTGGGCGCCTGGTCCACCCGCGTTTTTGTTGGACACGCGGATGAGGTTGGACACGCGGATGACGTGGATGGCTCAGGACGTTTCTCGAACGATTTCAGCGGTTCATTTTCAGCGGTTCATATAGATCAATGGCTCGCATCACCTCGCTCGATCGCTATCGCAACATCGGCATCATGGCCCACATCGATGCCGGGAAAACGACTACGACCGAGCGCATCCTGTACTATACGGGCAAGACCCACAAAGTCGGCGAGGTGCACGATGGCACCGCGACGATGGACTGGATGGAACAGGAGCAGGAGCGCGGCATCACGATCACGTCGGCCGCGACGACGGCGTTCTGGACGCGCCTCGGCATCGAGTACCGCATCAACATCATCGACACGCCCGGCCACGTGGACTTCACTGTGGAAGTGGAGCGGTCGCTGCGCGTGCTCGATGGCGCCGTGACGCTGCTCGATTCGGTCGCCGGTGTGGAGCCCCAGACGGAAACGGTATGGCGCCAGGCGGACCGCTATGGCACGCCGCGTCTGATCTTCGCGAACAAGATGGACCGCGTCGGCGCGGACTTCGATCGGTGCATGACGATGATCCGCGGCCGCCTGACCCGGCATGCGTATCCGATCCAGTTGCCGGTCGGAACGGGAGAGCTGTTCACGGGCCACATCGATGTGGTCGAGCGCAAGCAGTACATCTTCGACGAAGAGACGCTTGGCAAGAAGTTCGAGATCCTGGAGGTCCCGGCCGAGTACAAGGACCGCGTCGAACAGGTGCGCCACGAGCTCATCGACCACGCGGTCGCCGTCGCGCAGGACGACAAGGTGATGGAGAAGTACCTCGCGGGCGAGGAGCTTTCGATCGACGAGATCCGCACGGCGATCCGTCGCGCGACGGTCGGCGGCCACATGGTCCCGGTGCTGTGCGGCGCCTCGTTCAAGAACAAGGGCGTCCAGGCGCTGCTCGACGCCGTGATCGACTATCTGCCCACGCCGATGGACGTGCCGTCGATCACGGGGCATCTGCCGCACCATGACGAGACGATCGCCACGCGTCCCGTGCAGGACGACGCGCCGTTCGCGGCGCTGGCGTTCAAGATTGCCACGGATCCATTCGTCGGGAAGCTCACGTTCTTCCGCGTGTACTCGGGCGTGCTGAAGTCCGGGTCGTACGTATACAACTCCACGAAGGACAAGCGCGAGCGCGTGGGGCGCCTGCTCCAGATGCACGCGAACAAGCGCGAGGAAATCGAGGAAGTGCGCGCGGGCGATATCGCCGCCGCCATCGGCCTGCGCGACACGCGCACGGGCGACACGATGTGCGACGACGATCATCCGATCATTCTCGAGGCGATGAAGTTCCCGGCGCCCGTCATCGACGTCGCGATCGAGCCGAAGACCAAGGCGGACCAGGACAAGCTGTCCATCGCGCTGGCGAAGCTGTCCGAGGAGGATCCGACGTTCCGGGTGCACACGGACGTGGAAACGTCGCAGACGATCATCTCGGGCATGGGCGAGCTGCATCTCGAAATCATCGTCGACCGCATGATGCGCGAGTTCAAGGTGGACGCGAACATCGGCCGTCCGCAGGTGGCCTATCGCGAGACCATCCGGCGGCGCGTCGAGAAGGTCGAAGGCAAGTTCATCCGCCAGTCGGGCGGCAAGGGCCAGTACGGGCATGTCGTGATCAACGTCGAGCCCTCCGGGGTCGGCGCGGGCTTCATCTTCGAGGACAAGATCGTCGGCGGCGTGATTCCGCGTGAATACATCGGCCCGGTGGAACAAGGCATCAAGGAAGCGCTCGAGAACGGCGTGATCGCGGGCTACCCGATGGTGGACGTGAAGGTGGAGCTGGTCTACGGCTCCTACCACGACGTGGACTCCAGCGAAATTGCGTTCAAGATCGCCGGATCGATGGCCGTGAAGGAGGCCGCGAAGCGTGCCGGACCGGTGCTGCTTGAACCGATGATGAACGTGGAAGTCGTCGTGCCGGACGCCTACATGGGCGACGTGCTCGGCGATCTGTCAGCTCGCCGGGGCAAGATCGGCGGGATGACGCAGCGCGGCGAGGCACAGGTCATTGCCGCGACGGTACCGCTCTCGGAGATGTTCGGCTACTCCACGAAGCTGCGCTCGATGTCCCAGGGGCGCGCCGTGTATTCGATGGAGTTCGCGCATTACGAGGAAGTGCCCAAGTCGAAGGCGGAAGAAATCATCGCGAAGGTCAAGGCGTAACGGCGTGACTCGTGATTCGTAACCCCACGAGTCACGAGTAACGGGTCACCAGTCACCACACAGGAACCAGATCAATGGCGAAGGCAAAGTTCGAGCGAAACAAGCCGCACGTGAACGTCGGCACGATTGGCCACGTCGACCATGGGAAGACCACGCTGACGGCGGCCCTCACCAAGGTCTCGGCCGACAGTGGCTTCGGGACCAAGTACATCGCGTACGACGAGGTCGCGAAGGCCTCCGAATCGCAGGGCCGTCGCGACGCGACGAAGATCCTGACGATCGCCACGTCGCACGTCGAGTACGAGACCAAGGCGCGCCACTACGCGCACGTGGACTGCCCCGGACACGCGGACTACGTGAAGAACATGATCACCGGTGCCGCGCAGATGGACGGCGCGATCCTCGTGGTCAGCGCGGTCGACGGCCCGATGCCGCAGACGCGCGAGCACATCCTGCTCGCCCGTCAGGTGAACGTGCCGCAGGTGGTCGTCTTCCTCAACAAGTGCGACCTCGTGGACGACGCCGAGCTGCTCGACCTCGTGGAACTCGAAGTCCGCGAGCTGCTCAGCAAGTACAACTTCCCCGGCGATGAAGCGCCCGTCATTCGCGGATCCGCGATCGGCGCGATCAATGGCGAGAAGCAGTGGCTCGACAAGATGGCAGAGCTCTACAACGCGCTCGACACCTTCATCCCCGAGCCCGTTCGCGAGACCGACAAGCCCTTCCTGCTGCCGGTCGAGGACGTGTTCTCGATCACCGGTCGCGGAACGGTGGCGACGGGTCGTATCGACCGTGGCAAGATCAAGGTCGGCGAGGAAGTCGCGCTGATCGGCTTCGGCTCCGACAAGAAGACCGTCGTCACCGGCGTCGAGATGTTCCGCAAGCTGCTGGATGACGGACAGGCGGGCGACAACGTCGGCCTCCTGCTGCGCGGCGTCGAGAAAAAGGACATCGAGCGCGGCATGGTGCTGGCGAAACCCGGCTCCATCACGCCGCACACGAAGTTCGAGGCGGAGGTCTACGTCCTGACCAAGGACGAAGGCGGCCGGCACACGCCGTTCTTCAACGGCTACCGGCCGCAGTTCTACTTCCGCACCACCGACGTGACTGGTTCCATCGCGCTGGCGCAGGGCACGGAGATGGTCATGCCCGGCGATAACGTGCAGATGACGATCGAGCTCATCACGCCGATCGCGATGGAGGAGGCGCTTCGGTTCGCCATCCGCGAGGGCGGACGGACGGTGGGCGCTGGAGTGGTGACCAAGATCCTCGCGTAAGGCTGTCATTCCGAGCATCGCGAGGAATCTGCGTTCGAGAGGCAGATCCCTCGCTTCGCTCGGGATGACCAACGAAGCTCGGGATGACCAACGAAGAACAGGAACTCACATGGCAGGAAGAATTCGAATCCGTCTGAAGGCGTTCGACCACGCGGTGATCGATCAGGCCGCGTCGGACATCGTGCGGACGGCGGAAAAAACGGGCGCGCAGGTGTCGGGACCGATTCCGCTGCCAACGAAAACGCAGCGGTGGACGGTGCTGCGCTCGCCGCACGTCGACAAGAAGTCGCGCGAGCAGTTCGAGCTGAAGACGCACAAGCGGGTGATCGACATTCTCGATTCGCGAGCACAGACGGTGGATGCGCTCACGAAGCTCGATCTGCCCGCGGGCGTGGACGTCGAAATCAAGGTCGAGTGACATGAGCATCGGCATCATTGGCAGGAAGCTGGGCATGACCCAGATCTTCAACGAGCAGGGACAGCAGATTCCGGTCACGGTCATCGAGGCCGAGCCGAATCGCGTGGTCCAGGTGACATCGTCGGAGCTCGGCGTCCCGGGCGTGCAGCTGGGCATGGGCACGCAGCGCCTCGCGCGTGAGGAGGGTCGCGCCCCGCGCGGCCGCCGCGCCTCGCGGGCGGCCGTGGGACACGCCAAGAAGGCCGGGCTCGAGGCCCCGCCGAGCGTGCTGCGCGGCTTCAGCCTCGCGCCGCCGAAGGGCGGCAGAAAGGGCGGGAAGAACGCGGCGCCCGAGGCGGCGGGACGCGAGTACAAGGCAGGCGACACCGTGAACGTCGACATCTTCGCGGCCGGCGAGATCGTGAAGGTCACCGGCACGACGAAGGGGCGCGGCTTCCAGGGCGTGGTGAAGCGCTACGGCATCGGTGGTGGTCCGAACACGCACGGCAACACCAAGCACCGGCGTCCGGGGTCCATTGGTCCCGGCACGGATCCGTCACGCGTCATCAAGGGCAAGAAGATGCCGGGCCACTACGGCGCGGAGCGCCACACGCAGATCGGTCTGCGCGTGGAGCGAATCGACACCGAGCGCAACCTGATCTACGTGCGCGGCGCGGTGGCCGGTCCCACGAACGGGATCGTCCTGGTGCGCAAGTCGTAAGGAACGAACATGGCAGACGAGAAGAACTTCGAAGCGAAGGCGTTCACGGCCAAGGGCACGTCGCGTGACAGTGTCGCACTGCCGTCGGAACTGTTCGACGGCACGGTGCACATGCCGGCGATGCATCAGGCCGTGAAGGCGTACCTCGCCAATCAGCGCCAGGGCACGGCGGCGACCAAGACGCGTGGATTCGTCGTGGGCGGCAACCAGAAGCCCTGGAAGCAGAAGGGCACCGGCCGCGCCCGTGCGGGCTCCACGCGCGCCCCGCACTGGGTGGGCGGCGGTACGGTCTTTGGGCCGCGACCCCGGAGCTACGCGCAGTACGTGCCGCGCCAGGTGCGGGCACTCGCGCGCAAGAGCGCGCTGAACGCGCGCGCGCGCGAGAACGCGATCGTGGTGATCGACGTGTTCGGCTTCGAGACGCCAAAGACGAAGCAACTGACGTCGCTCATCGGGCGCCTGGGTGGCGAAGCGAAGAAGGTGCTCGTGCTCACGAACGGCGCGCAGACGAACGTGTTTCTCAGCGGCCGCAACCTGCCGAACGTGCACGTGATGCCGTACCACGACGTGTCCACGTATCACATCCTGTGGTCCGAGCTCGTGCTGATCGAGCAGGGCGCGCTGACCGGGGAAACGCCGGCGAACGGCGATCGGACATCGGAGGAGGGCGACGCCGACGGTGCAGAGTCCAGGCCTGTGCCGCGGAAGCCGGCGGCCCGGAAGTCGACCAGGGCGAAGGCCGAGGCGAAGCCGAAGCCGAAGGCGAAGGCCACGAAGGCAGCTCCGAAGAAACCGGCCGCGAAAAAGGCCGCCAAGAAGAAGGGGAAGTAAGCGATGCCGACCAAGCACGAAACGGTTGTGCGGCCGCTGATCACCGAGAAGAGCTCGGCGGCCTATCAGGATCGCGGCGAATACACGTTCGTGGTCCATCCGGACGCGAGCAAGCCGCAGATCCGGCAGGCGATCGAGTCGCTGTTCGGGGTCAAGGTCACGGATGTCTGGACGTCCAACATGCGCGGGAAGGAGAAGCGCATGGGCCGTACGTCCGGCCGTCGTCCAAACTGGAAAAAGGCGATCGTGAAGCTCCGCGCGGGCGACTCGATCGAAATCTTCGAAGGCTAGGGAATCCGCATGCCCACTCGTCAATTCAAGCCCGTCACGGCCGGAACCCGGTTCCGGTCGGTGCCGGATTTCTCCGAGATCACCCGGAGCACGCCGGAGAAATCGCTCACGGAGCCGCTCGTCAAGACCGGCGGTCGTGACAACCACGGCCACATTTCCATGCGGCGCCGCGGTGGAGGCCACAAGCGGAAATACCGTGTCATCGATTTCAGGCGCAACAAGTTCGGCGTGCCGGGCGTGGTGCAGGAGATCGAATACGATCCGAATCGCTCGGCGCGCATCGCGCTCGTCAAGTACGAGGACGGCGAACTGCGCTACATGCTGCATCCCAGGGGAATGAAGGTCGGGGACGCGGTGGTGTCCGGGCCGGGTTCGGACATCCGGACGGGTAACGCCCTGCCGCTCGGCGAGATGCCGCTTGGCACGGACGTCCACAACGTGGAACTCAAGGTGGGGAAGGGCGGACAGCTCTGCCGCTCCGCCGGCATGTCGGCGCAGGTGGTCGCGAAGGAAGGGGACTACGTGACGCTGCGCATGCCGTCGACGGAGATGCGGCTGGTGCACGCCCGGTGCCTGGCCACGGTCGGCGTGATCGGCAACGAGGAGCACGAGCTGGTGTCGTGGGGCAAGGCCGGCAAGGCCCGCTGGAAGGGTCGGCGCCCGCGCGTCCGCGGTGAAGTCATGAATCCGGTGGATCACCCGCATGGCGGCCGCACGCGCGGCGGTCGGAACGTGGTGAGTCCGTGGGGCAAGAAGGAAGGCGTGAAGACGCGCAACAAGAAGAAGTCGTCGCAGCGCCTGATCATCAGAGGCCGCAAGCGCGGCAAGGCAACGCAGAGCTAACTATGGGTCGCTCAGTCAAGAAGGGTCCGTTCGTGCAGGACGCGCTGCTCAAGCGCGTGCACGGGATGAACACGCGGAACGAGAAGCGCGTCATCAAGACGTGGTCGCGCGCCAGCACCGTGCTTCCCGAGTTCGTGGGGCACACGTTCGCCGTGCACAACGGGAACAAGTTCATCCCGGTGTACGTGACGGAGAACATGGTCGGCCACAAGCTTGGCGAGTTTTCGCCGACGCGCATCTTCCGCGGCCACACGGGCGCGCGCAAGGAGGACAAGTCGGTGCCGAAGCCTGGCACGCCCGCAGCGGCTCCGGCGGCAGCCCCAGTGGCGGCCCCGGCGGCCGGCGCGGCGAAGGGAGCCAAGTAGATGGCCGCGAAGAAGCAGCCGGCCAGGAAGGCCGCCGCGAAGTCCGGCCGGAAGACGGCCGCGAAGCGTCCTGCCGCCGCGAAGCCGGCGGCGAAGCGCGCCGCGGCGCCCGCGCAACCGCCGCGGATCGCCTACCAGCCGCGTGAGGCGCGCGCCTTTCAGCGCTCCGCGCGGCAGTCGCCGTACAAGATGCGTCTCGTGATCGATCAGATCCGCGGCAAGGGCGTGAACGACGCGCTCGCGCTGCTGGCGTTTTCCAAGAAGCACGCGGCCAAGCAGATCGAGAAGGTGCTGCGGTCGGCGGTCGCGAACGCGGAGTTTGCGGCGCGCAACGAGGACGCCACACTCGACGTGGACGAACTGTTCGTGAAGCACGCCATCATCAACGAAGGCATCAAGATGAAGCGGTGGACGCCGGCCGCGATGGGCCGCGCGACGCCCATGATCAAGCGCACCAGTCACGTGGAAATCGTCGTGGCCGAACGCTCCGAGGGACGGTAATGGGACAGAAGACACATCCGATCGGTTTCCGACTCGGCATCAGCAAGGACTGGCGCTCGCGATACTACGCGGGGCGGGAACTGCCGGCGCTGCTCAAGGAAGACGAACTCCTGCGCAAGTATCTGAAGGCGCGACTTGGCCACGCCGCGATTGCCGATATCATCGTCGAGCGGAAGCCGGGCAAGGTCGTGGTGACCCTGCACACCGGCCGACCGGGCGTCGTCATCGGCAAGAAGGGCGCGGAGGTGGACAAGCTGCGCGATGAACTGGCGCATCTCACCGGCAAGGAAGTCGGCATCAACGTCGAGGAGATCAAGCGTCCCGAGCTCGACGCGCAGCTGGTGGCGGACAACGTCGCGAGCCAGCTGGCGCAACGCATCTCGTTCCGGCGCGCCATGAAGCGCGCCGTGCAGAGCGCGATGCGGATGGGCGCGCAGGGCATCAAGATCAAGTGCGGCGGGCGCCTGGGCGGTGCCGAGATCGCGCGGGTCGAGGGTTACCACGAGGGCCGCGTGCCGCTGCATACGCTGCGGGCCGACATCGACTACGCCACGAGCACGGCGAAGACCACCTTCGGCACGATCGGCGTGAAAGTCTGGATCTTCAAGGGTGAGAAGGTCGACGATCGTCGCGGCACCACCTACTCGACGGGGAGCTGAGGCGAGCGATGCTGAGTCCCAAGCGCGTCAAGTTCCGGAAGATGTTCAAGGGTCGCACGAAGGGCGTGGCCGTGCGCGGCAGCACGATTGCCTTCGGGACCTACGGACTGCAGGCGATGGATCCGGGCTGGATCACCAACCGGCAGATCGAGGCCGCTCGTGTGGCGCTCACGCGCCACATCAAGCGAGGCGGCAAGGTCTGGATCCGCATCTTTCCCGACAAGCCGATCACGAAGAAGCCTGCGGAAACCCGCATGGGCAAGGGCAAGGGTTCGCCGGAGGCCTGGGTGGCCGTGGTGAAGCCGGGCCGCATCATGTTCGAGCTGGAAGGCATTCCGAAGGACATCGCCAAGAAGGCGATGGCCCTCGCGTCGGCCAAGATGCCGATTCGAACCAAGTTCGTCGTCCGCGAGGACGCGCAGGTGACCGCAGGGGAGGAGAAGGACGATGCGAGCTGAAGAGGTCCGCGAGTTGACGAACGACGACATCAAGGCGCGCGTGGCGGAGCTCGAGGAAGAGCGGTTTCGCCTGCGGTTTCGCAGCGCGACCGAGCCGCTGGAGAACCCGCTCCGGCTGCGCACGATTCGGAAGGACATCGCGCGGCTCAAGACGGTGTTGACCGAGCGGGAGCGAACGACGAATGGCTGATATGACGAATACACAAGCAACGCCCCGTGGCGCGCGGAAGACCCGCATGGGCCGCGTGGTCAGCGACAAGATGCAGAAGACCGTCGTGGTCGCGCTCGAGCGGCGCGTCCCGCATCCCGTGTACGGGAAGATGGTCAAGCTCACGAGCAGGGTGAAAGCGCACGACGAGCAGAACTCGGCCAAGACCGGGGACCTCGTGCGGATCGCCGAGACCCGGCCGTTGTCGAAGGACAAGCGGTGGCGGCTCATCGACATCGTCGAACGCGCGAAGTAAGGGAGCACTCCAATGATTCAACAGGAATCGGTGGTCAAGGTCGCGGACAATTCGGGCGCCAAACGCGCGCTCGTGATCCGCGTGCTTGGCGGTACCCGGCGGCGGTATGCGGGCCTGGGCGACCTGGTGGTCGTCACGGTGAAGGACGCGCTGCCAAACGGCACGGTGAAGAAGTCCGAGGTGGCGAGGGCGGTGGTGGTGCGCACGGTGAAGGAAACCCGCCGGCGCGATGGCAGTTACATCCGGTTCGACGAGAACGCGGTCGTCATCATCAACGAGCAGGGCGAACCCCGCGCGACGCGCATCTTCGGCCCGGTCGCGCGTGAGCTGCGCGAGAAGCGGTACATGAAGATCGTCTCGCTCGCGCCGGAGGTTCTGTAACATGCGCATTCTGAAATACAAAAAGCAGAATCGCGCGCGCGCGGTGAACCGCAAGCGCCACGAGGACAACGCGGAACGGGTGCGGCTGCGCATCACCAAGGGCGACACCGTCCGGGTGGTGCGGGGTGACGACAAGGGCAAGGAAGGCAAAGTGCTGCAGGTCTTCACCAAGACCGGACGGGTCAAGGTGGAGGGCGTGAACATCGTGAAGCGGCATCGCAAGGCCCGCAGCGCCGAGGAGAAGAGCGAGATCCTCGAGTTCGCGGCACCGATTCACGCCTCGAACGTGATGCTGCTGGATCCCAAGTCGGGCGAGCCGACGCGGATCCGGTCCCGCATCGATGACGATGGCACGAAAGAGCGCATCAGCGTCAAGAGCGGCGACGCGATTCCGCGGAACCGCTGAGCGAGCAGAGGATATGGCTACCGACACGAAGACCAAGAAACCATCCGCGCCGAAATCCGCGCCGAAACAGGACGGCGGCAAGCGTGGCGAGAAGCGCGAGAAGACGCGCGGACCGCACGCGGGCGCCGGCCTGCCCGTGCCCCCGCCGCGGCTCAAGGCGTTCTATAACGACACGGTGCGTCCGAAGCTCACCAGCCAGTTCGGCTTCGCAAACCCGCACCAGGTGCCGACGATCGAGAAGATCGTGATCAACGTGGGCCTCGGCGAAGCGATCAAGCAGCCGCGGTTGCTCGATGGCATCGTGGACGAGCTGGCGACGATCACGGGGCAGCAGCCGGTGAAGAAGAAAGCCAAGAAGTCGATCGCCAACTTCGGGCTGCGCCAGGGGCAGGAAATCGGCGCCGCGGTGACGTTGCGCGGCGCGCGCATGTGGGAGTTCTTCGACCGGTTCGTTGCCATCGCGATTCCGCGCATCCGCGACTTCCGTGGGCTGAGCACGCGCTCGTTCGACGGTCGTGGGAACTATTCGCTTGGCCTGAAAGAGCAGATGATGTTTCCCGAGATCAACTACGATGACGTCGAGATGATCCACGGGATGGACATCACGATCGTGACCAGCGCCGAGCGTGACGACCATGCGCTGGCGCTGTTGAAGGAACTGGGCATGCCATTCAAGACGGCGGACGAGAAGGGGAGAGCGCGATAGATGCCACCGAAATCGTTGTTGGAGAAGGCCAAGCAGAAGCCGAAGTTCAAGGTCCGGCAGAAATCGCGCTGTTCGCGCTGCGGCCGGTCGCGCGCTTTTCTGCGCCGGTTCGGCCTGTGTCGCATCTGCTTCCGCGAGCTGGCGTTGTCGGGGATGATCCCGGGCGTGCGGAAGGCCAGCTGGTGAACGAGATACGCACGGCGGACGACACGTCCGCGGTACCGTCCGCAGTCACTGGGTTCGAAATCCTCCACGTCCACGGATACGAGAGGTTGGAAAAAACAGCATGAGCATGACTGATCCGATCGCCGACATGTTGACGCGCATTCGCAATGCGTGTCAGTCCAAGCATCGCCGCGTGGACATGCCGGTCTCACGCATGAAGGTCGAGATCGCGCGCATCCTGAAGGAGAACAACTTCATTCAGGACTACGCCACGATCGAGACCGATGACGGGAAGAAGCTGTTGCGGGTGCGCCTGCGGTATTCCGCCGGCGAACCGGTGATCCGCCAGCTGAAGCGCATGTCGACGCCGGGGCTGCGACAGTACGTCGGTGTCCAGGAGATTCCGCGGGTCCGCAATGGACTGGGGATGGCGATTCTGTCCACGTCCAAGGGGCTCATGTCCGACCGCGAAGCGCGCCAATCGCGCACCGGCGGCGAGCTGCTGGCCGTGGTCTGGTAGAGGAGAACGGAGCGATGTCCAGAATTGGCAAGTTGCCCGTGGTCGTTCCCAAGAACGTCACCGTGAAGGCCGACGGCCGCACGGTGTCCGTGAAGGGACCCAAGGGCGAACTGACGAGGCAATTTCACCCCGACATGGGGATCACGCTCAAGGACGGTGTCATTCACGTCACGCGGCCGTCCGATGAGAAGCTGCACAAGTCCCTGCACGGACTCACGCGCACCCTCCTCGCCAACATGGTGGAGGGGGTGACGACGGGGTATGCCAAGACCCTCGAGATCGCCGGCGTCGGGTACAAGGCGGAGCCGCGACCGTACGGGCTGCAGTTCGCGCTCGGCTACTCGCACCCCATCGAATATCGGGCGCCTGCGGGGATCAAGCTGACGGCCACGAACCCCACGACCGTGCAGGTCGAGGGGGCGGACAAGGAGATCGTCGGGCAGGTGGCCGCGGAGATCCGCGGCCTGCGTCCCCCTGAGCCGTACAAGGGGAAGGGGATCAAGTACCAGGGTGAGACCGTGCGGCGCAAAGCCGGCAAGGCGGGAGGCAAGTAATGCCGGGCATCAGCATTCCCAAGACACGCTCCGAGAAGCGGTTCCGGCGCCATTTGCGCCTGCGCAACAAGATCACGGGCACCGCGGACCGTCCACGACTCGTGGTGTTCCGGTCGCTCAAGCACATCTACGCGCAGCTGGTGGACGACACGCGCAATCACACGCTGGCGACGGTCTCCGACCTGGCCGTCGAGCAGGGCAAGAAGAGCGAACGCGCCGGCGAAGTCGGCCGGTTGATCGCGGAGCGGGCCAAACTGGCTGGCATCACGCGCGTGGTCTTCGACCGCGCCGGATATCGATATCATGGCCGCATCAAAGCGGTCGCGGACGGCGCCCGGAAGGGCGGCCTGGAGTTCTAAGACATGTCTGAAACGCAGAATCCTGAAGGCGGAGCGCCCGCAGCCCCGACCGCCACGCAGCCGGAGCGCCCTCGCGGGCGCGGTCCCGGTGGTCCTGGTGGTGGTGGTGGTGGTGG
>JBBDYA010000065.1:0-4635 GCA_040902005.1 Gemmatimonadaceae bacterium | reverse complement strand
AGTTCCATGTTGCCGGTGCCCTTGAACTCCTCGAAGATCACCTCGTCCATCCGCGAGCCGGTCTCGATGAGCGCCGTGCCGATGATGGTGAGCGACCCGCCGTCCATGACGTTGCGCGCCGCGCCGAAGAACTTCTTGGGACGCTCCAGTGCCTTGGAGTCGAGGCCGCCGCTCATGATCTTGCCGGAGTCGCGCGCCACCTGGTTGTGGGCCCGGGCCAGCCGCGTGATCGAATCCAGCAGGATCACCACGTCCTTCCCGGCCTCGACCAGGCGCTTCGCCTTCTCGATGACCATCTCCGCGACCGCCACGTGGCGATCCGCCTTCTCGTCGAAGGTGGACGCGATCACCTCGCCGCGGACGTTCTTCTTCATGTCCGTCACTTCCTCGGGCCGCTCGTCGATCAGCAGCACGATGAGATGAACTTCCGGATGGTTCTCGGCCAGTGAGTTGGCGATCTTCTGCAGCAGGATCGTCTTGCCGGCCCGCGGCGGCGCGACGATCAGCCCGCGCTGCCCCTTGCCGATCGGGGCGATGAGGTCGATGACGCGCATGCTGATGTCGCCCTCTTTCTGCTCCAGCCGGAGACGCCCCTCCGGATACCGCGGGTTCAGGTTGTCGAAGCCGATCCGTTTCTTGGACTGGTCGGGGTCGCCGCCGTTGATGGACTCGACCTTCAACAGCGCCAGATACCGCTCCCACTCCTTGGGCGGGCGCACCTGTCCGGTGACGGTGTCGCCGGTACGGAGGTCGAACCGCTTGATCTGCGACGGCGACACGTAGATGTCGTCCGGGCTGTAGAGGTAGTTCCAGTCCTGGCTGCGGAGAAATCCGTATCCCTCGGGCAGGACCTCCAGCACACCCTCGCCCGTGAGCAACTCCCCCCGGTCGAGGAGCGCCTGTTCGACGCGAAAAATCAGTTCCTGCGTCGTGAGCTCGCGCGGCGAGTCCGGCACGAGCTCGCTCGCGATCGCCTGAAGTTCCGCGGATGGCTTGCGTTTCAGCTCAGCGATATTCACGACAGGAGGAATGCGGTGGTCGCGGCGCGGCGCGCTGACCGGGCGGCACCGGCGGGTGTGAGAGGGGGGGGGGAACGGAAGCCAGGAGGGGCGGACGTGCGCGGACGTGCGCGGCGTGCGAGGGGGGGGGGGCCCCGGTGGCGGGGTGCGTGTTCGGGTACGCCTGGTGTGCCCGGTGGCCGGAGTGTCGCGGTGTGCTGAGAGGGGGGGGGGCGACCGACGGAACAGTACGAACGGGCGTGGAACGCGTCAAGGCGATTCAGAAGTGAAGGTAGCGAAGCGGGCGCCTGCGCACGTCCTCGAACAACAGCGCCATCTCGCGGCGCGCGGCCGCTACAGAGTTCACGAGCGCGCGGTCCCGCTGAAAGCGCGCGAGTGAACCGTCGGCGCTGTCGAGCACCACCTGCAGGGACGCGAGTTCCTCGGTGACCTCCCCGATCGCCTGGCGCAGCGTGCTGTCGCGGCGGAACCGTCCGAACGAACTGTTGGGCGATCGTAGCAGGGTGCGAATCGAATCGACGCGCGCGAGCGCCCTTTTCGCGTGTGCGGACACCTGTCGCACCCCAGCGCCGCCACCGGCTGTGCGCTGACGAAACGTCGTGACGTTCGCACCCAGGGCGGACAGGGGGCCCGCGGCGGACCCGCGCCCCGCCCGGAATGCGCCGACCGTTCCGGTCGAGTCGTGCACCCGGGAGAAGATGGTGCGTGCCTCAGCCAGCAGCGGCGGCAACTCGTCCATCACCCCTTCGAGCTTGACGAGCGCGATCTCGCGGTCGGTGGTCGCCGCGGTCCGGAGCGTATCGCCGGTGCGCACCGCCGGACTGTCCGGCGTTCCCCCGCTCAGGTACACGACCATGGCCCCGATCAGGCTGGTGCCGGCACGGACGGTCGCCTCCGTGTTACGCCGCACGAGGGGCGCGCGGCTCTCGCGAAGCGTTATCGCGATGACGATCGACCCGAGCGAGTCCCCGGTCGGTGGGCGAAAGCCGACGCCGTCCACCGCCCCGATCCGCTGTCCGGACAGCCACACCTCGGTGCCCGACATGACGCCGCTCGCGTCATCCGTGAGGACGTGCAGCTTCACGGTCTCGCCACGCATCTTGCCTACCCCGGCATACTTCAACACGCCGATCGTGAAAAGCACGAGCAACGCGAAGGCGATGAGTCCGGGAACGAGCTTGCGCCACGTGGTTCGTGGGTCCATGGGCGGGAGCGGAGATGGCCGGGGGGGGGCGTGTGGCATCAGACGAAGCAAAGGCCGGGCCATGGACCGACACGAAAAAGGGAACTGGGAGCCGGGAACCGATGATGTCAGTCCCGATGCCCAGTTCCCCTTTCCCTGTCAGTTCAGCGCGCGCGACAGGATTCGAACCTGTGACCTTCAGCTCCGGAGGCTGACGCTCTATCCAGCTGAGCTACGCGCGCGTGACTCCGATGCCCTGTAAATGTAGTCGTGCTACATACTTGGCTCAACGCTCCTACCAGCGAATCTCACGCTCCGCGACCCCGCCGCGCGTGCTGAGCGCCCGTAACGTGGCGCGGCGGTCGGTGGCGGCGCTCCCCCCCCCGGAGCGCACGCGGAGCGTGACGCTGCGCGACTCGCCCCCACTCAGCCAGAATTCCTCGGTGCGGCCAACTGCGCGCGTGCCGCTGCCGCGCGGCATCTGAAGCACCACGCGGTCGGGTCGTACGATCTTGACTCGCTTCGCCTGCTCCAGCGCGGTGGGCATGAAGCCGCTGTTCCGCAGGGTGACGCGCACCTCGTGCGTGGCCGAATCCCGCTGACCCGCGGGCAGCGCGCTCACGCGGGCGTCCGCGATCTCGATCTGCGGCAGCGACTGCGCCATGTACAGATTGAACATCGCCTGGTTGCGCGCCCACTTCTCCAGAACCTGCGGCGGACCATTCTGCGAGAAGAACTTCGGATTGTATCCGCCGATCTCCACCTCGCCGAGCTGCGGATGCGGGAACTTTGCCCACGGCTTGAAACACGTGCTCTGGAACTCCTCGTCGCAGTAGCGCAGCACCTCGTACTGATCCACGCGACCGTCGTTGTTGTAGTCCCGTTCGCGGCCGCCATTCCACAGCTCGTCACCGTACCAGATGGCGCCCACGTAGAAGTAGCCGAAGTCCGGCGAGTGGCCGAACAGGGGGGACGGCTGCGCCGAATCGCCGGTGATTGGATTCACGGGAACCCGCGTGTTGTACGTGCGATACACGTCCCCGGCCCACGGATACCTGGTGATGGTCAGGCCCACGGAGTCGAAGTGCTGATACAGCCTGAGGTCGGAGGGAAACATGCACTCCGTTTCCTCGCAGGTTGAGGGCGGGCGCAGGTGCATCGGGACCGACGTGTCCATCGTGTTGGCGACCGCGATGTTCGGGTGCGTGAGTACCCACATGACCACGTTGCGCGTCTCCGGCTCCGACAGCGGATACGCGCCGGCCCCGAACTGCGTCCACCCGCGCCCCGTGGAGTCGCCCCCGGGCTCCGGGCGCCAGTTCATCGGATAGTTGCGGTGCAGGTCCAGTCCGCCGATGCCGTCCTCGTTGTAGCGCCCATCGAGGTCGTTGTCGACGCCTTCCGAATAGGTCTCGTAGTCGCCGCGCCCCGTTCCCACCCGTCGCATGAGACGCCCGCTCTTGTCCGCGGTGTCGATCGCGAAGTCGCCCTTGCCGGCGCCGACGAACTTCCGCATCTGGCGGATGTAGCCGTCGCCGTCCAGATCTTCGCCCGGATCTTCGTCCAGCAGGCCGTCGCGGTCGGTGTCATGCGGCCGCACCGTGCTCCGGTTCGCCTGCGCGGTGAGGCGGTACATCTCGCTGCCGTCGGGGTTCACCACGGGCTTGACGTAGATCGCCTTGCGGTCCAGCAGGCGCGTGACCGCCGTGTCCTTGCCGTAGTTGGTGACGAGATACCACGCGAGGTAGAACGCGGATTCCGTCGCCGTGATCTCGCCGCTATGCCGGCCACCCTCGAAGAACGCCGCGGGCTTGTCGGTGTCCTTGCCCGTCTTCTTGTTGGTCAGCGTGAGCTGCCAGATGGGGACACCGCCGAACGACTTGCCCACCTCGTACAGGTGCACGATGTCGGGATATCGCTCCGCCCACTGGCGCAGGAAGAAGTTGATCTCGTCGTTCGTGTGATAGTGCCGCCAGTCGATCTGTCCTTCCACGAGCGGCTTCGTTTCCGGATAATTGGCCAGCGGGAAGACGCTCGCACCGGCGCGCTCGCCGGGAACGACGAAGATTTTCGGGCGCGTGGAATCCGCGCGGGCTTGCTGCGCCGCCGCCGGCGTGGCGAAGGCCAGGGCGACCAGGGCAAGCGTCGCGGAGAAACGGAGAGAAGTCATGGGCGGGGAGGTCGAAGGATTCGTGGGGTGTGAGCACCCATTGTATGCCAACACCAGAGATCGCGGCAGGACTGCTTTGCGCGGATGCTCGCGTTTCCGTCACTTCCGTGGCGATCCGTGCTAAACAGCCCTGTCGAGAACCATCCCGGCGCTCGCTGCACGGACCCACGATGAACCAGAAAAAAAGCCCCTCGCGGGGGAGGGGGGGGGGGCTCCAAAATGGTCGGGGCGACTGGATTTGAACCAGCGATCTCCTGCTCCCG
>JBBDYA010000064.1:3087-30777 GCA_040902005.1 Gemmatimonadaceae bacterium | reverse complement strand
GGGCCGAGAACCAGCTATTCGAGCGGCAACACCAGCGTGAACGTCGAACCGGCGCCCGTGCGCGACTCCACGTCAATGCGCCCGCGCAACAGCCGCGCGATACGATCGGCGATGTACAGGCCCAGGCCGGTGCCGCCATGCCTTCGGGTCAGCCCACTGTCCAGCTGCGTGAACGGGCGGAACAGGCGAGGCAGATCCACCTCCGCGATTCCGATCCCCGTATCGATCACCATGTAGCGCACGCTGCCGTCCTCGAGCCGCACGGCCATGCGCACTTCGCCGCGCTCGGTGAATTTCACGGCGTTGGTGGCGAGGTTCACGAGAATCTGGCGCGCCTTGTCCACGTCCGTCGTCATCCGGATCGGCTTGGCGTCGGATTCGGTGATGAGACTGACCTTCTTCTGGTCGGCGAACGGCTGCACGAGGGCGGCGACGGCGGTGAGCAGGTCGGCGGCGAGAAAATCCGTGGGCCGAACGACTTCGCCGCCGGCCTCGAGGTTGGTGTACGACAGCACGTCCTCGATCATGGCGGCCAGGTGCTGCGTCACCAGGTGCATGCGGTCGAGCACCTCGCGCTGCGCATCCGACAGGGGACCCAGCACGGAATCCACCAGCAGCTCCTCGTATCCCGCGAGCGCCGTGAGCGGGGTGCGCAGTTCGTGGGACATGGTCGCCAGAAAGCGTCCCTTGGCGCGATCCGCTTCCTGCGCCTGCTCCAGCAGTTGCGATTTCCAGAAGGCGAGGGCGGCATGATCGGCCACGACGGCGAGCCGCTGTGCGTCGCGCGTGCTGAACGGAACTTCGCGCCGGTCGCGCGCCACCGCGAGCACGCCCAGGACCCGCTCGTGCGCGATCAGGGGCGCGACGATGAGCGGTCCGATCACCAGGTCGTCGAGCCGCTTGGCGAGCGGGCGCTCCGACGCGCTGAAGTCCTCGATCATCGCCGGCCGCGCGTGCTCCACCACCTCGCGCGCGAGCGATCCGATGAGCGGAAATCGCTTGCCGCGTGCCGGCGCCAGCAGTCCCACCGCGCTCACCAGCTCGCCCTCGGTGTCATCCACGGAGATCAGCGTGGCGCCCTGGCCACCACACTGCGCACTGGCGGCGGTGCACAGGAGCTCCAGCAGGGCGCCGGTGTCCGCCACCTCGGCGGTCTGGCGCGCGAGCGCGCGCAGCGCCGCGTTCTCCTCGTTGCGATCCTCCAGGGTGCGGTCGCGCGCGTTCTTCATCACGTGAAACGACCGCGACAGCGCGAGGATCAGCAGCCCGTCCCGGTCGCGCGCCACACGAATGCCGTAGCTGCGCGGTTCGCCACCGGCGCGGTACTCGACGTCGAAGCGGCGCGTGGAGCCGTCCTCCGCCGTCGCGCGCATCATGGACGCGCCGGGCTCCGCGACCAGCGCGGGGTGCGTGCTCCAGAAATCGGCGCCGATCGCGTCGTCTCGCGTGACGCCGAGGATGCGCTCCCACGGCGCGTTGACATAGCGCACGCGCCAGTCCGCATCGGCAACGAGAATGGCGTCAGCCAGCGCGTCCATGGCCGAGCGCGCGTCAAAGGGCGGTGTGCCGCTCGCCTGACGCGACTTCGCGGCCGTCATGGGTGGACGACGATCGCGTCCAGCCGCGCGTAGAGTGCCGCGGCCGAAGGCGGCCGGCGTTCGCGGTCCTTCTGCAAGGCCCACATCACCAGATCGGACAGCGCCGGTGGGATGTCCGCGTGCAGCGCCGAGGGTGCGGCGGGCACCTCTTCCAGCACCTTGCTGATCAGCGCGAACGGCGCGTCAGCTTCGTGCGGCACCTTGCCCGTGAGGCATTCGTACAGCACGCAGCCCGTGGCGTAGAGATCCGCGCGCGCATCCAGCTCGTCGCCCAGCAACTGCTCCGGCGCCATGTAGGCCGGCGTCCCCACGACCATGCCCGCCTGCGTGTGCCCCGACTCCGCCGGACGCGTCGCCAGCCGCGCGATTCCGAAGTCCATCACTTTCAGCACGCCGTCGGACTGCACCACCATGTTCTGCGGCTTGATGTCCCGATGGATCACGCCTTCCTCGTGCGAGACCTCGAGCGCGCGGCAGAGCTGCTTCGCGATCGGAAGCACCGCGGACGCCGGCAGGCGTCCCCGTTCCGTGATCAGGTCCTTCAGGGACTTCCCCTCCACGTATTCCATCGTGATGTAGTACACGCCGCTGAACTCGCCCAGATCGTACGTGCGCACCACGTTCCGGTGGGCGATGCGGCGCGCCAGCCTGATCTCGCTCTTGAACCGCTCGAGCGCGCCGGTGTCCATGGACATCATCTCCGGCTTGAGCGTCTTGATCGCGAGCGTCTCTCCCAGTTCCCGATCGTTCGCCTTGTAGACCATCCCCATGCCGCCCACGCCCAGCACGCCCTTGATCTCGTACCGGTTGCCGAAGAGCTGGCCCGCCTCGATGAGCGTCTCGCCACCCATCTGCGCCTGCATCGTGGGCGTGACCGCGTTCATGGCCAGGGTACGGGCCGCGCCGGGAGACGCCACACTGAGGAAGTCGACGAGCGCCTGCTTGTCCCGCAGGTCCGTGAGCAGCCGACGAAACGCCGACGCCAGGATGCCGATTTCGCCGCGGCCGCCCTCGGGGATCTCCGCCTGGTAGTCGCCCTCGGACGCGCGGCGCGTGGCGTCCGCGAGGAGCGTGACTGGCCGTACGATCTGCCTGGACGTGACCCCGGCGACGACAATCGCGACGAGCAGGCCGGCGGCGCCGACGGCGAGCAACGTGTTGCGAAGACGCGAGTAGCCCAGCGCATCGAGCTCGCGATCGAGCGAGCGCAGCGCGACGAACCCTCCGACCGGCGCGCCCGATGCCGCGAGCAGGAGCGCGCCGTCCCCAACCCAGCGCTCCCCGTTGAACTCCGCTTCCTGGAACGGCGATGCCGCCGGCGCGCCGGCCTGCCGCACGGCGGTGTCTGCCTCGTCTCCCCCCCTCCCGGGCGGCGCGATGCCCACGTTCCCGGCCAGCACCGCCAGGCGCGACGCACCCACGTCGCGCAGCCGGTCCGTCATCCCGGCCACGCGCGGCACCCCCTCACCGTCGATCACGAAGAAGAACAGTTCGCTCTGCGTGGTGGACCCAACGGCCCGCGCAACGGAATCGCTGACGTGCCGGGCCGCCATGAGCGCGCCGATCACGCGGTTGCCCGCCCCCGGAATGGGGGACGCCACCACGTGGATCAGCGCCGTGTCGCCGGCGACACCGAACCCTTCCGCCATCTGGCCGCCCAGCGCCTGAAGGACGAGCGGCGACGCCACCTCGACGCGCTCCGCCGAGGGGTCGTCGCTCTTGGCCAGGCGGATGCCGTCCCGGTCGATGAGCTGCACCCACTCCGCGCCCACCTGCTCGGCCGCCACCTGCGCGTAGTCGAGGAAATCGCCGTCGTCCTGTCCGGCCTCGAAGTTGGACCGGTATTCAGGATTCTCGGCATACACCCCCAGCCGGCTTGCGAGCTGCGCCCGCTCGGACGCCACGAGCTCCGCGACGCGCTGCTGCGTGATGCCCAGGCCGCGCGCCACCGACGTGTGCGCGGTCTGCTGCGCGCTGCGCGAGAGCACCACCAGCGCCACGCCCAGCACCACCGTGACGATCCCCGCCGACGACAGGAAAATGCGCGCGCCGAGGCCCACGCCGGGAAGCGCCATCAATACCGGTCCCCGGTGCGGCCCACGTAGTCCTTTCCGACCTTGTCCTTGTGCTGCACGTATTTGTATCCCCGCGCGTCCAGCGCGAACTTGAGGTTCGCGAGACCCGTGGCGGGCACCATGACCTCTCGGGTTTCCTTGGTCGCGCGGTCGTGCCAGACCGTCATGTTGTAGCGGCCGGGCGATACGCTCTCCAGCACGAATCGCCCGCTGGCGCCGGCCTGCGTGTAGTATGGCGTATTGAGTGTCACCACAAAGGCGGTCATGCGTGGATGCACGTTGCAGTACAGCGGGTACACACCCGCCTCGTCAAACGTCTGTGCCCGCGAGGTGCCGCGTCCGTACACGCCGGTGTCAAAGCCGCCATGCAGCTTCGAGAACACGTTGTGGCTGAAGGGATCGCGGTTCGGGAACTCCACGCGGCTGCCCGCCATGACCACGGTGACGCGCGGCGAGAACTGCCGCCGGTCGAGCGCGATCGTCGCCTCGGTCTTCGCGTCGACCTTCGACCTCGGGTCTGGCGCCAGCGGCTCCAGGAACACCACGATGTTCGATAGGTCCTCGGTGATCTCGCCAGGCCGCTCCTGAATGCTCACCTGGCCGCTCACCGTCGCGCCTGCCTGCGCGCCGGCCGTCCCTGCCAGCATGGCCGTCACGGCCACGCCCCTGACCAGGCCTCGAAAGACCCGCCCCATCACGCCGACCTTCTTCATTAGAGACCCCATGCGCATCGATTGTGTGAACTGTGCTACGAGCAGGCGCCGGCAGTCAAGAAACCGGTTGCTCCGCCTGCTGCTGTCCGCGGCCCTGGTCGTCCTCGCCAGCGTGCCCGCCGGCGCTCAGGACGTGTCGGACTCGCTGGCAATCCGGCTGCGCCGCGCGGAAAACGCCATCGCCGTCCTCCAGCGCCAGCTCGCCGAACAGGCTGAACGCGGAGTCGCCACGCGGTCGGGATTGCGCGTCGAGCTCAACGGCCGGGTCGCGGTCAACGGGTTCGCGAACGACCGCAGGGTGAACAATGTAGACAACCCGCAGTTCGTGCGACCCGACAATACGCCCGGAGTTCCGGTCCAGGGGGCGGGCATGGCTATTCGACAGACCACGCTCGGGCTCGCCGTGACCGCGCCCGCGGTGCTGGGCGGTGCCTTCACCGGTGACGTGGACGTGGACTTCTATGGCGGTCAGGTCCCGTCCGGCGGCGGCCGCACCTTTCCGCTGCTGCGGCTGCGCACCGCGCGCGCGCAGGTGCGGTGGACCAACTGGCACCTGCTGGTTGGGCAGGAGTCTCCCCTCATCAGCGCCCTGAACCCCGTGTCACCGGCCGCGGTCGGAACCCCGGCCTTCGCCGCGGCCGGCAACCTCTGGCTCTGGCTTCCGCAGATCCGCGTGGGCCGCGAGACCGGCGGGAACATCCGCGTGGGCATGCAGGGCGCAATCGTGGCGCCCACCAGTGGCGATCCCGCGGCGGCATTCGACACCGACTACGACCTGGCCGAGAGCGCGAACCGTCCCTTTCTCCAGTCACGCGCCTACGTGAAATGGGGGGGGGGCGAGGCAGAGCTGGCCGGGGAGCTCGGGTGCGGCGTGCATCAGGGTTGGCTCATGCCGGCAGCCGCGCGGGTCCCGTCGTCCGCATTCGCGTGCGACGCAATGCTGCCCGTCGTGGAGTGGCTGGAGGTCCGGGGCGAGTACTTCCGCGGGCAGGCGCTGCGCGGCCTCGGAGGCGGCGGCATTGGTCAGAACTTCAACACGTCGGGCGATCCTCTGCACACGTCCGGCGGTTGGGCCCAGATCAATCTGAGGCCGCGTGTGGGCCTGCGCGTTGGTGTGGGATGTGGCGTCGATCATCCCGCTGACGGCCCCGCGCGGCAGCGCAACCAGGCGTGCTCGACCTACACCATCGTTCGCCCCAGCGGACCCCTCTTCTTCGGCGGGGAACTGCGGCGCATCGTCACCGGCTACGCCGGCGCGAACCACCGGAACGACCATGTGACCATTGTGACCGGGTTCGAGTTCTAATGACGTGAGCGATGTCTCGGTCCTGAGATAGTGAGGCGGCGGAGCGTGTATGCGTAACCTGCGAGTGTTCCTGGCAGCCCTGGCCCTGGCCGCGGCGTGCGGCGGCGACAACCCGGCGCCCACCGAGAACGACCCTGGCACCGGCGGCGGCGGCGGCGGCGGCGGCGGAGGGGGTGGGGGCGGGGGCGATCCGATCGATCAGATCAGCGTTGATGACAACTTCTTCAGTCCGTCGGCCACGACCGTCCCACCGGGAACCACGATCACCTGGACCTTTGTCGGCGGAAACCTTCACAACGTCACGTTCGCCAATGGATCGGTCGGCAACTCCCCGGATAGGAGCTCGGGGACGTTCACCAAGGCGTTTTCGACGGCCGGCACGTTTTCCTATACCTGCACCATTCACGGCGCGGGCATGGCCGGCGTGGTCCAGGTCCAGTAGGCGTGCCTACCGCGGGGCGGCCGCGGCATTCGCCGGCTGTCTTGCCGGGGTGCCGGCACCGTTGTTCCGGCTGCGCTCCGCCGGCTGCGGTGCACCCTGATCGCTGGCCGATGGCGGCTCCGCGCTCGCCGGAAGGGAGAGCCGGAAGGTGCTTCCTTCTCCAACCGTCGACTCCAGCGTGAGCGATCCGTGCAGCAGCTCGGCGAGCCGACGGGAGATCGGCAGCCCGAGCCCCGTGCCCTCCTGGAGCTGCTCGCGCCCGAGTTGGACGAACTCGTGGAAGATGCGTTCCTGATCCTCTGCCGCGATCCCCGCCCCCTGGTCGCTCACTTCCACGATCACGCCGTCGTCATCCGAGCGTGACACGCGCACGCAGATCGGCTTCTGGCCGCCGAACTTGATCGCGTTCGACAGGAGATTGAGCAGGATCTGGCGCACGCGCCGCGGGTCCGACACGACGCTGACGGTCTCCGCGCTCGTCTCGAGCTTCAGGGCCGTGCCGTACTTGTCGGCGAGCGGACGCACCGTGACGAAGAGCTCCTCGATGATCGACGGGAACGCGACCGGCTGGAGGCGCAGGTCGATCTTGCCGGCTTCGATCTTGGACAGGTCGAGCACGTCGTTCACGAGTTCCAACAGGTGCCTGGCCGCCCGTTGCGTGCGCTGGATTCCTTCGGCCTGCTTGTCGTTCAGTGCGCCGTAGATGTTCTCCAGCAGGAGCGTGCTGTATCCGAGCACGGCGTTGATCGGGGTGCGCAGCTCGTGGCTCATGGAGGCGTAGAACCGGCTGCGCGCGCTCATGGCGTGCTCGAGGTCCTCTTGGCGCTGGTTCAACTCATCGTTGGCCAAGGTCAGCTCGTCCATGGTGCGCTCGAGCGTAATGGCCTGTTCGCGCAGTTCCCGTTCCTGGCGCACCCGCACGGAGATGTCACGCACGATGATGGTGTACTGGAGTCCGCCCTTCGCCTCGAAGCAGGAGACGGAGGCCTCGATGGGAAAGTCCTCGCCCGTGGCGCGGCGTCCCGTGAGCGACACGACATGCTGCACGGCGTCGAGGGTGTTCGTCTCCTGCGACGCGCGCGCGGCGCGGGCACTCGCGCACGTGCTCTCCACCGCCTCCGTGCTTTCTGCATCAGGGAAGAACTCGCCGATAGCGCGGCCGAGCGCGTGCGACGCCTCACATCTGAACATCCGCTCGGCTGCGCTGTTGAAGAGGGTGATGCGGTCGTCATGATCAAAGATGACGATCGCGTCCATCGCCGTGCTCACCACCTCGCGAAACCGCGCCTCGGAGACGAGCATTTCGCGCATGTGACGCAGTTCGGTCCCTCGACGCTCACTATTGCGCAGCAGCGCCTCCTGCTCTCCGATTCGCTTCTGCTTGATGTGCAGGTCCACGAATACGGCGACCTTCGCCCGCAGCACGTCCGGCTGGAACGGTTTGGCGATGTAGTCCACGGCGCCCACCTGGTAGCCGCGGAAGACGTATTCCTCCTCCTTGCTGATCGCGGTGAGGAAGATGATGGGGATGTATCGCGTGCGCTCGCGCGACTTGATCAGCTGCGCGGCCTCGAAGCCATTCATGCCCGGCATCTGCACGTCCAGCAGGATGACGGCGAAATCGTGCGTGAGGAGCAGTCGGAGCGCCTCCTCACCGGAGTGCGCGTGCACGAGCTGCTGCCCGAGGGGCTCGAGGATTGCCTCGAGCGCCAGAAGGTTTTCCTTCCGATCGTCCACCAGGAGGATCTCCACCTGGTTGGGCATCGCCGATACGGCGCTCGACGTGGACTGCGGCGGCGCCTTCATTCGCCTCTCGCCGTGAACACCACCGGCGGCAGCGAACCGAGAAAGGCACCGATCCGGTCGATCGGCAACACCCGCGCCTGGGGCACGCGACGAATCGCGGCGGTGGGCATGGTGGACGCCTCCGCGGTTACGGGGTCCTGGACCACCGCCATCCCCCCGCCGTCCGCCAGCCGACGCAGTCCCTCGGCCCCATCCGCGTTGGCGCCCGTGAGCACGACGCCCACGGCCCGGTGGCCGTATGCGTCCGCGGCGCTCGCGAGCGCCACGTCTATGGATGGCCGGCTGTGCCGCACGGGACCCTCTGTGGAGAGCGCGAAATGTCCGCGCTCCACGAGCATGTGATAGTTCGCTGGCGCGACGAACACGCGACCCGCTTCGATGGGCTGCTTGTCCTCCACCTCGCAGACGCGTAGCGGGGTGAGCCCTTGCAGAAACCGGGCGAGCAGCGCGTCGGAATCGCGGTGGCGATGCTGCACCACGGCAACGGGGATCCCGAAGTCCGTCGGGAGCACGGCCACCACCTGGCGCAGCGCGGCCAGACCCCCCCAGGAGGTGCCGATGACGACGACCTCATAGCCCACCGCCGGAACACTGGCGACCTCATCGGACCTTCCGGAAGATCTTTTCACTGGAGTCCAGTCGTTCATAGCATGCCTCGTACTTGGAGAACTTCAGGCTCTCCTTGCTGCCGAGGCAGAGCACGCCAAGGCGGATCAGACTGTCGTAGAAGAGGGAATGCACCTCGTTCTGAAGGTCCTTGTCGAAATAGATGAGCACGTTTCGGCAGAAGATCACGTGGAACTCGCTGAACGAGCGATCAGTGACGAGGTTGTGCTGCGCGAAGGCCACGTTTCGCACCAGTCGCTGGTCGAAGAGCGCGCCGTCATACTTCGCCGTGTAGTACTCCGAGAAGGAGCGCGATCCGCCGGCCTTGATGTAGTTCTCAGTGTACTCCTGCATGCGGTCCAGCGGGAAAATGCCGCGCGCGGCCTGTTGGAGCACGACGTCGTTGACGTCGGTCGCGTAGATGCGTGAGCGATCGTACAGGCCGGCCTCCTCGAGCAGGATCGCCATGGAGTAGACCTCCTCGCCCGTGGAACATCCCGCGTGCCAGACCCGGATGAAGGGATAGGTGCGGAGGAGCGGGATCACGGTGGACCGGAACGAGACGTAGAACAGCGGGTCGCGGAACATCGCCGTGACGTTCACCGAGAGATCCAGGAGCAGGCGCTCCATGGCGTCATCGTCGTGCAGCACGCGGGCCTGGAGCTCCGACAGATTGCGCAGCCCCTCGGCCTCCACGCGCTTCCACAGGCGGCGGCGCATCGACGCATACGCGTACGAGCGAAAGTCGAATCCGTACTTCCGGAAGGTACCCTCCAGGAGAAGCTCGATCTCGACACGCTCGAGCTCCGGGCTGTAGCCCGGCGGCGGCCCGGGCATGACGCCGGGCCTCGGCCTCCCGGCCGGTGGAATGGGCGGGCCGGTGGCTACCGATAGAGCCATACGCGCATCAGACTGATCAGCTGCTCGGTGTCCACCGGCTTCATGATGTAATCCGACGCGCCCGCGGCAATGCACCGCTCACGGTCGCCCTTCATCGCCTTGGCCGTGAGGGCGATGATCGGCAGCGTCTTGTGCCGTTCGTCTTCGCGAATGGTGCGCGTCGTCTCCAGCCCGTCCATGCCCGGCATCATGATGTCCATGAGCACCAGGTCGTAGTCGGTGCTGGCCGCCAGCTTGGCCAGCGCGTCCGGGCCATTCTCCACGAAGTCCACCACCATCCCGTGGTCTTCCAGCACGCTGGTGAGCGAGAAGATGTTGCGAACGTCGTCGTCCACGATCAACACGCGCTTCTTGGCGAAGACGGCGTCGGCGTTGTGCAGCCGCTCCAGCATGCGCCGCTTGGGCTCGGGCAGCTTCTTCTCCACGCGATGCAGAAAGAGCGCCGTTTCGTCCAGCAACCGCTCCGGCGACTTCACGTCCTTCACGATGATCGTTTCGGCAAGCTTGCGCAGCTGTGTTTCCTCCGGCTGTGACAGCTCGCGCCCGGTGTATATGATGATCGGCAGATCCTGCATGCTGGGATCGGACTTCACCGTTTCCAGCAGCTGGAAGCCGTCGGTCGGTCCCTGAAGGCCGAGGTCGAGCACCATGCAGTCGAAGGTCTGCTGCGAGATCGCGCGCAGCGCCTCTTCCGCGGTGCGAACGGCCACGATCTCCACATCCTCGTGCGCGATGAGCTCGACCATGGTGGCGCGCTGGGCATCGTCATCCTCCACGACGATCAGCCGCTTGACCTGCTGATCGATGAACGTGGAGATGCGCGCGAAGGAATCCTCCAGCGCGTCGCTCGTGACCGGCTTCTCGAGATACGCGATCGCGCCGGCCTTGAGTCCCGCCTGCCGCTCCCGCACGCCGCTGATGATGTGCACCGGGATGTGGCGGGTGTCGGGATGGTGCTTCAGGCGGTCGAGCACCGTCCAGCCATCCATGGTGGGCAGGTCGATGTCGAGCGTGATCGCATCCGGCGTGTAGGCGTGCGCGAGCCGCAGCCCCGCTTCGCCCTCGAGGGCCACGAGCCCCATGAATCCCTTTTCCCGGGCCATGTCCAGCAGGATCCCCGCAAAGCTCGTGTCGTTCTCGATGATGAGCACGACGCGATCGGTCGGGTCGAGCTGGTCGCGGTCGTCCTCGATGCCTTCCGGTCGCGGCAGCTCGTCCTCCACCGCGGTTGCGACGCCGCCGTGGTCGGGCTCCTCGGCGTTCGCGTCCATCGCGTCCACCACGTCCACCGCAGCGGCCGGGACGATCGCGGCCGCCGGGACGATCGCGCGGCCCGTCCGGTCGGGAGTGGCGCGCTCTGGCGGTTTTGCCGAGCGGAACCGCATGAGGTGGGGCTCGGCGCGATTCGCCCGAATGGGCTCCCGGCCGCCGATGTCGCGCTTCACAGGTTGGGGTTCTGTGTAGCGCGCGGGAACGAAGAGCGTGAACGTGCTGCCGCTGCCCGGCGTGCTTTCCACGCGGATCTCGCCGCCGAGCAGGCGGGCAATCTCCCGGCTGATGGACAGGCCGAGCCCCGTGCCGCCGAACTTCCGGTTCGTGGTGCCGTCGGCCTGCTGGAACGCCTCGAAGATGAGCTGCTGCTTGTCCTTGGCGATGCCAATGCCCGTGTCCGAGACCTCGAATGCGATGACCTCGTCGGCACGGTCGAGTGAACGACTGGCAAACCGGCGCTGCTTGTCCGCGCGTCGCATTGTGAGCTTCACCGTGCCGTGCTCGGTGAACTTGAACGCATTGGACAGCAGGTTCTTGAGCACCTGCTGCAGCCGCTGGGTGTCTGTGTGCAGCGAAACAGGCGCGTCGTGGCGCGCCTCCACCTCGAACGCCAGCCCCTTCTGTTCCGCGACCGGCTCGAAGGTGCGCTCCACGAAGGTGGTGATCTCCGTCAGCAGCACCTCGCTGATCGTCACCTCCATCTTCCCGGCCTCCACCTTGGACAGATCGAGAATGTCGTTGATGAGGGTGAGCAGGTCAGAGCCCGACGCGTGGATGGTGCGGGAGTACTCCACCTGCTTCTGCGAGAGTGTGCCCTCCTTGTTGTCGGCGAGCAGCTTCGCGAGGATCAGCAGCGAGTTGAGCGGGGTGCGAAGCTCGTGCGACATGTTCGCGAGGAATTCGCTCTTGTACCTGGAACTCAGCGAGAGCTGCTGCGCCTTTTCCTCGAGCGCCTGCCGCGCGGACTCGACCTCGCGGTTCTTTTGTTCGACTTTCGCGTTCTGCTCGGCGAGGAGCGATGCCTTTTCCTCCAGCTCCTCGTTCACCTGCTGCAGCTCCTCCTGCTGCTCCTTCAGCAGTTCCTCCGACTGCCGCAGCGAACGCGCCTGCTGCTCCAGCTCGGTGTTGGATTTCTTGAGCTCGTCCTGCTGCTTGCGCAGTTCCTCGGACTGGCTCTGGAGCTCCTGCGTGAGGTTCTGCGACTGCTCGAGCAGCTCCTCCGTGCGCATGTTCGCCTGGATCATGTTCAGCACGACGCCGATGGACTCCGCCAACTGGTCCAGGAACGTCTGGTGGATGGCGCTGAAGGGAAGGAAGCTGGCGAGCTCGATCACCGCCTTCACCTCGCCCTCGAAGAGGATGGGGAGCACGATGATGTTGCGCGGCGCGGCCTCGCCCAGCCCCGACGTGATCTGGATGTAGTCGTCGGGCACGTTCTGCAGCAGGATCGGCTGCTTCTCGAGCGCGGCCTGTCCCACCAGCCCTTCACCAACGCTGAACCGGTTCGCCACGTGCTTCCGGGCGCGATAGGCGTAGCTGGCGATCAGGCGCAGCGACCCGGCGCGCACGTCCGCGTCACCGATGAAGAAGGCGCCGTGATGCGCGGACACCAGCGGCGTGAGCTCACTCATGATCAGGCGGGACACCGACTCGAGGTCCTTCTGTCCCTGCATCATGCGGCTGAACTTCGCCAGGTTGGTCTTGAGCCAGTCCTGTTCCTGGTTGCGTTCGGTGGTACCGCGCAGGTTGCCGATCATCTGGTTGATGTTCGTCTTGAGCTCGTCCAGCTCCCCCTGTGCGTCGACGGTGATCTGCCGCGTGAGGTCGCCCTTCGTGACGGACGTGGCGACGTCGGCGATGTTGCGCACCTGCATCGTGAGCGAGTTCGCCATCGCGTTCACGCTGTCGGTGAGTCCCTTCCACGTGCCGGCGACGCCGGGCACGTCGGCCTGCCCGCCCAGCTTCCCTTCCGTGCCCACCTCGCGCGCCACGCGGGTGACCTCGTCCGCGAAGATGCGCAGCCGGTCCAGCATGTTGTTGATCGTGTTCTTCAGCTCCAGCACTTCGCCCTGGACTTCGACCGAGATCTTCTGCGAGAGGTCGCCGTTCGCGACCGCCGTCATCACGAACGCGATGTTGCGCACCTGGCTGGTGAGGTTGGACGCCAAACCGTTCACGTTGTCCGTGAGGTCGCGCCACACCCCTCCCGCGCCGGTGACCTTCGCCTGGCCGCCGAGCTTGCCTTCCGTGCCCACCTCGCGCGCCACACGCGTCACCTCGGACGCAAAGGCGTTGAGCTGGTCCACCATCGTGTTGAAGGTGTTCTTCAGCTCGAGGATCTCGCCGCGAACCTCCACCGTGATCTTTCGCGACAGGTCGCCGCGCGCCACCGCCGTGGAGACGTCGGCGATGTTGCGCACCTGCGTCGTGAGGTTCGACGCCATGTAGTTCACGTTCTCGGTGAGATCCTTCCACGTGCCGCCAACGCCAGGCACGTTCGCCTGGCCGCCGAGCCGCCCCTCCGTGCCCACCTCGCGCGCCACGCGCGTCACCTCGTCGGCAAAGAGCCGGAGTTTTTCCACCATGGAGTTGACGGTTTCCTTCAGTTCCAGCATTTCGCCGCGCACGTCCACGGTGATCTTCTGTGACAGGTCTCCGTTCGCAACGGCCGTGGTGACGAGCGCGATGTTGCGCACCTGATTGGTGAGGTTGGCGGCCATGAAGTTCACGTTGTCCGTCAGGTCCTTCCACGTGCCGCTCACGCCCTGCACGCTGGCCTGGCCGCCGAGGATCCCTTCCGTGCCCACTTCGCGCGCCACACGCGTCACCTCTGACGCAAAGGCCGACAACTGGTCCACCATGGTGTTGATCGTGTTCTTCAGCGCGAGCACCTCGCCCTTCGCTTCCACCGTGATCGTGCGCGTGAGATCGCCTTTGGCGACGGCCGTCGTCACGTCGGCAATGTTGCGAACCTGGCCAGTCAGGTTGTTCGCCATCAGGTTCACGTTGTCCGTGAGACTCTTCCACGTGCCCCCCACGCCCGGCACGTTCGCCTGACCGCCGAGCATGCCCTCCGTGCCCACCTCGCGCGCCACGCGGATCACTTCGCCCGCGAACGCGGAGAGCTGGTCCACCATGCCGTTGATCACTTCCTTCACCTGGAGGATCTCGCCCTGCGCCTCGACCGTGATCTTGCGCGTGAGATCCCCGTTCGCGATGGCCGTGGACACCGCGCTCACGTCGCGCAGCTGCACCGTCAGGTTGGCGGCCATGCCGTTCACGTTCTCGGTGAGGTCGCGCCATGTGCCCAGCACCCCTTCCACCCGTGCCTGGCCGCCCAGCTTGCCTTCGGTGCCCACCTCGCGCGCCACGCGCGTCACCTCTGACGCGAAGGCGTTGAGCTGGTCCACCATCGTATTCACCGTGTTCTTCACCGCGAGAATCTCGCCCCGTGCCTCCACCGTGATCTTCCGCGAGAGATCGCCGTTCGCGACCGCCGTGGTGACGTCGGCAATGTTGCGCACCTGGTTCGTGAGGTTGTTCGCCAGCCCGTTCACGTTGTCGGTCAGGTCCTTCCATGTGCCCGCCACGCCCGGGACGTTCGCCTGTCCGCCCAGCACACCTTCGGTGCCCACTTCGCGCGCCATGCGCGTCACTTCGTCGCCGAAGACGCGCAGCCGGTCCACCATGTCGTTGATCGTGTTCTTGAGGTCCAGGATTTCGCCCTTCGCCTCGACCGTGATCTTCGTGGAGAGGTCGCCGTTGGCGACGGCCGTCGTCACCAGGGCGATGTTGCGCACCTGATTGGTGAGGTTCGACGCCATCGAGTTCACGTTGTCCGTCAGTCCCTTCCACGTGCCCGCGACATCCGGCACGTCGGCCTGCCCGCCCAACACCCCTTCGGTTCCGACTTCCCGCGCCACGCGCGTGACTTCCGCGGCGAAGGTGGACAGCTGATCCACCATGCCGTTGATCGTGTCCTTCAGCTCGAGCACCTCGCCCCGCGCTTCGACCGTGATCTTCTGCGACAGGTCGCCGTTGGCAACCGCCGTGGTCACGAGCGCGATGTTGCGCACCTGGTTGGTCAGGTTGTTCGCAAGCCCGTTCACGTTCTCGGTCAGGTCCTTCCACGTGCCGGCCACACCGGGCACGTTCGCCTGGCCGCCCAGCACACCGTCCGTACCCACCTCGCGCGCCACGCGCGTCACTTCACTCGAGAAGGCGCGCAGCTGGTCCACCATCCGGTTCACGGTCGAGCCAATGCGGAAGAACTCCCCCTGCACCGTCTTGCCGTCGATTTCCAGCTCCACCTTCTGTGACAGGTCGCCCTCGGCGACCGCCTTGATCACGCGCGACACCTCGGTGGTGGGCGCCACGAGATCGCTGATGAGATTGTTCACGGCGTCCGCCGCGAGGCCCCAGCTTCCCGGCGCAGAAAACGCCACGCGTTCGCGCATGTTACCCTCGCGCCCCACGGAGAAGCTCACTCGACGCAGCTCATCCGACAGTCGCTCGTGCTTGGCCGCGAGGCTGTTGAACACCTCGACCACCTCGGTCATCACGGGATCGGCATCTTCGCTCAGCCGAGCGCGGAAGTCTCCGCTGGCCAGCGACCGCAGCCCCTTGAGTAGCCGCTGCAGAGCGCGGCTGCGCTTGTCCCGGACGGCACGCTTGCCGCCAATGGGAATTTCCTGCTCCACGCCGCGACCATCGTCGCGACCATCGCTGACGCCCACGGTCAGTATCCTCGCCTCTGGAGATGACGAATGACGCCCAGCGACCATGGCCGCTCGCGCGTTTTTTCAGGGCGTCAGATGATCAAGAACAATGCCGGCCTCGGGCGCTGGCTACCGTACCTCTCCAATGACGGCAGCGACCTTGATCCCGCCATTGGACGTGCGGAACGCCTCGCGCACGGGCAGCGCAAGCTGGCTCGTCAACCTGCTCTCGGGGGAGTACATGGCCAGCCGCCACCCGGAGAACCGTTCCCGCAGCACGTTCCCCAGCTGCGCGTACAGGTTACGCAGGTCTGTCCCGCTGCCGCTCCCAACGCGCACCCCGTAGGGCGGGTTGGTGGCGACGAGTCCGCTTGCCGCGCCCGGCGGTTGGATCGCCGAGACGGGAGCACTCCTGAAGGTGACGTCCGCCGTCACGCCGGCGCGCTCCGCGTTGGCCAGAGCGGACTCGACAGCGCCCGCGTCGCGATCCGAGCCGAGGATCGGGCCTCGCGCGCTGGCGAGCTCGTTGGCACGGGCGTCCGCGCGGACCCTGGTCCACACGCTCGCCTGGAACCCCGGCCAGCTCTCGAAAGCGAATCCGCGCCGGATACCGGGCGCGATCCGGCGTGCGATCAGGGCGCCCTCGATCGGGATGGTGCCCGAGCCGCACATGGGATCGACCAGGGGAGTGGGCGCGTCTCCGGTCCATTCGGCCGCCAGCAGCAGGGCTGCCGCGAGGGTTTCGCGCAACGGCGCCTTGGCCACGGCGCGCCGGTAGCCCCGCTGGTGCAGCAGGTCGCCGCTGCTGTCCACGCTGATCTCGAACTCATCGCGCACCACGCGTACCACGAACAGCTGGCCCGCGTCACCGCCGGCACGCGGAGCGCTTGCCTTCGCCAGCTTCGCCCGCTTCGCCGACGCGCCCACGCTCCTGCTCAGGCGTTCGGCGATCGCGTCCGAATGGTACAGTCTGGACTTCCGCGCGGTCACACGGAACTCCACTGCGTGTCCGGGAAACACGAACTCCCCCCAGGGAATCTTCTTCGCACGTTTCTCGAGCTCGTAGAACTCGGTTGCCCGGAATCGCGCCACGCGCACCAGCACGCGGCTCGCCGTGCGAAGCCAGAGATTGGCGCGCATCATCGAGCGCGCGTCTCCAGACCAGCTCACGCCGCCGTCCTCGATGCGCGGCGTTTCGCCGAGTGCGGTGAGCTCGCGCGCGACGAGCGGTTCCAGTCCGGGCGCCGCGATCGCAAAGCAGTCCAGCCGCGGCGACACCGGCGACACCGGCGTCATCGGCGCGCTTGAGCCGAGCGAAGCGACCTGAGTGGCCGGCGAAGGCGGTACGCGAGCAGCACCGCGAAGAGCGCGAAATACACCAGGGGAAAGAGCGTGTCCTTCTTTACCGCCCACAGGTAGTGCACCGTGCCGCCGATGGCGGCGAGGTAGACCAGCCGGTGCAGACGCGACCAGCGCTTCCCTCCCAGCCGCCGGACCCAGCCGTTGGTAGACGTCAGCGCGAGGGGCGTGAGGATCAGGAAGGTGGCCATGCCCACGAGGATGTACTTGTGCTTCACGATCTCGTCGGCCATCGCGCCCCAGTCGAAGAACCAGTCCACGCCCACCCAGGTGGCCAGGTGCAGGCACGCATAGAAGTACGTGAACAGGCCGAACATCCGGCGGTACTTCGCCAGCACGCCCAGATGGAGCAGTTCACGGACGGGGGTGATCGCCAGCGTGACGGCGAGAAACCGCATCGTCCACAGCCCCGTGCGGATCTGGATCTCGGTGATCGGGTTGGCCCCGAGCCCCGTGAGCCCACTGGTGCCGCGAATGATCTGCGCCACGTCCCAGATCATGACGAACGCGGGAACCAGGCAGAGCACGAATACCAGCGGCTTGAGCCGCAGCACGTTGATGGTCCGGCCCTCAGTACTGACGGCGCAGATCCATCCCCGCGTACATGCTGGCCACCTGGTCCGCGTACCCGTTGAACATCAGCGTGGGGCGGCGGCGGAATTCGCCGATCCGACGTTCGGTCGCCTGGGTCCAGCGGGGATGGTCCACTGCTGGATTCACGTTCGCGTAGAACCCGTATTCGTTCGGAATCGCGATGTTCCAGGAGGTTGGCGGCTCCTTCTCCGTGAAGGAAATCCTCACGATGGACTTGATTCCCTTGAAGCCGTACTTCCAGGGCACCACCAGCCGGATGGGCGCGCCGTTCTGATTCGGCAGCGGGCGGCCGTACAGCCCCGTGACCATCAGGGTGAGCGGATGCATCGCCTCATCCAGTCGCAGCCCCTCCACGTACGGCCAGTCGAGGGTCGGGCGCCGCTGCCCCGGCATCTCGCTCGGGCGCACCACGGTCGTGAAGGCTACGTACCTCGCGGCGGGCCTGGGCGCGAATCGCTTGATCATGTCGGCGAGTGGGATTCCCTGCCACGGAATGACCATGCTCCACGCTTCCACGCACCGCAGCCGGTAGGTGCGGTCCACCACCGTGTGCGGCTTGATCAAATCCTCGTACTGGTAGTCGCCCGGCTTGTCGACCAACCCGTCCACGCGCACCGTCCACGGGCTGGGGCGGAACGAACCGGCGTTGGCCTTCGGGTCTTCCTTCCCCGTGCCGAACTCGTAGAAGTTGTTGTAGCTGGTGATCTCCTCGTACGTGTTCGGCGTTTCCTCCTGACCGGGCGCTTCGGTGAAGTCGCGAAAGGCCTCATCCCGCGCCGCATCGGCGGAGCACGCCGCCAGCAGCTGCGGCGCGCCTACCGTGAGCGCTGCCCCGCCCAGGCCCATCGCGCGGAGGAACCGGCGCCGGCCCAGGTAGTCGCGTTCGGAGGTGATCTCGGACGACGGGATATCGGTCGGACGTTTGATGAGCATGGGACGGCGCGTTCAGGATGACAGGACGGTCGTTCAACGCGACACGACCGTATCGGAAACATTGGCCGGAATGGCCGAAACCGACAGGTACACCGCGTGCCCCTTCATGGGGCGAACCAGCCTGATCGGAGGATAACTCACCATGCAGACCAAAGGTTCCCTCAACCACATACTGGACCGGAGGTAGCGACGAACCGTCGGCTGCCCCGCGGGGAACATTTGTTGCCCCCCTGCGGGGTATGCCCGGATCACCATCCAAGGCGCGCGCGCGTCAGGTTCTCGCGGCGCGCTTCGGACACGACGACTTCCAGATCGGTCAGTGGGAGCCGATACGCGCCACGCTGCGCGGTGAAGACGCGCTTGTCGTCATGCCCACGGGCAGCGGCAAGTCCATCATCTATCAGCTTCCCGCGCTGATGATCCGCGGCCTGACGGTGGTGGTCAGCCCACTGATCGCGCTGATGAAGGACCAGCAGGACAAGCTGCTGGCCTGCGGCGTGGATGCGCTCGCCATGCACTCGCACCTGAACACCGCGGAGGCGCGCGAAACGGCCCGGCAGGTGGAGGAAGGCGAGGGGGAGATTCTCTATCTCACTCCCGAGCGCTTCAAGGACCGCGAGTTCTTCGAGCGCCTGCTCACGCGCCGGGTGAGCCTCTTCGTCGTGGACGAGGCGCACTGCGTAAGCCAATGGGGGCACGATTTCCGGCCGGACTATCTCACGCTGGGGTCCGTGGTCCCGCGCCTGGGGCGTCCGCCGATTCTCGCGCTGACGGCAACCGCGACCGACGAGGTCCGGCAGGACATCATCCGGCAGCTGGGGATGCGCGATCCGCACGTGACGATCACGGGATTCGCGCGGCCGAACCTGCGATTCGAGGTGCACCGCACCGTGAACGCGGCAATGAAGGATCGGGAGCTGGTTCGGATCCTGGAGGAAACCGACGGCGTGGGCGTGGTGTACTGCGCGACCATTCGCGAAGCGGAGCAGCTGAAGGAACGGCTGTCGGAGCAATTTCCGCTGGGTCTCTACCACGGCAGGATGAGTGCGGCGGACCGGAAGGACACGCAGGACCGGTTCATGGCGGACGAGTTTCGCGCGATGATCGCGACCAACGCATTCGGGCTGGGCATCGACAAGCACGACCTGCGCTTCGTGGTGCACTTCCACTTTCCCGGGTCGGTGGAGTCGTACTATCAGGAAGCGGGGCGCGCGGGGCGCGACGGCCTGCCGGCCACCTGTTCGATTCTCTACCGCGTGGAAGACAGTCGCGTGCAGTCGTATTTCCTGGGGGGCAAGTACCCTGACGTGGAGGAAGCGGCGCGGGTGGCCCTCGTGCTGGAGAAGATTCCGCTTGGAGCGCACGTGCTCATCGACGCGCTGGCGCAGCAGTCCGGCGTGGCGCGGCGCAAGACGAAGATCGTTTTGGTGCTGCTCAAGCGGCACGGCCTCGCGCGCGAATACCGCGGTGGCGCGTGGGAACGCGTCAGCGACCAGCGGCTCACGGACCTTGACCTGAGCGCGGATCTCACCGACTACGAGCACCGGCGCCTGCAGGATCGCGCGAAGCTTCGCGCCATGGTGGCGTACTGCCAGTCGGCGCAGTGCCGCACGCGGTTCATCCTCCAGTACTTCGCCGAGCCCGCGGGCGACGCCTGGCAGTGCGGGGTCTGCGACGTGTGCACGCAACCCGTGGCAACGCGTCGCGCGGCAGCCGGGTGAGAATGAGTCGGCGCGCCCCGGAGGGCGCAAGCGGGTGACAACCCGGCTCGGATGGCGCTAGCTTAGCCGGCAGTGCAAGACATCCTCGACCGCTCGGCGTTCGGCGCCACGCTGCTCCAGTGGCTGATCGCGGCCGGCACGCTCGGCGGCGTATACGCGCTGCTGGCCGTCATTCGCAAGGTGGCACTGACGCGGCTCGCCGCGATCGCCGCGCGCACCACGATGCAGTGGGACGACCTCGCGCTGGAGATCCTCCGGCGCACGCGTCCGTATTTCCTCTTCGTGCTGGCGCTCCAGGCGGCGCTACGCGTCATCCCGCCCGATGCGCGCGTGGGCGGCGTGCTCACGAACTTCTCGATCGTGCTCGTCCTGATCCAGGTGGGCGTGTGGGGCGGCGGCCTGATCGGCTTCGCCGTGAACCATTACTCGCGGATGCGCGAGGAAGGCGACGTCGGCGCGCGGACCACCATCCAGGCGGTGGGGTACGGCGGTCGCTTCCTGCTCTGGGCGCTGCTGGCCGTCACGGCGCTCGACCATTTCGGCATCCAGGTCACGGCGCTCGTCGCGGGGCTGGGTGTGGGCGGCATCGCGATCGCGCTGGCCGTGCAGAACATCCTGGGCGACCTGTTCGCCGCGCTCGCGATCGTGCTGGACAAGCCGTTTGTGGTGGGCGACTTCATCATCGTGGACACCGTGCTGGGCACCGTCGAGCACATCGGCCTCAAGACCACGCGGCTGCGCAGTCTGGGTGGAGAGCAGATCATCATCTCGAACAACGACCTGCTCAAGAGCCGCATCCGGAACTACAAGCGAATGGAGCAGCGGCGCATCGTGTTCACGCTCGACGTCACCTACGACACGCCGCCGGAGCAGATGGACCGCCTGCCGGCGATCATCCGCGAGGTGGTCGAGGGGCAGAAGCTCACGCGGTTCGACCGGTCGCACTTTCTCACGTTCGCGGAATCGTCGCTGCGGATCGAGACGGTGTACTTCGTGCTCGCGGCCGACTACCACACGTACGCGAATACCCAGCACGCCATCAATATGGCACTGCTCCGGCGCTTCGCGGCGGAGAAGATCGAGTTCGCCTTCCCGACGCGCACGGTCCATCACCACGGATCGGGGGATGCGACTGCACCGTGAATACCTCTCCCCTTCAGGACACGCTCACACGGGCGCTCGGAGACGGATACACCATTGAGCGCGAGCTCGGCGGTGGCGGCATGGCGCGCGTGTTCGTCGCGGAGGAGCGAGGGCTCGGCCGACGGGTCGTACTCAAGGTATTGCCGCCCGAGGCCGCCGGCGCGATTTCGGTGGAGCGGTTCAAGCGCGAGGTGCAACTGGCTGCGCGGCTCCAGCATCCGCACATCGTCCCGCTGCTCGCGGCCGGCGAAGCGGACGGCATCCTGTATTACTCGATGCCGTTCATCGAGGGCGAGTCGTTGCGCGCGCGCATTGCGCGCGAGCACGAGTTGCCGGTCCCGGTGGTGACGCGCATTCTTCGCGAGGTGGCCGGTGCGCTGGCGTACGCGCACGCGCGGAACGTCGTGCATCGCGACATCAAGCCGGACAACATCCTGCTCGCGGACGGGCACGCGGTCGTCGCGGATTTCGGCATCGCGAAGGCGATCGCCACTGCGCGCCTGACGTCGGGCGACCGGGCAGACACGGAGGGCCTCACGCAGTTTGGCGTTGCGCTCGGCACGCCCGCGTACATGTCGCCCGAGCAGGCGGCCGCGGATCCTCACGTGGACCACCGCGCTGACATCTACGCGCTCGGCGCAGTGGGTTACGAATTGCTCACGGGTCGGCCCCCGTTCGCCGGACACTCGCCGCAGGCGCTGCTCGCGGCGGTGATTGGCGCCACGCCCACCGGCATCGCGGCCGAGCGGTCCAGCGTCCCGGCAGCGCTCGACCAGCTCATCATGCGCTGCCTCGAGAAGCGCCCCGCGGACCGCCCGCAATCCGCGGGCGAAGTGCTTCAGGTGCTGGACGCCCAGATCACGCCAACCGGCATGCAACCATCCGGCGCGCAATCCCGCGGGGCCCGGCAGGGATATCGCATCGCGGTGGCCGTCATTGTCCTCGCGGCGCTTGGCGGAGGTGCGCTCTACGCGGCGCGCCGGCCTGTCGTGGCGCAGGCGGCCAGCACCATCGCGGTGATGCCGTTCGTCCCCGTTTCTCCGGACACCGCGCTGGCGAGGTTGGGCCGCGACCTGGTGGTGACACTGAGCGCCAATCTCGACGGTGTCGGCGCGATACGCGCGACGGATCCGCTCACGACGCTCGGCCTGACGTCGGCGGACGCCGGACTAGCCTCCCTGGCCGACGCCGCGGCGCTGGCCACGCGGCTCGGATCCAGGAGCTTCGTGTACGGAACGTCGATGCGCGAGGGCGGTCGCGTGCGCCTGGACTTCGGACTCTATCCTTCGTCCGGAGAGGCGCCGCTCGCGCGCGGCTCGGTCCTGGCTCACCAGGACAGTCTGTCCGTTTTGAGCGACTCACTCACATGGTCGCTCTTGCGGCAGATCTGGCGGCGCGACCTGCCGCCCGCCCCGAATGTCGCGGCAATCACGACGAAATCGATGCCCGCCCTGCGCGCCTACCTCGAGGGAGAGCACGCCAGGGCGGACGGCCGGTACATGGACGCCATCTCGGCGTTCGATCGCTCCATCGAGGCCGACTCGACGTTCTGGCTCGCGTACTGGCGTAACTCGAGCACGCGCGCCTGGATCTTTCATCCTGCCGACACCGTGCTACGCCGGTACCTGCAGCATCTTGAGAAGCTGCCCGAGCGCGACCGGGCACTGATTCTGGCGGGGGACACCCCGGGCATCGCAGCTCGTATTGCGGCTTACCGGCGGGTGGCCGAACGCTTTCCCGATTATTGGCCGGCGTGGCTTGGCGCAGGCGATGTGGCATTCCACGATGGCCCCCCAGCCGGAATTCCCCTCGATCAGGCGCGTGAGGACCTTCTGCGGGTGGTTGCGCTGAATCCGCGCTGGAGTGAAGCGTGGCAGCACTTGATGTATATCGCCATGGCTCTCGACGGTATCGCGAGTTCCGCTGCCGACAGCACCATGCGCGTTCTTGGCGGGCTCGGATACGATAGCGCATCGGTGCAGGCGTTCGGAGTCCGGGAGTTGCGGTCGTGGCGGTTTGTCGCGGCCGCCCTGAAGGATTCTTCGGTGGTTGACTCCGCGCTCGGTGATTCCGTGATTGCGGAGGTTTCGCGAGTTCGGGGAGCGCAGCTGGTCCTCGATATCTTTCCGGTCTTTCCGATGTCGGTACCAGGGGGCGCGCGCGTTCAGCTGGCATTGGGCGAGCGCGTGCTTGCCGCGAACGTGCAAGGGCCCGTGCGAGTATCCTATCGCGCTGGCATGGAGTGGGCATGGGCAGCACGCGGAGCGTTCGATGTCGCTCTTCCGTTGGTCGAGCGTCGCGCGAGTGAAGGCCGGGACGCGGTGCCCGCGCTGGACCTCTTGCGGATGGCGTCGGTCGCAGAGTGGACTGGCGCCGTTCCGGGTGCGATGGAGCGGGCCTGGACGACCGCCGCCCGCGACGCCGACCGAATGGCTCCCGCGGCGCGCGCTGAAGCGACGTGGCTGCGCGGCGTGCTCGCGGCTTCGCGAGGCGACACCACGCTGTTTCGAAGCACCGGCGACGAACTCAGATCTCTTGCCAGCACGTCCGGGTTGGCGTCGGTTCGGGATTACCGCCGCTCTCTCGACGCCTTTGGATTGGACCTGCGCGGAAATCGGGCGGCGGCCGCCGATTCGCTGACGGCGCTGGAATGGGAGATCGCGGAGCGTGGCGACTCGCATTTCGGCATTGCGTTGAGCCGCCTGACAGCCAGTCGCTGGTTGCAGGCCATGGGAAGGAGCGCCGAGGCTTCCCGTCTCCTCGTCTGGCACGAAGGGGTTGGTCTTCACCGAGACTTTTACGCCGCCAAGCACCTGACGGAATCGCTTGTCGTGCTCGAACGCGCGCGTTTGGCGGAATCGATGGGAGAAGCCGCCGACGCCAGTCGTTTCTACCGGGAATTCCTCGAGCGCTTTGACCGCCCCATGCCAGTGCACGAACCGTTGGTTGCAGAAGCCCGGGCGGCGATCGCCCGGCTCTCCCGCTCCACGGGCTGACCTCCACACCACACGCCCATGAATGTCACGCACTACCGCTGGGACGCGATGCCACGCGAGCAGGTGTCGCCAATGCTCGACCGCAAGCTGATCACCGGCGACCGGATGATGCTCGCGCACGTGTACCTCAAGAAGGGATGCATCGTGCCGCGCCACCAGCACGAGAACGAGCAGCTCACCTACATCCTGGAGGGCGCGCTGCGCTTCTGGATCGGCGAGGACGAGAAGCAGGAGGTGGTCGTCCACGCCGGCGAGGTGCTGCACATACCGTCCAACGTCTGGCACAAGGCCGAGGCGATCGAGGACACGCTGGACGTGGACATCTTCAGCCCGCCGCGCGAGGACTGGATCAACAAGACCGACGCCTACCTGCGGCGCTGATTCATGGACCTGGGGATTCGCGGCAAGGTCGCGCTGGTCTCGGCGGCGAGCAAGGGCCTTGGACGGGCCGTCGCCGAGGAGCTGGCCGCGGAGGGCGCGCGGCTGGTCCTGTGTGCCCGCGGCGCAGAGGCGCTCGAGGCCACGGCCGGAGGCATCAGGAAACACTCAGACGCCGAAGTGCATGCGGTGATCGCTGACGTCTCCACCATGGAGGGTATCGAGCGGGTGGCGCGGGAAGCGCTCGAGCGGTTCGGACGGGTAGACGTGCTGGTGAACAACGCCGGCGGCCCCGCGCCCGGCCCCTTCGAGCAGCACCGGTGGGACGCCTGGGAGAAAGCCGTGGAGCTGACGCTGCGCAGCGCGGTGGAGCTCACCCGATTCGTGCTCCCGGGCATGCGCGAGCGCCGCTGGGGACGCGTCATCAACATCACGTCGATCGCCGTGAAGCAGCCGGTGGACGGCCTCATGCTCTCCAACGCCGTGCGTTCCGCGGTCACCGGCTGGGCGCGCACGCTGGCGAACGAGGTGGCGCGCGACGGCATCACGGTCAACAACGTGTTGCCCGGCTACACGCGCACCGATCGCGTGGCGCAGCTCAACGCCGCGACCGCGTCGCGCGAGGGGTTGGACGTGGCGGAGATCGAGCGCCGCATCGAGGCGCAGATTCCGATGCGCCGGCTCGGTGAACCGCGGGAGTTCGGCGCGATGGTTGCCTTCCTCGCCAGCGAGCGCGCGAGCTACGTCACCGCGCAGTCGATCGCGGTGGACGGCGGGTGGATCCGTTCCCTGCTCTAGGGATCCTCGTCGCCCCAGCTACGAGGCGGACTGCTCGCGCTTGGATTCCTTCGCCCGGGCGAGCAGCGGCGCCAGGCGCTCGATGTCCTCCGGCAGCGCGATGACTTCCGCGCCGTGCCGAGACGCGATGACGGACATGTCCCGCAACCCGTCGCGCGTACCATAGAGAAAGATCCACGCGCCGATCATGATCGCGGGCCCGACCAGCCCCTCGTCGCGCAGGCGCTCGTCCTGGCAATCCACCAGCACGATCCGCGGCTTCACCCGGCGCACCGCGTCAGCGCCGCCTTCGCCTGGGATGGCAAAGTCCACGCGGAAGCCCGCGAGCTCCACCGCGGCCGCCAGCAGCGCGGCGCCCAGGGGATCGGGTGACAATATCAGGGCCGCTACGGCGCGACGACTATAGGCGTTCACGTTCCGCGCAGACAGGTAGGCGTTCGCGGTATATGGAGCAAGGACGTGCCTCACGAAGCTAAGCGAGCTCTTCCAGATCTGTCGTTCTCAGATGTTTCACATGTTGATACGCGACTGCGCGCCCCTGCTGCGAGCATCATGCCGCGCGCCTCCCGTGCTGCCGAACGGCGAGCGCCAGGACCGCCACCCCCAGCCCCGCGAGCATCGCAATGGGTTTCGCCACGTCCGCGATCCCCGCCCCCTTCAGCAGCACCGCTCGCATCACGTGGATGAAGTGCTTCACCGGATTCAGCTCCGACATCCATTGCGCCCAGTCCGGCATGGATCGCACCGGCGTGAACAGCCCGCTCATCAGCAGGTAGATCATGATGATGAAGAAGGTGACGAACATGGCCTGCTGCTGTGTATGCGCCACGGTGGACACCCAGAGGCCGATGCCCAGGGCCGCCACGAGGTAGATGGCCGCGGCGAAGAACACGAGCAAGAGGCTCCCTTCCATGGGCACGCTGAACACCACTTTTGCCACGACGAGTCCAAGCGTCAGCCCCACCAGCGCGATGGCCCAGAGCGGCAGCAGCTTCGCGGCGATGAAGGTCCCGCGGCCGAGCGGCGTGACGCTTAGCTGCTCCAGCGTGCCGATCTCCTTCTCGCGCACGATGTTCATGGCCGTGAGCAGCGTGCCGATCACGGTCACGAGCTGTACCAGGATGCCTGGCACCATGTAGTCGCGATAGTCGAGCGTGGGGTTGTACCAGCCGCGTGTGTGCACGTCCACCACCGGACCCGCGCGGAGGGCCGGCGCGAGCGACGCGCCCAACTCCATGCCGAAGTCCCGGATGATCCGCGACGCGTACGCCTGCGTGACGCCGGCCGCGGCGCCGTCTTCGGCGTTGAGCGTGAGCTGCACGCTGGCCGTGCGCGTCCGCGTCACGTCGCGCTCGAAATCCGCCGGCACGCCGAGAATCAGGTCCACCCGGCGGTGGAGCATGGCGTCGCTCGCGCGTTCCATGGAGGGCGTGGCCGCCACCACGACGAACCGCCCGGACGCGCGCAAGCGGTCCACGAGGGCGCGCGACAACACGCTCTGGTCGCGGTCCACCACGTACATCCGCGCCGTCTTCACCTCGAAGGTGGCCGCGCTCGACAGGATCAGCAGCTGCACGATGGGCATCGCGATGATCTGACGCAGCATGAACCGGTCGCGCACGATCTGGAGAAACTCCTTTCGCAGCAGCACCGCCAGCGTGCGCATGGTCAGCCCATCCTGGGCTTGAAGCTGCGAATGGAGAGCGCCATCACCACGGCCATCATGACCGCGAGCACGAGCAGCTCGCGCCAGAGGTGCGGCACGCCCACCCCCTTGAGCATGATGCCGCGCGCGATGACGATGAACCATCGCGCCGGAACGACGTTCGTGAACGGCGCCAGCCAGGCGGGCATGCTCGCGATGGGAAAGATCATGCCGGACAGCAGCGTGCTCGGAAGCATCGTGCCCAGCATCGCGGCGAGCATCGCGCCGCGCTGCGACGCCGTGCGCGCGGCGACGAACACGCCGATGCCGAGCGACACGATCGAAAACAGGATGCAGGCGAACAGCAGCAGCAACAGGCTGCCCCGGAACGGCACCTGGAACACCAGCCACGCCGCCAGCAGCGCCGTCACCACGTTCGCGAACGCCAGCACCAGGTAGGGCAGCACCTTGCCGACGATGATCTGCCAGGGACGCAGCGGCGACACGAGCAGCACTTCGAGCGTGCCGCGCTCCTTTTCGCGCGACAGCGAGATGGCCGTCATCATCGCGGACACGAGCGTGAGCACGAGCGCGATGAGCCCCGGGACGAAGAGATTCACGCTCTCGAGCGTGGGATTGAAGCGCATGCGCGTTTCCGTGACGATGCGCACGCCGGATGGCGGTGGG
>JBBDYA010000064.1:0-3077 GCA_040902005.1 Gemmatimonadaceae bacterium | reverse complement strand
GGGCCCCCCCCCCCCCCCACTCGGCTTCCTGCGCGGCGATCACCGCGCGCGCGTAGCTCTGGATCGTCTGCCCGGTGTTCGGATCCGATGCGTCGATCGCGAGCAGCACGCGCGCCGGCGTGCCCTGGCCCAGGTGCACGCCGAACCGCGGCTCGAACACGAGCGCGAGGTCTGCCTCGCCCCGGCGAAAGAGCGGTTCCACGGCGTCCATCGTCTGGCTGGTGGCCACCACCTGGAACCGGCTGGCGCCCGTGAATCGCGACCGCAGCGCGAGCGTGGCGTAGTCCGGCGACGGATCCACCACGGCCACCCGGATGTTCCGCACGTCGCTGCGCAGCGCGAAGCCGAACAGCACCACCTGCACCAGCGGCATCAGCAGCAGAATGGTCAGCGTCTGGCGGTCGCGCAGGATGTGGCGGAACTCCTTCACCACGAAGGCGCGCAGCGCGTGCCGGTTCACGGCGCCGCCCCCGCCACGGGCCGCGCCAGTCGCACGAACACGTCGTCCACCGTGGACACCGCGAACCGTGCCTTGAGCTCGCCCGGGGTACCGAGCGCGGCGATCCGGCCGTCCACCATGATCGAGATCCGGTCGCAGTACTCGGCTTCGTCCATGTAGTGCGTGGTGACGAACACCGTGGTGCCGCGCGCCGCGGCGGCGTAGATCATCTCCCAGAACTGGCGCCGGGTGATCGGGTCCACGCCGCCGGTGGGCTCGTCGAGAAAGACGATGCGCGGCTCGTGCACCAGCGCCACCGAGAAGGCCAGCTTCTGCTTCCATCCGAGCGGCAGGCGTCCCACCAGCTCGTCCGCGCTCCCGCCAAGGCCCAGCGTGTCGAGCAGCGCCGCGGCGCGTTCCGCGATCCGCGCGCTCGACAGTCCGTAGATGGTGCCGTAGAGCTGGATGTTCTCGCGCACCGTGAGATCGGCATAGAGCGAGAACCGCTGGCTCATGTAGCCGATGCCGCGGCGAATTGCGTCGCGCTGGGTGCGCACGTCGAAACCGGCGACGCTGGCGTCGCCCTCGGTGGGCACCAGCAAACCCACGAGCATCTTCATCGCCGTGGTCTTTCCCGCGCCGTTCGCACCCAGGAACCCGAAGACCTCGCCGGCCGCGACGTCGAAGCTGATGTGGTCAACCGCCGTGAAGTGGCCGAAGCGCATCGTCAGCCCGCGCGCGGCGATGACGCTCATGCCGCGCCCGCTCGCATGAGCGCCATGAAGCTGTCCTCGATGCCGGCCTCGATCGGCCGCGCCGCGACGTCCGCGTGACCGCGCTCGCGGAGGTACGCGAGCAGCTCGGCGACGATGGCGTCCGGCGCGCGGCCCGCGCGACGGTCGGTGTAGTGCATGTCCTCGCCGAACGGATACACCGCGTGCGCGTGGGGAAAGGCCCGCAGCGCCAGGAGCAGCTCGTACCGGCGCGGCCCGCGCACAGCCACCAGCGGCAGCGCATAGCGGGCGCCGATTGCGCCGGGCGGGTCGATCTCGAGGATGCGTCCGCCCTGGATCAGCGCCACGCGATCGCAGCGGAGCGCTTCGTCCATGTACGGCGTGGACACGACGATCGTGAGCCCCGACGCCCGGAGCACCGCGAGCTGGTCCCAGAACTCGCGCCGCGAGACGGCGTCCACGCCCGTCGTGGGTTCGTCCAGCAGCAGGATCTCCGGCCGGTGCACGAGTGCGCAGGAGAGCGCGAGCTTCTGCTTCATCCCGCCGGACAGCGCGTCGGCGCGTCGGTCGCGGAACGGTTCGATCTGGCGGTACACCGGCGCGATCAGGTCGTACCCGCGCTCCACGGTGGTAGAGAAGACCGACGCGAAGAATTCGAGATTCTCGGCGACGGAGAGATCCCCATAGAGCGAGAAGGTGCCGGGCATGTAGCCCACGCGCGCGCGCACCGCCCAGAAGTCGCGAACGACGTCCAGTCCCAGGACCGTCGCCGAGCCACCGTCGGGAACGAGCAGCGTCGTGAGGATGCGGAAGAAGGTCGTCTTTCCGGCGCCGTCCGGGCCCACCAGGCCGAACAGCTCTCCCTCGCGCACGTCGAGCGACACGTCGTCGAGCGCGATGACGTCGCCGAATCGCTTCACGAGCGACCGTACCGCGACCGCGTCGGTCACCGGTCCGTCCCCAGGTCCTCGCGGATAGTAAGGGTTACGTCCGCCGGCATGCCGATCTTCAGGAGCCCGCGCGGATTGGCGACGCTCACCTTGATCGCGTACACGAGGTCGGCACGCTCGTCTCGCGTCTGGATGGGCGTGGGCGTGAACTCGGCCTTGGCCGCGATCCAGCTCACCACTCCGGGGACGGACACGAGCGTTCCTTCCCCGCCGTCCACGTTGACCTGCACACGCTGTCCCAGCCGCACGGACGCAAGCTGCGCGGCGCTCACATACGCGCGCAGGGTGAGCGTGTCGAGACTCGCGATGCGGTACAGGGGCTGCCCGGGCTGCACCACCTCGCCCGCGCGCACCAGCGTCGCGAGCACCACACCCGGCTCTGGGTTCACGATCCGGCTCTTGTCCATCAGGTCGCGCAGTTGCGCGATTCGCGCGTCGCTCGACCCCACCTGCCGCGCCGCGCTCTGGTGTTGCGCCCTGGCGGCGGAGATCTGGGCGGTGACGACGCGGAACTCGCGTTCGGCCTGATCGAGCTGCTGCGCGGTGGCGGCCTGCTGGTCGAAGAGCCGGCGCGTGCGCTCGAAGGCCCGCTGCGCCACGTCGCGCTGCGCGTCCAGTACCGCGATCTGCCGGGAGGCCTCCACCACGCGCGATTCGTTCGCCGCGCGCTGGGCAACGGCCTGTGCGCGCTCCAGGGCGAGCTGCGTCGTGTCGATCAGCCCCACCACCTCGCCGCGCGCCAGCTCACCGCCCTCCATGGCGGTGAACGCGTGAAGCTGCCCACCCGCCTGCGATGAGACGACGACCTCGTTCGCCTCGAAATTGCCATACGCGTCCGGCTCGTCGCCGCCGCCGCACGCGACCGCGAACGCAAGGAGCAGCGCGGCTCGCTGACCTCGCGGAAGGACTGTGGCAGGCCGACCGCGCCGAAGGCGCGCCGAGAACGGACCCGCC
>JBBDYA010000063.1:0-4678 GCA_040902005.1 Gemmatimonadaceae bacterium | reverse complement strand
CCCCGCCCCCTTCGTGATCTGCGCCCGCGGCTGCGGGCGTTATGCCGGTCGGCGGTCCGCCGGCGTGTTCTCGTCCAGCCAGAAGTAGCGCCAGTTGTGCATCGCCCAGTTGTTGGGCGTCGTGTACAGCGAGTGCGAGAACGAGTGCATCCACGACTGCGTCGCCGAGTACGTGTGGTACCCGTTCACGAACAGCGCCGGCATGATCTCGTACGCGCGCTCCGCGAACTTCTTCGCGTCCGCCTGCCGACCGCTGGCGTCGGACGACTCGCGCATGCTGTCCATCAGCGCCGTGAGCTGGTCGTCCACGACGCCGCCCCAGTTCTGCGGCGAGTCGGGGTAGTAGAGCGGGCGAACGGCGACGTCGACATCGAAGCCCGCGACGCCCGAGTAGAACGCGAGGTCCTTGAAGTCCTTCTTCGCCAGCTTCTCCTGGAAGACCAGGAAGTCGAGCTCCTCGAACTCCAGCTCGACGCCGATCGCCTTCCACTGCTGCTGCACGCCCACGAAGATGTCGTTGACCGGGCTGAACGTCATCATCGACAGCTTGAGGTTCTCTTGCCCGGCCTCCTTGAGCAGCGCCTTCGCGCGCTCGGGGTCGTACTGCATCGTCGGCGGCATATCCGCGAACGACGGCGGGCCGTCGAGGCCCTGCTGGTCGAACGGCACCGGGGTGTACGGCGTCCCGGCGCCTTCGAGCAGGTTATCGACGAGCGCCTTGCGGTCCATGCCCATCGACAGCGCCTGGCGGACGCGCACATCCGCGAGGATCGGGTTCTTCCACTGCACGATCATGGAGTTCTGGTACGTCGCCCAGTGCGGACCAACCACGTAGTAGCCGTCCGGCACCGACTCCACGAGCTGCTTCAGACCCGCCGGCGTGCCCGTGCTGTAGCTGTCGACGTTGCCGGAGCGGAACGCGGCCACGCCTGCGTTGACGTCCTGGTATCGGATCACGTCGAACCCATCCAGGTACGGCAGCCGCGTGCCCTGGCCGTCGCGCTCCCAGTACTCGGGGTTGCGGCGACCCTTGAAGCCCTGGCCGGGCTCGAACTCCGTCATCATGAACGGCCCGGTGCCGATCGGCTGCGCTCGCCACCGGTCCTCGGAGCCCTCGTAGTGCTCACGCGCGAGGATCAGGTAGTAGGGCATGCCGAGGATCGCCGGCAGCGCGACGTACGGGTGCTTCATCGTGAACTTGACCGTGTGGTCGTCCACTGCGGTCACGCTGTCCACCGGACCCAGCGGGACGGACCACAGGCCTGCGTTGCGGTAGAGGTCGAATGAGTAGACCACGTCCTCCGCGGTCATCGCGCGGCCGTTCACGGGCTCGACGTTGTGGAACTTCGCGTCCGGGGGCAGCGTGAACACCCACTCGGTGAAGTCGCCGTTCGGCTCGCTCGTCTGCGCGAGGTCGGGCACGAACTCCTGGCGGTCCAGGTTCAGCGTCTCGACGGGGAGCAGCGTGGATCCCGCCTCCGTACGTGGGCGGTAGAGGCCGTTGTAGAACGGTGGGTGCGGGGTGAGCGTGACGACCGTCAGCGGATCCCAGTGCGCCGGCGCGCTACCGGCGCGCACCGCGGTCCCGCCGACCTTCGGCGGGCCCGCGAGCCAGTTCACGTGGCGCCAGTTGTACTGGTTGACGAGCGGGTAGGCCGTGTTGGGCTCGCCGAGGATCGCCTTGAGCTGGTCCTCAGTGCTTGCGCCGCCGGCGGGGGCCGTTGCCGGCGCGGCGGGCGCCGCCGTGGCGCCGGTTGCGGGTGCCTGGGTCGCTGCCGGTGTCGCCTCATCGTCGTCGCCGCCGCAGCCGATCAGCGCCGCCGCAACGCCACCTGCCGCGAGAATGCTCGTCCCCCTGATGAAGCCACGCCGCGTGAAGCGGGAGCGTACGACGGCTCGCTTGTGCTCGACTTCGTTCCAATGCTCGAAGGCCTCTGTGTAATACTCACCCACGGTCAGTTCCCTCTTTCCCGGCGAGGCCCCCAGGTGGCTCGCCGTCTATCCCTTGACTACACACCACTCCCAGTCCCGCGGAGTCGCGGGTCGAGTGTGTCACGCAAGGCATCTCCGAGCAGGTTGTAGGCGAGCACCATCAGCGCGATCGCGGCGCCGGGCGCGATCGCCAGCCACGGCTGCTGTTCCATGTACTGGCGCGCGCCCACGTTGAGCATGCTGCCCCAGTCCGGCGTCTGCGACGCGATCAGACCCAGGAAGCTCAGCGCAGATTGCAGCAGGATGTTTTGCCCAAGGCTGAGCGCGATCATCACCAGCATCGTTGGGAACACGTTCGGCAACACATGCTGCAGCATGATCCGCGCCTCACTGGCGCCGAGCGCAACAGCCGCCCTCATGTAATCGTTCTGAGAGACCGCGATCGTCTGCGAGCGAATGACACGACTGCCGGATGGGATTGTGACCAGCGCGACTGCAAGCGTCACCCACAGCAGCCCTCCGCCGGTCACGAACGCGATCACCATCAGCACGATCAGAATCGGCATCGCGATGAACGTATCGATCACGCGTTGCAGGAAGAGATCGAATCTGCCGAGCTTATAGCCCGACATCACTCCCAACACCGCGCCACCTGTGATCCCGATGATCGTCGCGATCAGACTCACAGACAAACTGAGGCGCGACCCAACGAGCAAGCGGCTGAGCACGTCGCGCCCGACCTGATCGGTGCCGAGCAGGTAGGTCCCATTCGGCCCGATCAGGCGCGGCCCGGCGAAGGCCTCATCCGCGGCGAACGGCGCGATCAACGGCGCGAAGATCGCGATCACCCACATCGCCACGATCACGACTGCCGAGATCGCTCCGAGGGGCTGATGTCTCGCGAACCGGATCGTCGAGGCGCCGGCGCCCGCGCTCAACCTCCGCTCGGCGGTGATGAGTGCGCCCGGCGCGTCCGCTGCCCGGCTCACTACGCGCCCCCTCGGGTCCGCGCAAGGCTCCGCACGCGATTCTCCAGCCACCACGCGAGGACCACGGGCGATGTCCTCACTGGTAGCGGATGCGTGGGTCGAGCACGGAGTAGCTGAGGTCCGTCAGCAAGTTCGCGGTCACCACGACGATGCTGAGCAGCAGAATGTTCGCCTGCACCTGCGTGTAGTCACGACGCAAGATCGAGGAGAGCGTCAGCAGGCCTATGCCGGGCAGGTTGAACAGACTCTCCATGATCACCGTGCCGCCGAGGATGAAGGCGACCTGCGCGCCGACGACCGTGATCACCGGGATCAGCGCGTTCTTTAGCCCGTGGCGCAGAATCACCGTGAACTCGCCCAGGCCCTTCGATCGCGCGGTCCGAATGTAATCCTGCCGCAGCACTTCGAGCATCGTTGTGCGCGTGAGGCGCATCGCGAGGGCGGACTGCTGGAACCCGGTCAGGAGAATCGGGAAGATCACCTGCTGGAAGTTCACCCACGGGTTGGTGAGCGGTGACACCCAGCCGGCCGGCGCCTGGTACTTGAACCACAGGCCCATGAAGACCACGACCATGGTCCCCAGCCAGAAGCCGGGCGCTGCGATGCCAATGGTCGCAATCAGCCGCGTCACATGGTCAATCATGGTGTTCTGGCGGATCGCGGCGATGGTGCCGGTAGGCACGGCAATCAGGATGCCGAGCAGAATCGACACAGCTCCGATCTCGATCGTGACCGGTGCCGCTGCCACGAACTCGCGCCACGTCGACCGACGCGTGAGCATGCTGTCACCGAGATCGCCACGCACCACCCGCCCGAGCCAGGTCACGAACCGTACCGGAAGCGGTTGATCCAGCCCGAGTTCGTGCCGGATCTGCTCGATCTTCGCTTCGTTGTAACCGGTGCCTTCAGCGATGTAATTGAGCGTCACATCGCCCGGAACAAGGTTGAGCAAGAGGAACGTGATCACCGTCACACCGAAGACGGTGGGAACGGCAAGCACCAGACGGCGCGCGATGTATCGCTGCACTACGTACTCGTCTCGGCATGGCGCGAGGGATGTGGCTCCGGCCCAGTTCTCTCGGCTGGAGGCACAGCGACGGACACTAGCACCCTGCTTCTGAGTGTCAAGTGAAACGACCGTTATGACGTGTCATGATCAGAGCGCCTCAGGTCAATCGCGCCGCCAGGAACTCTGCCGCGTGTACGACCCGTATTCGCGAACCGGATGCGTCCGCGCCGCCCCGGAGGTGCAGCACACAGCCCGGGTTGTCCGTCACCAGCACCTGCGCCCCACTCGCGGCGACGTTCTCGAGCTTGCGCTCGAGGATGCCGCGCGAGACTTCGGGCGCCGTCAGTGAGGTCGAGCCGCCGAAGCCGCAGCAGACCTCCGCTTCCGCGAGCGGTACGACCTCGACTTCGCACAGGTCGGCGATCAGCCGCTCCAGTCGGTCGCCCGCGCCGAGCATGTTCGAGCCCTGGCAGAAGCGATGCACGGCGACCTTGCGCCCGGCTGATCCTCCTCCCGGCGCTCGCGCGCCACGCGCCAGAGCACCGTCCGGGAGCCGCGCGGTCGTGGAGAGGTAGCCCACCAGGTCGTGCACGCGTCCGGCCAGTTGCGCGGCGCGGCCTCGCCACGCCGGGTCGTCCGCAAAGAGCGTCTCGTACTCATGGAGCATGGCGACCACGCAGCTCGGCGCCGGCGTGACCACGTCGTCGTGGCCGTCGAGCGCGGCGATCGTGGCGCGCGCCATGTGGCG
>JBBDYA010000062.1:0-4711 GCA_040902005.1 Gemmatimonadaceae bacterium | reverse complement strand
CTCCCGCTCGATCGCCTTCCTCGCGCGCGTCACGCGCTCGGCGATGCTCGACGTGCTCGGCAGCGACTTCGTCCGGACCGCGCGCGCGAAGGGACAGAGCGAGCGGCTGGTGATAACGCGGCACGCGCTGCGGAACGCGTTGATACCGATCATCACCGTGCTCGGACTCGACTTCGGCTACTACCTGACGGGCAGCATCCTCACCGAGACGATCTTCAGCTGGCCCGGGCTCGGCCGCTACGTCGTGAACGCGATCGCCCGCCGCGACCTGCCCGCGATTCAGGGCTCGGTCTTGTTTCTCAGTACCGTGTTCGTGATGGTGAACCTGCTGACGGATCTCGCTTACGCGAAGGCGGACCCGAGGGTGGCGTACAAGACGGCTACCTGAACTGGTGACTAGTGACTAGTCACTGCACACGCCCTCAGTATTTCCCTTCGAGCAGCCCCATTACGTCCACGCGCTGCGAGAACTGCACGGCCAGCGCGTAGCCGTCGGGGAACCGCGCCCCGCTCGGTGAAGTTTGCACCGGCCAGTGGTCGCGCCGGAACGACGTCTTCAACAGCGCGTCCGGGCTGAAGCGGTACCCGGCGCCGATCTCGCCGTTGATCTGCCTGGTCGCGCTCCCCACCCAGAACGACGGACTCACAGGACGGATGAAAGCGTATTTCGAATTCTCGTAGCGCGCGGCTACAAATAGGCGCGGCGTCACGGTTCCTCGAATCTCGCCGTACCAGCCGAACCCCTTTACCACATCTGCCACGGTGGGCACCTCGTAGCTCGACCACGCGGCCTCGGCGCGCGCTACGATGTATCCGGCGCTGTACCTCGCGTCGGCCGCGATTATCAATTGACCGAAATCCTTCCACGCCGCTCCTGGAGGGAGCAACGCCTGGAGATCCTCGCTCAGATACGGCCCGCGCGTCGCCGCCACGCCCACGCGAAAGCCGGGTCCGGCGCTGACGCCCACCCCAGCGACGGGACGGATTCTCCTGCCGGGCTTCGGCGTATAGCGCGGATTCACCAGCGGGAGCGAGACCGCCGCCGCGCGATAGTCCAGTGGGCCGGACGCGCCGGACAGCACGACGCCTTCCGGGTACTGCGGCGCGTACAGATCAGGCGCGCCGATGAGCGGATTCGTGTTCGAGAACCGCCGGGCGGCGAACGCGCCGATCGGATACAGAATCTTTCCTCCTTCCGCAACGAACGCCCGCGAGCGACCGTAGCGAAGCGAGAGAAGCTGGAGCGACGCATCGGCTTCCTCGTCTCCGGTGCCGGCCTCTCCCATTCCCAGCGCGCGCAGCTCGAGGGATTCGGCGAGGCGCGCGGCAAGCCACACGTGCAGGCGGCCGGCCAGCAGGGCGCGACCATCGTTCCGCGCCAGCAGGCGCGACGAGTCGTCGGTTTCCCAGAGCTCGATGTCCGCCAGCGCTTCGACCGCCACGCGCTGCGCGCCGGCGGGAGCGGCGAGCGCGACGCACGACACGAGCGCCAGTCCGAGGAGGCGCACGCTAGGTGGAGGCCGAAGCCGCGAAATGCGCATCGAGAATCTCCCGGGTCACGCGCGCCAGCTCTTCCGGCATGACGGGTTTCTGCAGAAACACCGAGTCGGGCGCCAGAACTCCGTGCCGCTCGATCGCGTCGTCCGAGTAGCCTGATACGAAGATCACGCGCAGTCCGGGCCGCGCCTCCTGCAGCCGCGCGGCCAGCTCGCCGCCGGAGAGGAGCGGCATCACTACGTCGGTGACGAGCAGGTGGATCGGTCCGCGGTGCGCCGCCGCGACTTCGATTGCTTCCACGCCGTTCCCGGCATCGAGCACGCGATACCCGCGCTCGCCGAGCGTTCGCTTGATCAACATTCGCAACTGCGTCTCGTCCTCCACCACGAGGATCGTCTCCGAGCCGCGCGACACGTCCGCGCGCGCGTCGTCTAACACGGCATGGGACTTCGCATCCACCGTCGCCGGGAAGTAGCAGCGGAAATTGCAGCCTTCGCCCGGCGCGGTGTCCACTGTGATGATCCCGCCGGACTGCGTCACTATTCCATAGACGGTGGACAGGCCCAGTCCCGTCCCCTTTCCCGGCGCCTTGGTGGTGTAGAACGGCTCGAAGATCCGATCCAGCGTGACCGCGTCGATGCCCGTGCCCGTGTCGCGCACCGACAGGAGCACCATCGGCTGGACCGACTTGCCCGGCGCCGCCGGCGCTCCGCGCTCGTCCACGTCCGCGTTCGCGTTCGCGGTCTCGATCGTTATCCTGCCGCCGGTCGGCATCGCGTCACGGGCGTTCACTACCAGGTTCACGATCACCTGCTCGATCTGCCCCGGGTCGGCGTGGATGCGCGCGATGTCCGGGTCGAGGCGCGTCACCACCTGCGCGTCCTCTCCGATCAGCGGCCGGAGCAACGACTCCATTCCGGTCACGATCCGGTTGAGGTCCACGATCTGCGGCAGCAACACCTGCTTGCGGCTGAACGCCAGCAGCTGCTTCACCAGCTCGGCGGCGCGCTCGGCGGCGGCTTTGATCTGATCGAGATCGTCGCGCTCGCGGCTGCCGGGAGGCGCGTCCGCGGCCGACAGCGCCGCGTACCCCAGGATCACCGCCAGCAGGTTGTTGAAGTCGTGCGCCACTCCCCCAGCGAGCGTGCCGAGTGACTCGAGCTTCTGCGACTGGCGCAGCTGCTCCTCGCTCTCCCGCAACGCCGTCTCGGTGCGCTCGTGCGCGTTCACTTCCTCGCGCAGCGTCTCGATCGCCGCCGCCAGCTCCACGGACCGCTCCTGCAGCTGCTTGTAATGGTGCCGCAGCGATTCTATCAGCTTGTTGTACGCATCGGTCAGCGTGCCTATCTCCGCGGCGGGATGCGGATCTTCGAAGTGCGCGTAGTCGAACCGCGCGTGATCCTGCGCGCCCGCGCCCGCACGCATGAATTCCACGAAGCGCGACAGCGGCCGCAGCGTGGCGCGCGACAGAAACGCGGCGACGAGTCCGACTAGCAGCACCGCCAGCAGGCCGGCCAGCAGGAAGCTCGTCGTGAGCGAGCGCTGCACCGGCGCGAGCGATTCCGACAGCGACCGCACGAGGTGAAGCGCGGCGGGCTTGTTCTCCTCGGTGAAGCCGAGCGGCAGCGTCGCGGCGACGAACTCGTTGTCGCCGAGCGTCAGCGACCACACGCTGTCCGACTCGCTCGAGCCGCCGTTGATCCAGCGCGATCCCACTGGCGCCGCGGGAACGGTGGACGCGAGCACGACGTCGCCCGCGCTGACCACCGCCTGCGTTCCGAGCTTGGCGTCCGGCGCCGGCATCAGCCGGTCGAGCCGGTCCCCGAGCAGCAACGCTCCAATCGGATACCCGCTCACGAGGATGGCCACTGAGCTCACCTGCAGCGGACCGGCCTCACCGCGGAACACGCCGAACGACGAATCCGCGGTCGCCGCCTCAGCCTCGAGCGCGTACCGCACGACGGGGACGCCGCTGAGGTCGTCGCCCACCCGAAGGTCCCGGCCGGCGCCGCGCGCGGCGAGCACGCGCCCCTCTACGTCGGTGACGATCAGCAGATCGTGATCCAGCTCTTCATAGATCCGGTCCACTTCCGCCTGAATCGTCGCCAGCAGCGCCGCGCGCTGCGGCGAGCCCGCGACGTTCGCTTCCGTCCTGACCAGTCCGATCGCCGCGCGCAGCGAGGGATTGGTCGATACGAATGAAGAGGTGGACAACAGCAGCCGCTGGTTGCGCGCCTGGAGCCTGCCGAGCGCGGTCTGGGTGGCGGCGACTTCGGTGACGAACACGTCGCCGACGTTCTTCGCAGTCTCCATGCGAAGGATGACGAACGCGGTGCCGGCAACCGCCGCGGTCACCAGGGCGCAGACCAGCGCGAGCTGCACCGCGAGCGGCCTGGCCCTGAACCAGCTCGTCCCGTTGGCCGGCACCGCTCGATCCGTCACTGCTCGCCCGGCTCGCGCGGGAGGGGAATGCGAATTCTGACGGGCGTCGCGCGTCCCGCGTCGATGCGCACCGGCGTGTACACCGGCTTGATGCGCTCGTGCCACGCCACGAGCTGATACGCGCCCGGCGGAGCCCCGTCAAAGACGAAGCGTCCGCTCGAGTCGGGCACGACGAAAAACGGATTGTCCAGCACGAGGACTATGCCGCTCATGTCGGCGTGAATGTGGCAGAACACCTGGACCACGCCCGCCGTGGGGAAGTTCACGCCTCTGGAGGAGCCGCGCGCGTACCGCCCCAGATCGAACGTCCTCGCGCTCGAGAGCGAAAACACGTTATGGAAGACGTCGTCGTCGTTCGGGAACTCCACCGTCGTGCCCGCGAGTATCGGAAGCACGTGCGGCGTGAAACGCTCGTCGCGCTGCCGCAAAGCCGGCGTGGGCGCGCGCTGGCGTGGACCCGCACCGCGCAGCGCAGCGTTTCCGCCGGAGGGCTGAAGGTAAAGCACCACTCCCGCAAACCCGTGCTCCGGAGACGGAGGCCGCTGCGGCGCGCCCCCCGGCTCGTCGTACACGCGCACCCGCATCCGTGGTGTGATGAGCCGCTCCGAAATGCTGACTACGCCCTCGACCCGCCCCGTGGTCGTGGGCGACTGCGCCGGCGCGAGTCCGGGAATGACCATGAGGCCGACCACCGCCAGAACGGTCCGGGGTCCCATCATCAGTCGTCCTTCTGCCCGAAGATCGCCATGTTCGAGCTGTGCCCGGGCGCGAC
>JBBDYA010000061.1:0-4734 GCA_040902005.1 Gemmatimonadaceae bacterium | reverse complement strand
GCCTCCCCGATCTCGACGAGCACGGACACCAGCTGGCCGGGGACACGCCCTGGGCTGTAGCAGAATTCTTCGTTGACGACCGCCACCCGGCGACGGTTGTCGCGCGCGCCGAGCAACTCGCATTGCGTCCTTTCACCCTGCGGAGATCCGACGTTTGAAGCCCCGACACCGCGCCACACTGCTCACGATTATCGCCGCCGGTCTTGCCCAGTCCGGCTGCGCCCCGGCCATCGCCCCGATCCCGCCTATACCACAGCCGGAGCCGGCGCTCCAGTCGACTCCACCGCCGCCGGTCGCGCGCGAGTTTCGCGCGGCGTGGATCGCCTCGGTGAACAACATCGACTGGCCATCACGCCCCGGGCTTTCCACCGCGGCGCAACAGGCCGAGCTGCTGGCGATCCTGGAGCGCGCCGTCGCGCTCAATCTGAACGCCCTGATACTCCAGGTGCGGCCGGCAACCGACGCTCTGTACGCGTCTTCGCTCGAGCCGTGGTCGCCGTACCTCACGGGCACCATGGGGAAAGCGCCGGAGCCGTTCTACGATCCGCTCGCGTTCGCGGTCGAAGAAGCGCACAAGCGCGGACTGGAGCTGCATGCATGGTTCAACCCGTTTCGCGCCAAGCACGCGTCGTACCGGGGAAATTTCGCGGAGGGCCACATATCCAGAGCACAGCCGCGTTTGGTGCGCAGCTACGGGCGCTCGCTCTGGATGGACCCGGGCGATCCCGACGTGCACCGCCACTCGCTCGCGGTCATCATGGACGTCGTGAACTGGTACGACGTGGATGGCGTGCACATAGACGATTACTTCTACCCGTACCAGGAGCGCGATTCGGTCACGAATGCGCTGCTGCCCTTCCCCGACGACTCGACCTATGCGCGATACGGCGGCGGGACGGCGAGGGACGACTGGCGCCGGCAAAACGTCGACCGGTTTGTCGCGAACCTGTACGCCGCGATCCGCGCCGCCAAGCCAAATGTGAAATTCGGAGTCAGCCCGTTCGGAATCTGGCGCCCCGGGTATCCCGCCGGCGTCACCGGATTCGACGCGTACGCCAGCATCTACGCGGACGCGCGCAAATGGCTGAACAACGGCTGGCTCGACTACTTCTCGCCACAGCTGTATTGGAGGTCCGACGCACCCGGCCAGGATTACAAATCTTTGTTGGGGTGGTGGGTCGCGGAGAACACGCACCGCCGGCACATCTGGGTCGGGAATTTCACCAGCCGCACGGACACGGTGGCCGGCTCGCAGAGCTGGCGCGCGTCGGAGCTGCTGCGCCAAATCGATCTCACGCGGGCACAACCAGGCGCAACCGGCAACGTGCACTTCAGCATGCGCGCGTTCATGCGGAATCGCGACTCGCTAAACGACCATCTCCTTGCGGGCCCGTACAAGGAGCAGGCTCTCGTGCCTGCGTCGCCCTGGCTCGACTCGCTGCCTCCCGCCCCGCCCCAGTTGTACCTGACGACGGATCCTGGCTCGGGTGAGAGCAGGTTGGAGCTGCGGCCGGGAAGCACGACAGATCTGCCCTGGCAGTGGCGCGTTTCCCTGCGCCACGGAAGCCAGTGGGACTCGGTCATACTTCCCGGAGAGACCTATTCGCTCCCACTGAGCAGCGGCGCGGGGCGCGTGGAGGAGATCTGGGCCACCGCCGTGGACCGCGCCGGGAACGAGAGCGCGCCGGCGACTATGCGGCTGCCGTAGCAGCCGCGCGACCTACGCCTGCTCGAGCATCGTGCGGGCGGATGAATTTCCGCGGCTGGTCGGCGCGGCATCGAGCGCCCGGCGCACCTCGCGCGCGAGCGTCTCGGGCGAGAACGGCTTCTCGATGAAGCCGGCGCTCGGATGGCGCAGCCCCTCGCGGACGATCGCCTTCTCGGCGTAGCCGGACATGAACAGCACGCGCAGAGCGGGATGCCAGCTGAGCATGTCACGGGCGAGCGCGGGACCGGTCATCCCCGGCATCACGATGTCCGTGAGCAGCAGGTGAATGGGACCCGCCTCCTTCTCCGCGAGCATGGTCGCTTCCTCTCCGCTCGCCGCCTCAATGACGGCGTAACCGTACTGCCGCAGGATTCGCGAGACGAGCAGTCGCAGTGGTTCCGAGTCGTCGACCACGAGAACCGTCTCGCTGCCCTGCAGCGCCTCGTCCGGCGGCAGCGGCGCGGCAGCTTCCTGTACCGACTCCACGGTGACGGGGAAATAAATCTTGAAGACGGTTCCCAGCCCTTCCTCGCTGTACACCCAGATGTGACCGCCGCTCTGGCGCACGATCCCGTAAACCGTCGACAGCCCGAGGCCGGTGCCGGTGCCGGGGCCTTTCGTGGTGAAGAACGGCTCGAATATCCGCGCCTGCGTCTCCGCGCTCATGCCGACGCCGTCGTCGCGGATGCACAGCAGCACGTGCGGCCCCGCGCGCACCCCCGGATGCGTCCTGGCGTACTCGGCGTCGAGCAGCACGTTTTCGGTCTCGAGAGTGAGCACGCCGCCGCCGGGCATCGCGTCGCGCGCGTTTAACGCCAGGTTCATCACGACCTGATCGAGCTGGTTCGGGTCGGCCTTCACGAGGTGGAGATCGGCGTCGAGCCTGGTCTGGATCTCGATCTGCGCTCCTATGAGACGGCGGAACATGTGCTCCAGCCGCTCCACGCTGGTGTTCAGGTTCACGATCTTCGGCTGCAGCACCTGCTTTCTGCTGAATGCGAGCAACTGGTGCGTGAGTGCGGCGGCGCTCTCGGCCGCCGTCTGAATCTCCTTGATGTCGCCCATGCGCGGGTCGTCGCCGGCGAGGTCGCGCCGGAGAAAGCCGCAGTATCCGGTGATGACCGTCAGCAGGTTGTTGAAGTCATGCGCGACGCCGCCCGCGAGCTGGCCCACGGCCTCCATCTTCTGCGCCTGGACTAGCTGCTCCTGACTGCGGCGCAATGCTTCCTCGTCCGCCTTCTCCCGCGTGATGTCGTGGCAGACGAAAAGGACAGCCACGGTCTCGTGCCCGTCGCGTACGGCCTTGCAAGTGCACTCGAGCCAGCGCTCGGCGCCATCCGGCCCGTCCACCTTGATCACGAACTGGCGAGTAGCGCCTTCCCGCGCGGCGCGGAAATGCTCCAGGCCGATCGCCACTTCGTCGCCGGCGATGAGATGACGCAGCGGACGGCCGACGATGTCATCCGCGCCGGATCCCGCGAGCCGGTAGGCGGCTGCGTTGGCGGCGGTGACGATACCGCGAAGATTCGTGCTCACGATTACGTCCGGCACGGTCTCGAACAGTCCGCGGTAGCGCTCCTGCGCGCGCAGCATCACCCGCACGAAGGTGTACTGCACTGAAGCCAGTCCCATGAGACCGATTCCGCCGAGGACGGCCACGGTGACCGCGAGTCGGTAGTTCCCCGCCAGCGCCGGGATCCCCATAAACGACGCGCCCGTTGCTCGGAAAGTCTGCGCGGCAATCAAGGCGAAGTAGGCAAAGATCGCGTATGAGGCGACAGCGATTGCCTGGCGCCGCGGCAGCGAGGCGAAGGCGAACGTCAGTATGAATCCGTGGACTATTCCGCCCAGCCACCACGCCCCGCCCAGAATCGAGAGAATCCCGGTGAGATAGCTGACGTCCGCACACAATCCGAAGAGCTGAATCCGGTCGGCAGACCGGCTGGTGCGCGTGCGGCGCAGCATCACGTGATACAACACGCCGGCCGCGAGCCACGACGCGAACAGTAGGAGCATGTCGCGTGGAATTGGAACGCCGAAGAAGCGCAGACCCGCGCAAGCGAGGCCGTAACTCGCGATCATTGCGAGCCGGCGTACGTTGGTAGTTATCGCTCGCGACACGGCGAGCGGCTTGGGGCTCAGGGGATGAATGGCGGTACTTCCTCGGAAGCCCGGGGCGGGCCGTTATAGTTGAACGAACGGATCGCAAAATACGGTCCCACTCGGACCGGGCAAGCATTTTGTTTACGCGCGCGCCAGAGCTTTCGCGTCGCGATTGTCCGGTCGCGGAGATTCCGCCGCCGCGCCGGCCGCTAGCGCCTCTCTGCGAAAAACTCGCGCAGGAGTGCGGCAGATTCCTCGGCCAAAAGCCCGCCTCGCACTTCCGGCCGGTGGTTCAACCTCGGGTGCCGGAGCAGATCGCCGACCGACCCCGCCATGCCCGCCTTCTCGTCGAATGCCCCGAATACAACTTTCTCCAGCCGCGCCAGCACGATCGCGCCCGCGCACATCGCGCACGGCTCGAGCGTTACGTACAGCGTGCATCCTTCCAGCCGCCAGCTGCCGAGCGCGGTGGCGGCCTGGCGGATCGCGAGAATCTCCGCGTGGGCGGTCGGATCCTGGTCCCGCACCGTCCGGTTTGCCGCCCGCGCGATGACTTCTCCGCCGCGCACGACGAGGGCGCCCACCGGCACTTCGCCGGCGGCGGCCGCTTCGCGGGCGCCTTCGAGCGCGAAGCTCATGTACGCCGTTTCTTCGCTTGACGGCACGCTACCGGCGGGGGCAGGTCTGCTCAGGCGGACCTGTTCCCGCTCTCGAACGCTATCTTCCCGTCGTCTCCCACCGTGGCGACGATGTGATCTCCGGCGGCAAACCTGCCCTCGAGCACGGCCATCGCCAGCGGATCCTGCAGCATCCGCTGGATCGAGCGCTTGAGCGGACGCGCCCCGTACGCCGGATCGAACCCTTCCGACGCGACGATCTTCTTGGCTTCGGGCGTGAGCTCGAGCGTGAGCTTTCTATCGGCG
>JBBDYA010000060.1:0-4766 GCA_040902005.1 Gemmatimonadaceae bacterium | reverse complement strand
CTCGGAGCGCACCCCGCCGCCGCTCCGGCCCGCTATGGGTCGCGCGCACGGACGGTCTGCTCGGAGCGCACCCCGCCGCCGCTCCGGCCCGCGACTTATCGCGCGCACATGCGAGCACTCAGGCTGCGCTGAGTCAGTTCGCGCGAGTGTTGTGCTGAGGCGGGCAGGGGCGGGTCCCCGCACAGTCGGATCTCGAGTGTCGCGCTGGGGCGGGCAAGGGCGGGTCCCCGTAAGCGGACCGTCTGATGCGGGAGGCCGCGGAGCGGCCAACCGCTGAGGCCAACGAGCACCGCAGGAGCGCTCGCACGGAGCACGAGCGACGGAGAGCGCGACGAGGAGCACAGTGTGGTCCGCGTCGGGGATCCGCCCTGCCCGCCAAGGCGCGAATCAAAACGCGTGGTCCGCGTCGGGGATCCGCCCAGCCCGCCTACGGCGCGAATTGAAACGCGCGGGCACTAGATTCGGAGCATGCACACCGTCATTCGCTCCCTCGCGCTACTGCCGATCGTCGGCCTCGCGCTCGGTGCACAGGGCACCGGCGGCATCAACACGCCCGCGCAGCGCGGCAAGCCGTACGTCATCCTGGTGTCGTTCGACGGCATGCGTCCCGAGTACCTGGACCGGATCAACCTGCCGAACTTCCGGCGCGTGATCGAGCGCGGCGTGCGGGCTGAGGGGATGCTGCCGGTATTCCCGTCCAAGACGTTCCCGAACCACTACTCGATCGTGACGGGGATGTACGCTGAGCATCATGGGCTGGTGGGCAACCGGTTCTGGGACCCGGCCCGCAACGCCGGCTACGGCATGGGGAACGCCGACGTGGTGACGGACGGCTCATGGTATCGGGGCGAACCGATCTGGAGCACCGCCGAGAAACAGGGGATGGTGGCCGCGTCGTTCTTCTGGGTGGCGTCCGAGGCGGCGATCGCCGGCGCGCGTCCCTCCATCTACAAACGTTACGACGGGCGCATCCCGAACCTGGGGCGCGTTGACACGGTGCTTGCGTGGCTGGCGTTTCCCGCCGAGCGTCGTCCGCACATGATCACGCTGTACTTCAGCGAGGTGGATGGCGCGGGACACTCGTTTGGGCCGCTGTCGCCACAGGTCGACACGGCCGCGTGGAACGTTGACCAGGCACTCGGACGGCTGCTCGACGGCCTCGCGCGCTCGAGCGTGCGCGACAGCGTGTATCTGCTGCTGGTGTCGGACCATGGGATGTCGGAGACGTCGCCGCGATGGTACGCGGCGCTGGATACACTCATCGACCTGACCGGGGTACAGATCGCGGACGCGGGACCGAACGCGAATCTGCACGTGAACGGCGGCGCCGAGCGCGCGCGGGTGCTGCGCGATTCGATCAACCGGCGGATGCGGCACGGGCGGGCGTACCTGCGCGCCGACGTCCCCGCGCGGCTGCGCTACAACAAGGATCCGCGCATCGGGGACATCGTGGTCATCATGGACGACCACTTCACCATCGGGACCGCGAACCGCGCGCCGCGCGAGGGCTCGGCGTCACATGGGTGGGAACCGGTGCTGCCGACGATGCACGCGATGTTCCTGGCGATGGGGCCGGGGATTCCGGCGGGGAAGACGATCCCGGTGTTCTCGAACGTGGAGATCTACCCGTTCATGGCGGAAGTGTTGGGACTGCGGCCCGCGGCCGGGATCGACGGTCGTTCGCATTGGCTTGCCAACCTGATACGGCGGGAATAGGAAGCGCTCCCTATTCGCGCCGTTCCATCCGGACGACCCGCCCAGGCGTCGCCCCCGTGTGCCGACCGTCCGACAGCACAGCGACGCCGTTGACGAAGACGTGCCGGACACCGATCGAGAGCTGGTGTGGCTGCTCGAACGTGGCCCGATCGATGATCGTCGCCGGATCGAACAGCACCACGTCCGCGTACAGCCCTTCGCGCAGCGTCCCCCTGTCGCGCAGCTTGAGACGCGCGGCCACGGCGGACGTGGACTTGCGCACCGCGTCTTCCAGGGTGAGCACGCTGTCCGTCCGCACGTACTTGCCCATCACCCTGGGATAGCTGCCGTAGGCGCGCGGGTGTGTGAGACTCGTGGCGCTATCCGGGTTGTGTCCCCCCGCGTCGCTGCCGATCACCACCCAGGGCCGCCGTAGCTGCATGGCCACGTTCTCCTCGGTCATGCTGAAGTTGATCTTGCCGAGACGATCGTTCTCCACGAGCACCAGGTCGATCACGACGTCGGGCGCCGACTTGTTCAGGTCACGCATGAGGGCATCGATCCGCCACCCTTCGTACTTCTTCAGCTCGGGCATCCGGAATCCGATGACGGCGTGGCTGCTCTGCGCGGGGTCGCACGAGCTGGTGCGCTGCATGTCCGCCACGAGGCGCGCGCGCGTGGCGGGGTCGCGCAGGTTCGTCATCAGCATTCCGTTCTCGGCCACCCAGGTGGGGAAACACGACGACAGGTTGTTGCCGGAGGCGGCGTAGGGGTACATCGTCGCGGCCACGTCCAGCCCCGCGGCGCGCGCACTGTCGATCTTGCGCACCATGGCGGTCGCCTTGCCCCAGTTGCGACGCTCGGACGCCTTCAGGTGGTAGATGTCCAGCGTGACGCCGCCCTCCCTGGCAATGCGAAAGGCCTCGTCCATCGCCTCGAACAAGGAGTCGTCCTCACTGCGCATGTGGGTGATGTACGAGCCGTGAAAGGGCGCCATGGCCTTCGCCATCTCGGTGAGCTCGCGCGTGCCGGCGTAACTGCCGGGCGGATAGATCAGGGCGGTGGAGATGCCGAACGCGCCATCCTGCATCGCGTTCCGGACCACGGTGCGCATCGTGTCCAGCTCGGCGGGCGTGGGTTCGCCGCGGCGCTGTCCCATGGCGTACGCGCGCACGGTGCTGGCACCGAGGTAGGAGCCCACGTTCACGGAGGTCTCATGACGCTCCATCGCGTTCAACCACGCGCCGAACCCTCGCGGGCCGCGGAAGGTCTCGTGCAGCGCCACGAGGCGCGGCAGCGTGTCCGGGATGTCCAGGAGTGACCGCACCGCGTCGTTGAGCGGCGCGGGGGTGGTGGCTTCGCCGAGGATCTCCGTAGTGACGCCCTGGGTGACCTTGCCGATCACGCGGCCGTCGCGCCACAGCAACTGGTCCCACGAATGGCTCTGGATGTCGATGAAGCCCGGGGCGACCACGAGTCCGCGCGCGTCGATGCGGCGGCCAGCCGTCGCGTGGGTGAGCGACCCAACTGGACCGAGGTACGCGATGCGGTCGCCCGTGATGGCCAGGTCACCGTAATACCAGGAATTGCCGGTGCCGTCCACGATGCGGCCGCCCGTGATGACGATGTCGTAGGCCGCCATGCGTGGCGCTGGTGCGGTGCGCGGCGAACAGGCGGCGAGGACCAGCGCTGCTGATGCGGCGAGGAGAGAAGGACGCATGGTCGAAGTATAGGCAGGCGTAACGGCGGACGTAGAGGCGGACGTTGGGGCGGACGTAGAGGCGGACTCAAAAGCGGACCTAGAGGCGGACCTAGAGGCGGGCGCCGCTGTCACGTCCGCCGTCACGTCCGCCGTCACGTCCGCCGTCAAGTTCTTCAGTATCGAACAAGCTCCTTCCCTACGACAATCGAGCCCGTGTATCCGCCAGTCCGGATGCCCGCAATGAGTTCCGCATCCGTGGCGCCCGCGCGCACCACGTGCGTGAGCAGGAGCAGCTTCGGCTGCGCGAGCGAGGCCAACCGGCCCAGCTCCACCGACGACGTGTGGTACATGCGAAAATAGGTGGAGTCGGTGTGGCCGAGCGACGTGGGGTTCGCCACCGTGCCCCATTCCGGGTACACCGAGTGGACGAGGACGTCCACGTTGCGCGCGAGCTGGGCGACGGCAGTGGACGCGCGCGTGTCTCCGGAGATGACCACCGAACGGTCCGGGGTGTCCACGCGGTAGGCGAAGGCCATGGGCCATTCGCCGTGCGGCACCTGGAGGGCCGTCACGCGAACGCCCGCGCTGTCGTACGCCACGCCGGGCTCGATTTCCTTCACGTTCACGCGCCACCCATTGAGGGAATTGCGTTCCGCGCCGTAGCTGCGGATCCGGATGTCCTGCGTCCACGCCTCGGCGAGCCTGTCCACCATGTGCGCGATGCCGGCGGGTCCGTACACGGCGAACGGTTGCGTGCGCTCCATCACCCACGACGTGAAGATCAGGTCCGGAAGCCCCACGGTGTGATCGCTGTGCAGGTGCGACACGAACAGCGCGTGCGGCCCGCGGATGCCGAGGTTGGCGGAGGCCATCTGGTGCATGACGCCGGCGCCCGCGTCGAACAGCAGTGTGCGGTCGCCGGCGATGACGGCCGTGGAGGGACCAAACACGTCCGGTGACGGGCGAGGCGTGCCCGAACCGAGCAGGATGACGCGAGCCGACTGGGACTGCGCGGTGGAAACGGCGAGTCCGAGCGCGCTCAGCGCGATGAGCAGGGTGCGTCGCATTCCAGCAAGCTACAGCGTTGGTGGTCAGTCCGAACCCGAGTGCCGCAGTGTCCTTTCCACCTCCCGACCTCCTTCCAGCAGGCGATTCACGTCGTCGCCGAGCGCCCGCGCGCTGATCAGATCCTGCGTGAGACTCTCCGCGCCGGCCGCGCCGGCATGGAGCCGCAGCAGGTCCAGTCGCAGCGTCTCGAGCGCGGTCACCACCTGCGACAGCCTCGCTTCCGCGGCGGCTCGGGCGGCCCGCAAGTCGGCGACGAGCTTGTCCTGCGCAGACTTGATGTCGGCCAGGCTCGGCTCACCGT
>JBBDYA010000059.1:0-4877 GCA_040902005.1 Gemmatimonadaceae bacterium | reverse complement strand
CGCCGGCAGGAGATCGGCATCCGGATGGCGCTCGGCGCTCGGCCGAGCGCGATTCTGGGCATGGTGCTGCGACGCGGGATGGCGCTCGCCGCGATAGGCGTCGGCGTCGGTATCGCCGCTGCTGCGCTGTTGACCAGCGTCGTGGCGAGCATGCTCTACGGCGTCACTCGCTTCGACGCGATGACGTTCGCGCTCGCGCCGTTGCTCCTCGCGAGCGTAGCGCTGCTCGCCTGCGTGATTCCGGCGGGGCGGGCGGCGCGGCTCGATCCGGTTGCTGCGCTGCGGGAGGAATAGCTCAACTGGCGATGCGGTCGCGAGCGTGCAGCGCGGTGTCTCAGTCGTCTCGCAGTCGATCGGCCAGCGGCGCGCGGAGCAGACGGCGCAACGGCGTCAGCATGGCCAACGCGACCGTCAGCGCGAGCACCAACGGTACCGCGCCGATGACGACCGGGTCGATGGCCCGCGCTCCCGCCACGACATTGCTGGCTCCGATCGCCAGGGCGCCCCCAAACAGGATCCCGACGCCCAAACCCACGAGCGGCGCACGCCCGCCACGCCAGACGATCATCCGGACCACGTCAGCATCCGTCGCACCCAGCGCCATCCGGATCGCCATCTCGCGCGCCCTCCGCGAGACGAGAAACGCGGTGGTGCCGTAGATCCCGACCAGCGCGAGCAGGAGTCCGAAGGCACCCATGGCGCCGCTCACCCAGGCGGCCAGGCGCTGCGGCGTGAGATAGATGTCCAGGGCCTCGTTCAGCGGCCGCACCACCGGCAGCGGGAGCGACGGATCGACATCTCGGACTGCCAGCCGCACCGCCGCAACCACTCCGGTCTCAAGACCGGGCGACGAGCGGACGTGGAGCACCACGGCAGAGTTGTACCACTGCTGTGCGGGCACGTAGTAGAAGTTCTCGGGTGCCTGCCTGGGCACGCGCCGTTGCGCGTCGGCGACAACCCCCACGACGTGGAACTCGAGCGCGCGGTTCGGCTGATCGACGAAGAAGGTGCGGCCAACGGGATCGATCGTCGGCCAGAGGCGCCGCGCCATGGTCTCGTTGATCACGGCGACCAGACGCGAACGCTCGTCGTCCGTTGGCGCGATGTCGCGTCCGTGCAACAACGGTATGCGCATCGCCGAGAAATACTCCGGGCTCACGCGATTCAACGCCGCGCTGAAACCCGGCAGTCCGGAAGGAGCCTCGACGCCGGGCACGCGGACGAGTCCGAACGACGATCGGCCACCCATTGGCAGCTTCGTGGCAAGCGCGGTGACGTCGACGCCGGGAATCGCCGCGAGCCGCTCGAGCAGGCGCTGCTGCGTCAGGAGTCCCTGCGCCGGAGACGTGCCGTTCAACTCCAGGTCGATGGGCGCGACCACCACGCCGTCGCCGTTCCACCCGGGCTCGAGGGCCCGCATGTTGGCGAGCGCACGCCCGAAGAGCAGCGTTGCGGAGAGCAAGACGCTGGTGACCGTCACCTGCGCTCCAACGAGCCACGATCGCATGCGCGAGCGCCCGCGCGTATCGGACGCACCCGCCTCACGAAGTGCTGGGACGATGTTGAAGCGGCTCGACTGGAACGCGGGCAGCACGCTGAAGACCAGCGCGGCACCGAGCGTGAGGGCGAACGAGAAGACCAGCACGCTCGCATCGACGCTGAAGTCGGCGCCGAGCCGGCCAGGAATCGGAACCGGCGGCTCGAAGGTGTTGAACAGGCCGGCGGTCCAGATGGCTGCGATGGCGCCCACCGCGCCCGCGACCACGAAGAGAACGCCGACTTCGGTTACGATCTGCCGCACGAGCCGCGACTGGCTGGCACCGACCGCCCGCCGCACCGCCAGTTCGCGCTGCCGCTCCGATGCCTGCGCCAGGAGAATGGTGGAGACGTTCATGCCAGCCATTGCGAGTCCCAGTCCCGACAGCAGGAAGAGCACGGCCAGGAATGCGCCAACGGCGGTGCGCACGGTGTGCGGCAACGGTCCCCACGCCACGACGGCAACGGCGTAGGGATGCCGCTCGCTGGACTCTCCGACCTGGCGGCCAAACGCGTCTGCCGCGACGCCGAGCGCGCGAGCCGCCGGCGCCGGAGTCATTCCTTCACGCAAACGGCCAAGCAATTCCACCGAAGACGCTCCGCCCGACGCAAAGTTGGCGGCGTCCGGCAGGCCGGGCGCATCGAGTCCGAGCGGGAGGAACACGTCCGTCAACAACCCCGTGTGATGGCCAGCGAAGCCGCGTTCGAGCACCCCGATGACGCGTACGGGAGTCCCATTCACGCGAATCTCAACGCCGACGACGTCGTCCCGAGCGCCCAGTTCGCGCTGCCACACGTCATGCGATATCACCGCAACGGGCGCTATGGCTGGGTAGCGCGCCTCGTCTGGCGCGAACAACCGGCCGCGTTCCGCGCGGACGCCGAGGAGAGAGAAATAGTTATCCGTCACGACGAGCGCTCCCCGCACCGACGGTTCAGCATCGGCGCCACCGGCGGCGATCGAAACGCTCTCGAGGACCAGAGCCGCGAGGTCGTCGAGTACGGCGGACTGCTCGCGCAGGTGCCGATACATCGGATAGGTGACGTCGGCCGGCCTGCCACCCACGTCGCGCGCGATCTCGGCCAGCCGTTCAGGCCGCGTGACACCCGGCACCTCCTTCAGCAAAACGCCATTGACGACGCTGAAGACGACGGTCGTGGCGGCGATTCCGACGGCCAGGGACACGATGGCTCCGGCGGCGACGAGAGGACGGCGGCCGAGGGCACGAATGGCGTACCGAACATCCTGGAGGAATGAATCCATGGGAGGGTGGTGGTGGGCGGTGGCCTTCGCACCCCCCTTACGCTGGCCGCCCGTGAAAGGGTTTCGACTTCTTGGTGATTGTGACGGTTGACGCACCGGCCCCGGTTGGCCAGCGGTTGCCCGCGCCGAGGCGGGACAGCATACTCTCCGGGTAATCACTCGCCATCGGGAGCCATCGTATGCGCGTCCGCACTCGTCGTGCAGCATTCGTCCTGCTGTTCGCCTCAGTCCCGATCGTTGCCGGGCAGGCACAGCGTCCCTCCGATAAGCTCACTCTCGCGGACTACTTCGAATGGGAGCAGGTCCAGGCACCGTCATTCTCGCCCGACGGACGCCAGATCGTCTTCGGCCGGCGCTGGATCGACAAGCTCAACGACCGCTGGGAAACGTCGGTCTGGATCATGAATGCGGACGGCTCGCGGCCGCGGATGCTGCTGAAGGACGGTTCCGCACCCAGGTGGTCGCCCGACGGATCCCGCATCGCCTACGTCGCCCAGGGCGAGCCGCGCGGCTCACAGATCTTCGTGAAGTGGGTGGACGTCGAGGGGCCGGCCACGCAGATCACGCGCGTCACCGAGTCGCCCAACGACATCACCTGGACCCCCGACGGCACGTCGCTGCTCTTCCGCATGAACGTGCCGCCGTCCGACCGGGCGTCGTGGCGCGTGGAGAACCAGGTGAACGCGCTCAAGCCGCGCAACGCGACGTGGACCACCGCGCCGCGCATCGTCGAGAAGCTCAACTATAGAAGGGACCGCACCGGCTTCACGAGCGACAACGTCTCGCAGCTGTTCATGGTCACCGCCGACGGCGGCACGGCGCGCCAGCTCACCTTCGACGACCACGGGATCGGCTCCATCGATCTTTCCCCGGACGGCCGGACGGTGTACTTCTCCTCGGGGCCGCGCGTGGAGGACGGCGAATACCAGTGGCGCGAGTCGGACGTCTACGCCGTGGACGTCGCCAGCGGCGACGTCCGGCAGGTCACCACACGCAAGGGACCGGATGGCAGTCCCGCCGTGTCACCCGACGGCCGGCTGGTGGCGTATACGGGTCACGACATGACGGACGACACATGGCGCGATTCGCGACTGTACGTGATCAATGCCGACGGCACCAATCCGCGCGTCCTCACGGCATCGCTGGATCGCTCGCCGGCGAACCTCACCTGGGCGCGCGACGGCAGCGGCGTCTACTTCAGCATCATCGACAAGGGGACGCGCAACCTGCACTTCGTCTCGCTGCGCGGTGAGCACCGCCCCGTCACGACGGGCAACCACATGCTCTCCGTCTCGGAGATCTCGGCGGCGGGGAACGCCGTCGGCATCCTGTTGTCACCGCACGAGCCGGGGGACATCGTGACGTTCAGCATGCGTCGCCCCGCGGACATCAGGAAGATCACCGACGTCAACGGTGACATTCTCGCCGGCAAGGCACTCGGGGCGGTCGAAGAGCTGTGGTTCACCGGCGCCGACGGGTGGAAGATCCAGGGATGGGTGGTGAAGCCGCCGAACTTCGACGCGACCCGGAAGTACCCGCTCATGCTCTCGATTCACGGTGGGCCGCACTCGATGTACGGCGTCGGTTTCAACTTCGGCTGGCAGGAGCACGCCGCGAACGGATACGTCGTCCTGTACACCAACCCGCGCGGCAGCACGGGCTACGGCAGCGAGTTCGGCAATGCGATCAAACGTGCATACCCCGGCAAGGACTACGATGATCTGATGGCGGGCGTGGACGCGGTGATCGCCAAGGGGTACGTGGACACGCAGAACATGTTCGTGTACGGCTGTAGCGGCGGCGGGGTGCTGACGGCGTGGATCGTCGGCAAGACCGACCGCTTCGCCGCGGCGTCGGCCAACTGTCCGGTCACCAACTGGCTGAGCTTCGTGGGCACCACCGACGGGTCGAGCTGGTACCGGAACTTCGACAAGCTGCCCTGGGAGGATCCGAGCGAGCACCTGCGCCGCTCGCCGCTCATGTACGTGGGCAACGTGAAGACGCCGACCATGCTCATGACCGGCGTGAACGACCTGCGCACGCCGATCTCGCAGACGGAGGAGTTCTACGAGGCACT
>JBBDYA010000058.1:0-32496 GCA_040902005.1 Gemmatimonadaceae bacterium | reverse complement strand
CCGGGGCCCCCCCCCGGTCGCGGAAGGCTTCCGCCAGTGCACCCGCGTGCCTGGCGGCGACGCCAGCCGCGGCCACACCAGCGCGCGAGCGCGCGGAGCCGCGCGCGGCCGCGAAGGCCGTACCGGACATCACGGCGATCACGGGTCGTTGGGATGAACTCGTGAGCCGGGTGCGTCTGTCCGGCAAGGCCTTGCTTGCGGCCGCGCTGGAGTCTTCAGCGCCGCACGCGATCACCAGGGCCGGCGATCTTGCCATCACGCTCGATGAAGACAACGACTTTCACGCGAAGGCCATCGAGCAGGCGAGGGGTGACCTGCTGGCGATACTCGCGGAGTGGTTCACCGGAATCACGAGCGTGGGGCTGCACCGGGAAAGCGCGCCCACGGCGACCGGTGGCGGAAAGCAGGTCCGCATGACCGATGAAATGGCCAGGTCGCAGCGACTGAACAACCTGCGCCGAAAGCATCCCACGCTCGACGGGGCCGTGGAGGTACTGGATCTCGAGCTTGCTGACTAGCAGTTCTCGGCCGCAGTTGTAGGCTTACCGCGCCGAAGGCGCGGGCCGAGAACCTACCGCGCCGATAGGCGCGGGCCGAGAACTTCAGGGCATTGCACTAACTGCTGTGCAGTCAGTAGGTTACGTGTCATGAAAGACATGATGAAGCTCCTGCAACAAGCGCAGGAGATGCAGGGCAACATGAAGAAGATCGGCGAGGAGCTTCAGGCCATGACCGTCACCGGCACGGCAGGGGGCGGGATGGTTACCGTCGAGGCCAACGGGCAGGGGATGGTCAAGAGCGTGAAGATCGATCCGTCCGTGGTCAATCCGGCTGATGTGGAGATGCTGGAGGACCTGGTCACCGTCGCGGCATCGGAAGCCCAGCGGAAGGCGCAGGAGCAGGCGCAGGCGCGGATGGGCGGGATGATGGGCGGCATGGACCTCCCCTTCAAGCTGCCGTTCTAGCCGTCCTCTGTTAACGTCCGGCGCGCACTTTCACGTTCAAACTCACACGGCCTTGTCCGCGATCGATGATCTGGCCTCCGAATTGTCCAAACTGCCGGGGATTGGGCGAAAGACCGCGCTCCGGCTGACCTATTTCCTGTTGAAGCAGTCCAAGGAGCAGAGCCGCCGGCTCGCCGAGTCGCTGCTCACGCTGAGCGAACGGGTGCGGCCGTGTGAACGGTGTTTCAACCTGTCGGAGGACGCGGTGTGCGAGATCTGCCGGGATCCTCGACGCGATCAGTCGCTGTTGTGCGTGGTGGAGGAGCCGTCGGACATCGGCGCGATCGAACGGGCCGGAGAATTTCGCGGGGTATATCATGTGCTGGGCGGGCGGCTGGCGCCCCTGGATGGCGTTGGTCCAGAGGATCTGAATGTGGTGGCGCTCGTGGGGCGCGTCTCGAACGGTGATGTCCGAGAGGTGATCGTGGCAACGAATCCAAGTCTTGAAGGCGAAGCAACGGCGGTATACGTCCAGCGCGAGCTGTCGCGATCGTCCGTGACCGTGACCCGCATCGCGCGGGGCCTGCCGGTGGGGGGCGATCTCGAGTATGCGGACGGCGCGTCCATCGCGCAGGCGTTGTCCGCGCGGAGGGCGATGTAGATGCGTGCCCGCCACGGCGGCCTGGTGGCCGCGGGGTTCGTCGGCGGAGTGGTCGCGGGACTCCTTGTCTGGAGCATGCAGATGAACCGGAGTCGGCGCGACCTCTTCAGCCGCAATCCGATCAAGCGGTTCGCGGCGCTTGGATACCTGGGCGGTCACCCCGGGATCGAGACCGTGCGCTTGCTGACCGAGTACGTGCGCTGGGAATCCCAGCCACTGCTCCGCAAGCGCGCGCAGAAGCTGCTCCATCGCGTGCAGGAGCATCTGGTGTAGATTCGGCTCTGGTGCGCCGGGCGGCCCGGGCACCCGCGGCCTCCTTCCTTTCCTTCCACTCACCCAGGATGCCAGTGGGAAGTGCAAGCTGGTCCTTTACTGAAGAGGATTTCGGGGCGATCACGCAGTCGCTGCAGGGTTTCCTGCGCGACAGCAATGCCCGTTGCGCGATGCTGGTGGACCGGACCGGTCAGCTCGTGGCCACCGTGGGCGAACAGCCGAAGTTCGACCCGACCACGTTCGCGACGCTCACTGCCGCCGACTTCAGCGCCAACGACCAGTTGGCCAAGCTGATTGGCGAGAACGATTTCAACTCGCTCTTTCACCAGGGCGAGAAGGAATCGATGTACCTCGCCGACGTCGCCCGGCGAGTGATCCTGGTGGTGCTGTTCGACAACCGCACCACGCTGGGGCTCGTGCGTCTCAAGACGAAGGAAACCGTCGCCGAGTTGGCCAGGCTGTTCGAGCAGGTGTTCTCGCGCGGCGCGGCGGGTGGCGCGTCGAAACCCAACCTTCTCGCCGGCGCCGACGACGAGATCGACAAGCTGTTCCAGTAGCGGAGACCAGCTATGTCGATGATCAACTACGCGTCACGCGAGATCAACTGCAAGATTGTCTACTACGGCCCCGGACTCGGCGGCAAGACGTCGAACCTGGAGCACGTGTACGGCAAGGTCACACCGGATACCCGCGGCAAGCTGATCTCGCTCGCCACCGAAACCGAGCGCACGCTCTTCTTCGACTTCCTGCCGGTGGACCTCGGGAGCATCCGCGGCTTCAAGACCCGATTCCACCTGTATACGGTTCCCGGACAGGTCTACTACAACGCCAGCCGCAAGCTGATCCTCAAGGGCGTGGACGGCATCGTGTTCGTCGGCGATTCGCAACTGGAGCGCATGGAGGCGAATCAGGAAGCCATGCAGAACCTGTACGACAACATGGCCGAATACGGGTACGACCTCACGAACATGCCGTTCGTGATTCAGTACAACAAGCGCGACCTGCCGAACGCCGCGCCCGTGAAGGATCTCCAGGCCGCGATGAATCCCGGCTGGGAACTCACCGATCCCGCGAAACAGCGCGTGACGCCCGACCCGTACCACGCCGGCGAGAACCTGATCGAACAGAACACCGATGGCCACTGGGTGGAGCGAGCCCAGTACTTCGAGGCCGTCGCGGTCACGGGCGAGGGCGTGTTCGAGACGCTCAAGGCGGTGTCGAAGCTGGTGCTGAAGTCGCTTGCCTGACCTGAGTGCATGAACCTTCCCAACGGGCTCACCGTCGCGCGCATCGTCGTCACGCCGGCCATCGCGGCGCTGCCGTTCGTGCCCACGGCATCGGCGCGGCTCGCGGCCTTTCTGCTCTTTCTCGCGGCGGCGATCTCGGATTGGTTCGACGGCCATCTGGCGCGCAGCCGCCAGCAGGAAACGGATCTGGGGCGCATGCTGGATCCGCTCGCGGACAAGCTGCTGCTGGTGGGCACGTTCGTGCCAATGTTTTTCCTCGCTCACCAGATGCCGTTTCGGACGCCGGTTGGCGTCTACGACCTTCCCTGGTGGGTCGTGGCGATCATCCTGGGGCGTGAGATCACGATGACCTGGTTTCGCCAGTTCGCATCGCGGCGTGGAGTGATCATCGAGGCGATCTGGCCCGCGAAATGGAAGACCGGCGTGCAGCAGGTCTGGTCGGGCGCGGCGTACTGCTGGTTCTGGGTCGCGACGGTCGAGAGCCAGCGCGGCGGCCCGGCGCCCGGGTTCGGCTGGGCGGGGCAGACGCTCGGCAGCATCGGCGTCGCGTCCATGCTGCTCGCAATCGTCCTCACGCTGTACTCGCTGTACATCTACATGCGGAACTACGGCCACCTGCTGCGCACACCGGCCCGCGCCAACTGAACCGCAACCGCCTGCGCTCGCAGGCGAGCATGAAGATTGGCAGGGCACGAGCGGGACCCCGCGTGCGGCGGGGGGCTCGCGGACCGGTACGATTTGGTGGTATGGTATAGCATGCCGTCGAAATTGTATACAATATTGCTTCTCGGCGCGGCCCTGGCGCTTCCGGCGTCCGGGCAGGATTCGACGACGGTGCCGGTCACGGTAAAGGGCGTTGCCTTCGACAGTCTGCGGGGCGGCCCGCTCGCGGAGGCGGTGATCATGATCGCGGGGCTCGACCGTCGCGTCACCACGGATGCCCGCGGCCGCTTCGAGTTCGACAGCGTCCCACCGGGACCACGCACCTTCCAGGTGCAGCATGCGTCGCTCGATTCCATCGGGTTTCACGGATTTGCGCGGCAGTTCGCGATCACGACGGGAAGCGCCAACGTTGTGCTCGCGTTCCCATCGTTTCGGACGCTGTGGGCGGCCGCGTGTGACGGCGCGCCGAAACGCGATTCCGGGTTCGTGTACGGCACGATCAGTGAAGCGGCCGGCCGGGGGCCGGTGGCCGACGCCACCGTCGAGCTGTCGTGGATCGAGACGACCTACGACAAGCAGAACGGCGTGCGCCAGCGACGGCATCGGGTGGAAACGCGGTCGAACGCGAACGGCACGTATGTGGTGTGCGGCGTTCCCATGCCGCACTGGTTTCGCCTGGAGGCGAGCACGGCATCCGGGGAGCAGGGCACGGTCGATCTGCCGCCGCACAACCTGCTCGTGGAGCGCCGCAACCTCCTGATCGCGCCGGCATCGGTGGACTCCGCGCACTTTGGCAGGATCGCGGGCGTGCTCACCGACGAGAATGGATATCCCTATTCGGAAGCGCGGGTCATCGTCGATGATTCGCTCGAAACCCGCACGGATGGTGAGGGCCGATTCGCCTTCCACCACGTGCCGGCGGGAACGCGACGCGTGCAGATCCTCTCGCTGGGCACCATGCCGCTCGTGACCACGGTGGACGTGTTCCCCGGGATGTCGGCCGGCGTCACCCATCAACTGCGGCGCGTGACCACCCTCGATGTCGTTCGCGTCATCGGAACGAATCGCGGTCGGGTCATCGCGGAGCAACTCGAGGAGCGCCGGAAAACCGGGTTCGGGTACACCATGGACATGACCGAGCTGGCGGCGCACGCGTCGCTGGAGACGGCGCTCAGGGAGATGCCCGGCGCAACCATGGTGCGCCAGCAGGGGGATTTCGCGCTCCTCACCTCCGACGGGCGGGGCGGGCAGTGCACGGCGAGTGTCTGGGTTGACGGCGCCCGCATGGCCGTCGCCGCGCTCAACATGATTCACCCGCGGGAAATCATGGTGATCGAGTTCTTCCCGCGCCCGTCCGTGGTGCCCATGCAGTTCCGCGGCCTGGACCGCGAGTCCGCGATCTGCGGCGCGGTGGTGGTGTGGACGCGATGGGCATTCGGGAAATAGCGCGCCACGGGTTCGGTAGTTTTCCGGAATGACGAACGAGGTGGAGCTGGTCACGATCGGCGACGAGCTGCTGCTGGGGTTCACCGTTGATACCAACAGCGCGTTCCTGTCGCAGCGGCTGGCGGAGCAGGGCATCGGGGTCGCGCGTCGCACGACCGTTGGTGATTCCCGCGACGCGATCGCGGACGCGGTTCGCGAGGCGCTGCACCGCACCGGCGCCGTCATCACCACCGGCGGGCTGGGTCCCACCTCGGACGATCTGACGATGGAGTCCGTCGCGCTCGCCTTCGGCGTGGCGCTCGAGCTGGACCGCGCGCACCTGGACTGGATGCGCGACCGGTGGAAACAGCGCTTCGAGCGCGACCTGCCGGAGTCCAACCGCCGGCAGGCGATGTTGCCGCGCGGTGCCAGGAAGCTGATGAATCATCACGGGTCGGCGCCGGGTGCGTATATCGCGGACGATCGCGAGCGCTGGGCGGTCGTGCTGCCCGGCGTGCCGCGCGAGATGCGGGGGATGACGCACGATGCGCTGCTGCCGCTGCTGCGGGAGAAGGGCTGGGGGGCCGGCGAATGCATCACGTCGCTCACCCTTCGCACCACCGGCACGCCCGAGTCCCTGTTGCAGGATCAGCTGTCGGGCGTGGTGCTGAGCGCCGGTTCCTCCCCGCTGGCGCGCCTGTCGCTCGCGTACCTGCCCGGCGTGGACGGCGTGGACCTGCGCCTCACGGTGCGCGGGCACGACTCATCCGCGGCAGCAGCCGCGCTCGATCACGCCGCCGCAGCCATCCGCGCGGCGATCGCGGGGTGCATCTATGCGGAGGGAGACGACGACCTCGCGCGCGTGCTGCTGGCCGCCTGCCGCGCCCGCGACTGGCGGATCGCGGTGGCGGAGAGCTGCACGGGCGGCCTGCTGGGCGCGCGACTCACCGCGATCCCGGGTTCGAGTGACGTGTTCGTGGGCGGCGTGATCGCGTACGATGATGCGGTGAAGGTGCGGGAACTCGATGTGGCGGAGGCCATGTTGCGCGAGCACGGCGCGGTGAGCGAGCCGGTGGTCCGGCAGATGGCGCTCGGCGCGCGCCGGCGGTTTCGCGCGGACGCCGCCCTGGCGATTACCGGCGTCGCGGGCCCCGGCGGCGGGACGCCGGCGAAGCCCGTGGGCACGGTCTGGATCTGCGTGGCCGCGGGTGAGCGCGTAGAGGCGCGACAGATTCACAGCTGGGGCGACCGTCAGGAAGTGCGATATCGCGCCGCGCAGGCGGCGATGGATACGGCCCGGCGACTGCTGGCCTGAACGAAATCGGCGCGGCCGGCCAGCGCGCGCTGACGCATAGTTGCGCGGGCGTGCGCAAGTCTGCACCTTCGCAGTCCATGTTCACGCTCTACCTCTTCGCGCTGCTCGTCGGCGGCGGGCTGCTCGCGTTTTCGCTCGTCGGCGACTCCGACAGCGACTCCAGTCATGATCACGCACCTTCGGCGTGGCAGTGGCTGTCGCTGCGCACGCTCACGTACTTTCTGTTCGTGTTCGGCGGCGTGGGCGCCGTGCTGGCCAGGACCTGGCACGCCGCCGCGGCGCCCCTCGTCCTGCTCCTGGCCGTGGTGGCGGGGCTCGCCGTGGGTGGCGCGGCCTCCGCGGCGTTCGCGTACCTTCGACGCACCGATTCGGGGAACCGCAGCGCCGACGACACCTTCGTGGGACTCACCGCTCGCGTGACCCTGCCGATCACCAGGGGCGGCAAGGGCAAGGTCATGGTGCAGCGCGGCGACCGCACCTTTGAGCTGCTCGCGCGTTCGCTGGACGTGGACGCCGGCAACCCGTCCCGCTGGAAATCCGTGATCATCGTCGAGATGCACCGCGGCACCGCGCTCGTGTCCCCGCTCGACGATCCGTCATACAAGGAAATCTCATCGCTCAGCCAATCGCAGGAGTGAAGTCATGGAAGCACTGACCGGTACATTCATCGCCGCGGGCATCGTCGTTGCCGCGTTCGTCGTTCTTCTCGTCACGATCAAGTCGCTGATCGTCATCGTGCCGCCCAACCGCGCGGCAGTGATCACGGGACGCAGCCGGAAACTCGGCGACGGAACGGCCGTCGGCTACCGCACGGTGATTGGCGGCCGCACGCTGCGCATTCCCATCATCGAGGAAGTGGCATGGATGCCGCTCGCGACCATCCCCATCGAACTGAACGTCACGAATGCGTTCTCGAAGGGGGGCATCCCGTTGTCCGTGCAGGCCGTGGGCAACATCAAGGTCGCGTCGGAGCCCGAGTCCACGTTCAACAACGGCGTGGAGCGGCTGCTTGGCAAGCACATCGATGATATCGAGGAGCTGGCGAAGGAAACGCTGTCTGCCAACCTGCGCGGTGTGCTGGCCACGCTGACGCCCGAAGAGGTCAACGAAGACCGGCTCAAGTTCGCGTCGCAGCTCGTGGAGGAGGCGGATCAGGATCTCCAGAAGCTCGGATTGCAGCTCGACACGCTGAAGATCCAGAACGTGACCGACGAGGTCGGGTACCTCGCGGCCGTGGGGCGCGCGAAGACGGCGCAGATCCTCAAGCAGGCGCAGATTGCCGAGGCGCAGAACGAGGCCGAGACAAAGCAGCGTCAGGCGGAATCCATGCGCATCGCGGAGGTCGCGCGGGCGGAGGCGGAAACCGCGGTGGCGTCCGCGCGCAACGACCTGCGCGTGAAGCAGGCACAGCTCAACCAGCAGGCAGAAACCACGGAGCGCGTCGCCAAGGTGGAAGCGGAGCGCGCCGAGGTCGAGGCGCAGCAGCACCTGGAGAGCCAGCGCGTGGAGCTTCAGAAGCGCCGGCTGCTCGCGGACGTCGTGGAACCCGCCGAGGCGCATCGCAAGGCGGCCGAACTCCAGGCGCGCGCGGAAGCGGCCCCCATTCTGGAGAACGGAAAGGCGCAGGTGGAAGTGCTCAAGCTGCTGTACTCGCAGATCAACACCGCGGGCGAGCAGGGATTTAGGGTGTTCATGGCGGAGAAGCTGCCCCTGCTGCTGAGCACCGCGGTCGAAGCGGTGAAGGGCATCGAGATCGACCGGCTGGTGGTGATGGACGGTGGCGCGGGGGACGGCGTCGGCAACGCGGCGAACCAGCGTGTCAACGCGGCGTACCGAACGCTCGAGGGGCTGGGATCGGCGTTTGGGATCGACATCCAGTCCGTGCTCCAGGGCGCCGCCCGCCGCGTGGAACAGGGCGACGCCGGCGTCGTGCCCGCGGCGCTCGCCAATTATCCCGTAGACAAGCCGGTGGCGAAGAAGTAACCCACCCACCCACCGCCGCGGCGCACCGCGTGGTCAGGAACGCGCGCGGCGAATCCGAAGCAGGGGCCAGAGCAGCATGGCGGCCGCGATCGCCAGCAGCGCGGCCGATACCGGGCGTGTCACCAACACGAGGGCGCTCCCCTGACCGATGGCGAGCGCCCGCGTGAGCTGCTGCTCCGCCATGGGTCCAAGCAGTAGTCCGATGATCACGGGTCCCACCGGAAAGCTGCCCAGGCGCAGGGCGAACCCTGCCATGCCGATTACGCTCAGCAGCATGAGGTCCAGGACCGAACCGTGAACCGAGTAGGCGCCAACCGTCGCGAGCATGAGGATGCCTCCGTAGAGCAGGGGGCGCGGAAGCGCGAGCAGGCGAATCCAGAGGCCGACCAGGGGAAGATTCAGTAGCAGTAGCAGCGCGTTCCCGATGAACAGGCTCGCGATCACTCCCCACACGAGCGCCGGCTCGTGCTCGAACAGCAGCGGTCCCGGTCGCAGCCCATACTGCTGAAATGCCGCCAGCAGCATCGCGGCCGTCGCGGACGTGGGAAGCCCCAGCGTGAGCAGCGGCACCAGCGTACCGGTGGCGGACGCGTTGTTCGCCGCTTCCGGTCCCGCGACCCCCTCGATCGCCCCATGGCCGAACTCCTCGGGACGCCGCGCCAGCCGCTTCTCCAGCCCGTAGGAGAGGAAGGTGGGAAGCTCGGACCCGCCCGCCGGCAGCGCGCCGATGGGGAACCCGATGGCGGCTCCGCGCAGCCACGGGCGCCAACTGCGCGACCATTCCTCGCGCGTCATCCAGAGCGAGCCGCGCAACGGCACCAGCTCATCCTGTCCCGCGCCCCGGCGAGACGCGACGAACAGCGTCTCACCCACGGCGAACAGGCCGACCGCCACGATGACGGGATCGATACCATCGAGGAGATACGGCATGCCGAACGTGAGCCGCGCCTGCCCGTCGCGCGGATCCAGGCCCACCAGTCCGAGCGTGAGGCCGAGAAAGAGGCTCACCATCCCCTTCGCGCGCGAGTCGCCGAGCACGCTGGTGACCGCCGCGAATGCGACGACGATCAAGGCGAAGTATTCGGCGGGCCCCAGCGCGAGCGCGACGTTCACGAGCACCGGCGCGCCGATGGCCAGTCCGACCGTGGCCAGCGTGCCCGCGACGAAGCTGCCAATCGCCGCGGTGGCGAGCGCGGCGCCGCCGCGCCCGGCGAGCGCCATCTTGTGCCCCTCCAGGGCCGTGATGATCGTCGCGCTTTCTCCGGGGGTGTTCAGCAGGATCGACGTCGTCGAGCCGCCGTACATCGCGCCATAGTAGATCCCGGCGAACATGATGAATGCCGCCGTCGGCTCCAGGGAAAACGTCACCGGAAGCAGCAGCGAAACCGTCAGCGCCGGCCCGATGCCCGGCAGGACGCCCACGGCGGTGCCAAGGCACACGCCCACGAAGTTCCACGCCAGGTGCTGCGGCAATGCCGCCACGCGAAACCCGTCGGCGAGCGGACCCCAGGCGTCCATCAGCCCAGTACCCCCGCCGGAAGCGAAATGCCAAGCCCGCTGGTGAATCCGGCGAACACGAGGAGGGCAAGCCCCAGTCCCACGACGGCGTCGCGCGCCAGGCGGCGGCTGCCGAACGCGCGCGCCACGAGCACGAACATCACGGCGCTCGCGAGCACGAAGCCGAGTGTCTCGAAGAGCGCGATGTCCAGGATGAAGGCGAGCGTGAGGATGCCGAGCGTTCCCGCGTCGGTCGTCGGAGTGACGGGCGTCGCGCCGCCTGGCCTCTTCACCGCGCCCATGGCGACCGCCACGAGTGAGGTCGCCGCGCCAAGCAGGACGAACAGACCGAAGTAGTCCCTGGCGCCCGCGCCTTGGGCCTGCGCGACGAGCGGCGCGACGCGCGCGATTTCACTCGTCAGGAACCGATCGAACTCCGGGCCCTGAAGGTGGAGGTCCACCCACCCGTTCCGCTGCAGCACCTCCTTCCATTCGGCACGGGCCGCCAGCTGCTCGACAAGGCGTTCCAGCGCGCGCCGCTCCTGACGCGAGATGCCTGGTGGTGCCACCACGCCGCGCCAGTTGAGCAGGGTGAGATCCACTCCCTGCTCGTGGAACGTGGGGATGTCGATCCCCTCCGCGCGCCCCGGGGGGGGCGCGGAAATGGCGAGGGCGCGAAGCTGGCCGGCCTCGATCTGCGACGCGAACTCGCCCAGGCCGCTCACGGCCGCGCTCACGTGCGCGCCGAGCACCGCGGCAAGCGCCTGGCCGCCGCCGGAGTACGCGATGTAGTTCACGCCGACGCGTGGCACACCCACGCGGTCCGCCAGCAGCCGCACGAGTATGTCATCGGTGCCGCCCGCCGAGCCGCCCCCCCAGGAAATCGCGCGCGGGTTGGCTCTGAACGCGTCTGTGAGGTCCCTCAGCGACCGAAAGGGCGACGACGCCGGGACCACGATCACCTCGTACTCGCCGCTGAGACGCGCGATCGGTGTGACGTCGGCCAGCGTCACGGGCGACTGGTTGGCGGCGATGCCGCTGACCATCACGAGACCGGTTACCAGCAGCGCGTTCGGATTTCCGCGCTCCGCGCTCACGAACCGCGCGAGTCCGATCGTGCCCGCGGCGCCCGCCGCGTTCACCACCTGCACGGAGCGCGCGAGCCCGGTGGAGCGGAGCACGTGCTGCATGACGCGCGCGGTCTGATCCCACCCACCCCCGGGCGCGGCGGGCGCGTGGATGGTAATGTCAGGCACGGCGCCCTGGCCGAAGAGGGCGTGGAGAGGCAGCATCGCGAACGCGAGCGTGAGCGGTCTCATGCGCGCCCAAAGGTACTGTTGTCCAATGCGCATGGTGAGTGATTCGAGGAGGATGATGCCGCGCCTGATGGGAATCGTGGGGCTGCTGCTGTGTGCCACGGAATCGGGGGCGCAGGCTCCCGCGCCGGACACCGGCCGCCGAGCGGCGATCGCGGGCGTGGTGCGCGACACGATCGGACGGCCACTCCCGCTCGTGACGGTGATCGCGCTGGGCCGCGACGCATCCGTGGTCACGGACAGCGCCGGCCGTTTTTACCTCGCTGTCTCCGCCGGGGACCACGATTTCACCGCGATGCGGATCGGGTACCGCGCCGTGCACTTCGCGGCGACACTGCCCCCGGACACGACGGTCGTGCTGAACCTGACCCTGCGCGCGATCGACGCGCAGGAACTCGCGCCCGTACAGGTCGTGGGCGAGCGCATGTCCGCGGCCTTGCTCCGCGACGGTTTCTACGACCGCCTCGAGAGGGGATTCGGACAGTACCTGAGCCCCGATCAGGTCGAGGCCATGTCGGCGCGAGTCGGGCAGACGTCGGAAATGCTTCGCATGATGCAGGGGGTGGTGGTCCGGTGTCCGGTGGTGGGGCCATGCACGGTGAGCGGCACGCGCGAGTGCCTGAGCGTGTGGGTGGATGGATCGCTGCGCAGGAACGTCCTGCTCGACGAGATCGTTTCCCCTGGATACGCGTACGCGATCGAGGTGTATTCGCGTCGGGCGAACACGCCAATGGAGTTCGTGGAGCCGTCAAGCCGGTGCGGCGCCATCGTCGTCTGGACGCGATCGCGGGCGCCGCGATAGTCCGCACCACGCCGCGCCTCCTGTGCACGCAACGAGTTCGAGTTGCGGCCCCGCGCGCCGGGACAGTACCCTATGAGATGCCCGAGCGCGATCTGACACGCAGAGAGTTCGCCGCGATGTGTGTCGGCGGCGCGGTGCTTGTTTCCCTGCGGCCCACGCGGGCCGCCGGATCCGGCGCCACGATCGTGAAGCGCGACGTCATGGTTCCGATGCGCGATGGCATCCGGCTAGGCACGGACGTCTACCTGCCGAACGATGACGGCACGCGCTATCCCGTGATCCTCGAGCGCACACCGTACGACAAGACCGCGCCGAGCCGCTCCGAGCGCACGCCGGCCGATCCACGCCCCCTTGGCCGCGCACAGGTTGCCGAGTTCTTCGTGCGCAACGGATACGTCGTCGTCTATCAGGACTGCCGCGGACGCTACAAGTCCCAGGGCGAATTCGTGAAGTACCTCAGCGACGGCAACGACGGATACGATACCTGCCGATGGATTCTCTCGCAGTCCTGGTGCAATGGACACATCGGCACGATGGGGCTGTCGTACGCCGCGCACACGCAGGGCGCGCTGGGATCCGCGGCGGCGCCGGGCGTGGCCGCGATGTTCCTCGACTCCGGCGGTTTCTCCAATGCATACCAGGGTGGCATTCGTCAGGGAGGCGCGTTCGAGCTGAAACAGGCCACCTGGGCCTACAACAACGCCCTGGAAAGCCCGGAGATCCAGGCGGATCCCGCGCGGCTGGCGGCGATGAAGGCGATCGACATCAGGCAGTGGTTCGCCCGGATGCCGTGGAGTCGGGGGGACTCACCCGTGTCGCTCGCGCCCGAATATGAGGATTACCTGTTCGAGCAGTGGGAGCGCGGCACGTTCGACGACTACTGGAAGCAGCTGGGCATCTATGCCGCCGGATTCTACGACAGCTTCGTGGACGCGCCCATGGTCCACATGTCGTCCTGGTACGATCCGTATCCGCGCACCGCGACGGAGAATTTCATGGGGCTCGCGACGCGCAAGCGCTCGGCGATGCGGCTGATCATCGGCCCGTGGACGCACGGCGACCGGCAGCTGACCTACGCCGGCGACGTGGACTTCGGTGCCGCCGCGACGCTCGACGGCAACCTCGCGCCGGATTATCTCACCCTCCGCCTCCGGTGGTTCGATCGATGGCTCAGGGACGTGCCCAACGGTGTGGAGTCCGAGCCCCGCGTGCGGCTGTTCGTGATGGGTGGCGGCACGGGCAGGAAGAACGCGGCCGGCCGCCTGGACCACGGGGGGCGATGGCGCGCGGAGCGCGACTGGCCTCTGCCGGACACGCGGTTCACTCCGTACTACTTCCATCGCAGCGGCGAACTGTCCACGCGCCGCGCGCCGGAGGATTTCACGTGGGACGAGTTCCGGTTCGACCCACGGAACCCGGTGCCCACGATCGGCGGCACCGTGACGTCCGGGCGTCCCGTCATGGAGGGCGGCGCCTACGACCAGCGCGAGGGTCCGCGGTTCTTCGGCTCGCGTGAGCCGTATCGCGCGCTCGCCGAGCGGCAGGATGTGCTCAGCTTTCAGACGCCCCCCCTGGCGGAGGATCTCGAGCTCACGGGTCCGATTTCGGCCCGGCTCTGGATCGCCTCCAACTGTCCCGACACCGACTTCACGGTGAAGCTGATCGATGTCCATCCGCCGAGCCGGGACTATCCGGACGGGTTTGCGATGAACCTCACGGACGGGATCCTGCGGGTGCGGTATCGTGACTCCTGGGAGCGGCCGCGCCTGATGGTACCCGGCACCATCTACGCGATCACCGTGGATGCCTTTCCCACGAGCAACCTGTTCGTAAAGGGACACCGGGTGCGCGTGGACATTTCGAGCAGCAACTTTCCGCACTTCGACGTGAATCCCAACACCGGCGAACCGGAGGGACGCGCGACCCGAATGCGCGTCGCCACCAACCGATTGTACCTGGATCGTCCGCGCCCGTCGCACGTGATCCTGCCGGTCATCCCGCGGCGCTGACGCCGCTCGCGTCTGGTCGCGTTGCGCGCCAAACGGTAGCTTCCCGTATCCTCATGCGCATACTGATTTCCGTCCTCTGCATCATCGCGGGCCCCCTGGGCGCGCAGGCAGCGCCCGCCCGGCCAGCGCCGCCGCGTCCCCCCCCCCTGACCGAGCAGGGCGCGGTCCTGCTGTTCGATTCGGCGTCCGTCGCGTGGGACGCGGGGTATTACAACACCGCGTTGCTGCGCCTGGACCGGCTGCTTTCCGCTCCGATGGGACTGCGTCACCTCGAGCCCGCGGCGCTGTTGACGGGGGAGCTGTATCGCACCACGGAAGTCACGCCGGACGGCGCGGCCCCGCAGTGGAGCGCGGACGGTCGCCTGGCCGCATACGCCACGGGCGGCGGCCGCATCGCGCACATCGTCGCCGTGGAGGGCGATACCACCCGGCTGGTCGCGCGCCTCGATGGCGTCGGGCTGGCGATGTCGCCGGATGGCGTGCACGCCGCGTATTTCGCGATCCGTGAGAGTCCAGTGTTGCGCGCGGCGCGCGTGACGGCGGATTCACTGCAGCGCGCCGGGGAGTTTCGCCGGCTGGCCCAGCAGCGGCAGACGATCACCCAGATGGAGCGTGAGCTGGCCCGCGTCATCCTCCGGGTCATCGCGACGGGACAGGAGCGCGAGCTGGAGGTGCCCGCGGTGGCCAAGACGGCGCTCACGTTTGCACCGGATGGGCGCACCCTGTACTTCGTCGGCTCCGCGCGGGGCGACACGGCGCGCTCCGACATCTTTGCCATCGAAGACGTGACGGGGGCGGCCGGCGTGGTGACGGTCACCGACGAGCCCGGGCTCAAGAGCGGCCTGCTGGCAACGGCGCGGGGCTACCTGGTCTACATGATCGGCGACGGCACCGTGGCGGTTCGCGGCCTGGCCACGCGCGAAACGCGAACGTTCGAGGGACGGACGCCCGCGGTCGCCGCGGACGGGTCGCTGGTCGTGTGGCTGTCGCGGAATCCGATGGAGTACACGATCAATGCGCTGTCGCTGACGCTCCCCGGTCCGCCGGCTGTGCTCAAGCGGTCGCCGCAGCCGCTCGCGTCGCCCGCGCCGTCGCCGGACGGGCAGCGCGTGGCCTACGCGGCCCAGCCCCGCGACGACTGGGAGATCTACGTGATCGGCGCGAACGGGCAGGCAGACACGCGCCTCACGCGTGAAATCCAGCACGACCGGTTTCCGCAGTGGCTGAGCGCGGATCGCCTGGTGGCGATCAAGGGGGAAGCGCGCCATTCGCGAGCGTATCTGTACGAGGTGAGCACCGGCACGGTGCAGCGCGTGCATCACAACAACACCGTGCGCACCGTGGCGCCGGAGTACGCATGGGCCGCGAGTCCGGATGGCCAGAAACTGCTCATCGTGTCCGATCGGGAGGGCGATACGATTTCGCCGGAGCGTGGCGTGTATCTCGTGCATTTCGACCGGCCGATCTCGCAGGTGGATCTGCTCGCGCGCGTGCGCGCGATGCGGGCGGTGGAGCGCGATCTGCGCGCGCGCGGCGAGCGGATGTTCGCCGCGATCGCGGTGGCGGTGCGCGCGGCGGTGCGCGATGTCTCCGTAGCGCGCATCTATGGCTACGAGCGTGCCCTGTTCGAGTTCGATTCCAAGTTCATCACGCAACCGGGCAACCGGATGGCGATCGACTACATCGCGGCGCAGCTGCGCGCCTGGGGGTACGAGCCGGAGCTCCAGTGGTTCGAGCCACGCCCTGGTGTGCGGACCGCCAATGTCATCGCCACGCTCCGGGGGACAACCAATCCCGGGCTGGTGTACGTGGTCAGCAGTCACTTCGATTCCGTCGAGCGCGGGCCCGGGGCCGACGACAACACGTCGGGCACCGCCGCGCTGCTCGAGGCGGCGCGCGTGCTCGCCAGGCGCCCGCAGGCCGCCACGATTCAGTTCGCCTGGTTCACCGGCGAGGAGGGGGGGCTGCTCGGAAGCCGGGAGTATGTCCGGCGCGCTGTGGCCGCCAATCAGCGGATCGTCGGCGCGCTCAACAACGACATGATCGGCTGGTCGAACGATTTCCGGCTGGACAATACCATCCGGTACTCGAACGATGGCATCCGGGACCTGCAGCACGCCGCCGCGTTCGGGTTCACGAACCTGATCACCTATGACGCCCGCTACTATCGCAGTACGGACGCGCACGCGTACTACGAGGCATACGGCGACATCGTCGGCGGCATCGGATCCTATCCGATTCTCGGCAATCCGCACTATCACCAGTCACACGATATTCTCGAGACGATCAATCATCCCCTCGTGGCGGAGGTGAGCAAGACCACCGTGGCGTCCCTCATGCTGCTCGCGTCCAGCCCGTCGCGCGTGGACGACCTGGTCGTGAACGAGGTGCCCGGGGGAGGGGGAGCCCGGGCGCGCTGGACGCGGTCCCCAGAGCGGGGGATCACGCGCTACGTGGTGAAGTACGGACCGCCGGACGCGCCGGAGCGGCGCACCGTGACCGTCGCTGCGCCGCAGGTTGTGCTGCGAGGCGTTGGTGCGGGCTGGCACGTCTCCGTCAGGGCCGTGAACGGTCGCGCGATGGAAAGCTGGGATGCGGCGCGCGCCCGCGTGCGTGCCGAGCCAACGCCGTCAGGGACGTTCTGGAACGCGCTCCAGGACCTGTGTGGCAAGTCGTTCCTGGGCACCATCACGGAGAGTATCCCGCCGGACACGGTGTTCGCGGGCAGGACGATGCAGATGCACGTGCGGGAATGCGCGCCAAACGAGATTCGCATCCCATTCTACGTGGGGGCCGACCGGTCCAGGACGTGGGTGGTGACCCGCACCGCCGCCGGACTCCGGCTCAAGCACGATCACCGGCACGAAGACGGCACGCCGGACCGCGTCACGCAGTACGGCGGCGACACGCGCGGCGCGGGCAGTGCCGTCTTCCAGGATTTCTTTGCCGACTCGCACACGGCGTCGCTCCTGCCGGCATCGCGAACGAACATCTGGACGATCGAACTGGTGCCGGGCGAGCGGTTCGTCTACGCGCTGCGCCGCACGGGAAGCGACCGCAGGTTTCGCGTGACGTTCAACCTGCGCCAGGTGGTATCGCCGCCGCCTCCGCCCTGGGGGACCAAAGGCGCGACACCCTGATCCGCGTCAGTCCTTGTAGGGCGAATCCTCGTCGAAGTCCTCGGGCAGCAGCGACCGCGCGAGGTCCAGCAATCCGGGGCTCAGGTGCCCGCCGAACCGCACGAGATGCTTCGCGCGGGCGCGCGAGCCCAGGAGGAACGCCAGCGGTGGCAGGTCGCGCTTGGCGCCATTGCAGGGCTGACAGGCGAGGACCAGGTTGTCGCGACGATCGTAGGCGGTCTGGCCGCGCCGTGGCGCCACGTGGTCGAGCGTCATGAGACTCGGGGCAAACTGGTTCCCGCAATAGGCGCATACGGGGCCATGCTGCCGGAGCAGCCACTCGCGCGTTTCCACATACGCGTTGCGCGTGATGGGATGCGAGGTCAGCTCGTCGGGCTGCCGGTACGTGCCGTTGCCGCTGCGGCGACGCCGGCGGGGACGCTTGGCGGCCGGATGCGTCTGCTGGGCGCTGGCGGACTCGTGCCGGGCGCGCGCTTGGCGCGGAGGCGGTGCCGCCGAGTGTTTTCGAGTGGACTGGGCCGGTCTGTCGCGCGACGCTGCGGGCGGGGTGCTGGACTGCCGTGGCTTTGGCGCGTCGCTATACGGTGATTCGTGTTGCTGTTCTGGCAAAATACTGAATTGAGGTCGATTACCACACCAAGGACGGCGGGGTGACGTCTGTCGTCACAGGACAATAATACCCAGCACGGCACTATTTGGTCCACCCCTGGCGGGCGCGGCACTGGACGCGCGCCGGGAAGCCCGGCGCGCGCCCGCTGACAGCGTGGATCAGTACGTGAACGTCGTAACGAGCGTCCCGTCCCCCTCACCACCCCCGTTGCCACTGCCGGTAAAGGTGCCCTGGAACGTGGTGGGAGCGCTGCCCGCGACGCGAACCGTCACGACGTAGCTCGTGGAACTCACGCTGCACGCTGACCAATAGTCCACGCGCACGGTATAGGTGCCCCGCGGCGGAGAAGCCGTGGGCCAGGTGACATTCTCGTTCCGAACGTTGTCGCCCGAGCAGCTCGCGTTGGAGTCCAGATCGAGACTGCCACCAGAGGCCGATGACGCATTCCCGTAATAGATCTCCTCGCCGTTCGGCTCGACCACGTGCAGGTCCACGTCCGCATTGGAGTTCCAGGAGACGCTGACCTGAACATCGCCGGTGCCGACACTCACGACGTTCACGGACTCGCTGTCGAACGATCCAACGCCGCCGCTGGTGCCCCCGGCGTACTGCACCGTGAAGGAACCGTCTGTGATGTCCTGCCCGAGCGTCAGGATGATGTCCTGCGACGTGACCGACGAGGGAAGCGTGACCTCCCAGTAGCCGTCCAGGCCTTCAATCGCGACGATAATGCGGCTGAACGATTGCGAGGACGCCAGGTTTCTCATCGAACTGCCACCCGTGATCATCGACGAGCTGCCTGTCACGTTGACGGATGGACCCGACCCGCCCGCGGGTGGCGCGCCCGCGTGGAAGGAGGCGCTGGTGCCCCCCGACGTCGCGAGTGCCGCGATGACGTTCCTGATGTCGTCTTCGGTCGGACCGGTGGAGTCTGTGCAGCTCGCCGCTCCAAGCGTCATCAAGAGTGCAGCTGATAGCAGACGGAGCGAACGGAAGTTGGTGCGCATACGTATTTGCCTCGGTAAGTAAAAAAAGTCAGATCGTGAATCTACCACCGGTGCTGAGCAATAAACAGATGTAGTACGCTGCGTTCAGTACCCCGTAACTTTGGACGGATGACGCCAACTCCTGGCTGTGGACGAGACCGGTGTCGCCTGAGGCCGTCGCTGTGAAACGGCGCGCACCTGACCGGCGCCACAAGCTCACCCGGGGCTCGTTTTACACCCATTTATGGGTCGGCATTGTCATCACCATCGCGCTCACGGTCATCTGCGTCACAGGAATCCTCCTCAACCACAAGCGCGGGCTGGGGCTGATGCCCGAGGTGGACCGCGACTCCAGCGCGCCGTTCACGAGCGCGCTTCCGCTGGCGGAGCTGGCCCGCCTCGCGATGGCGGCGGTTCCGTCAGCTGAGGGCGATGATCCCGCCGTGCGCGTCGATCGCATGGACGTTCGCCCGCGTGATGGCCTGATCAAGGTCAGGCTTCGCGACGCGGCTTCGACGGAGGTCACCCTCGACCTGTCCAGCGGACGCGTACTGCACGTGGGCCGCCGTGGCGACGTGTTCCTCGAGAAACTCCATTCCGGGGAGATTTTCGGCCGTCGCTGGGTGCTCCTCAGCGACGCAGCCGCGGTCGGACTGCTGATCACCCTGATCACGGGCTATTGGCTCTGGCTCTTTCCAAAGATCCGACACACGGATCCGGCGGCAGGCGCCGAACCGGGCGGGGGAGAGTCGGCATCATGAGCACCGGGCTTGCCGTCATGTTGCTGGGCACCTTTGCCGCGCCGGTCGTGCTCCTCTGGGGTGGACATCGGATGCGTCGCCGGTCCAGGCGGTGGCGCCAGGCGTTCTGGGGCGGAGTGATCGGGCATATCATCGCGATCGTCGTCGGCACCACGGCGGGGATGATTCCGCCGGAAGAGTGGGTGGCGACCGACGTGGTGCGCGGCTTTTTCGCCTTCTGGTCGTTTCTCGTGTTTCCGCTGCTCGGGGGGCTGGCCGGCTGGCTCAGGGGGCACTGATCCGGGCACGGTAATCGCCCCATCAGGTGGCATGCGCCCTACCCGAGTCCTCCAGCTGTGCACGCTTGCCCTCGCCGTCGCTTCCACGACGTCGCTCGGGGCGCAGCTCGCCCCAGCGGTCGTCGCGATCGCGGCCGGCGACACGGTAACGGTCGTACACCAGTCGGTGTTCGATCGGGGGCCTGCCTCTCCAACGCCCGGCAAGCGCCTGGATGTGCAGTACACGACGCAAATTCCGCCGTCCGACGCCAACGGGCGTCTCGCGCAGGCCGACCGGGCGGCGGCGTTCTTCGGTCCGGAGGCCATCCGGATCGGCGCGCGGATGCTGTCGATCGGCATCTGCGACACGCAGGCGTGCGTCGAGCGTCGCCACCCGCCCTCGGCGTGGTACCTCTACGAGCGCATACGGGATGGCTGGCGCCGGAAAGCTCCCGATCGCTAGTTCGCACGCCAGCGTGATCGGGCGGCACGGATCACGCACTACGGACTGTACGGTAGCATCCCTTGATTTCGCGAGTTTCCCGGCTGTGACGGAGTAGTTGCATGAGTACGAAGGACCCACTGAATCTGGACCCGCTCGCCACCGACTACGACGTCCTGGGCGAGCTGTCGGGGCGCGACGACGCGCGCACGTTTCTTGGCAAGCGGAAGTCCGACGACGTCGGTGTGCTGATCACCGTCTCGGCCAGCCCTCCCGACGACGAGGGAAACGCGCTGAGCCACCTGGCGGCGGACGCCAACCTCCTGGCCTCGCGATCGCACCGCAATGTGTTGCGGGTGCTCGAGGGCCGGTGGGTGGGCACCGACGCATTCGCCGTCGTCACGGCGCGCACGTCGGCCCCCACGCTCGAGGAGCTGCTCACCCGCCGGGATGAGGAGTTCGGCTTCCCGCGCATCGCGGCGATTCTGCGCCAGATCAACGCGGCGCTCGAGTGGTCGCGGTCGCAGAAGGTGGTGCACCGATCGCCGCGACTGGACACGATTTTCGTGGAGCCGGGAAGCGACAATGTGAGCGTGGCGTTCACGGTGACTCCACTGGCGGGCGACGGAGTTCCCGGTGCGGAAGAGGACGGCATTACCATCGTGCGCGTGGCCCGTGCCATGTTGACGCGCAGTCCCATCGCGCCCGAGCGGGAAAAGCGGCCGCTGGCCGAGCTGCGACCGGGGTTGCCTGCGCGCGTGCTCGAGCAGACCGACGCCCTCCTGAATCCGGCCGCCGGCTCGGCACCCCTCGATGTCACTGAGTACATCGCCGCGATCGCGATGTCCGAGGAACTGAAGCGGGGCGAGGTGGAGCTCGCGCGCGTGATGGCGGAAGTGTCCGAAGAGCAACGGACGACGCGCGAACAACTCGGTGCGGAGCGACAGGCCCACGAATCGGACCTTGCCGAGCAGGCGCGGGTCTTCGCGACGGAGAAGGAGGATTTCACGCGCGCGTTCGAGCGGGAGAAGGAGACTGCTGCCCGGGCGCTCGAGCGGGAGAAGGACTCGTTCACGCGCTCGCTCGCGAAGGAACGTGAGGAGCTGCATCGCGCCGTGGCGAAGGAGCGTGATGAGCACCAGCGCGCCCTGGCCCGGGAGCAGGCCAAACTCGCGAAAGAGCGGGAGCAGTTCACCCGGGAGCGCGCGTCGTTCGAGCGCACCAGCGCCAGGGCCAGGGACCAGATCGCGAAGAAGCTGGCCGCGCTCGACGCGCAAACGCTGCTGTTCCAGAAGACGGCGGAGCTGCCCGTACCGGATCGCGAGGTCATCGGGCCGGTGGCCCTGGAGCTCGCCATCGATTCGTCGCCGGCCGACTTCGACGAGTTGTACGCGCCGGAGGCGACCGAGGCGGAAGTCGCGGTGCCGGATCAGCCGTACGACGAGATCGTGGACGCGCCGGTGCCTGGCGCCGCCGCCGCCGAGGCGCTTCCCCCACTCGTGAACCGCGATCCCTGGTGGCGCAGGATGTGGGAGGCCCGGACCCGGCGGAGTATGAGCCTCGTCGTGGTGGGTGTCGCGTCGCTGGTCGGCGTTTCCGCGGTGGCCCTGCTCGCCAGCCGGGCCGGGCCGGCGCCGGACGCGCAGACACTGGCAAACGTGAACAGAGTCACCGACTCCGCGGCCGGTGCGATTGCCGGGCCGTACGTCGTGCCGAACATCACGCCCACCACCTCGGTGGACTCGCTGTCACTCGTGCGCCCGCGCCAGCCGCTGGTCACCGAGCAACCGCAGTCGCCGGCAGAGACGCCGCCCGCGCAACCGCACGATCCGCTGCCGAGTCCGGTGTCCCCCGCGCCTGGCTTCCAGCCGTGGCCGGCCACCGACTCGGTCGCGCGCGACACCGCTCGGCCCTCCCCCGTGAGTCCGTCGCCACGGGACACCGGCCTGACGCTGGTCGCGCCCGTGGACAGCGCGCTGCGCCGCCAAATCACGGCGCCCGTCCTTCCACTGGTACGTCCGCGGGCGGATTCACAGGGCCGGCCGGACAGCGCGGCTGTGCCGCCGCGCCCCTAGGGAAGTTCAGCTCTCTGCCGCCTTTGGCTGCGCGGCGTTGGCGGCCTTTCTCTGCGCCCAATGCTGACGCGGTTCCGGCGGACGCGCCCGGTCCGCAAGCACTTTCGCGTAGTAGGCAAGGATGCGCGGCTTCAGGCTTGCGGCCGTATCGCCCTTTTCTCTGTGAAAGGCGGCGTATCGCTGGCCATCACCGGAGACGGTGACCCACCACCACACGGTATCCGGCGTTGCGCGGGAGGTTTCTGCGACGCAACTGAACGTGCGACCGCCATCTTCGAACTGCAGCTGATTCATGGGGCAAACTACCTGAGGGTGGGATTGCCTGAAATCTAGTCGATGGACCGGCCTGATGGCCCCTGTAGCGCCCGCCATGCCTTCCGGGGTCCGGGGCGTGACGCAGGGCATGCTCGTCTGTCCTATTATCACCCGTGCGCGACATCGGCAGGGTCGCCGGAAACTCCCACCAGAGCATGAGCCGCCGCCGTGGCCAGACGAGTCTCGCAATACCTCCGCTTGCAGTCCCTTCCCGCGATTCGAGTGCCGCGGCTGGATAGCATCAGGCACAGGATTCTGGTGCTCGCGGTGCTCGGGACGCTGGTTCCCACCGCCATCATGCTGGCCATTGCGTACGCGCAGAACTACCGCGCGCTCGAGAGCAGGATCATTGCCGACCTCCATTCGGAGAGCTCGCAGACGGCCGGCGCCGTCAGCGTGTTCGTCAAGGAGCGGATGCACGATCTTCGGGTGTTCGCCAGCTCCGAGGAAGTCTCCAGCAATCTGAGTCGGTTTGCGAGCGGGCAGGGGTCCATCCCCAGCGTGCGGTTGCGCGAGTATCTGCGTTCGCTGCACGGGCGATTCGCGGATTTCGATCAACTCGTCGTCCTGGACGCGGCCGGGCGGATGCTGGCGACCAGCGCGCAGCAATCGCAGCCGGTGGAGCTGCCGCCCGAGTGGCAGACCAGCATGCGGCAGGAGAATCACGTCGTGGGCCGCGCGTACTGGGATGCGCGCGCCGGCAAGGGCAAGCTGATCGTGGCGGTGCCCGTGCGACGGACGGATGGACGCCTGCTGGGCGCGTTCGCGGCGGAGCTCAATCTGGCGCCGATCCAGCTGCAGTTGCGCTCCTTCCTCGAGAACGCGGGCACGGCTGGCAGCGTGTACCTGACCACGGATGACGGCGCGTTGATCGCGAGCACGGGCGACGTCTCCGCCCAGTTGCTGTCCACGACCTTTCCCGCCGAAACGTGGGGACAGCTCGTGCAGCAGGAGCACGCCGCGGTCCATTACGCGAGTCTCACCGACGCCGGCGTGATCGGCACGCTGGAGCGTGTGCCACAGCTTCGCTGGGCGGTCGTCGCCGAAAAGAGCACGGACGACGCGTTCGAGCAGGTGCGGGCCTTCCGCAACTTCGGGATGCTGGTGATGGTGCTGGTCCTCCTGGTGGTCGCGATGACGGCCTATCGCCTGGGCATGCTCATCGTGCGGCCGCTGGAGCAATTGGCCACCGGCGCCGCGGAAGTCGCCATGGGGGACCTCGAGGTGGACCTGCCGCCCGCGGAAACCGGTGGCGAAGTGAACGCGCTCACGGCCGTGTTCAATCACATGGTGGCGCGGCTGCGCGAGAAGCGGCAGGAGCTTGCCTCCACCAACGAGGAACTGCGAACGAAAAACGAGGAACTCGAGCGCCTGTCGGTGACGGACGGACTGACGGGACTCAGCAATCACCGCGCGCTGATGCAGCGGTTGGGAGACGAAGTCGTGCGCTCGAAGCGCACGGCCCGCCCGTTCGCGGTGATCATGGCTGATGTGGACCACTTCAAGGCATACAACGACGCGTTCGGCCATCCCGCGGGAGACGACGTGTTGAAGCAGGTGGCCGGCATCCTCATGGAGGCGACGCGCACCGTGGACTGTGCCGCCCGCTACGGCGGGGAGGAGTTCGCAGTGCTGTTGCCCGAGACAGAGCTCGACGGGGTGATGGAAGTGGCTGAACGGATTCGCGCGCGGGTGGAAGCGACACTGTTCCCGGGCCGGGCGATCACGCTCAGTGTGGGCGTCGCGGTATTTCCCAAGGATTCGTCCGAGGCGGCCGGCATCATCGCGGCCGCGGACGAGGCGCTCTACGTGGCGAAGCGCGAGGGACGCAACCAGGTGGTGCAGGCCAAGCGACCGCGCAAGCAGAAACTGCCGGCCCCCCCCCCCACCGCTGCCCGGGCCAGGAAGAAGCCTGTCCGGAAGAAGAGTTGACTAGGGCCGCGTCACCAGGCCGTTGAAGATCCAGCCACCGCGCCCGGCGTCGTCGCTCACGCGAACCCACTCGTCCGTGTAGGAAAACGCGGTGAGCAGCGTGCCCTGATTCACGGCGAAGGCGACCGGAAAGCCCGTGCCGGGCCCGTCACGCACGTTGCCGCGTGAACTGGCCTTCACGCGAACGGGGAGCGCGAACATGGTTTCTCCGGGTCGCGCCGTCTGCTGATCGCCGCCGGACAGCCGGCCGCGCGCGGCGTTGGCGATCACCTTGGCCTGCGTGGAGAGATACAGCGCCCCCCCGAAGTTGTTCTTATTGAACTCCGCGGAACTCTGGCGCACCAGCTGCGCCACCTGCGCCACCTCCGTGAGTTGAGCGGCCCCCGGACTCGAACGCAGGGTCTGCAGGGCCACATCGGCCTCGGCAATGCCCGACGCGGCCTGGGCGCGGCTGGCCGCGGTCTGGATCCTGGCCATGGTGCGCACGACTTCATCGCGCGTGTCGCCGAGCCGCGTCTCGAGTTCCACCACCTGCGCCTCCTTCTCCAGCAGGCGCAATTCCAGCCGGCTCACACGGCGTTCCAGGTCGGCGTCTCGCACCGTGACCGTCTCCCGCACGACGCTCGGCGGCGGGGTGGAGGCGCGCGCCACGGACTCCGGAGACGGCGTGGCCGAACAGGCAGACAGGATTGCCGCGGCCGTGATGAACAGGGGAATCGATCGCATTCGGGCTGCCTCGCCTCACGGGATGGTTCACGTTAATACCGGCCAAGTTTTCCAGTAAGCCACCGGCTAGAATACGACCCATGAGTTCGAGGACTGTCTTGGTGACCGGCGGGGCGGGACACGTGGGATCGCACCTCATCAAGGCCACCAAGGTGGAACGCATCAGGAGGATCTTGTGAACCGGTTCGTCCTAGTCGCAGGCGCGCTTCTGTGGACCATCCCGGCGGTCGCGCAGCAGCGCCCCGCCGTCTATGTCCCGGGGGCGCTCACGCCGCACCAACAGCTGACCCGGGACATCTACCGCGAGCTCGTCGAGATCAACACCGCCGACCGGACGGGGAACGTGACCACGGCGTCGGTCGCGATGGCGCGGCGGTTCCGCGACGCCGGATTTCCCGACGCCGACGTTTTCGTCGGCGGGCCGCGCCCGGACAAGCACAACGTCGTGGCGCGCATTCGTGGACGGAACGCGACGCGCAAGCCCGTCCTGCTTCTCGCGCACCTGGATGTGGTGGAGGCCCTGAAGGAGGACTGGTCCGACGACCTCGATCCGTTCGTCTTCACGGAACGTGACGGCTACTACTACGGACGTGGCACGGCCGACGACAAGGCGATGGCCGCGATCTTCGTGGCCAACGTCTTCCGGATGCAGCAGGAGGGGTTTGTCCCCGACCGCGACATCATCATCGCGCTCACGGCCGACGAGGAGGGGGGCTCGGCGAACGGCGTGGAGTGGCTGCTCCAGCATCACCCGGAAAAACTGGATGCGGCGCTCGTGATCAACGAAGGGGGCGGGGGAACCCTGCGCGCCGGCCGGCCGCTCTCCCACAGCGTGCAGGCCACGGAAAAGCTGTTCGCCAACATGGTCCTCCGCGTCACGAACCGCGGCGGCCATTCCTCCGTGCCGCGGCCGGACAACGCGATCGCCTCGCTCGCGAATGCGCTCGTGCGCGTGGAGCGGTACGCGTTTCCCGTGCTGTTCAATGAGGTGACGCGCGAGTTCTTCACCCAGACGGCGCGCATCGAGACGCCGGAGATGGCGCGCGCCATGCGCGCCCTGGTCGCCAGCGCGGCAGATACGGCGGCCCTGTCCGTCGTGAGCCGCGACCCGCGGTACAATGCCATGTTGCGCACCACGTGTGTGCCCACGATGCTCACCGGTGGGCATGCCACCAACGCGCTGCCACAGCTGGCAGAGGCGAATGTGAACTGCCGCATGTTCCCCGGCACCACCGCCGCACAGACGCGCGACGCGCTGCGGAGCGCCATCGCCGACACCGCGGTGCAGGTCGTGGCGCAGTTTGCGCCCCGGCCGCCGGAGCCGCCCACGCCGCTCCTCCCGGAGGTCATGCAGCCGGTTACGCGGATCACCCGCGACCTGTTCGGCGACATCCCGGTCGTGCCCACCATGTCCACGGGCGCCACGGACGGCAGGTATTTCCGGCAGCGCAACGTGCCGGTGTTCGGCGTTTCCGGGCTCTTCCTCGACCCCACCGTGGACGCGAGGGCGCACGGGCGCGACGAGCGCATGCGCGTCCAGAGCCTCTTCGAGGGCCAGGAGTTTCTCTACCGGCTGACGGTGGCACTCACGCAGGCCAACACGACGATACCCTGACGTTGCACGGCGTTTCGCAACTGACGAGACTTCAGGCATGAAGCACCGCAAGCGCAGCTCGAACGCCCCCCCCTCCCCCACCGAGGGCGAGCCGCACGCGCCAGAGGCGCAGGGCGACGGCGAGCCGGAGCCCCAGGAGGGCGGAGAGTTCTCCGACGACGGCGCGCCTGATCCCGCCGAAACCGCGGGCGCCGACCTGGGCCAACAGCTCGCCGAGCAGCGGGACAAGTATCTGCGGCTGGCCGCCGAGTACGACAACTACCGCAAGCGGACCGCGAAGGAACGGCTCGAGGCGGGTTCCCGCGGTCAGGCCGAGCTCATTCTCCGGATGCTCGAGGCGATCGACGACCTGTCGCGCTTTGCCGACATCGATCCGTCCTCGACGGATGTCCACACGCTGCACAAGGGGATCGAGCTGGTGGAGCAGAAGCTCCTGAAGGCGCTCGTCGCGACCGGCCTGGAGGTCATCAACCCCGTGGACCAGTCGTTCGATCCCAATCTGCACGAGGCCATCACGACGGAGCCGGCCCTGGCGCCCGAAGACGATGACACGGTCTCCAAGGTGTTCCAGCTGGGGTATCGGTTCGGCGGACAGCTCCTGCGCCCGGCCCGCGTCGTTGTGAAGCAGTGGAACGGTTGAGTCCGTAGGGACGGCATGTCGCAGAACAAGGACTTCTACGCGGTCCTCGGCGTGCCCGCGTCCGCGTCGCAGGACGAGGTCAAGAAGCAGTATCGCAAGCTGGCCGCGCGTCACCATCCGGACAAGAACCGCAGCGACCCGAAGGCCGCGGAGCGATTCAAGGAAATCTCCGAGGCGTACCAGGTGCTTGGCGACGCGGAACGGCGCAAGCAGTACGACGACATGCGGCGACTGGGCGCGTTCGGCGGCTTCGGCGGCGGCCCGCGCGGCGGTCGCGCTGGTGCGCGCGGCGCAGGGGGGGCGGGGGGATTCCCGCCGGGGGGTGGGTTCCGCTTCGAGGAGGTGGACCTGGGCGGACTTGGCGGCCTTGGTGACATCTTCAGCTCGATGTTCGGCGGTGCCGGACGCGCACGCCCGCGCGAACCGGAGCGGGGTCAGGACGTGGAGGTCACGCTCGAAGTCCCCTTTCGGACTGCCGTGGCCGGCGGCAAGGTGAACATCGACCTCGAAGTGAACGAGGAATGCGCGGTGTGCAAGGGAAGCGGCGCGGCGCCCGGCGCCAAGCTGAGTCCCTGCGCGGAGTGCGGTGGGCGCGGCACCGTCTCGTTCGGGCAGGGCGGATTTGCGGTGCAGCGGCCGTGTCCCCAGTGCCTTGGTCGCGGGCAGGTGCCCAGCGAGCGCTGCGCCACCTGCAACGGCACCGGTGACGTGCGCGCGCACCGGAAGATCGCCGTCACGGTGCCGTCGGGCGCCGATACCGGAACCAAGATCCGGCTGCGGGGGCAGGGGGGGCGCGGGTCCAGAAGCGGCCCCCCGGGTGATCTCATCATCAATTTTCTCGTGCAGCCTGACCGCTTCTACAAGCGCGAAGGGGTGGACCTCGTCGCCCGGGTTCCCATCAACATCGCCCAGGCCACGCTGGGCTCCCGCGTGAACGTCAAGACGATCGACGGGAAAAAGGTGTCGATCCGGATTCCGGCGGGTACCCCGTCAGGCAAGCGCTTCCGGGTGCGCGCGCAGGGCGTGAAGAAAGGCGCGCAGATCGGTGACCTCATCATCGAGGTGGAGATCATCGTGCCGGAACACCTCACCGAGGAGCAGGAGAAGATGATGAAGGAGTTCGCGGAGGCTGGAGGACTCAGGTACTGACCCGCCGCGGTTCAGGGCGTGAACTGTGCCTTGAACGCGAGCGCGATCTGTTCCTCGAGATGTCCCTTGCTCTGGCAGGACACGTAGTCTCCGGCAAACTGTATGGGCCGTGCCCGTGCCTGGATGCTCGTGGAGATCGTTGTGGGACCGGCGGCGTTCGCGCCGCTCAGCGTCGTGAGCACGGACAGCACGACCTCGTAGGACTCGGCGTTCTGTCCGATCTGCGTTCGTCCGCAGTCGAGAATCTTCGTCATCTGGATCTTGCCGATGCGACGATAGGTCTTGTATCCCGAATGGCCCACCTGATTCTTGGCGGCATCGAACGTCGAGATGGGGATTTCAAGCTGCCGGTACACAGCCGGCAGGGCACGCCAGGCCCGTTGCAATGAGACCGCCACCGTGTCCGAGCGGACCTCCGTGGCCTTCGCCCAGGTGGATATGCTGCCGGTGCCGGAGGCGCTGCTGACCCGAACTGTCTGCGCTTCGGGCGCCGCGGTCACTGGTGTCGCGGGCGTGCCTGCTGGAGCGCACGCGGCGGTGGCGCAGAGGGCGATGGTCACAAGGTTACGCATGGAGCACGCTCCGTATTGTATACAAATTGTCGTTGCCGTACGAATATGACCTGAGCGGCGCGCGCGCAAGGGCGAGCCCTCGCTAGGGCGCCTCATCCGGGGTGGCTTGCTCCTCCCTGGCGCTCTCCCCACTCGTGCGCGCAATGAGGTCCAGCGGGTTCACGTTGATCGCCCCATAGCGCGCCGCCCAGTGCAGGTGTGGCGCGGTGACGCGCCCCGACTCCCCCACGTGTCCGATGAGCTGGCCGCGTACCACGGTGTCACCTTCGGCGACGAGCGTCTTGCTGAGGTGGAAGTACGCGGTCGTGATGCCGGCGCCGTGGTCGAGATAGATCAATTGGCCGGCGAGGAAGAAGGTATCCACCAGCGCCACGACGCCGCGATTGGCCGCGCGCACTTCCGTGCCCACCGCGCCGCGAAAATCGACGCCCAGGTGCCGGCTGCGCAGCTCGCCATTGAAGACGCGGCCGGAACCGAACTGGCTCGTGATGACGGTGTTCCGTGGCCGGCGGAAGGTGGATTCCCACATCCGGGGCGTTTCGTGCGCCCGGCGTCCCACCTCGCGCGCGCGCGCGTTTTCCCGGTTGACCCGCGCGGCGGTTGCCGCGTCCATGGGGCTGGTGTAGCGCGTGTTGACGCTCAGGTTGGACGACGCCACCACCTCGATTGTCGGCACCGGGACCGCGGCACGCAGCGAATCCACCGCGCTGGACGTGCGCTGGATCATGATGTGCGCCACGACGCTGTCGGATGCGTCCACCGGAATTGGTCCCAGCGAGGACCAGTCGCCTTGCGGTGACCGGCCGAAGTGGAGCGGCTCGCCCGCCAGGGTGCCGCGAATCGTCACGATGGAGTCGTCCCCCGACGTTGGAACGATGAGGCGCACGATCGCGCCCGGTTCCGGGCGGGCGGGAACCACCAGGATTTCCTGTGCCTGAACGGCAGCGGGCAGGAGCGCACACGCCATCGCTATCCGCGATACGCTCACGTAGCCTCGCTCCGACACATGATCGACTCCTGCCCGGGTGAAACAGGCAATACCCCACACCCGGGGGAATGGCAGCACATTCGCGGGAGTCTCAGCCGGTGGCGCCGCTCACCACCGCCCATTCGGGGCATCGTGGTCCCTGCGGTGGCCGCGGGTCCTGCGCCGCGGCCGAGGCCGGCAACGTGTCCGCGATGGCCATCAACTCCACGTCGAAGATCAGCTCGGCGCGTTCCGGTATCACCGGGGGACGCCCCCTCTCCCCATACGCGAGCTGATAGGGAATGAACAGTCGCCGCTGGCTTCCCACTCGCATTCCCTCGAAACCAAGGTCCCAGCCGGCAATCACACGTCTGGCGCCCTGCGGGAAGGCGATGGGCGTGCGCGGCTGCCCGCTCGCGGTGGTGTCGCGCGATGAATCGAACTTCGTTCCGTCGGTGAACCAGCCGGTATAGTGCACGTACATGCACTTTCGCGGTTCCGCCGCGGCACCGATGCCCTGCACGACGTCGATCTGCCGCAGCGCGAACGCCACCTGCCGCGCGCCCTCGACCGGTGGAATGGATTCGGGAAGTTCGTCCGCAGGGGCGCATCCGACGGCGAGCGCCGCGGCGGTCAGTACCAGCATCGTTTTCATGTCGTGTCGTCCGCGAAATGTTCGAGGAGGGCTAATACATGCTTCGCTGCTCACCCTCGGGAATCACGTACCAGAGCATGAGATACAGGACGATCCCCGGAAACCCCGCGGAGATCAGCGAGGCGACGACGAAGGCCAGCCGGACCTTGCTGGAGTCCAGCCCGAAGTACTCGGAGACGCCGCCGAGAACCCCGGCAACCATCTCGTCTCTGGTGGAACGGGTCATTCGGGTGCGGAGGGCCATGGCGCCTTTCCCAGTCGAGGATGAGTGGATTGTCGATACCGCCGGATGTGCCGCCCCGTACGTATCCAGGCGCGCGAGTGTTACATCACCGCCACGCGAACTAGAATATGGACATGCACAGAGTCCTTCGGAACTCGGTTCCATGGTGGCTGCTGGCGGTCGCCGCCGCGTGCGCGCCGGCCAATCGTGAACCCGCCGCCGCGGCCGATCCCCTCGCGGCGCGCCTTGTCCTCGAGTTTCGCCGGCAGCCCGACACGATTCCGACCCGCTGGCGCGACCTGATTGGCGAGTACGGTCCCGACACCACGCTCCGCTGGTTCGCGCTGGAGCGCGATGGACGCATGCACATCCTGGATCAGCGCGGGAACTACGTGCCGCTCGCGGAGCGTCACGACTCCGCGGCGGCGGCGGTGTTCGACGCGCCGATCGCAATGGCGGGCGTGGCGGGCGAGGTGCGCTTTCAGAAGGACCCGACGGGGCGGCCCTTCGGCATCATGCTCGGCGATATGGTCATGCAACGGCGGAACGTGGAGCCGCCGCCGGGCGCCTCCCAACTGCGTATCACGCCGGTTCGGCCCATCGAGGAGCTCCGGCGCGAGGCGCTGGCCGCAACGCCTCCCGCCGAAACCGGTTCATTCCACCTTCCGGAGCTGGTGGAGCTTGTCACGCTCGACTCCACGCTGCGCCTGGACGTGCGGTACGCGGGTGACAACAACTTCCTGGGCACCGCCCTCTACGAGCAGCCCCGCGCCTTTCTCCAACGGCCGGCCGCGGAGGCCGTGGCGCGCGCCAATCAGTTGCTCCGTCCGCTGGGATATTCGTTGCTCGTCCATGATGCGTATCGGCCCTGGTACGTGACGAAGATCTTCTGGGACGCGGTCCCCGCGGACATCAAGTGGCTCGTGGCCGATCCGGCGCAGGGATCGAAGCACAATCGGGGCGCCGCCGTGGACCTCACGCTGTACGACCTGGAGGCGAACGCGCCCGCCGAAATGCCGGGCACGTACGACGAAGCGAGCGGCCGGTCGGGTGCGTTCTATCCGGGGGGAACGTCGCTCCAGCGCTATCACCGAGCGCTCCTGCGGCGAGTGATGGAGCATGCGGGATTCAGCGTGAATCCGCTGGAGTGGTGGCACTTCGACTACCGCGACTGGCGCAGCTACCCGATCATGAACCAGCCGTTCGACCGCTTGGGGAACCTCTGAAAAAATCCGGGGCCGGGGCGAGGTGTTCCGGCCGGCGCGAGCCAGTACCAATACTTGGACGAGAGAGCTG
>JBBDYA010000057.1:0-5154 GCA_040902005.1 Gemmatimonadaceae bacterium | reverse complement strand
CGAAGCCATCCATGAGCGAAGGCGAATGGCGGAGAGGGGTCAGGTGAGCGCAGCGAACGGAGTGTGAGGTAGATTCCGCGCGCGCCGCACGCGCATACCGAAGGAGCAGCGCCCGATGACCAACACCCCCGACTGGATCACGCTCACGCAGGAAGAGGCCCTCGAGCCCGACCTGCCGATCGTCGATCCGCATCACCACCTCTGGAACCGGCCCAACAACCGCTACGAGCTCGACGACCTCGTCGCCGACACCGCGAAGCACAACGTGCGCCAGACCGTGTTCATCGAGTGCACGTCGATGTACCGCGCCGACGGCCCCGAGGAGTTCAAGGTCGTCGGCGAGACCGAGTACGTGCAGGGCATCGCGGCAGTGAGCGCGAGCGGACGTTACGGCGCCTTTCGCGCGTGCACCGGGATCGTGGGCAGCGCGGACCTCGCGCTCGGCGATCGCGTGGCGCCGGTACTCGAGGCGCAGATCGCCGCGGCGCCGCAACGCTTTCGCGGCATCCGCCATCGCGCGGCGTGGGCGGAGCCGGGCGTGCTGCCAAATCAGCCCGCGAACGTGCGGGGGCACGTGCTCATGGACACCGACTTCCGCAAGGGCTTCGCGCACCTCCGCCCCTACGGCCTGAGCTTCGAGGCGTGGGCCTACCACCCCCAGATGCCCGAAGTGATCGACCTCGCGCACGCCTTCCCCGACACGACGATCATCCTCAACCATCTCGGCGGGCCGATCGGCGTGGGCACGTACGCCGGCAAGCACGACGAGATCATCGGCGGCTGGAAGAAAGACATCGCCGCACTGGCGAAGTGCGAGAACGTGGTCGCGAAGGTCGGCGGCATCCAGATGGTCGTGAACGGCTTCGGCTGGCACGAGCAGCCCAGGCCGCCGACGTCCGACGAGCTGCTTGCGCGCAACGGCGAGTGGTATCGCTACATCATCGAGCAGTTCGGCCCGAGGCGATGCATGTTCGAGAGCAACTTCCCGGTCGACAAGCTCTCGTGCGACTACACCGTGCTCTGGAACCAGTTCAAGAAACTGTTGAAGGACTTCTCCGCCGGCGAGCGGGCCGCGATGTTCCACGACACCGCACAGCGCGTGTACCGCCTACCGCAGGTCTAGGGCAAGCGTCCTCCCTGCCCGATGGCAGAGGCAGGCAAGGTGACCGCCCACACCACCCGCCTACAGACAGGTGCGCGTGAGGCTTCGAGACGCGAGGGGTCTGACGAGCTTCCGCGACTCCCCCAAAGCGGAGAGTCAACACGCAGCAAGGCGCCTGATCTTGGTGCCCCTCGCCCCCATGGGGGAGGGCACTTCGCTATCGCGATGAGCCTGCCCTGAGCGAGGACGAAGGGCCTGCCCTGAGCGCAGACGAAGGCGGGAGGTCAGTGAGCGACGCGACCGGTCTCCTGCGTCTCGACGTGGATGATGGGCAGATCGAACTTGCGGCCCGCCTGGTGGATGAGATCCATCCGCAGCCAGCGCGAGACACCGATGTGCAGCGTGCTGATCACGATCGCGTCATAGCCGGGGTGCGCCTCGAGCTCGTTGCCAATCGCGGCGAGCGGATCGGACGAGCCGACGGACGCGCGCACGACCTTCGCCCCGGCCGCTTCAGTCAGCTGCGCCTTCGCCGCCTCGGCCCGCTGCTCCGCGATGTCGACGCGTTCACCCTCCCACGAGAAGTTCTCCTCGGGGAGCTCCGGCACGAGGATCGCGAACTCGGCGTCCCGGTCCTTCGCGACGAGCTCGGCGACACGGCTCTGGAGCTCCGGGGTGGACGCCGTCTGGTGCGCGACGATCAGGTACCGCGGCATCTTTCGCCTCCTGCGTGAACCCGGCCGCGGGTCTCCGGATGCACCGGCCCTTGGACTCGGCGCGGGCTCCCCGGTGCATCGACGCGGCCGTCCGTTCGCTAGCCCAGGGCGACTACCCCCGCCCACGCGCTTCCCGCCAGCGCGGCCACGTAACACACCACGGCGATCGGCAGACCGAAGCGCCGCAGTCCCATCTCGACGAGGACGTGACGGAAGCGGTGTGCCCAGTGAAAGAACGTGAGGAACGCGACCGCGAAGATCACGAGCCGGCCGAGCGGGTTCGTCACGAGCGCCTCGAGGCGCTCGTACTCGACCCACTCGGCGGGCGCCAGGAACCCGGTGACCAGGATCAGCGCGGGCATCAGCAGCGCCGTGAGCATCCCGCCCGCTGAGAACAGCGACCAGAACAGCGGCTCACTCGATCGACGCATGGCCCGCTCCCGTCACACCCGCACGATCACGACGACGATCACGGTCACAGCGAGCAGCAGCACGTAGTTCGCGCCGATCACGAGTTGCGGCGGCACGGGTTCCTCGCCACGGCGGATTGGCAGCCCCTTCGGGACGGCCTGGAACCACGTAACTGAGTGCAGCAGCGCGAACGCCATCACCACCACGTGGACGGCGATGAGCAGCGGAGACTGGAGCGTGTGGACGTAGCCGGCGAACGCCGCCGGTCCGGCGTGCACCTTCGTCACGAGCAGCAGCAGCAGCACCGTGTAGAGGGCCAGGAATACCGCGGACAGCTCGCGGAGCATGAACAGCCGGTACGGCCAGTTCGCCAGGTACCAGGTGTTGCTGCGTTGTCGGGGGTAGGGAGCGGCCATGTGTGCGCCCCCGGCTACCGGCGCCCGAATGGCGCGATGAACGAGCGGAACCACCCGATCGTGCTCTCGACCTTCGCCTGCTGGATCGCGCCGGCCGGGTCGACGTGCTTCGGGCAAACCGTGCTGCACTCCCCCACGAACGTGCAGTCCCAGATGCCCTCGTCGGACCAGATCAACTCGTAGCGATCGGCGTTGCCCTGGTCACGCGAGTCGTGGTTGTAGCGCTGTGCGAGGGCCAGCACGGCGGGGCCCAGGAACTGCTCTTCGTGCTGGTAGACCGGGCACGCCGCGTAGCACAGCATGCAGTTGATGCACATGCTGTACTGCTTGAAATCGGCGAGTTGGGCGGGCGTCTGGCGGTACTCGCCCTGTTCGATCGGCTGTTCCGCATCCCGGATGATCCACGGCTTAATCGCCGTCAGCTTCTCCATGAAGTCGTCCAGCACGATCACGAGATCCCGTTCCACGGGGAAGTTGGACAGCGGCTCGATGCGGATCGGACCCGGCAGATAGTCGCGCAGGAAGGCCGCGCAGGTCAGCTTCGCCGTCCCGTTCACCATCATCCCGCACGACCCACAGATGCCCATGCGACAGGACCAGCGGTATGACAGGCTGCCGTCGACGCGGTCCTTGAGGTAGTTCAGCGCGTCGAGCACGACCCACTCCTCGCGGTACGGCACGTCGTAGCGCTGGAGCGTGGGCCGCTGATCCACGCCCGGTCGGTAGCGCGCGATCTCGAGCGTGACCGTCTGCTCGGCGGTGGGGATGTTCGTCACGGTGCCTCCCGTTCGGGACTGCGGCGGGCCGTTAGTGGGCGCGTCCGTAGACGCGCTCGGCCGGCGGCCACTTCGTGATCACGACGTCGCGGTAGTCGATGCGCGGCGCGCCGTCGGAGCGGAACGCCAGCGAGTGCTTGAGGAACGCGTCGTCGTCGCGCGCCGGGAAGTCCAGCCGCTGGTGCGAACCGCGCGACTCCGTGCGCTGGAGCGCCGAGTGCACGAGCGCCTCCGCGATGTCGATCATCAGCTCCAGTTCGAGCGCCGCGGTGAGCTCGGTGTTGAAGCTCAGGCTGTGATCGTCGAGTGCGACGCGCGCGACGCGCGCGCGTAACTCGGCGGTCCGGCGCGTGGCATCGCGCAGCGTCGCGTCGGTGCGGTAGATCCCGCAGCCGGCCTCCATCGCCCATCGCAGCTCGTCGCGCAGCGTGGCGACGCGCTCGATGCCGTCCGTGCGGTTGATGAAGTCGCGCGCGATCCGCGCCTGCTCGTCGGCGGCCTGTGCGGCGAGCCCCGCGCGGCTGAGCTGCGGATGCTCGCGCGCCCACTGCGCGGCGTGCCGGCCGGCGCGCGCGCCGAACACGAGCAGCTCCGGCAGCGAGTTCGAGCCGAGGCGGTTCGCGCCGTTGATGCTGACGCAGGCGCACTCGCCCGCGGCGTAGAGGCCCGGCAGCAGCGTCGCCGCCTCGGGGTTCGTATCGATCCCGCCCATCATGTAATGCACCACGGGCCGCACCGGGATCGGTTCGTAGACCGGGTCGACACCGACGTAGTTCTTCGTCAGTTCGCGCACGAACGGGATCTTCTGATCGATCTTCTTCTCGCCGAGGTGGCGAATGTCGAGGTGCACGTAGGAGCCGTACGGACCGTCGAACACGTTCCCCTGCTGCTCTTCGGCGACGAACGCCTGCGACAGCCGATCGCGCGGACCGAGCTCCATCGTGCGGAACTGGGGGTGACGGGCGTCCGTGATTTCGAGCGGATCGCCGAGGTTGTAGTGGCGGAGGTAGCGGTCGCCCTTGTTGTTGACCATGATGCCGCCCTCGCCGCGCGCGGCCTCCGTGATCAGGATGCCGGTGCCCGGGAGGCCCGTCGGGTGGTACTGGACGAACTCCATGTCCTTGAGCGGCACACCGGCCCGGTACGCGAGGCCGAGGCCATCGCCGGTCTTGATCGCCGCGTTCGTCGTGAAGGGGAAGATCCGTCCGAAGCCGCCGGTGCAGAGGATCACGGCCTTGCCGAGGATCGCCCGCATCTGCCCGCTGCGCAGCTCGATCGCGGCGACGCCCTGGCAGCGACCGTCTTCGACGAGCAGCCGCGTCACGAACCACTCGTCGTAGCGGCTGACGCGGGCGTGCTGAAGCGACGTCTGGAAGAGCGTGTGCAGCATGTGGAAGCCGGTCTTGTCGGCGGCGAACCACGTGCGCTCGCTCGTCATCCCACCGAACGGCCGTACCGCCACGCTACCGTCCGGCTCGCGGCTCCACGGGCAGCCCCAGTGCTCGAGCTGGAGCAGCTCGAGTGGTGCCTCCTCCACGAACGCCTCGACGGCATCCTGGTCGGCGAGCCAGTCCGAACCCGAGATCGTGTCGTGGATGTGCGCCTCGAACGAGTCGCCCGGCTTGATCACGCCGGCCGCGCCACCCTCCGCGGACACGGTGTGGCTGCGCATCGGGTAGACCTTCGAGACGATCGCGATGTCGAGCTCGGGCGCGGCCTGCGCCGCGGCAATC
>JBBDYA010000056.1:32017-33423 GCA_040902005.1 Gemmatimonadaceae bacterium | reverse complement strand
CGCAGGGGAGGGGGGGTGTGCAAACGGAGTGGCGCGTCGCCTGTGTACGCATCCCGAGGTTCCCGATCGGCGCGGTGCAGCGCGCGCGGCGGCGGGACGCGGGCGAGGGCGACGTGCAGCTACCCCTGCTCATGGACACGAGCGGGGGGGGGGCATGTTGCAGACCCGCTGACCCGCACGGCGTATCTCCGCGGCCGGAGCACCCGCCGCACTGGGATGCTTCCCTGCTCGTCCTCACCGACGGCGCGCCCACCCGCCCCAGGCTGCGCGGGGTGACCGCCGGCGCCGCGCGCGCGGGCGTGCGCGCGGGAATGACACTCACCGAGGCCCGCGCGCTGTGCGCCACCCTCGAGGTGCTGCCATGGGACGAAAACACCGTCCTCGCGGCCATCAGCGACGCCACGGCCGCGTTCATCGCCGCCAGCCCGCAGGTGTCGCCGGTGGCCGGCGCGCCGGGGCTGTGGTGGATCGGCGCGTCCGGATTCGCGACGCACGCCGCGGGCGGCCGCGGTGAACGCGCGTTCGCGCACGCGCTGCTCGCGATCGCGGCGCAGTGGCATCCGGACGCGCGCGTGGCGATCGCGGACAGCTGCGTGGCCGCGCGCGCCGCCACCTGGGCGAGCGGCTCCCCGATCCGCGGCGTGCGCCTCATCCCGCCGGGACAGGACGCCCGGTATCTCGCGGACGCGCCCCTCACGCTCCTGCCGATGGATGGCGAGATGCGCGACGCGTTGCGCGCGCTGGGCATCCAGACCCTCGGGCAGCTCACCGCGCTGGATGCGGGGGACGTGGAGCAGCGCTGGGGAAGCGACGGACTGGCGGCGTGGCGGCTGGCGCACGGCGACGACCCGCGGCGTCCCGTGCTCGCGCGTCCGGATCGGACGCCACACGTCGAACTGGAGCTCGCGACCCCCGCGACCACCATGGAGCCCGTGCTCTTTCTCGTGCGCCCCGCGGTCGAGCGCCTGGCCCGGCAGCTGGTGGCGGAGGGGCGCGCGATCGCCTCGCTGTCCATCACGCTCACGCTGGACGACGCGCGCGGTGCGTTGCCGATCGCGCGGGCGCACACGGTGACGCGCGAGATCCGGCTGCCGCGTCCGCTCGCGCGGCCGGCGCCGCTGTTCGAGCGCTGCCGCGGATTGCTGGCCCGCTGGACGCTCACCGCGCCCGTCACCGCCGTGCGCGTCGCCGTGCTGCTCCAGTCGCCGCTCACGGGGGATCAGGGCAACCTGCTGGACACGAGCTGGCGCGATCCGGGCGCGGCGGAGGCGGCCCTCGAACGGGTGCGCGCCGAGTTGGGGCCCGACGTGGTGGTGACTCCGTCTCTCCGGGACAGTCCCGTTCCCGAGCGTAGTGGAAGCTGGTCTGAAGAAAAGTGCTCGGCTGGCCCGCACCGCGGGCCGTCC
>JBBDYA010000056.1:1687-32007 GCA_040902005.1 Gemmatimonadaceae bacterium | reverse complement strand
CCCACTTCCCTGCGCTGCGACTCCTGCCGGACCCGGAGCGGGTCGCCGTGGACCGCGACGCCGGGCCCCGCCGGATCACCTGGCGCGGCCGCACGCTCGCCGTCTCGAGCGCCGTCGGGCCCGAGCGGCTGTCCGGCGACTGGTGGAACGACGGCTACGGCCGCGACTACTGGCGTTGCGAGAGCGACGCGGACTGCGGGGAGCTGGTGCTGTACCGCGATGCCGCGGGCTGGTGGGTGCAGGGCTGGTATGACTGACGCGAAGCGAAACGGGACTTACGTCGAGCTGCACTGCCATTCCGCGTTCTCGCTCCTGGACGGAGCCGCGCTCCCCGAAACGCTGATGGAGCGCGCCAGGGAACTGGGCTATCCCGCGCTCGCGCTCACCGACCACGACGAGCTCGGGGGCGCGGTGCGGTTTGCGCAGGCCGGCGTCGCGTGTGGCGTGGACGCGATCATCGGGGCTGAAGTGACCATCTCGGACAGCGGCCATGGCCCATCAGGTTCCCATCACATCGTGCTCCTTGCCGAGACGCGCGAGGGCTACGGCCACCTCTCCACGCTCATCACGCACGCCCGCATGCGGAGCGACCGTGGCGCGCCGAGCGTGGACCTCGACACCCTGGCGCGCCATGCCGGCGGGTTGTTCGCGCTCACGGGATGTCCGCGCGGCTGGGCGCCGTCGCTCGCGGCGGCAGGCGATGTCGATGCGGCGTGCAGTGTCGTGGCCACGTGGCTCGACATCTTCGACCGCCGCGTGGCCGTCGAGTGCTGGGACCACGGCCTCCCAGAGGAGCGCGAGACGTCGGCGCGGCTCATCGCCATCGCCCGCGCGCTGCGCATCCCGTGGGTCGTGACGAACGACGTGCACTACGCGCGCGCACGGGACCGCGCGATCCACGATGTGCTCGCGTGTCTCAGGCACGAGCGGACGCTGGACGAGATGGGAACGCGGCTGCGCCCCAACGGCGAGTGGTACCTCAAGAGCGCCGCGCAGATGGCGCGGCGCTGGCAGCACGCGCCGGAGGGGGGGGGGGGCGGGATCCGCCAGACGCTGGCGATCGCGGAGCGCTGCGCGTTTCGCATGGAGCAGCTCGCGCCAACGCTCCCCGCGTTTCCGCTCCCCCCCGGCGTTTCGGCCGACGAATACCTCGAGCGCCTCGTGGCGCAGGGCGCTGAGGAGCGGTGGGGCGCCAGGCGAACCGACCGCCACGACGCGCAGCTCGCGCACGAGCTCGCGCTCATCCGCACGCTCGGACTCGCGGGATACTTCCTGATCGTCTGGGACATCGTGCGGTTCGCGCGCCGCCGCGGCATCCTCTGCCAGGGGCGCGGGTCTGCCGCCAACTCGGCCGTCTGCTTCTGCCTGGGCATCACCGCGGTGGATCCCATCGCGCTCGGGCTGCTCTTCGAGCGGTTTCTCAGTGAGGACCGCACGGAGGCACCGGACATCGACATCGACTTCGCGCACGAGGAGCGCGAGCACGTCATCCAGTACATCTACGACAAGTACGGACGCGATCACGCGGCGATGGTCTGCGAGCAGATCACCTGGCGCGGCCGCAGCGCGGTGCGCGACGCCGCGCGCGTCCTCGGCTTCTCCGTGGAGCAGGCGGACCGGCTCGCCACGCTCTCGGACCGGTTCTCCGCGCGCGCTACCGCGGAGGCATTGCGCGGAAAGGACTCGGGAGTCATCGCACACGCCGGGCTCGACCCCGCCGACCGGCGCGTGCACGTGCTGCCGGATCTCGTGGACGGGCTGCATCAGCTGCCGCGCCACCGGTCCATTCACGTCGGCGGCTTCGTGCTCACCCGGGAACCGCTCTGCACCGTGGTGCCCATCGAGCCTGCGTCCATGCAGGATCGCACCGTGATCCAGTGGGAGAAGGACGATCTCGATCCCGTGGGACTCGTGAAGATCGACATCCTGGGCCTCGGGATGCTCACCTTGATCCAGAAGTGCATCGCTTACGTGCGCCGCACGCGCGGCATCACCGTGGACCTTGCCAAGCTCGACATGGACGACCAGGCGGTCTACGACGACCTCTGCGCGGCAGACACGATCGGCGTCTTCCAGGTGGAGTCGCGCGCGCAGATGAACACGCTCCCGCGTCTCAAGCCCCGCTGCTTCTACGATCTGGTCGTGGAGGTGGCGATCATCCGCCCCGGCCCGATCCAGGGCGACATGGTGCATCCGTACCTGCGGCGCCGCGCGGGACTGGAAGCGGTGACGTATCCGCATCCGGCGCTGGAGCCGATTCTCAAGCGCACCCTGGGCGTTCCGCTGTTTCAGGAGCAGGGGATGCAGGTCGCCGTCGCGTGCGCCGGCTTCACGCCAGGTGAGTCGGACGTGCTGAGAAAGGCCATGGGACACAAGCGCAGCCGCGAACGCATGTCCGCGATCTGCCAGAAACTGATCGATGGCATGCGGGCCAACGGCATCGCCGAGGACGTCGCGATGCGGATTTATAACCAGATCAATGCGTTCGCCGACTACGGATTTCCGGAGTCGCACGCGGCGAGCTTCGCGCTGCTCGTGTACGCGTCCGCGTACCTCAAGCACTACTACGCGCCGGAGTTCACCGCCGCGATCCTGAACGCGCAGCCGATGGGGTTCTACGCGCCCGGCACGATCATCGAGGACGCCAAACGCCACGGGGTGCGGGTGCTGCCGATCGACATCCGGCAGTCGCGGTGGGATCATTCCCTGCAACGTCGGAAATGGGCACCGCGCACTGGCTCGACGCCGACCTCGCGCCCATCTCCGACTGCCGGTCTCCCCCCTCCCGCTCCGGCTCCGCCGTTCTTGCGTCTGGGCCTCCGCCTGATCACGGGCCTCGGATCGAAGTCCCGGGAGATCTTCGAGCGTGCCCGCGTGGAGGGACCCTTCACCTCGATCGAAGATTTCGTGCGCCGCGTGAGCTTCGATCGCCGGGCCCTGCGGCACCTCGCGATGGCCGGCGCGTTCGACGGATTCCTGCCGCACGAGCCAGACCTGGTCAGGCGCCGGGCCGCGCTCTGGAACGTGCTCGACGCCGCCCGGGGCGACGCGGGACCACTCGCCCCGAGACAACACCCTCCGCCAGCAACAGGGCACGCTTCACCGGCGCGAAGCGCCGCCGAGAACCGACCCGCGCCGAAGGCGCGGCCGAGAACTCGTTTGCCGGCCATGTCGCCAGGGGAACTCACCGAGGCCGACTACCGCATGACCGGCCTCTCGCTCAACGGCCATCCCATGGTGCATCTCCGTCCATTGGTGCAACCGAACGGCGTGCTGTCCGCCGCCGAACTCGCGAAGCGCGCGCGCGATGGCGATCAGGTGGCGGTCGCGGGACTCGTCATCTGTCGCCAACGGCCCGGTACGGCCAAGGGGTTCGTCTTCCTCACGCTCGAGGACGAGACCGGCATGGTGAACGTCGTGATCACCCCCCGGCGCTTCGAGCAGCAGGCGCTGCTCATTTCAACCACGCCGCTGTTGCTGGTGCGCGGCGCGCTCCAGATCGAGCAGGGGGTCGTGAACGTCCGCGCCCGTCACTTTCGCGGACTCCAGGCCGAGCTGGGAGCGGAGTACGCGAAGAGCCACGATTTCCACTAAAAACGCGGATGGACGCGGATGACGCGGATGAGTTCGGTCGATGCGCACCACGGCGGGCACGGGGGGATGGATCAAGCGGGCGGCTGTTTGGCGCGGATACAAGCCACGGAATGAACGGAAACGACTACGGATCGTGAATGTTGTTGTTGTCTCGGCGGTCGAGTCTCGTTCGCCGAATCACCAAGGAATTAATCCGTTGATCCTTCCGTAACTTCCGTGGCTTGTATCCGCGCCAAACAGCCGCCCGCTTTGACCCATCCCTCCGTGACCTCCGGCCCTCCGTGGTTCGAACGCTGGACACTTCCTCCGCTTCCGCACACGGGATCAGCGGTCGCGTCGGCCCCAGTAGCCGCGATCCGTGATCAGGACGTCCAGCTCGATGTGCCCGCCGCGCCGATCGGAATAGTCGGCAATGTGAATCGCGCTCGTGGTGATGGCGCGGCCGGACTCATCCTCCAGGGACAGTCCGAGCGCATCCCGCGACCGATGGTACCGGTCGAGCTTTTCCGCGTCGGCCACCTGCGCGCCGGGCGCCGGCACCGCCTCGGTGTACAGCTGGAACACCGGTTGAACCAGCTCGTACCCCACGCCCGGGCGAAAGCGGCCGCGCGCGCGTCCCAGGGCGGGATCGACGTCATCGAGATCCGACCAGCCGACGACGATGTCCTTCAGCCGCACCGTGTGTCGGCTCATGCCGCCGCGGGAGCGCCGCGCGTCGTGTCGGCCGGCGCGGTGACGCGAAAATAGAACTCCTGCTCCACGCGCTGTCGCACGGCGCTGGCGCCGATCTTCGCCGGCCGAAAGCGCATGTACGGCAGCGCATCCGAGACGGCCTTGCCGAATTCCGGATGCGTGGCCTCCAGCACGATCAGGCTCGTGGTATCCGCGTACCCGAACTCGTTCACCACCCACTGGGCCTTCACATATCCGGGAATCCGCGCTTCGAGCAAACTGGGTGGAAACGCCGGCGCGGCGCTCCATTCGTACCGACTCGCCGCGCTGTCAACGTCCACGATCGAGAACACCGAATCGACGCCCGGCAGCTCGGGCGTTTCCGGCGCATCGAAGAGGTCGGCCCCCAGCGCCACGGCGGGCGCGGGGACTTCCGACACGGGGACGACTGGCGCCCGCAGGAGGCCCTCCGGCACCGCGATGGATACGAAACGAATCATCTCCGGCTGAAACTCCTGTCCCGCCGCGCGGTTGGGGGGCGCCAGAAAACGCACGATGGCGAACCGGTGCAGTTCCTCCTCTTCGTCCGGCACCCTCGCCGTTTCGATCACGGCAAACGCGACGATCGCGGCGTGCGCCAGCACGCTGATCGCCGCGCTCGACACCGCGGCGCTCCTGGTCTGCCCCTCCGACCACCGCTGCCTCATCCGGCTTCCCCTCCCCCGTCATCCATCACAGGGCCGCGGCGTGTGGACGCCCCCCCTCGTTCACGTCACTGGATCGCGGCGATGCACTCGATCTCCACGCGCGCGCCGCGTACCAGCCCCGCACCCCCGACGGCGGACCGCGCGGGGCGGTTCGTCGGGAAGTACGTCGCGTACACGCGATTCATCGCGGCCCACTCCGCGATGTCCGCCAGGAAGACCGTACACTTCACTACCCGATCCATTCCCAGGCCGTTCCGCTCCAGCGCGGCCTTGATGTTCTCCAGCGTCTGCTGGGTTTCCGGCCCCACGCCTCCGGGCGCCAGCCGGCCGGTGGAATCCGTGCCCAGCATGCCGGACAGGAAGAGCAGCCCGTCCACGCGAACCGCTTCGGAGAACGGCCCCGTGGATCCGGCGCGCGGGCGGAACTCGACCACCGGCGCGCGGGCCGCGCAGGCCGTGGTGGCAAGGAGGATGACCAGTGGCAGCAGACGACGCATGTACGCTCCGTGGTTGAGTGGGATCTACACCCGGTACTTCTCTCGCAGCACCGTGAGGTGATGCCGCTCGTGTCCGGCCGTGATGTACGCGAGCGCGCGCACCGACACGGGATTGCCGCTCGCCGTGCCGGACCGGCCGAACTCCACCTCGGAAAAGCCGTGGAACAGCGCGATCGTGGCGGCGCGCACCGCGGCGAACTCCGCGAGATGCTCGGACAGCGTTCGCCGCTCGGCGCCTGCGACCTCTGCCCACGCGTTCTCGTCGAACGACGGCAACGGTGTGCCGGCGCCGCGGGCAAAGTGCAACGCGCGATACGTGAAGACACGCTCCGCGTCCGTGAGGTGCCCCATGACTTCGCGAATGCTCCACTTGCCCGGCGCATAGCGGAACCCCGCGCGTTCCTCCGTGACGGTGCCAAGCGCGGCCATCGTCTCCCGGCCCTGCCGCTCGAGCAGGGCGAGGAAGTCGCCGTCAGGGACCGCGGCCACGTAGCCGCCATAAAAGGGCGCGTACTCGGACTGCGAGGGACGCGCGACCACCATACTCGCCATAGCCGTCATTCTCCTGTCATCAGCGCGGCCGGGGGACCACCGTGGCGGCGCTGGCGTTGCCGGTGCGATCCACTGCCGTGACCGCGACCGCATCCGCGGCAGCGTGTGGACCCTGCAATATGAGACTCTCACGGGAGCGCGGAAGCACCGTCGTGTGCCACGCCCCTGCGAGGCGAGCCTGCACCACCCACTGCCAGACGGAATCACCCGGCTGGGCCTCGAATCGAACAACCTGGGATCCGGTGGAATCCGTCACTCGCACGTTCGGTCCGGCCGGCGCGATGCTGTCCAGCCACGGCGACGCGGGCACCAGCGCGGGCTCGTCGTAGATCGCGGCCAGGCGGTCGCCGATGCCCTGCACGTTGTTCATGAGCACGCGCGCGTTGAAATGAATGTGGCCCGTGGCGCCGGGCGTCGCACGCGTGATGCCGATCTCCTCGACGATGTCATCCGCCGTCATCCGCCGTGGACCGGTGAGCGGCAGCTTGTAGAGGGCGAGCCCCGGCCAGATGTGCCTGCCCTTCAGGTTCTCCTGCACCCACCATCGCAGCAGCACCGGATAGCTCTGGTCCGCGGGACGCACCGGCCAGTACAGTTGCGGCGCGAGATAGTCCAGCGAGCCCTCGTTCAGCCACTTGCGAACGTCCGCATAGAGTTCGTTGTGCTGGTCGAGCCCCGCGGTCGTCGTCGCCGGAACGCCGGGACGCCAGATGCCGAAGGGACTGATGCCCACTTTCACCCACGGCTTTTCCGCCTTCACCGCCTGATAGAACTCCTGCACGAGCTCGTCCACGTTGTTGCGCCGCCAGTCCGCGCGGGAGAGCGTACCTCCGTTGCGCTGATACGCGTGGAACGTGGGCGCGTCCGGAAACTCGATGACCTGCCCGGTGGCGGAACTGATTTCCGGGTAAGGATAGAAGTAGTCGTCGATGTGCACGCCATCCACGTCGTAGCGACGCACGACGTCCAGCACCGCGCGCATCATCAGCGAACGCGACTCGCGCAGGCCGGGGTCGAGCCAGAGGAATTGCGCGTAGGTTCTCACCAGGTCGGGACGCCGGCTGCTGATGTGCTGCGCCGAGCGTTCCCGCTCCCGCCAGAACGCCAGTCGGTACGGATTGAACCACGCGTGCAGCTCCATCCCCCGCTTTCGCGATTCCGTCACCGCGAACTCCAGCGGATCCCACAGTGGGGACGGCGGGCGTCCCTGCTGGCCGGTGAGGTAGCGGGACCAGGGCTCGAGCTCCGATACATAGAGCGCGTCCGCCTCGGGGCGGACCTGGAACACGATGGCGTTCATCTTCAGCGCCGCGGCCCGATCGAGAATCGCCAGCAGCTCGCGTTGCTGCTCCGCCGTGGTCAGATCCGGGCGCGACGGCCAGTCCATGTTGTTGACGGTGGCCACCCAGAGGGCCCTGAACTCCCGCTGGACGGGAGGGGGCAGTGTCGTGTCCACGGGAGGCGCCGGCTGGCAGAATGCCGTCACGGGCAGCACGAGCAGTGCGGCGATGATGCGCATGCGTAGGAGGATAGAGGATGCCTCCCCTCCATCCTATATTTGGCTCACCTTATTGATCCGGACGGTTATGGCGAGGCAACGGCCCAACCCATCGAAGAAACGCGGATCGCGGCGCGGCGCTCCGCAACGGAAGAAGCCGGTCGAGTCGTACTACATGCAGCCGGGAAAACGCGGCACCATCGTCGTGCTGCACCGCCCCGTTGGCAACCGCGCGTCACCCAAGGTCTGCGGTGTGATGCCCGGAAAGGGGCACGCGAAGGCGCTCATGGATCAGCTGCGCCGCGCCGAAGCCGCGCTCAGCGACCTGTTCTACGAAGCCACGGACGACGGGATCGAGGCATTGGAGGCGGTGCTCGCGGCCTCGCGGGACGCGGTGCTCGGGCGCATGCCGCCCACGGGTGAGAACACGCCGACGCTGGACGAAATGGCCGCGGAGCGCGAGCGCATTCAGCACGAACTGGACACCCGCGACCCTCAGGCGGCGCGGGGCTGACGCCGGGCCCGAAGGTACAGCACCCCGCCCAACCCGACGAACGCGGCGGCACCGCCCACCACTTTCAGGAAGAAGAGCGTCGGCGCTTCCGTGCCGGTTGGCGGAATGGTCGCAATCACCATCGCGAACAGCGTGACCGCGCCGCCGGATCCCCCGATCAGCAGTGCGCTCCCGAGCCCGTCCGACGTGTCCCGGCGCCGAAGGATGACCAGCGACAGAAAGAGATAGAGGAACGGGATGAAATAGATCAGCAGCTGGGTATCCAGGAGGATCAGATACACCGTCTCGACTTTCGTTCCGCGCCCCAGCACCGAGAGCAGGAGAAACACCGTCGCGAGCGTGGCCTGCGTGAGGATCGCCACATAGGGCGTGCCCCACCTGGGATGCACCCGGCCGAACATGGGCGGGAAGTAGCGGTCCAGGCCGATCACGAAGGCCACACGGGCCGGTCCGCTCAGCCACGCACCCACGCCGCCGATGTTCCCCAGTGCGTATGCGGCCGCTGAAAAGGGGACGAGCCACAGCAGCACGGGCGAGATGTGCTGTGCGCCGGCGGCGATGCCCTGAAGCAACCCCGAGACGATGTTCAGCTCCCCGGCCGGCACGAGCCAGAGGAGCGCCCCGGTGCCCAGGATGTACACGAGCGCGATGAGAGGCGCTGATACCAGAATGGCCCGCGGCAGGTTGCGCTCGGGTCGCGCGATCTCTCCCCCCATGGACGCCGACAGCTCCAGACCGGCAAAGGCGAACGCGATCGACGCCCAGAGATTCAACGATCCAAGGTCGGTGAGGTCCGGCAGAAACGCGCGCGCGGTCATCGGGTTCGCGCTGGGCTGGCCCATCGCGACGGCGTACACGCCGAGGCACACGATCAGCACGCCGGGCACGTAGGTCGCCACGGCGCCGACGTTCTGCAACCACCGCCCCGTGGAGACCCCCACGATGTTGAGCCCCACCGCCAGCCAGAGTGCCCCCAGCGTGACCACCAGGACGTACGACCAGCGCGACGCCAGTCCGCTCTCGCCCATGCCGAAGGCGTACGTCGCGATCACCGCCATGCTCATCAGGAGCATGGGATAGAACAGCACGTTGCAGATCCAGTAGCACCAGCCGCAGACGAATCCGTGCCGCTCGCCAAGCGCGCGCTTGGTCCACGCGTAGATGCCCCCCTCATCGGGGTAGCGGCGCGCGAGTTCGCTGACGGCCAGTCCCTGCGGGATGAAGAAGAAGATCACCGCGAGCGCCCAGAGCACGAGCGCGGCGGGCCCCGCCTTGGCCGACGTCGCCAGCCACCGCAAGCCGATCACCGCGACCATGTTGAACAGCACGAGGTCGCGCAGCGTGAGGACGCGCGGCAGCATCAGGCGGCGGCTGGTGCCGGAACGCGAACGATCAGAATCTCGGGGTCAGGGTTGGGGACGGTGGAAACGGCGATCGCACGTCCGCGAACACGGTGATCGGACTGGGCGTGCGCGCGAGGGGCGCGCCATCCACGATCGTGACCGGCAGGTTGGCCACCACCCGCGCCGAATCGACGACCACCCGCGCACTGCGAAGCGCCGCGGCGCTCTTCAGCGAATTGGGTTGATACGCGGAGTCCACCCGCACGAAGCGGATGTCCCAGAGATCGGGATACGTGGGCGCGGTAGGAATGCTGTCCAGGATGCTGTGCTGCCCCTCGAGCAGCACCGGTTCGCCGTCCACGTCCATGCCGCGCGCAAAGCGCCACATCGGCGCCGGCCGCGTGCTCGCCACGCCGAAATCGAAGAACTGCACCTCGCGCCCTTCGTACCAGCCCGGCGACCCGGCCACGGAATCGCGCTCCAGGCGTGAGCCGCGCGGCACGATGGGAAGGTTCAGTTCCAGCGACGTGCCCCCCCCCCGGATGCTGGCGCGCCCGCGTCGCACGAGGTCGTCCACCGACGCCACCGTGCGGAGATGGTTGGGCTGCACGTTGTCCGCGACGACGACATACTCCAGGCGCCAGAGACCGCTGTACCCCGGCAACCCGGGAATCGTCGAAAAGATCGGCCGCTGTCCGCGCATCGCGACCGGATTGCCGCGGGCGTCGAAGCCGTGAATCGGCCACAGCACTCGGGCGGGCATCACCGGCGCCGGCACCACGCCGAAGTTGTAGTACAGCACCGTCCGATCACGGAACCAGCCCTGCGTCAGCGCCGCTTCGATCGCGAAACGCGGACTCAGCTCGTCCAGCGCCGCGAGCGCGTCGGCGGACAGCACGGGGATGGGCGGCAGGGGAAGGGGCTGGCGCTGCGCACTGGCGCTCGCGCTGACCCCGCACAGCAGCGGTACCACGACCATCAACGAACGCACGGCCATTCTCATTCCATCCTCCCGACGCGGACGCCGAGCGGCCACGTGATTTCCCGTGTCGCGCCCTGCGGTCCCCAGTGATTGACGATGTGCTCCAGCAACGGACTGACGGGATCCTGCCCATTCGCGTCCCGGTAGTTCGCGACGGCGGACCAACTGCTGAGATACGCCCCAAACTGGGGCAATGTCCAGATCATTCGCATGCGAAACGCGGGCGCCGTGACTTCCGCGAACGGAAAGGGGATGGTCCGGTAGTGCTCGTCCACCCACCGGCGCTGCGCGTTCCAGAACGGAGCCAGGGTGCCGAACTCGAAGTCGCGCAGCAGCGGCTCGATGTCGTCCCCGGCGCTGCAGGATCCGTAGGACCATGCGGCGATGACCCCGCGTGGCACCGTGACGCGGCGCACTTCCTCGTAAAACCGCTCGTGGTCCAGCCAGTGGAGCGCCTGTGCCACCGCCACGAGGTCCACTGAGGCGGGGTCCAGACCGGACGACTCGGCCCTCGCCACGCGGTATTCCACGCGCGGCGCCGGAGCGGCATGGGCAATCTGCGCCGCGCTGGCGTCCGTCGCGATCACGCGGTCGAACCAGCGAGCCAGGTCCACGGCCGCCTGACCGCTCCCGGTGGCGCAGTCCCACGCCGCGCGCCGCCGCGGCACGAGCGACGCGACGAACGCGTACAGCGCGTCGGGGTATCCGGGGCGTGCCGTGGCGTAGACGGACGCCTGCCGCGAGAAGTGGTCGGCGAATGCTATGGCGCGGTCTCGGCGCTGCCGCCGCTGCTGCCCAGATGCATGCGGCGCTCGTGATGGACGAAGCGCGCGTCGGAGTCCCCGCGCCGGCTCATGAGCGAGACGAGAATGCCCGTGGCGAATGCCAGCGGGATCGTCACCAGGGCCGGGTTCTTCAGCGGAAAGGGCGCGTCCGCGCGGTGCAGCAGGTCCACCTGGATAGTGGGCGACAGCCAGATGAGCAGCAGCGTGCCGATCGTGCCCGTGAGAATGCAGGACACGGCGCCGGCGGTGGTGAAGCGCTTCCAGAAGATCGACAGGAGGAGCGCAGGAAAGTTGCCGCTCGCGGCGATCGCGAACGCCAGCGAGACCATGAACGCCACGTTCTGATTCTTGAACGTGATACCGAGCAGCACGGCGAGCACGCCGAGCACCAGCGTCGCCGCGCGCGCGACCCTGAGCTCCTCGGTGCCGGTCGTCTTGCCGCGGCGCACGACGTTCACCCACAGGTCGTGCGACAGCGCGGACGCGCCCGCGAGCGCCAGCCCCGCCACCACGGCGAGAATCGTCGCGAAGGCCACCGCGGCGATGAAGCCCAGGAACGGCGTGCCGCCCAGCAGCTCGGCCAGGAGGGGCGCGGCCATGTTGCCGCCACGGTCCACCGAACGGATGAGCTCCGGCCCCACGAGCACCATCGCGCCAAACCCCAGCACGAACGTCAGCAGGTAGAAGAAGCCGATCAGTCCCGTGGCGTAGAACACGGACGTGCGCGCGGCCTTCGCGTCGGGCACCGTGAAGAAGCGCATGAGAATGTGCGGCAGGCCGGCGGTGCCGAACATCAGGGCCATGCCCAGCGAGATCGCGTCCCACGGATTCGACACGAGCTGCCCGGGCTCGAGCACGGCAGCGCCGTACCGCTCCGCGGCGGCGGCGAACAGCGCCAGCGGATTCCATCCGAACCGCGCGAGGACCATGAGCGCGAGCAGCAACGCGCCGCCCAACAGCAGGAACGCCTTGACGATCTGCACCCAGGTCGTCGCGATCATGCCGCCGAACAGGACGTACGCGATCATCGCCGCGCCCACGATGGCGATGGCCGTCTCGTATGACAATCCGAACATCAGCCGGATCAGGCCCCCCGCACCCACCATCTGCGCGATGAGGTAGAAGATCACGGTCGCCAGGGTGCCGATCGCCGCGGCGATGCGCACCGGCGTCTGCGACAGGCGCGAGGCGACGACGTCGGCGAAGGTGTACTTGCCCAGGTTCCGCAGCGGCTCCGCGATGAGAAAGAGCACCACCGGCCATCCCACCAGCCACCCGGTGGAGTAGATCAACCCGTCGAAGCCGCTCATCGACACCAGCCCGGCGATGCCGAGGAACGACGCCGCGCTCATGTAGTCGCCGGCGAGGGCGAAGCCGTTCTGCGCCGGCGTGATGGTGCGCCCCGCGGCGTAGAAATGTTCGGTGGTGCGCGTGCGCTTCGCCGCCCACCAGGTAATGCCGAGGGTGATCGCGATGAAGAGGAAGAAGAACACCATGGCCATGGTGTTCGGCTGCCCGATCGCGGTCTGCGGATTCATGGCGCCGGCGTTCCCCGCTCCGCGTCGCGCTGCGCCTCGATCGCCCTGAGGGCGGGGTCATAGTGGCGGTTCGCCCACCGTACATACACCCACGTGAGCAGCCACGACGCGACGATCACCAGCGCACCCAGCAGGATGCCCACGCTCAGCCCCGGCGCCACGCGCCGGGCGAGAATGTCCCTGCCGAACGCGATGAGGAGGATGAACCCGAAGTAGATCGCGATCATCGCGGCAGTGAGCGATGCCGCCATCCTGCCGCGCGCGGCCGCGAGGGCACGGAGCCGGGCGGTCGTGTCGCCCGCCGGTTGGGACACGGCGCTACCTCGCCGCGAGCGACAGGTACGCGCGACTGATCATGGCGTGGCCCGGAGGTTCAGTGTGACGATGGTGGCGTGCGGCGAGGTCGAGCAACGATGCCAGCGGCGCCCGCTGACCGCAACTGGACGACGCCCCCGCTATGCGAATCGGCCGAGATCGCCGGGAACGTCCACGTCGTTCGGCGCTTCGTCCGTCAGCGGGAGGACGGCGACGCGGGTGGCGTCGCGCTGGACGACCTCGCGCGCGCCCCGATCGCCGCGCAGCCGGAGCAGTTCCTCGAACACGCTCCGATCGAACAGCACCGGGTGGCCCGGCACACCGCGGAACGTGGGCACCACGATCGCCGTGCCCCTCCCCCCCTCCCCCGCCAGGTAGCGCCTCACCACCTGCTCCAGCGCGGACCGGCTGGGCCTCGGCTCGTCTGCCAGCGCGATCACCACGGCTCGCACGTCTGCTCCCATCGCCGCAATCCCGCACGCGATCGAACCGCCCATCCCCTGCTCTGGCGTCGCGTTGACCGCGAAGCGCACCGCCAGCCCGTGCAGCGCGCGCCGGATCGCGGCGTCCTCCCGGCCGGTGACGACGACCACTTCGCCAATCGGCTCGCCCCCGCTCCGCTCGACAAGCGCCTCCGCGCTCCACCGCACCAGCGGCCTGCCCTCCAGCTCGACCAGCAACTTCGGCGCGCCGAATCGCTTCGACAGGCCGGCCGCCAGCAGCAGCGCCGCGATCACGCCGGCGCGCTGTGGCCGACCAGCGCCGCGCGCAGCGCCCGAAGCGGAAGCACCGCGCAGGCAGTCCGCGCCGGCGGCACCTCCGTGTCCAGCGCGGCGACGACCTCCGACTCGCGGAGCGCGAGCACGTCGGCCACCAGTGCGCCGGTCACCCGCTCCGTGAGCAGAGACGCCGACGCCGTGCAGATCGCGCACGCGTTCGCCGTGAACGCCGCCGCGCGGATCGCGCCCGCCTCCACGCGCACCTCCAGCCGCACGCGGTCGCCACAGAGTGGGTTGTATCCCTCGTGCGCCGCGGTGGGCTGGTCCAGCGGTCGCTGGTTGCGCGGGTGCCGGAAGTGCTCGAGCACCGTGGCACCGTACGGCAGTGACATCAGCGCCCACCCTCCTGTGCCCGCCGCGCCAGCGGCTTTCCTTCCCGCACCGCCACGAGCTGCGCGGCGATGCTGAGCGCGATCTCCTCCGGCTCGCGTCCGCCGATGTCCAGCCCGATCGGCGAGTGCAGTCGCGCGACCTCCGCGTCGGAGAGTCCATCCTCCTTCAACAGTGCGCGCACCGCGTCGCCGCGCTTGCGCCCAGCGAGCATGCCGACGAACCGCACCGGCGCGCGCAGCGCCTCGCGCAGGATCGGCAGCTCGTACTTGTAGTCGTGCGAGACGAGCACCACCGACGTGCCGTCCCGGTAGTACGGACGCGCCAGCTCCGCGGGCATGCCCACCAGCAGCTCGTCGGCGGACGCAAAGCGCTCCCTGGTGGCGTACCGCTCGCGCCCGTCCACCACGATCACGCGCATCCCCAGCGCGCGGGCGAGCCGAGCGAGCGCGGCGCCCACGTCCGACGCGCCCACAATGACCAGCGCGTCAGCGGGCGCGAAGCGTTCGACGAAGAACTCCGTCCCCCCCGCCGACGCCTCGTGCCGGTCCGCATGCACGCGACGCGTGGGCGTGCCATCCGCGCCCAGCGTGGTGACCACCCAGGCTTCGCGTCCGGACCGGCTGAGGTCCACCGCCGACTCGTACGCGGCGACGGCGGGATCCGTGCCGTCGAGCGATACGGGCTCGATCAGGAGGTCGAACTCCGCGCCGCAGGCGAGCCCCAGTTCCAGCGCCTCCGCGTCGTCCACCTTCACCGTCACGCGCTCCGCGCGACCGGCGCGCAGCAGGCGGTCGCCGTGCTCCACGACGCGCGCGTCCACGCACCCGCCGATGGACACCGAACCGACCAGCCGCCCCCCGCCCCCCTCGCCGACGAACAGCTTGGCCCCCAGTGGACGCGGACTGCCGCCGCGTGCGCCCACCAGCGTCGCCATCGCGACGCGCCGTTCCGTGGCCCGGAGGGCGTCGAGCTGTTCGCGGAAGTCCGCCATCCCTCAGTCTTCGGTCAGGAGGTGCAGGGCGTCAAGCCACAGCCGGCGAATTTCACTCGCCCCTACCGCACTCGGCTCGATCCACGAGCGCGTCCAGTACCAGCGGTCGGCGGGCGCCGCGGTCACGCCGTGCCCCAGGAAATGCGCGTAGGCATCCGCCAGCGCGGCACGCGGCGCGGCGCGCACCGCCGCGCGGATCCGGTCGTTCAACTCGTGCAGCGACTCCAGCGGCAGCGCCCCACCGTCGAACACGCCGGGGATCTTTCGCGTGTCGTCGGACGGATCGTATACCGTGGTGACGATCAGCAGCGAGGCGGGGCGCACGCGGCGCAGCGACTCCAGCAGGAAGTCCAGCGCGTCGCCGATGTCGCGGACGACCATCCGCAGCAGGGCGGGGGCCGGACGGTTGGCGAAGGCGCTGAGCAGGTCGTTCCCGCCGATGGTCAGCGTGAACAGGGTTGGCTCGTCGCTTGCCTCGACCTGGGGGAGCTGCGACCCGAAGACGTCGCCGATCGTCGCGCCATCCTCGGCCACGTTGGCCACCGCGAGGTCACCGTAGCGGGTCACGAGGTCCTGCCCCTCGAATTCGGGATAGCGGCCGTCATCGTTCCGGTGCAGCAGGGACGCGGCGCCCAGCGGCGCCACGGCGCCCGCGTGCGCATTCCATTCGAGCGCGACGGCCACATCGATCTCACCAGCATCGAGCGCCGGATAGAGATCGATGGACATCGAATCACCCAGGGCGATGTACTGCGTGAACTCCATTCAGATGTCGAGTCAGCGGTGGGCGGTCAGCGTCGGTTCCGTCGCGAGCGCCACGCGGGAGCGCGACCGCTCACGCCACGTCCGGCAGTTCCAGCCCGCGCGTCGCCAGGATGCGCACCACCGCCTCGCCGATCTTGGAATTCGGCGTGCTCGCCCCGGCCGTGATGCCGAGCACCACCGGCCCGACCGGCAGCCAGCCGCGCTTGTCCGCCTCGTGATGGTGCACGCCGGGCAGGCGGTAGTGCACCGTGCCCGCGTCCGGATCGATTCCGCGCGGCGATTCCACGTGGTACGTGGCCACCTGTTCGGCGCAGAGTGCCGCGAGGGAGATGGTGTTGCTGGAATTGAACCCACCGATCACGACCATCACGTCGAGCGGGTCGCGCAGGAGGTCCTTCACCGCGTCCTGCCGCTCCTGGGTGGCGCTGCAGATCGTGTCGAAGGTGCGGAAATCCGCCTGGAGGGCTTCCTGGCCGCGGGCGCGCGCGATGGCGTCGCCGACCGCCGCGCCGATGGCGAGCGATTCGCTCGCGAGCATCGTCGTCTGATTCGCCACGCCCACCCGCTGGAGGTCGCGCGCGGGATCGAACCCCGGCGACGCTGTATGGCCGAGCGTTGTCATGAGTGTTTCCGCATCCGCGCGTCCTTCGATGAAGTCGCACACCAGGCGTGCTTCATTCATGTCCCGAACGATCAGGTAGTGCCCCTGGTGCTTGCGCGCCTGCGACGCCGTCGCGCGGGTTTCCTCGTGATAGTGCTTGCCGTGGATGAGCGCGGTGAAGCCGTCGCGGGCATAGCTGTCCACGCGCTTCCACACGTTGAGCACCGAGCCGCACGTGGTATCCACGAGCACGCAGCCGATGCCGCGCAGCGTCTCGAAGTCGTGGATGGTCACGCCGAAGGCCGGAAGGATCACGACGTCGTCCGGCGTCACTCGCGAAAAATCGAACGCGCCATCGCTGGGCAGGAGGATCTCGATGCCCATGTCCCGCAGGCGTTCATTGACGTGCGGGTTGTGGATGATCTCGCCCACGAGCCAGGTGCGGCGCCCCGGGAACTTGCGGCGCGCCTGGTAGGCGTAGTCCACCGCGCGCTCCACGCCATAGCAGAAGCCGAATTCCCGCGCCAGGCGAATGGTCACGTCCCCCACGGTCAGGGTGTAGTCCTCTGCCCGCATGCGGTCCACAAGCCGGCCGCTGTAGTCGGCGGCCAACTCGTCCTGGACTTCGGCTTTGAGGCCGAAACCCTTTCTGTAGTAGGTACTTGGGTCAGGAGGGGGCATGCCGGAATTTAGCCCCCGTGCGGTGCTTTCGGTGACGAACGCGGCGATTTGGTCGCTGGGTTCCGGACAGCGGGGTACATTCCAGCCACCACCCGCCGTCGCCCAGAATGACTCTCATCGCCGACCTCGCCCCGACCGCAACGGAATCCGCGTCGGGGTCCCTTCTCCTTCCGCGCGCGCTCCTGAAAGGCGACACCATCGGCGTGGTCGCGCCGTCGTACTCGCCGCGGGAGGGATGGCTGACGCGCGGCGTTCGCGCGCTGGAGCGCGCGGGCTACCGCGTGCGCCTGGACCCCGAGCTGATGACGCACCGCCGGTTCCAGCGCCAGGAGGATGAGCGACGCGCGGAGAACTTCATGGCCATGTGGGCCGATCCGGAGATCACCGCCGTCATCGGAGGCACCGGGGGCTATGGTGCCGTGCGCATGATCCCGTACCTCGAGCCGGAGCTGTTCCGGCTCAACCCGAAGAGCTTCGTGGGCTACTCGGACATCACCGCGTTGCACCTGTGGCTGAACCGCCGCGCCGGCTTGCGCACCTTTCACGGTCCCACGGTGGACGACCTGGCTCCCGGGCAGCGCGATCCCACGATGGCATCGCTGCTGACGGCGCTCACCGTGCCGCAGCCCGGCGCGCGCCTTGGCCGCGGCGCATGCCGGTCGGTGCGACCCGGACACGCCGTCGGTCGTCTGGTGGGTGGCAACCTCTCGCTCGTGCAGCAATCCATCGGCACGCCGTACGAGGTGCCGGTGGACGACGCCATTCTCTTCCTCGAGGAAACCAAGGACCCCATGTCGGTGGTGGACGAGCGGCTGCTCCATCTGCGCGCGGCGGGGCTGCTCCAGCGCGTGCGCGGCATCGTCTTCGGGCACCTCTCGCTCGATCGCTCGGAGGAGGACGAGTTCGACGACTTCGTGCTGGACCTCGTGGCCGACCTGGACGTGCCCGTCCTCATGGACTTTCCCGCGGGCCACGAGATTCCGAACCTCACGCTCCCGCTGGGGACCGAAGTGGAACTCGTGGCGGAGGAGGAGGGCGGCTGGCTCCAGTATCGAGAGGATGCGCTGACCCTGCTCCCAGGCCCATGAGCGATCACTTCGACCTCGTCGTCATCGGTGCCGGTCCCGCCGGCGAAAAAGGCGCGGCGCAGGCCGCATACTTCGGCAAGCGCGTTTGCGTGATCGAGCGCGCTCCACGGCCAGGGGGCGCGGCCGTGAACACGGGAACGATTCCCTCCAAGACACTGCGCGAAACCGCCCTGTACTTCAGCGGACTGCGCCAGCGCGGCCTGTACGGCGTGGATCTGCGCGTGAAGCACGACATCACCATCGCCGACTTCATGTACCGCGAGCGAGCGGTCGTGGAAGCCTCGTGGGCGCTGATCGACGACAACCTCAAGCGGCACCACGTCACCGTCGTTCAGGGAACGGCCACCGTCACGGGGCCGAACGCGGTGGACGTGGCGCGCTACGGTGAGGAGAACCGCACCATCACCGCCGACGCGATTCTGCTCGCCACCGGCTCGCATCCGCAACAGCCCACGGGCGTGGCGGTGGACGGCACGATCATCGTCGACAGCGATTCCCTGCTGACCCTCGAGAAGATTCCCGCGCGCATGGTGGTCATCGGCGGCGGCGTGATCGGATGCGAGTACGCGTGCATCTTTGCCGCGCTCGGCGTGAAGGTCACGATCGTCAATTCCCGCTCGCGCCTGCTCGCGCATCTGGATGCGGAAGTGGGCGACGCCCTGCGCCAGCAGATGACCTCGCGCGTGGGGATCTCCGTCCTCGTGAATACCGAGCCCACGGAGATCGCGGTCGAGGGCGAGCACGCACGCGTCGTGCTCACCGACGGCAACACCGTGTACAGCGACGTCGTGCTCTTCAGCGCGGGGCGGGTGGGCAACACCGACGGACTCGGGCTCGAGGCGGTCGGCGTCCAGTGCAACCAGCGCGGCTACGTGCAGGTGGACGCGAACTACCGGACCGCGGTGCCCAGCATCTACGCGGCGGGCGACATCATCGGATTTCCGGCGCTCGCGTCCACCGCGATGGAGCAGGCGCGCGTCGCCGTGTGTCACGCGTTCGATCTGCGGTACAAGCGGGAGGTGTCGTCGGTGCTTCCCTATGGCGTGTGGACCATTCCGGAGATCGCGACCGTCGGAGAGACGGAAGACACGCTCAAGGCGCGCGAGGTGCCCTACGAAGTGGGACGCGCGAGCTACCGCTCCAATCCGCGCGGCCAGATTCTCGGCGACACCGATGGTTTCGTGAAGCTCATCTTCAGCCCCGACGACCAGCGAGTGCTCGGCGTGTCCATCGTGGGCGAGCAGGCCTGCGAGCTGATCCACCTGGCCGCGTGCGTGATGAGCTTTGGCGGCACCATCGACTATTTCATCCAGAGCGTGTTCAACTACCCCGCGCTGTCGGACGCCTTCAAGTACGCCGCGTACGATGGATTGCAGGCGCTGGCAAAGCGGCGCGCGAAGATCCCGGGATTGCGGTCTCCCGGCGAGCCGCAATCGGTGCGAACCTAGGGACCTGGTTCGGAAACCGCGTCTAGCGCACCTCTGCGCGGCGCGATATGCTAGACGGCCAATGCTGACGACAGCGACGCCGCCCTCCGCCGAGCTGACACCGCCGCCCATGACGAGCGCGCGGACCAGTCGCTCCACATTCACCTTTGTGGGCGAACGCTTGTGGCTGGACTTCGTCAACACCGACGGCGGCGTGCATGCCGGAGACCAGGTTGGCGATTTCGACGGGCTGGTGGCCTGGCTCGAGTCTTCGGTGTCCCTGGATGGCGACCGGGCGCAGATGATGCGCCGCCGTGCGGTCCAGCAGCCGAGCGGGGCGACAGCCGCGCTGGTGGACGCCCGCCGCGTGCGCTCGGCGCTGCGCGTGCTCGCCGAGCGCGGCGCGGTGACGCAGCAGGTGCGGCTGGACGTGCTGGCGGAGATCAACCGCGTGCTGGGACGCAGCGCGGGCACGCGCCGCCTCGAGATGCGCGCGGACGGCACGTTCGCGCGGTCCTTCGTGCCGGTGGGCGACGCCTTCGCCGGACTCATGATCCCCGTGGTGGAGTCCGCGGCGGACGCGCTGATCCTCGGCGAACTCGCGCGCGTGCGCCGCTGCGCCGATCCCCGCTGTGCGCGCGTCTTCTACGACGGTACCAAGAACGCCGCGCGACGCTGGTGCGACATGTCCACGTGCGGCAACCGCGCCAAGGCCGCGCGCCACCGCGCCCGCGCCCGGGCGACATAACCCTGCGCAGCGTCCAGGTCGTTCGGACGTACCTCGCGCTCGAACACCCGGCGGCGCTTCGTCCGGCGAAGGACGTGGCCGGCGTCACCATCGAGCAGCTCGCCCCCTGTCCCGTGGAGACGTATCGCGGGCTGTACCACGATGTCGGCGCCGAGTGGTACTGGCACGACCGCCTGGAGTGGAGCGACGACGAGCTCGCGCGCCACCTCGCGTCGCCGTCCGTGGGCCTCTGGCTGGCGCGGGCCGGCGAGGACGTGGCTGGCTATTTCGAGTTGCAGCGCCTCGACGACGGCTCTGTGGAAATCGTGTACATCGGGCTCGTGTCGACGTTCATCGGACGCGGCATCGGCGGGATGCTGCTCACGCGCGCGGTGCGTGAGGCATTCGCGATGGGCGGCCACCGCGTGTGGCTCCACACGTGCACCCTGGACTCGCCGCGCGCCGTGCCGTCGTATCAGTCGCGCGGGTTTCGCGCCTACCGGACGGAGCGGCTGGAGGTCAACATCGAGGGATCGCGCGTGGTCGCCGAGCGCCTGCTGCACGACTAGGGATCGTCTGAAGTCGGTCGATGCGGACCACGGAGGGCACGGAGGGCACGGAGAGAGCGAAGGAGTTCAGTCGCGAACCTGGCTACGAGAAGGTCACAATGCGCTTGACGCCATCTTTGAGGTGGACTTCGTGGAAGTTGATCAAGAGGCCGGCAGCGCGCCTGCTCAACTTTCAGATAGGACAGCAGCTGGGCATGATGAATCGGAAGGACCTTGGCAACGGCCTTGAGCTCCACTACCACGATGTCATCAACGAGCATGTCGAGGCGATACCCGGCGTCGATCCGCATTCCGTCATACTCGATTGGGAGAGGAAGTTGCGTCTTTACTTCGCGCCCCCGCACGCGAAGCTCGTGCGCAAGGCAGGCTGCATAGGCGCTTTCGAGCAAACCGGGTCCGAGCGCCGAGTGAACCTTGAATGCCGCGTCCACTACATCGCCGGTGCACTCGTCGACGAACACTTGTTGCGCGTTTCGTGGCGCATGAATCAACCGAGGTGGACGCGGTGATCTGCCGGAGGCCATGGCATGAAGCTGCTTGTACACGTCATCGGGCCGTCATCGCCACCTACGGTCGTCCGTGCCTCCGTGTCCTCCGTGGTTCGGACGCTGGACCTGGTCCGCGACCATCCGCGATGAAGTGCCTCTCCCCCCGGAATTCCGTGAAGAACCAATACTTGAACGTGCATCGTTCAGAGGATCCTTAGCGGCGCTTGCGCCCGCCCTTGGGTCCCCGTCCCGGACCGCGCTTGGGTTTGCGGGTCGGCTGGTGCCGCTCCTCGCGCTGGCGCCGGGCCGCGCGATCCAGGTGCGCAAGCTCGTCGTCCGTGAACGGCCGCTCCAGCTCGTGGCGCAGCGCGTCCAGCGTGTCGCCGCGCGCCGCGCCGCGTTGTCCCCGCGTCACCACGAACCGCAGCGGACGATCGAGCACGGGCAATTCCTCCTCCACGAGATTCCGCGCGAATTTCTCCGGCAGCGTCAGGCGCGCCACCGCGCGATTGCCTTCGGGCGTTTCCTCCACATCGTACCGCACCGGAATCTCGCGCCCGCGGATCTCGACCACGTCCGGCAGCGACAGATACCGTGCCCGCTCGCGCTGCGGCAGGATTGCCTCGTCGTCGATGCCCAGACGCGCGCGCTGGAAGTCGTCGAACGACGTCACGCCCTGCTCGGCGAGCTGCCCTTCATAGAGCTGCGCCAGCTCGTCGACGCCGAGCCGGGGCGTGGTCCCGCCCGAGCGGCGCCAGCTTTCGCGGATTTCCTCGATCGCCACGCGGTCGTGCCGCGCCGCGCCATGCCGCGCCTCGCCGCGCGCGAGGGACTCCGCCATGAGGCGGCGCGCCCGCGGCTGCAACTCCGGCGGTACCGCGTCGATCGGTTCCACCTCGCGCTCGAGCTCGAAGCCGTGATAACTCACGCGCCGTTTCAGCACGAGCGGCGCCCGTTTGGAGTCGGGGGTGAACGCCAGCTCCGGCGCGCTCTCCACGGCGTACCGCCGGATCATCGCCATGGGCACGTTGGTGCCTTCGATCCCCGCGCGCGGAATGCCCATCTTGTCCGCGAAGTAGCGCAGGTCGCCGGCGATCGCACCCCAGCTGCCCGCGACGCTCGTCTTGGACACCCGGACGTTTTCCCCGGCCGCGGTTGCCTCGTCGATCACCAGGGAGAACGGCATGAACCGCGCGAGCAGCTCCTGAAATTTCGCTAACGTTCCCTCCCCCGCGTTGGGCATCCGGTGTGGCAGCGCGAGCCCCACGGCGCGGTAGATGCTGGCCATGCCCAGCGCGGCGTCCTCCACCGACTTCACGAGCACCCCGCGCCGTTCCGCCCAGTCGTCCACCTCCTGCTCGTCGAACAGGTGGCGCGGGAGTCCGTACACTTCCCCCATCCGCCCGGCGGTCTCGAACGCCTCGGCGTACAGGTTGTACGCCGTGAGATGATCGCTGCCGGGAACGATCACGCCATCGAGATCCCGTTCCTCGCGCGTCATCCGGTGCAGCGACTCGATCGACGCCATCACCGCGAGGCAAGGCATCAGGTCGTCGTCGCCGTTCACCAGCAGCTCGGCCCAGTTGCGCTCCACGGGCATCGCTTCCACGGCACGGCCGTATTTGGTGAGCCGCCCCTTGTCGATGATGCCGCGCTGCTCCAGCAGCGACACGGCGTTGCGATAGGCCACCTTGTCCAGCGGCACGGGAAGGTCCAGCTCGTCCGCGCGCACGCCGAGCGCCGCGCAGGTCATCGCGACGCGCTCCGAGTCGCCCGCCAGCTGGAACTCCGGCGCGGTCGGCTTCAGCGCGGTGAAGAAGATGTCGCGGTCGGACAGGATGAAGACGCGCCCGCCGGCCACGCGGCCGTGCACCCGGCCCGCCATCTGGAGAATCTCGTTCGCGCCCAGGTGCTCCTGCGTGAGCACGTTGCGGCCGCGGTCGATCACGTTGAAAAACCGCTTGTCGTCGATGATCACGGTGTCCAGCCCACGCACGTTCAGCGCGCTTTGTCCCGCCGCCGTCATCGAGAGGAAGTACGGCTTCCGTTCTCCCTGCTCCAGGAAGGGACGCAGGATGCGAATCGGTTCCCCGCCGTGGTAGAACGCCGTGGTCACGCCGGGCGCGTGGTGCTGCACGTGCGACGCCACCTCTTCCACGCCCTTGCGCGTCGGAACGAACATCGCCACGCCGCGGCGCTCCTTGCGCACCTGCTGAAGAAAGCGATGATCGAGAAACTCCAGCGGATCCTTCCGCACGACCTTCACCTGCGCCGCCTTCTCCTGGTCGAACTCGTACACCTCGAGGACGTCCGCCGAATCGAGATACTCACGATAAAACGTGGGATCCACGGTGGCGGACAACCATATGAAGCGGCACCGTGTGCGCTTGCCCAGCGCGAGACACAGCTCGAGCTCCGCCGACGTCTGATGGATCTCGTCCACCACGAGCGTGTCGCTCGGCAGAATGTCGTTCTCCTCGAACCAGCGCCGCGCGATGCCCGTGGTGACGATGATGACGTTCCAGCTCGGCGTGTCGGGCGTGGCCTCGCGCTCGCGGTTGACCACCCCGACCTTGAGCGCCTTCGTCCCCAGGATCTCTTCCGCGATCGGACGGATGGCCAGCGTCTTCCCCGTGCCCGTGCCGGCGACGATGCCGAATCCCTGGCCCGATCGCGCCAGCTCGCGCACGCGCGCGCCGTGGTTCGTCTCGAGGAAGGTGTCGATGCGCAGGGCGAGGGCGAGCTCGATCGTTTCGCATGCCGCACGCGTGGGCGCGATGACGATGACGCGCCCCGTAGGCGGGTCGGCCTGTACGAACGCTTCGCGGTCGGGCGGAAGCCAGGGCTCGTGGACGCTGCGCATTTACGCGCGCGGCAGGAGCAAGGATGACGCCGCCACCGAGTGGCGCGCGCGCCCAGCCGTCGCGGCGCCGGGCGTCGCTGCTACGGGCGTCGCTGCTACGGGCGTCGCTGCTACGGGCGCGGCCTGCGCGGCCGGAACGTGGTGTCGGGCTTCTTCTGGACTGCGTTCGCGGGCGCGAAGCCTCTCACCGGGAGCTTCGGCTTGGCGGTGTCGCCCTTCGCGGTTCGCGTCTTCGCGTAGTCGTCCCCGAACACGACGCGCCCCTTCGCGGGCCGGTTGCGCACCGCGCTCGCGCAATCCGTGGGCGCCGGCTGCTGCGCGACCGGAACGTTCTCCAGCCAGATGCGGCACATCCCCGCGGGGGGCCGCGCGCTCACCGGAATCTCGCGCGACGTGTCCGGCCGGGCCCGCTCCTGGGAACGTCCCTGCGCCAGGAGCCCCGCCCCGCTGGGAGCGAGCGCGACCACCCCAATGACCATCGCTACGAAGAGCTTCATGATGTCGTGTATTAGGCAGAGCCGGTGCCACTTGTCGGTATCGTGCTAAGTATGCATGAGACAGCCACTTAGAATACTGTCCCGTTCGTGGCGCCCGGTCAAACTGTCTCGGACGCTGGACTGCTGTGTCCTCAAAACCGGGGGTCAGTCGCCGAAGCTGATCCCGGAATCGCGGGCGGTGCGCACCACATCGTGCATCGGGTCCACGCGCTTCGTTTCGCGCAGCGCATCCGCCATCGGAATGGCCACGATGTGCGGCGACTGCAACGCCACCATGTGCCCCCATTTCTTCTCCTCCACGGCGCGAACCGCGGCGCCGCCGAAGCGCGTGGCGAGGAGTCGGTCGTAGCCGGTGGGCGTGCCGCCGCGCTGGAGATGCCCGAGCACGAGCGCACGCGTCTCCTTCCCCGTCTGCTGCTGGATCTCGTACGCGATGCGGCCGCAGATCCCGCCCACGCGGCGGTCCTGTCCGGGCAGCGACGCGCCCATCACGGAGGCGGTGCCGCCCTTCGGGATCGCGCCCTCGGCGACGACGACGATCGAGAAGCCGCGCCCCGCGCGGTCGCGCGCCATGATCTTGTCGCACACCCGGGACAGCTCGTAGGGAATCTCGGGAATGAGGATGACGTCGGCGGTTCCGGCGAGCCCCGAGTGCAATGCGATGAAGCCGGAGTTCCGTCCCATCACCTCGATCACGATGACGCGGTCATGGCTCTCGGCGGTGGTGTGCAGCTTGTCGATCGCATCGAGCGCGGTGCTCACCGCGGTGTCAAAGCCGAACGTGGTGATCGTGCCGGCCACATCGTTGTCGATCGTCTTGGGCACGCCGACGATACACATTCCCTTGTGGGACAGCTGGCTGGCGATCTCCAGCGTGCCGTCGCCGCCGATGGCGATGAGCGCGTCGATGCCGAGCTGCCGCGCGTTCGCGATCAGCTCGTCGCTGCGGTCCACCTCCTCGAACGTGCCATCGGGCCTCTTGCGCGGCCAGCAGAACGGATTGCCCCGGTTCGTGGTGCGCAGGATCGTCCCGCCCTCGTGCGCGATGCCGCGCACCGAATCGCGCGTCAGCGACACGACGTCGTCCTCGCCCAGCAGCCCGGCAAAGCCGCGCTTGATGCCAAGCACCTCCCAGCCGCGACTGATCGCCGTAAGCACGGCCGCGCGGATGACGGCGTTGAGACCAGGCGCGTCGCCGCCGCCGGTGGAAATCGCGAGACGCATTCAGCTCAGGCGGAGAGCAGGGCGATGATCTCCCCGGGCTTCGCGTGCCGGTCGAGCCGGGATTTCTCGAAGATCGGAACGCCATCGCGCGCCACCTCGAACCGTCCCTTGCCGGACGGAATCAGGCTGACCTCGGCGGACGGAAACCGGTCGCGGATCTCGGCCGCCAGACTGACGGCCCGGGGTTCGTAGTTTCACAGCGTGCAATACTCGATGGTGATCGTCACCGGTCCTCCCCGATGCGTTAGCGCGGCCCGATCGGCATGCCGACGTGCGACGCGAGGCGGTTGATGATGGTATCCTGCCGCGCCACGACCTGCTGAAGGGAATCCACCTGCCACTGCAGGATTGCGGCGTCCTGCTGGATGTGATTCACCGCCGTTCCCATCTCGACCATCGCCATGGCGATATTGGCTTCGGCACGGGGGTCCCTGCAGGAAACGAGCACGAGCGAGGCGAGCAGAAGCGCTGGACGCATGGCAGTCCGGGGGGGGGGAGAGACAATGATGCGACAAATTGGCGGTCGAGAGGGTGCGGGGAAAGTGTCAGTCGCGCCAACATTCACGACGGATCGAAATCAAACGTACCGTGTCGCAACCGAAGGATGCCGAGGGTCCGTGCCGAAGGCGGCAGGTTGCGGGCATGCGGGAATTCACGCGGCAAAGGGCCCATTCCCTCATCGAGTTGCTGATCGTCCTCTCGATGATCGGCATCCTGATGGCCATCGCCATCCCGCGCTCGCTGCACGTCCTCGACCGGATCGCCGTGCATTCGGCGGCCGGGGACGTAGCCGCAACGCTGAGTGCCGCGCGGACGCTCGCCCTGGCCGGCCAGTCCGCGGTGGCGGTGCACGTGGATGCCGGGAGCGGGCTGCTGCGCGTTCAGCGCGGGCCCGAACTGGTGTTGACGCGAAACATCGGGGAGGCCCACGGGGTTGCACTGCATGGGACACGCGATTCCCTGGCGTTCGACGGCTGGGGGCTGGGGGCGGGGGCGGCCAACCTGAGCATCACGGTGCGCCGTCGAGCCGCCGCGGAAACTGTCTTCGTCTCCCGCCTCGGTAGGGTGCGGTAGCCGTTCGCGGGTGTTACACGAGGGCTAGATTGGCTCAGAGCGCGTTGTGACCCGCATCACGGGGTCATTCCCCTCTCAAGCGCTCCGTTCCCGAACGAAAAAGGCGCGACATCCGCCGGAAAAGTGACGCGGCGGCCCCGGAGGTGGGTTATTGCTAATGAGATGAGCGACGCCGCCGACGTTCAGCGCGTTCTGAACGGCGACGTGGATGCGTTCTCGACCCTGGTCGACCGGTACTACGAGCGCTGCGCGCGCTTCGCGGTGCGTTTGCTGGGCAATCGGGATGATGCGGAAGACGCACTGCAGGCCACGTTTCTGCGCGCCTATCGCTCGCTCGCGAAGTATCAGGAGCGGGACAAGTTCAGTGCATGGCTGTACAGGATTCTGGTCAACCAGTGTCGCAGCATCGCGGCCCGGCGAAGCCATCGGGAGCGGGTGTTCGTGCGTGAAGAGGCTTTGCTGCTCAACGCGCCTGACCGGCGACAGGGCTGGACCGGGGAAGATGATGAGCTGGTGCAACGGGCGCTTGCGGAGCTGGAACCGCTGCTGCGCGAAGCGTTTGTGTTGAAGTACGTGGAGGAGTTGAGCTACGAGGAAATGGCTCAGATGACCGGCGTCGGTGTCTCGGCGCTAAAAATGCGAGTGAAGCGCGCGTGCGATCGACTCAGAGCGCGGTGGGAGCACATCAAAGGATGAGTGATCAAGTGGAATCTCTCGAGCCGGACCTGCAGCGCATTGTCGACGAGGCGCGTCGCCCCGTCGCTCTCGCCGCCGGCGCGCGCGAGCGGCTCCTGGAGGCCATCCGCGCCGAGCCAGCACCCCAGCGGCGAGCGGCGCTTGCATGGATGCTCGAGCCCCGCCGTTTCGCCCTGCCCCCGCTGGCGTCCGCGGCGCTCGCCGCGGGCCTGGTCGGCATCGGCGTCATCAGCGGGCTTCTCATTCACCGGGACGGCCCTTCGGCCGAACAGCGCGCAGCTGTGGTTGCGGGCGCACCGCAACTCCCGGACTCCCTGGCACCGCGCGCCGTCAAGTTCGTGCTGATCGCGCCCATGGCCGCGCGCGTCTCGGTCGTGGGAGATTTCAACGGCTGGGACGCGTCGGCGACGCCGATGCAGACCCTTGGCACCGACGGTACCTGGACCGTGTTCGTTCCCCTCCATCCGGGGCTGCACACGTACCAGTTCGTCATCGATGGATCCTCCTTCGTGACCGACCCCTCCGCACCCCTCGCGCCCGACGACGGCTACGGATCGAATTCCGTGCTGTTCGTGAAGGGATCCTCCCTGTGAAAATCCTCTCCTGGCGCCTGTGCGCCCTCATGCTCGCGCTGCTGCTTCCGGCCTCCACGCGAGCGCAGGACGAAACGAGCGCGCGGACACTCGATCCGCTCAGCCGGCTCGACCCCGCCTATCGGTATGCCGTGGAGGTCCTGCTCGATTCGGCACGCCTCGCGGGGCTCCCCACGAATCCGATCGAGTCCAAGGCGCTCGAGGGGATAGCCAAGAACCGGAATGGACGGCAGATCGTGATCGCCACGCGCGACGTGTATCGCTCCCTGGTGCGCTCCCGCGCGGCGCTCGGTCCCAGCGCCACGGCAGCCGAGCTTACCGCGGGCGCGAACGCGCTTCGCGTCGGCATTACCTCGGTCGAGCTCGCTCACATGGCGAGCACGCGGGGCGCCGGCAAGGAGCTCACGATGCCGCTCGTGGTGCTCTCGGATCTCGTGACCCGCGGCGTGGCACGCGACACCGCCTCTCAGACGATCTTTCAGCTCTGGCAGAAGGGGGCCGCGGACGAGGACTTCCTGGGCTTGTGGCGCGGGGTTGAAAGGGACATAGTTTCAGGGACGGATCCGGGGGTCGCGCTCATGAACCGGGCGCGGGAAGTCCCAACCCGCGGACCGGCTCCGACGACACCTCCTGGCGCTCGCTCGGAAAATCCGGAGACCCAGAACCAATAAGGCGCATGCATCTTCCGAAGCTGCCCGCTGCCGCCGCTGTCGCGGCTACGCTGGCGTTGCTCTTTCCAGGGCAGCGCGCGAGGGCGCAAAATGCTTCGGAGATGGAAGTGCGGCTCGAAGCGGGTGCCGCGACGAACTCCCCACCGGGCACAGTTCCGTTCCGCGCGCTCGCCCTCACCCCAAGCATCCGCTACGCCACCAATCGCTTCACGGTCCGCGCACGCGGCGCCGCGTGGCACGACAACAACCAGTGGCACCTCGGCGACGCCTCCGCGTCGGCCCAGGTCTTTGCACCCCTGCGATACGGCGTCCGGGCAGAGCTGTCCGCGGGCGCCAGCCACCTGTTCCACGATTACGCTCTGCAGAGCGATCAGGTCGACGCGGAAGCGCGGCTCCACTGGATGCAGGAGAAGGGTGGCATCTGGCTGGGTTCCGGCGTCACGCGTCCGCTGCGCGTGGGGGCGGTCTCCAGTGTCAACGTCAGCTCCGGTGGCATCTGGACCAGCGTGGGACCCACCACGCTGCGTGGTAGCGTCACGAGCTTCTTCTTCACGAAACTGGACACGACAACACAAACGAACCGGCCGGAGTGCGCCCGGAACGCTTTCGACAACACCACGTTCCCCGAAGACGCGGCCTCCACGGATGGTTGCCGCCATTCCTCGCGTCTCACGGATGTGGAGGGCAGCTTCCAGTGGCGGCAGCGCCTGCTGGAGCTCACCTTCCGAGGCGGCCACCGATTCGGCGACTCACTGGACATCGAGCCGCGGTCGGAGCGATGGGCGTCCATGCAGGCGGCTGTCTGGATCACGAGCCAGGTCGCGGCGGTCGCCGGCGGCGGCACTGAACCGGCACAGCCGGCTCGCGGGTTCCCGGCTCGACGCTTTGCCTCGCTCGGCCTGATGCTGGCCTACTGGCCCATCCCGCGGCAGGCCGTGCTCGTCACCACGCCTGCCAGCCTCATACGCGCATTCGAGCTGCGTCCCGCAGGCACGGCGCTCCAGCGCCTCACCGCTCGCATCGGCGGCGTGGAGACGGTCGAGATCATGGGGGACTTCACCGACTGGACACCGGTGCCCCTCCTCCGCCAGGGACGCGACCAGTGGGAACTGCTCATTCCCATGAGTCCCGGTGTCCACCAGATCAACCTGCGCATCGACGGCGGTCTCTGGATCGCCCCGCCCGGAATCCCGTCCATCAAGGACGGCTTCAACGGGGAAGTCGGTGTGCTGGTGATCAAGCCCTGAGTTCCGGGG
>JBBDYA010000056.1:0-1677 GCA_040902005.1 Gemmatimonadaceae bacterium | reverse complement strand
CTGCGCCTCGCGCAGCGGGCCGGTTCGCGGCAGCGTCCCTACGGAGTGATCGCCATCGCCTTGCGCGGCAACCGTTCGTCCCGGTTCGCCGTCAGGTAGACGAACGCCGCCACGATCACCGCGTTCTTCTTCAGGTCGTCCTCCTGAAGCCGGTCGTAGAGATCCTGGTTGGAGTGATGCGTTCGTGTGCCGTATTCCACCGGATCCTGAATGAACTGGAATCCGGGCAGCCCGATGGCATCGAACGCCACGTGGTCCGTGGATCCGGTGTTGCGAATCGTGGTGACGCGCATACCCAGGTCCTTGAGCGGCTCCATCCACTGCTGGAAGATCGGTCGCACCGCGTCATTGCCCTGCGCGTACACACCGCGCATCGCGCCGGTGCCGTTGTCCATGTTGTAGTACGCGGAAAACTTCTCATACGCCGGCGTGGTCTTCAGCCCTGTGCTGTCGCGCAGGCCGAACGTCTGCCGCACGTAGGCCCGCGAGCCAAGCAGCCCCTGCTCCTCACCGGTCCACAGCGCCAGCCGAACGGTGCGGCGCATCGGCAGTCCGCTCGCCTTGAGGATTCGCAGGGCCTCCAGCATCACGGCGGATCCGGCGGCGTTGTCGGTGGCGCCGGTGCCGGCGTGCCAGGAATCGAAATGGGCGCCGAGCATTACGATTTCCTCACGCAACCGCCGATCCGTGCCGGGGATCTCGGCGGTGATGTTGAACGAATTCAGGTCGTCGCCGTGAAAGCGGTTCTCGGCCTCGATCTCCACTCGCACCGGGACGCCCTTCTCGATCGTACGGGCCATGCGTCCGTAGTGCTCGGCCGCCACGATGATCACCGGGGGAGCGGGCGTCGCGTCCACGGCGCGAGACCCGCCGCTGGACACCACCATGCTGCCGTAGTCATTGCGCCCCGATCCCCGCTGGAGAATGCCGGCGATCCCTTCGCCATTGAGAAAGGCCGTGCGCTGGCGGGCGAGTTCCTGCGCGGCGCGGAAGCGCTCCGCGTTGGCGCCACCACCGCCGCCGCCGCCACCACCGCCGCCCCCACCCTGCTGCGTCACCGCCGGGAGCGCCGCCATGGAGTCGAGCTGGGCCTCGGTCCATCGCCGACCCAGGGCGTCGAACTTCGCCGGCACCACGCCCGCCTCCGACAGCATCACCCATTTGCCGCGCAGCGTGCCGCGGTATTTCGCGATGTCGGCCATGCTGTCGATGCGCACCGCGGCGACCTCGCCCGTGACCGGACCGTTCGTCCCGTGCGACCAGGCCGCCGCGTAGGCGATGAGCGGATACGGCGTGGGCGCTACCACGCGCGCGAAGAACTTCTCGTTGCTCCATCCGCGCCCGAACGGCCCCCACGTCTCGTAGCGCGGGTTGGCCATTCCCCAGCTCCTGAGCTGGCCCAGGGTCCAGTCGCCGGCGGCCTTCGCTTGTGGCGAACCGGTCAGTCTCGATCCGTGGACGTCCGTCAGGTAGCTCGCGATCTCCATGACCCGCGACCGCTGCATGCCCTCGTCGCGGATCTTCGCGATCGCTGCATGATCGATCTTCTCGACTTGCTGGGCCAGCAGCGGCGCGGCAAGGGCCAGCGCGATTGTCACGCGACGCGTGGCCACAAGGATCGGGTGCGACATGGAGAGTTCTCCGAGGGGGTAGGAGGGGGGGGGGGGGGGGGGCCCC
>JBBDYA010000055.1:0-33658 GCA_040902005.1 Gemmatimonadaceae bacterium | reverse complement strand
CCCCCCCCCCCCGGCCAGGTGTCGCGCGGCCCCGATGGCCAGCGACGCCGTGACATAGCTCTTTCCGACGCCTCCCTTGCCGCTCATGACGGCGATGACGCGCTTGACGCCGGCCAGCCGCGCCGCGACGCGCACGCGCTGCTGCCCAACCTGCTCGCCCAGCCGCGAGCGATCGGGTCCCGTGACCTCGTGGTACGTGCGAAAGCTCACAGATCCCACACCGCGCGCGCCAGCATCCAGAGGTTGATCATCACGACGACGAGCGCCGTAAGATAGAAGCTTGGGGCGATGATGGCTCCCGGGTCCGCGAAGAACGCGCCGCGGATGAGCGTGGGAAGCCGCAGCCCGTGGATCGCCCACACGACGCCCGCGAACCAGACGTTCTGCCACCGCAACAGCCCGAGAAAGACGAGCGCCGCAACGACGGCGCCGAGCAGGAACCAGAGCCACGCCGGTCCCAGCGACGTATTCGGGAGCAGATTGCGCCGCCACATGGCGTACGCAGCAGCCTCGTAGAGAAGCGCCACGTGCAGGTAGACAAACGCCGCCTGGCGAAACTTGGCCGCGCGCGCTTCGGTGTGGACCGCCATTCGCGTGCCTCGCTATCGGGGGAGGGGGGGGGGACGCGGTACATTGGTGGCCGATTCCGCTCGTCCGCAAGAGCCGCATCGCACGGTGACGTACGGCCTGATTGACAGCGAGGAGTCAGCACGCCAGCAATTAACGAATGGCTATCGCACTATTCCGGACGCGCGCGACGACGGCGCTCGTGATCGGATTCACGCTGTTCGTGGCGGCGCTGGTGTTTCTCGTGGCCAGTTCGCTCAGTGGCCGGCGCGCTCCGGAGTTCGATCCTACTCCGCCCCGGGGAGGGGGGGGGCAGGCGCGTCTCGCCAGCGCTGCGCGCGCGGCGGACACAATCACCATCGACGCTCGCGATTCGCGCACGTGGCACTTCGCCTCGTTGACCGCGCACGCCGTGCTCGTGCCACCTGACACCGCGGGTTGGGACCTCGCCGTGCGGCGCCACCGCATCATTGGTAGCGGCCTCATCGCCGATCTCGGTGCCGCCGCGTTCGAGTCCGTCACGCACGCGCCGCGAACCGGTCACGTCGCCAACCAGGCGGGACGCGATACGACCAACGCCGCCATCGCGCGGTGGTACCGCTACAGCATGCTGTCGCATCTGCTGGAGCCGAACGGGCATCTCTATGCCGTGCGCACCAGGGACGGAGCCGACTTCAAAGTTCAGGTGCTGAGCTACTACTGCCGGGGACTCGAGTCGGGATGCCTGACGGTGCGCTACGCTCCGCTGGCGTCACCATGACGCCGGGCCACCGATGACGTATACTGCGCGACGAGTGAGCGACCTCCATCGGACTGGCCCATCACGGACTGACACAACGCCATGCGATATCCCCTCCTGGTCCTGCTCGCGGCGCTGACATCCGCTGACTCCCCCGGTGCACTGCTGTCCCGCGGCACGCAGCTCGTCTACGCCAGCGCCGGGCAGGACGCGCCGCCGTGGACCGTGGAGCAGATCACCCGCGACACCACCCTGGGAGGAATGCATCGCTGTTCCGTGATTCACCTGCGCACGAGTCCCGCGCAGGCCGCGCCGGAGCACCGGATGTATTGCGTGCGGGGCGACACGCTCTTTGCCTGGGACTCCGCGCAGCTGCGACACGCCCCCCTCCGGCCCGTGGGCCCCGACATGTCCATGGAGGTCAAGGGCAGGACGGTCACCTCGACGTACGTGACCGGGGAACGCCTGCGCGAAGCGATTGGCAGCGTCGCCGTTGACGTGCTCGTCACGACCGTCACCACCCGTGACTCGACCGGCGCGGTCGTCCGTCGGTTGCGCGAGCGGTATTCCGTTGGACTCGCCACGGCGACCGGTGGCGTGTTCGAGATTCCGGATTCGACCGCTTCCTCCGGCTGGCGACAACAACGCGCGTTCGAGCTGGTTCGGGTCTCGACGGCCGGCGATCCATGATCCGACTGTCGTTGCTCGTCGCCACGACGGCCCTCATGGCGTGCGCCGCCGTGAACGGCCCGGCCGGACCGGCCACCGCGTCGCACGCGACAGACACGCTCACGATCACGCTCGGCGCATCAGCGACGTCGCGCGACGGCGCACTGCGCGTGGCATTCCTGCGCCTCGTGCAGGACTCGCGCTGCGCGGTGAACGTGACGTGCGTCTGGGAGGGGGACGCGACGGTCCGGCTTCGCGCTGATGCTGATCGCAGCACCGTGGAAGCGACGATCCACACCGCCCTGGACCCGAGGACCTTGACCGCCGGCAGATACGTCCTGTCCCTGCTGGACGTCCTGCCCTACCCCGGAGCGGCCGACTCGGCGCGGACGCCGGAAGTGCGGCTCCTCGTTCGTCCCGCTCCCTGATCGGTTCGTCCGGCACCGTAGCGTGCCGAGTGTGGGAGGGCCATCAAACCATATCGCGGTATCAGCCGTCGAACCCTTGACCGCGGCATCACCTCCCGTCAACCGCCTCCGCCCATGAGCTCGATCTCCCTCGACCTCAGATACGCGATTCGCTCCCTGCGCAACAGCCCGGCGTTCGTCGCCGTCGCGATGTTGACGCTCGCCCTGGGTATCGGGGCGAACACCGCCGCCTTCAGCGTCGTGCGCGGCGTGCTCCTGCGGCCGCTGCCCTACGAGAATTCCCAGGAGCTGGTGCGCGCCTGGGAGGTGAACGTGGAGGGCAACTCGATGCAGTCCGCGTGGCGCAACTTCGACGACTGGCGGCAATCGCGCAGCTTCACGGCGCTGGCCGCGTACACGGCGGGAACCCAGTCGGTGATCGGTCCGGAGGGCGCGTTGCGACTGGGCGCGGCATCGGTTTCCAGGGAGTTCTTCGACGCCATGCGTCCGCGGCAGATCCTGGGGCGCCTCACGCGGCCGGAGGATCATGTGCTGGGCGCCTCGCCCGTGGCCATCGTCAGCGATCGATTCTGGCGCAACCACATGAACGCGACGACCGACCTTGCATCCGCCAGCTTCCGGATCGGCAACAACGTTCTCCAGGTGGTTGGCGTGGTGCCGGCAGACTTTGACTTCCCCGCCGGAACCGACATCTGGTACCCTGTCGAACTCACCGAGCCGACCGCCAGCCGCACGGCGCACAACTATTCCCTCGTTGGCCGGTTGGCCGGCGGTGTGTCGATCGAGGGAGCGAAGGTCGATCTCGACCGCATCACCACGGGGATCGTCGAGGACAATCCGGGCGTGCTCCAGAGCGAGTTCGCTGCCTACTTCCCCGCGTCGTCGCGGCTGGAGCCGCTGCGGGACGCCACCATTGGCGAGGCACGACGTCCACTCTGGATCGTGCTGGCCGCCTCGGCGCTGCTCCTGCTGGTGGCCTGCACCAACCTCGCCAGCACCTCGCTCGCGCGAGGGACCATGCGCGAAAAGGAGATCGCCGTGCGACTCTCGCTCGGCGGGAAACGCAGCCAGATCGCCCGGCTGTTCTTCGTCGAGAGCCTGTTGCTGTCGCTGATGGGTGGTGTCGTCGGACTGGCCCTGGCGCTCGGGGCGCTGCGCGTGCTGCCGACGCTGGCCGCGGGCAGCGTGCCGCGTCTCGCAGACGTGCGGCTCGACGGCGCCGTGCTCCTTTTCACGCTCGTCACCTGCGTCGTGACCGCGGTGCTCTTCGGGCTGCTCCCCGCCCTGCGCGGATCGGACGGTGACCTGGGCGCCATGCTGCGCTCCGCCGGGCGCGGCTCGTCGGCGGGCGGCCGCGAGTGGATCTGGTCGGGCCTCGTCGTCTCCGAGATCGCGCTGGCCCTGCTGCTCCTCGTGGGCGCGGGGTTGCTCGTCCGCAGCTTCGCCACGCTGCTCGCCACCGACCCCGGCCACCGCACGCAGGGACTGCTGCTCGCGTCGGTGATCACGCCGTGGAACCATGGCGACGCGGAGTCGCGCGGACGATTCCATTCGGCCGTGCTGGACCGGATCGCCGAAGTTCCCGGCGTGGCTGATGTCGGCCTGGTCTCGACGGGCCCGGTCAGCAGCGTCTCCAACGGGCTCGTGGACATCGAGGGCGGACCGGCTCCGAGTGTGTCCGGGTCGTATCAGGTGGTGACCTCCGGCTATTTCCGGGTGATGGACATCCCGCTGATCCGTGGCCGGCTGTTCGAGCCCACCGATCGCGCCGAGTCGGAGCACGTGGTGGTGGTCAACGAATCATTCGCGGCGCGCGCGTGGCCTGGGGAGGATCCCATCGGCAAGCGCATGACCGGGGGCGGCATGGACAACTTCTGGCAGCAGCAGAAGTGGGCGACCGTGATTGGCGTCGTGCGCGACACGCGGCAGACGTCACTCGATCGCGTGGCGCCCGCGACGTATTTCTTTCCGCTCAGCCAGCGCGCGCAGCGCACCTGGTCGGTGACGCTCCTCCTGCGTCCTCGCGCGGGCGACGCCGCCGTCCTGACTGCGCCCGTTCGCGACGCCATCCTGCGCGTGGACCGCAACGTCCCGCTCGTCTTCACCACCATCGAGCAACGGATGGCCGGCTCCGTTACCGATCGGCGCTTCACGATGCTGCTGCTCGGCGGATTCGCCGGGATCGGGCTGCTGCTCGCGGTGATCGGGATCTACGGCGTTGTCTCCTACTCCGTGATACGCCGCCAGCGGGAGATCGGCATCCGGCTCGCGCTCGGCGCCCGCCCGGGACAGGTGCGCGCGATGGTGATCGGCAAGGTCCTGGCACTCGCGGCGGTCGGCGTCACCGTGGGCACCCTGGCCGCGTTCGGCGCCACGCGGATCATGGCGTCACTGCTCTATGAAGTGAGTCCCCTGGATATCCCCACGTTCGTCGGAGTGGCGCTGTTGATGGGAGCCACCGCCTGGGCCGCCGGTTGGATCCCGGCGCTGCGCTCGAGCCGAGTCGATCCCCTGATCACGATGCAGGGGGAGTGACTATGACGTGGCGGGCAGGTAGGCCACCATGTCGATCTCCACGCGGGCCCCGCGCGGCAGCTCCCTGACCGCCACGGTCGTCCGCGCCGGTTTGACAGGATCCAGCTCGCCGGCGTACGCCGCGTTCATCGCCGCAAAGTCGCCCATGTCGATGAGGAAGACGGAACTCTTCACCACATTGGGCCAGTCCGCGCCGGCGGCCCGGAGCACCGTCCTCAGGTTCTGCAGCACGCGGCGCGTCTGCGCGCTCACGTCCCCCTGGATCAACTCTCCCGTCGCCGGATCGAGCGGCGTCTGGCCGGAGCAGTAGAGGAAGTCGCCCGCGCGTATGGCCGCGGAATAGGGGCCGATCGCCTTGGGGGCGCCGGCCGCGTGAATGACCTCGATGTCTTTCATGGAGGGATTGTGATTGCTGCGGCGACTACGGCACGGGCTTCTGGTATCTCACCTTGCCGCCAAGGATCGTGTACACCGTCTCCGCAGTCGGAATCTCGTCCTCGGGAACGCGCATGATGTCCTTCGACAGCACGGTGATGTCCGCGAGCTTGCCCACCGCGATCGAGCCGAGGTCCTTCTCCTGGAATGCGGCGTACGCGCCGTTCAGCGTGTAGGTCTGCAACGCCTCGGCGCGCGTGAGCCGCTGCTCCGGAAGGAACACCACCCCATCCTTCGTCTTGCGCGCCACCGTCCCGTAGAAACTCGCGATCGGACTGGCGTCTTCCACCGGAACGTCGGTACCGTTGATGATCGTGGTGCCATGGTCCCAGAGCGAGCGGAAGAGATAGGACTCGCTCCTGGTGCGCTCGGGGCCCAGCTTCGGCTCAATCCACGGCGCGTCGGATATCGTGTGGATTCCTTCCATGCTCGCAATGATGCCGAGCTTTTTGAAGCGCGGAAGGTCATCCGGATGCAGGTGCTGCACGTGCTCGATGCGCCAGCGCAGATCCTTCCTGTTGGGGTTGGCCCGGAACGCGCGCTCGTAGATGTTCAGCACCTCGAAGTTCGCGCGGTCGCCGATCGCGTGCGTGTTCACCTGATACCCGTGCCTGATCGCGACGTCCGCGGTGCCGGAGATGTCCTCCGGCGTCTCGAGCACCAGCCCCGTGCTGCGCGGCAGGTCCACGTAGGGCTCGAAGAGCCATGCGCCATGCGAGCCCAGCGCGCCGTCGATCTGCCGTTTGATGGAACGGACGGTGAGCATGTTGTTGCCGTACCCGATCATGCGGTACCGCGGCAGCAGGCTGTCCATCCGCGCGTTGGACTCGCGCCGCACCATCACGTAGAGCCGCAGCGGCAGCGCGCCTTCGTCCGCCAGCTGCTTCAGCAGATCGATGGTGCCGAAGCTGGAACCCGCGTCGTGGAAGGACGTGATCCCCTTGGATAGCGCGTCCTGCCCTGCCAGCTGCACCACTCGCCGATTCGTCGCATCGATGTCGGCGCGGGAGCGGCCCGTCTCGCTGCGCGACCGCGCGGCGCCCACTACCCGCTGCGCCGTCTCGCGCAGCAGCCCCGTGGCGTTCCCCTGCGCGTCGCGCACAATCTCGCCGCCGTCAGGATTCGCCGTGGTGCGGGTGATGTTCGCCACCTCCAGCGCCTTCGCGTTCACGAACGACGCGTGGCCGCTGGCGTGCGTGAGGTAGACCGGGTTGTTCGGCGACGCGGCACTCAGCGTCGTGTGCACCGGGTTTCCTTCCACGCTCGGCGTGGGCACGGCGCTCCACTTCTCCTGGTGCCACCCGCGGCCCAGAATCCACTCGCCCGGCTTCGCCTTCGCGGCCGCGTCGCGCACCATGGCGACGATGTCGTCCCAGCTCGATGCTTTGGTGAGATCGAGCTGAAGCTTGGACTGGCCCAGTCCCATGAAGTGGCCGTGTCCCTCGATGAAACCAGGGACAGCGAGCTTCCCCTGGAGGTCGATGACCTCCGTGGACCGCGTGACCCAACGTTGGATCTCGGCGCTCGTACCCACGGCCACGATCCGGTCCCCGACGATGGCCACCGCTTGCGCTTCCGGACGCGCGGAGTCCACGGTGACGATGCGACCGTTGGTGAGCACGAGCGTGGCGGCGCGCGCCTGGGCGTGCGCGCGGTTTGACGACGAAAGCGCGGCAAGGGCTGCGAGCGCGACGAAGACGGCAGGTCGGAGAGAGGTCATATGCGTGAGGATGTGATCGGTGTGGCGTGAGATGCTCCAAGCTATGCCCGGGTGGTCGTGCCCGCGAGGCACACGAGCCTCTATCGCGCGATGAACGGGTCGCGGCACGCCACTACCGGCTGGGCGCCGGCGCGTTCCACCGGAGTAACGGCTTACTCGGCGCGCAACGCCGTCAGCGGATCCAGTCGACTGGCCCAGCGGGCCGGAAGGTACGACGCCAACAGCGCCACCCCCATAAGCGCCACGGCCGCGCTCGCGAAGGCCCACGGGTCGTACACGCTCATCTCGTACACCATGCTCCGAAGCAGCCGCACAGCCAGCATGGAGGCGCCCACGCCCAGTGCCGTTCCGGCCGCGACGAGCAACATGCCGTGGCGCAGAACCAGTCGCATCACTCGAGCAGCGTCCGCGCCGAGGGCTGCGCGAATCGCGAGCTCTCGCGTGCGCTCGGATACCAGGTACGACAGGACGCCGTACAACCCGATCACCGCGAGCAGTCCGGCGAGCAACGCGAAGATTCCGAGGACCACCAGGGAGAACCGTCGCGGCGCCATCGCCTCGCCCAGCGCCTGATCCATCGTGAGGAACGGCGGGGGCAACAACGATCTATCCATCTCGAGTAGGGCACGGCGGATGGGCTCCTGCATCAGGGTGGCGTCACCATCCGTTCGAAGAACGAGATCCGCGCTGTTTACTGCGCCTGCCTGGGCCATCGCCCGAAACAGCGTTGGCATCGGCGGCTCCTCCAGCCCACGCTGCAATACGTCCCGCACCACCCCGACGATCGTGAGAGGTCCGCCCTGCACATCGAGCGTTTTCCCGATCGCCTGCTCGCCCGCGAACGCCATTCGCGCCAGCGTTTCGCTCACCACGGCCACGCGCGGCGTGCCAGGTCTGTCCGATTCCATGATCGGCCGACCCGCGATGAGGGTCGCGCTGATGGTTTCGAAATACCCGGCGTCGGCGGTTACGACGTCGAATTCCGTGGACGTCTTCCGAATCTCGTCCGTATGCGTGACGGTCATGGCTCTGCCGCCGAGCGGCGGCACATCGACGAGCGACGCGGAGAGCACGCGCGGATCGCGGCGCACACGGGCGAGAAGCTCGCGGATGAAGGCGTCACCGGCCGCGTCCGAGTAACGGGTGCTGGGCAGGCGGACGTGAGCCGTCAGCACGTTCTCCGGCCGGAAGCCGGTTTCGATGGACGTGACGCGCCAGAAGGTTTTTGCCACCAGACCTGCGCCCGTCAGGAAGACCAGCGCGGACGCCAGCTCGCCGACGATCAGCGCGTGACGCATCAACCGCTGCCGCGGACCCGCTGACGCGCGCGCACTTCCGCTGGCGAGCGCCTGGTTGACGTCCCCGCGCGCGGCGACGATTGCCGGAACGAGCCCGAAGAACAGGCCGGTCATCGCCGCCACGATCAGGGTGAAGGCGAGCACCGTTCCGTCGAGGCCGACGTTTTCGAGATTCCCTACGGTGCCGGGACTCATGGCCACCAGCACCCGCACCGAGCTCCTGGCCAGCGCAAGTCCGAGCATCGCGCCGAACGCCGACAACATCAGACTCTCGATGAGCACGTACTGGCTCAGCCGCCATCGGCTGGCGCCCAGTGCCAGACGCAACGCGAACTCGCGCTGCCGGCGCGCGGACCGCGCCAACGACAGGTTGGCCAGGTTGGCGCAGGCGATCAGCAGGAGGACACCCACCGCGGCCTGGAGCAGCACGAGCGGGCGCCGGCTGTCGCCGTACCTGCGCTCGTGCAGCGTCTTGGCGACCACCTGCATGCCGTCCCGGCCGCCCGGCTGCTCGACGCGCTGGTGGATGGTCTGCAACTCGGCACGGGCTGCGTCCAGGGCGGTCCCGTCACGCACGCGCCCGATGACCGAATAGAAGAAGATCATGACGCTTTCGTTCACGAGGTCCGGAGCCGCTGGACGCGCGTCCAACGGCAGCCAGAGTCTCGTCCCACTGGTGGTCGTGTACGACGCGGGCATGATCCCAATGACCGTGGTGGCGACGTCGTTCAGCCCGATCGTTCGGCCCACCAATCCGGAGTCGGATCCGAAGGTGCCGCGCCACAACTGCTCGCTGAGCACCACGACCGGTACGGCGCCGCGCTCCGTCTCGCGCTCGGTGAACACGCGACCCAGGAGGGGCGGAACGCCCAGCACCTGGAAGTAGCCGTGCGTTACCCGGAGTCCGCGAAACTGAGCAACACCCTCACTGGTACCGATGGTGACGAGACGCCCCCCGTAAGCGGCGAGCGATGCAAATGATCGGGCCGTTTCCACCCATCCCTGCAATGTTCTATCGTCCACCACACCGTGATCCTGCTGCTCGTCGGCAAGCGACAGCGACAGAATCTGCTGTGGCCGAGGGTACGGCAGGGGTCGCAGCACGGCGGCGTTAAGGATCGAGAAGATCGTGGTGTTGGCGCCGATCCCCAGGGCGAGGGTCAGGACAACGGCGATCGCGAAGCCGGGACTCTTGCGGAACCCGCGTAGCGCGAAACGCAGGTCGCCAAAGGCGTGCTCGATCCACCGCGTACCGCGCTGGTCGCGCACCTCCTCCTTGCTCTTCTCGACGCCGCCGAAGGACAGGTGCGCCGCGCGCCGGGCTTCCTCGGGCGACAGCCCCGCGCGAATGTTGGCTTCGATCTCGAGGTCGAGATGCAGACGCATCTCCTTCTCCATCTCGGTCTCCACGCGCTGGCGCTGCACCAGCGCGCGCAGCCACATCGCGAATCGTCCTGGGAGTGACGTCATGGCTCAACCCTTGGCGAGGAGCACCAGCTCGACCGCACTCGTGAAGTGGTGCCAGTCCTTCATCTCGGTGGCCAGCGCGCGCTCCCCCGCAGCGGACAGGCGATAGTACTTGGCCTCCCGGTTGTTCTTTGTCGTTGCCCACGCGCCCTTGATGAGCCCCTTCTTCTCCAGGCGGTAGAGTGCCGGATAGAGCGAGCCCTGGCCTATCTGCAGTGCGTCACGGGACAGCTGCTGGATGCGCTGGCTGATCCCCCAGCCGTGCAGCGGCGCAAGCGACAGCGCCTTGAGGACGAGCAGGTCCAGGGTGCCCTGCATGACGTCGGCGGACGTGGCCACACTCTCTCCTGTCGGACGGACAAGGGAGTGTAGCAGTCTTCTGTCGGACGGTCAAGGGAACAGTCATGGCTTGCAACACACACGATTCGTGGGACGTTTCTACCTCGCGATCGACAGCTCGCGCCGCGCAAGCACCGGCTCACCTCCGGCGCGCTCCACCCCGATCTCCAGGGAGTAGCGGCCGGACCGGAGCAGCGCGACGTTGAGGACGATGGAGCGCGTGTGGATCGTGCTCGTGCCCACCTGCTCGAGACTCGATGCAGCGCCGGGGTGGTTCCCCTGCCAGCGCACGGAGATGGCGCCTCCCGCCGACTCCGCGACGCCGAACCGCGCCCCGAGCCGGCGCAGCAAACCCGGCTGATCCAGGGAGACGATCGTCAGCGTGAGGTCGCCTGTCGCATCCGGCGGGAGTCCGTAGATCTCGAAGTACACGCCGAGCCGTTCGGGCGCGCGCAGGTTGGTCGTGGGAAGCATCCGGTCGATGGCCTCCGACGACGACTGCGGCAACGAGTCGCTGATTCCCATGGCGAACAGCGCGGGATCCGACAGCGCCACCTCGCCGGCGCGCAGAGAATCCAGCCCCGGTGCGATCGTCGCAGGAAAGCGTGTGCGGGCGGCGGCAGCAGCATCGTTGCCGCCCTGCATCAGTTCGCCGGAAAGGACCTGCCACCCCGGTTCTGTCTCCAGCGTCATCACGATGCTTCCGCCGTCGCGGATCCTGGCCGGATGCTCCGATCGCCGCGGCGTGTCCCGCGGTCCGCGCATGGCGACGACAACCGCGCTGTATGCCGCCAGCATTGAATCGTCGATTCCGCGCGTTCTCGGATCCGTGGCCAACGCCACCAGCGGCGCGCGCTCCCTCCGGAACACCGCCATCTGGTAGTCGAGCGAGATCAGCGGCCCCGCGCGATTGAAGTGCTCGACCGGCCACCAGGATGGGTCGAACCTCAGGGCCTTCCCGTCCCATGGAGCCGTGACGTTGGCAAAGACCTCGGCGCGCAGCGTGGAGAGATCCCGCGCGACGTCCCACGTCGGCGCGGACTGGTAGCGGGGCCAGAAGTACTCGCGGCTGGAGTTCGATGCGCTGTCCCGCCAGCCGAGCCAGCGGTTGTGCGACTCGTCCTCCTGCCGGTCGTAGTAGCTCACGTTCGGCCATCCGTAGCGAAGAATCATCTCGGCGGCCGCCGCGCCGCCGTAGCCGAGACGCCAATCGAAGTGCTCGTCCGCCGTGAGCGCAGAACGCAGGGCAACGATCATGTACCGGAACAGGTGCACCGCCAGCCGCTCGTTGCCCGGCTCGGCGAAGAGCGGATCGGCGAGCCACCAGAAGTTCTCGTTCGCCGCGCTGCGCTCGTCGCAGGAGGTCTCGCCGTACCTGTCGCGCTGGCCCCACGGTACGAAGGCGGCAATGTCGAGATAACGGCAGCGGTCCGCGTCGGTCATGCGACTCGTTGCGTAGCCGAACGTCGCCTCCGCCGCTCGGCGATGACCGCCACTCGCCAGCACATACCCCTCGAGCATCGCGCACGTCGCTCCCGGCACCCCGCACTCGGACGACGCGATCGCGAGCGCCCGCTCGTGGTTGCCCTGGTCCACATGCAGCCGGACGCGTTGACCCAGCACCCACAGGTCGCCGTGCGCGAGCACCGCGGCCGAGTCGAGGAGCTGGAGTACTGCCGCTCGCCGTTCCCGAATCTTCTCGCGCGATCGCGGGCGGATGCCGTTGTCGATGCCCGCGGCCTCGTCGGCGCGCTCGCCGCGCCCCTGGAACCAGATCGGACACATCGACTTCCGGCTGTACGGCGTTCGGATCAGGTGAAACCGCTCGCGGGCGAACAGCGGCTCGTCGAAGTGGCAGTGCAGCGAGAAGTACCGCGGATCCGTTCTGCCGAGGTCGCGCCAGGCCTGCCACTCGCGGCGCCACGCCGCGAGGAACTTCGCCTCCTCGCGCCGCGCATGCGCGATAAACCGCCTGACAGCAACGCTGTCGGGCTGGCTCGTGGCCTGCCTTTCAACAGGCGCCAGCAGTGCAAGTGTCAGGAAGGCGACCAGCACGAGTCAGGCTCTGGTAATGCGACCAACGTCACTGCCGGGATGAGACCGACCGTGTCCTCACTGGGACCATGGCGGGACAACGCCGTTGCTGCGCGCGTAGGCGATGGACTGCCCAAGGTGCTCGTTCATATGCGCCACGAGCTGCACCAGCACCGACCAGTGCTGTACGTCCCGGCCGTACAACCTGGTGGGTTGCTCGAGCTGCTCGGCGCTCATCGCGCCCACCGAGCGTCGCACGTGGTCCGCTGAGTTCCGGAGCAGGGCCACGAGCTGCGCCTTGTCGCGCAGATTCTCGAGCGTGTCCAGCTTCATGCCAGCGGGGGCGGCGATGCCCATGGCGGTGGACGTGTAGTAGTAGTTGTAGTGCGCCACGTGCGCGTACACGAGACCCACGGGCATGGCGTCCTTCTCGGGCTTCCACTCAAAGCGGTCGGCCGGCATGGCGTTCGCGAGCGCGATGAACTTGCGCATGGACATGTTGAACTGCGCCATCAGCTCGTCGCGAACTGCCGAAGCGACGGGGGCCGGTCCCTGCGCCGGCGCAGCGATGGGCACGAGGACCATGGTGGCGAGCAGGAGAGCGCGCGTGATTTTCATGGCTGATTCATTCCGGGAGGGTTCCTCCAGTCTGGCGAATTTCGCCCCGCGCCGCCACCTCGGTAGCTGTGCCCCGCGCCCCCGATGGCCACCGCCTGCGCTTCCGGACGCGCGGAGCCCACGGTGACGATTGGTGAGGTGTCACGTCGATGCCAACTCGATCAGCTTGAAATGATCGTCAGCCCGGGAAGCCCGCGGAAGTCCGTGTCGAAGGTGGCGATCCGGCCAGCCGCCCGATTCCGGGCCGCCACTGCGATCGCGGCATCGACGAAACTCAACGTTCCGACACGCTGGTTCGTGAATTCCTGCAGCACATCGAGGAACAACTCCGAGCACGGAACAAAATCCACTTCTTCCGCCGCCAGGAGCGTGGTCCCGACTTCGACTGCCCTCTCGTGACCAAGTCGCGCGAGCAGCACCGTGACGACCTCGAGGAAGACGTACTCCAGCAGCAGTACTCGTCCCCACTTCCCGGCGGCCAGGTGGACCATGGTTCGCGCGGCGGACGCGTGATGGACATCCCGCGTGTTGTGATAGGCGATCAGGAAACTCGAATCGACCACGATCGCGCCCGAACGGTCAGGCACCATACACGTGCCGGTCGATGTCCTCGCTCAGTCGTTCGTTGCCGGGCGGGTACTCCTCCGGCACGAGCTCTCGGAGGCTCGAAGATTTTGTCGGCGGGGGGCTGCCGAGATACGCCCGCATGGCGTGGTTTAGCGCCTCGCCCACCGTCATTCCCGACGCCATGGCCCGTGCCCGCAGGCGGCGATACACGCGTTCGTCGAGATTGCGGATGGTTGTATCCATGTGCGCATTGTAACACATGCATGTGTTTCTTGCAACACACACGATTCGCGAGACGTTTCTCCCTCGCGATCGACAGCTCCAGCAATCTTCTGTCGGAGGGTCAAGGAAACAGCTATGGGATCGGTGGAATGGTGGCCCCAGCGGCCGGCCTGCCCAGGATCGTCCGACTGCGGGCGTCGAGCGCGTCCACCGGTGAGACGCCGGCGAGGATGTCGCGGGCCACGGTCTCACGAAATGCCATGATCTCGGAGGCGGGCGCCCGGCGCTGGAGCAGCTGTTCCACCGCCTCTCCCGCGCGCGTGGGTGGCACCTGATTGGCCGCCATGTCCGCGACCGTGACCAGCGCGAGCGCGAGGTCCCCTTCCGCGGCGCCAATGCTGGCCACGGAGAGGCGGCGCAGCGTTTCACGCGAGACGCCGGCGCGCAGCGCCCCCGCCCCCGCGGCCAGCGTTGCCGCCGACGCCCCGGCCGGAAGCACCGCGCGGGCCGCGGCCAGCTCGCGCGCAAGAGACCTGACCGCGCCGACGATGCGCGCCTCGTCGGCCCCCTTCAGCACTCCTTCGGCGGCGCGCGCCACCAGCGGCTCCGCCGGCAGCCCCGACGCACGCGCGGAGTCGACCAGCCGCTCGAGCTGCGCGCGCGTCGCCGGTGAGAGCCGCGCGCTTAGCGCGCTCGCGCTTTGCGCATTCCCTTGGGCGAACGCGCTCGCGGTCCCCAGCCAGCCCAGCGTCAGCACCACGATCGCACGACAGCTCATGCGAGTCATGTCCCCCTCACCATCACGATGGAGTTCGGCGAGCCAAAGTCGTCGTCAGCGGCCCTGGGTGCCGCGGGATCCAGCACGAACGCACCGTCGACCACGAAGGAGTATGCGTACCGGCCGGGCATCAACGGCACCTGCACCTCCCAGGTGCGTCCGTCTGCCGCGCGACGCAGCTGGTGCGTGCTCGCGCTCCAGCCGTTGAAGTCGCCAACGAGAACGACGTTCGTCGCCGCGGGCGCAGTGAAGGTGAACCGCACGTTCACCGGCGCGCCGTCGGCAGCTGACGCCGCCGCGCCACCGGAGTCCGCGGCCGGACGCACGCCGAGTGCCGCCGCCGCGCCGATCAGCATGCAGAAGAGGCCCGCCGCGACGGCAAGCACCGGATGCATCGACCACCAGGGTCGCGCCGGTGTCGCCGCCGATGTCGACGCCGGCGCGCCGGATGTCCCTCGCTCGATCACCTCGAGCACCTCTCGCCGCCACGCATCACTCGGCGCCACCGGCGTGTCGCGCAGCGTCCGCGCAGCGCGCAATACGCGCGCGGCCACCATTCCGTCTGCCGCCCCTCCCCCGTTATCAATCATTGCGGTCATCCTCCAGCAGTCCCTGCAATCGGTCACACGCGCGCTGCACGCGCATCTTCAGAGCGGACACGCCCGCGCCGGTGATCCCCGACATCTCCTCGTAGCTCAGCTCCTCGACGTGCTTCAGTAGAAATGCCTCGCGGAGCGCCGGCTCCAGTCGGACGAGCGCCCGTTCGATCGCGTCGCGCAGCACTGCCTCGTCGAACCCGGAACGCACCGATGCGAGCGCGACGACGCCTTCGTCCGCAAACACCCGGCCCTCGCGCCTTCGCCGCGAATCCATCGCCGTGCGGCAGCGGTTGATCAGAATCGTCATGAGCCACGTTCGGAACGCCACACTGCCGTCGAAACGAGACAACGCGCCATGCGCCCGGACGAACGCCTCCTGCGTCACGTCCTCGGCGTCCTCGCGGCTGCCCAGCATGCGCGCGGCATAGCGCAGGCAGCTCGCGGCGTGCCGATCCAGTAGCATCGCGAACGCCGCAGAATCGCCGGCAAGAACGGCGCGCACCAGCTCCACATCGGTCATCACCGCCGAGTTGTACCCGGCGAACGACGCTGCCGTCACTTCGCGCATACGCGCGCGTCCCTCATCGCACGGTGACGACGCCCACGCGACCGTTGAACTCATCGTCCATGGCTGGCACGCCCGGGGGCGCGGTCCACGCGTCCCCGTTCACCCGCACGTTCATCCGGTAGAGGCCCGGCGTCAGCGCCAGCGTGACCTCCCACTGATTGGGTGCGGTCTCCTCCAGCACCACCGGCGTCCAGCCGTTGAACTCGCCCGCCACCTCAACAGCGCGCGCACCAGGTACACGAAGAGTGATGCGGTAGTGACCCTGCTCCACGCGATGGAACGCCAGCGATGTCGGGACCGGACGCACCGGCGCCGGCAGCGGCTCGCGAACGTAGCCCCGGCTGAACCGCAATCCGACCGAGGCGAACCCCGCCAATTGGCCGGAGGAGGGCGGCGCAATCGACATCGTTCCCGCGCTGGCGAGCAGCGCGACGCGGGGCTCCAGCTGGACCGTGGCATTGACCCGTCCCCAGACGCGGCGATGCGTCGAGTCCACTCGCTTGCGGCCCGCAAGCGCTGCGGAGACCAGGAGGCGCCCCGCTCCCCAATCCATGCGCGCTTCCATCTCGGACCATCGCCGCATGCCCGTGGCACTTGAGGAGTCGTACTCAGTTCGCTCCACGCGAACGACGGAGTCCGTGGAGATCGTGTCGAAGAAGACCACCTGCCGGCTCGAGAAGACGAACCGCGACTCGGCGACGGACCGGCTGGTCGTCGTCAGCGTCAGCACGGCCGATCGAATCATCCGCCACGCGCCGATCGTCGGCCCTCCGCCGCCCCCACGCCCCGTCGACGCGCCGAGCCACAGACCGCCCGCTCCGATCCTCGTGGCGATCGCGGCCGCGGCCGACGACCCGTCGGCAGGTGGCGTGGGGTCTCCCGCGAGCCTGCCCTCGACGGACAACCGGAGCCGCCCCACCGAAAGTCCTGTGAACACCACACGCGCCGCGGACGCCTCCAGTGCCCGCAGTCCGGCTTGCCCATTGAAGGCGGCATCGACATGGGCGAACGCGCTCGCGCCGTCCCAGCGCAGCGTCGACGCGAACTGGGACTCCGCCAGCCAAGCCCGCCCGGCCGCGGGCCGGAAGAAACCGGATACATCCAGGGCGCCCACAATCTGCGCCTCAGCCGCCGGCGCGACGATCGATCCTGCCAGCAGACCTGCAGCGACGACGATGGGTCTCACGACGCCTCCTGGACGTGGGCGGACGGAACCGGGCCTACGGGTTATACCCGGCGAGCCCGGATCGCGTCACATCCACCGCGCCGCCGCTGTCAAGTGACGCCACGCGACCTGCGCGGGTAGAAGAAAGCACCACCTGACAGGAGATTCACCGTGTCGAGAACCACGAAGCTGCCCACGATCGCCACCGGGCTCGCGCTGATGCTGGCCATGGCAGCGTGCGATTCCAGTGGCCCTGGCGGAGTCGGTCAGACGTCGGTGACGGCGGGGCTGTCCGAAGGGCAGAGCAACGATACCACCCCCACGCCGCCGTCGGAAACGAACCCGACGCCAGGATCGTTTCACGGATTCGTCTTCGCACATTCTGGGATGGCGCCGGACACCGTGGCCTTTCTCGCCGATGTCGTGGTGTCGGTCTATCCGCTGATCGGACGGGATGGCTCGGAGCCGATCGTCGGCCCGCTGGCAGCCTCCGTGGTGAGCGACGACGAGGGCGCCTTCACCTCGCCGACGCTGGATGGTGGCGAGTACATCGTGACACTCGTCCCACCCCAAGGCAGTCCCCATCGCGGCGTTTTCGTCCACACGACAGTGAGCGAGGTCAGCTCATCCGGATATTGGTGGGTCATGCTGCCTCCACTATAGCACGGCCGCATCAGTAGCCCCGCCCGGCACCTCCGCCTCCCGACGAGCCACCGCCGAAACTGGATCCGCCGCCGCCGGAACCGCCGGAGCTGCTGCTCGATTCCGAAACCTCCGGAATGATCTCTTCAGTCGTATCGGTGAAGCCGCAGTGCTTGCACGTGCGCGTGACCTTTCTGAGGCCAGTGCTCGACGTCGTGGCGGCCCTGATCGTCTTCGACCGCGACTCGCAGGTGCGACGTTCGCACTTCGGGCACGGCTTGAACTTCGTGAACCACCTCTTGTAGGGCAAGACGAGGCGCTCGTCGCACGTGGAGCACATCCACACGTCGTAGTCCACGCTGTCCAGCCTCTCTTCCAGATTCTCCGCCGTGCTCAGGAAGCGGTCGTCCGACTGCTCGTCGATCAACCACATGCGGCCGTGCCCCTTCGGGCACTTCTTTCTGCGATAGCGCCGCCACCGCGTTCGCAGAAACGTGCCGCCACCGAGAAGGCCAAGGACGCCCGCGATCCCGCCCACCACCGCGCCGGCCCCCCCTCCCGTGCGGGTTGGTAACGCTTCGTCCCTGCGCGGTCGCAATCCCTGCGAACGTTCGGGCCCGGCGTACGTCTCCTCGCGTGCGGCCGAAGCGAGCGCCTGCACGCCGGCAAGCACCCCTGCATTGAAGTCGCCTCGCCGGAACGCCGGCAGCACCGACTGGTCCTGGATGCGACCCACGCGCGAATCGATGAGCACCCCCTCCAGGCCATAGCCTACGCTCACGTGCGTGCGCCGAAGCGCCGGCGACCAGAGGAAGACGATGCCGTTGTCGCGCGCCGCCTTTCCAACGCCCCACCGCCGGTGCAGCAGTTGGGCGGCATCAGCCGGCTCCAGGCCATCCAGGGAATCCAGCACGACAACGGCCAGCTCGGCGGTGGTCTCGCGCTCCAGCGCGGAGATGGTCGAGTCGATCGCCGCCACGGTCGCGGGGCTCAGGTGACGTCCCGGGTCCGCCACCCAGCTGCCCGACGTGGTCCTGGGGTTGGCAACGCCGGACAGCCGGGCGCTCTGCGCCTGCGCGAAGGCGATGAGGGTAACGACCGCGAACAAGGGGAAGGACATGGCCAAGAGATAACCTGCCCCGGCCGTCGTGCCAGTCCTGGCATTTCCGGCACCCGGAACGGAAACAGCCACACCGATCGCTCGATGTGGCTGGTCCGCCTGAGTCCCTCAACTCATTCGCAACGTAATGCGTTGCGGAGGATATACACCCCAGGCGATGCGGACCCCTATCCTGTGATCAGCGGGCGGTTCGCGGTGCCGGACGGACCGGGAACGAGTTGCTCTGATTCACCGCCGCCGTCTGGCCGTGATCAGGACGGCGATTTCATCGGGGCGGGCGTTGATGAAGTCCAGCCTGATCCGGCCGTCCGACTGCTGACCGACGGTCGCGGGGATCGAGCTGTTCGTGAGCAGCCAGCCCGGCGGCAACACCACGATGTTGGATGCACGGCCGAACGCGCGATTCCACACCAGCTCATCGCCGACGAGCGTGTAGCGCGCCGAATCGGTGTACGTCTCGAACATCCGCAATCGCACGCTCTCGCCGGCTCCGGGCGGCGAGAAATGAAACACGACGACCTCCGACGAGTCCGTCCGCTGAACCTCCCATCGCAGCTCCTCGCCCGTGTCGAGCCGCACCGCGCGCGGCCGCGACACCGCGCTCCCGGCGCGGACGACATTCAGGTACCGGTCTACGCCGGGACGCGTCTCCGTGTAGTCGTGGTACAGGTCGAACGAGTGCGTCTCGGGCTGCTGAAGCTCGTAGACGATCTCGCGCGTCTGGTGGGCCCGCTCGTCGAGACGCCGCCTGAGGTTCGCGGGAAGCGATGACGGTGCCGCGCCTGCGGACGTGGAGCGACGCGCGCGGATCTGCACGGGGGCCTGCGCCGGCGTGTTGTTCCAGAAGGACACCTTGAGCCGCCCGTCGGTCTCCTGAAGCACCTGCGCGGGATAGTTGCTCGCAATCAGCTCGAACCCCGCGGGAAGGACGATCGCGTTGCGCTTGATGCCCAGCGGGCGCGCGAAGACGAGTGTATCGCCGGCCACGCGATAGCTCGCCGTGTCGAAGTACGTCTTGTCGATGAGGATTCGTGTCTCTCCATTCGGCGGCACCGGGCGCGCGAGTTTCACGCGGATGTACTCGCCGGTGGAATCGGCGCCGCGCACGCCGCCGGCGCGCGCGACGGACCCGTTCACCACGTCGAACTGGAGCGGCCGGCCGCTCATGATGTCCGTGACGCGCTCGTCGCTGGCGACGCTGCCGCGCCGGATCGCGTTGAAGAACTCGGTCGCCCCCGGCGTGGTGGCGGTCACTTCATACAGGATGCGGAACTTGCCGGAGCCGGGAGCCAGCAGCTCGTAGCGCGTGTAGTCGTCGTCCTGCGACTGTCGCGCGGACTGCGCGACCAACGGCGAGGCGGAGGCCAAGGCGAGAAGAGCGATTGACAGTCGGGACATGCGCATGGATTTCAATCAATTCAGGTGAGCATCAGGGCGGCCGGCGGCCACGCATCGTCGTCCAGTATATCACCAGCGCGCAGGGCTCCGCGCCCGACCACGACCAGTGCTCGAACTGCTTCGGCACCTTGGACGGCTCATCGTAGATCTCCACCGCCACGATCTCGCTGAGGTACCACGGCGGCCACCCGCCGTTCGGCCGTCCGTTGATGAGGGTGCTGAGACAGCCGCCCCGCTTTACCGGATACCGTACTCCAAATTTGGTCACCTCCATGCGGAACCCCTTCCGTTCCCGGAACAGGTCACCGGTTCCCCGATAGCCGGCGTCCAGCGCGTCGATCGAGTCCACCTCCAGAAATACGCCCTGCCCCGCGCGCTGCCGGCAGTGGAACCCCAGCATTCCCCGCGCCTCCCGGCAGGTTTCGGCAACGACCACGGTATCGAGAATCACGGGGCGCCTGGCGAGCACCAGCAGCACGGGGTGCACCGAGTCCGCGACGAGGCGGATGCTGGTGTCGACCGGCAGGAACCCAATCCGCCTCGCGTATACCATATGTACACCTGGCGACAGGCCGCCCAGCCAGAACCGGCCGGCCGAATCGGATCGGACGCGCAGCGCGCGCTCCCCAACCATCACATCCGTTCCTCCGATGGGACGTCCGGCGCTGTCACGGACCACGCCCGCGATTCCACTTCCCCCTTGTGCCGCCGCGCTTGCCGCGCTTGCCGCATCCAGGCAGAGCGCCGCAATGACGAGCCGTGCAAGCGTGCTCCGCGTGAACCGAGCGGTGATCATGGAGACCGCTGCCGCCCCCGGCCGGCGAGTCGATGCAGGCCGTCGCGATCGCGGATGGCGTATCTGCCGGCGCCCTGTGGAACGATGAGCCCCTGTTTGCCAAGTGCGCGCAACTCCCGGGTGATGATCTCTTTCACCGTGCCCAGCTCTTCGGCAAGCTGCACCTGGGTCATACCGAGCGACACCGTCGCCCCCCCCGCGCGGCCGGACGCGGCTCGATCGAGGAGGTGCAGCGCCAGCCGACGCATGACCGTGAGGTTGGCGATGCGGTCGAGCCGCCCGATCACGTCCCGCGTGCGTGACGCCAGCCGGCGCAGCAGGAGCACGGACAGCTCCGGGTTCTGCTGAATGGCAGCGAGGACCATCGTCTCGGACAGCAGGATCACGAGCGTCGGTTCCATCGCGACCGCGGTCCCCGGATATCGGCCGTCAGAGAACAGCGCAACCTCCCCCAATACACCGCCTGCCAACTCGCGATGGATCACCACGCCGCGGTCGGGGGTGGTGCGTATCACCCGGATGGCGCCCTCGGCGATGAGATGCAGCCCGGGAACGGCGTCGCCGGCGGCGAACAGCCGCTCGCCAGTCGAAAGCCGGATGACCGACGCCGCGGCGCGCGCCAGGGCGAGCAATGGTGGCGCAACGTGTTCCGCGATGGGGCGCAGCGCCGCCTCGACTTCCGGTGCGGTCCAGAATCCCGATGCGGCCGGCGAATGGGCGCGGGGACTTAAGTCCCTGTGCAACGGTGTCGTCAACCGGTATGCTCTCCTGCACGACGAGTCATCGCCATCCCCAGGACCTCACGGAGGAATTTCCATATGCTGCGCCGCGTGCTTGCGATGTCGTTCCTGATCGCGTCAACCAATGTACTGATCGCGCAGGAGCACGCCCATACCCCGAGGATGACGCATCCCGCCGACTCCACCGCGCCGTCCGGTGCCGCGACCGTTCCTGTATCGGCGGGACAGGCAGCGTATGCCGCCATTGGAGAGATCGCTCGACTCCTCGAGCAGGACCCCGCCACGGATTGGACCAAGGTGAACCTCGAAAAACTGCGGCAGCATCTCATCGACATGGACGAGGTGACGATGCGGTCCGTCGTGCGCCAGGAGAACATCGGAGGCGGCGCGCGGTTCGTGGTGACTGGCCAGGGCAGGACCCTTGAGGCCATCCGTCGAATGACGCAGGCGCACGGCGGCATGATGTCGGCGGACGGGATGACCGTGCGCGTCGACGACATCGCGTCGGGAGTGCGAATGACTGTCGTGGCCGCGGAACCGTCGAACGCAACCGCGGTCGCGCGCATTCGCGGCCTCGGATTCATCGGCTTGATGACGTCTGGGGATCACCATGGACCCCACCATCTCGCCATGGCCAGAGGCACGATCGCCGGACATGGACACTAGACGCGGAAGCGGACCTCAAGGGGCGTCGTCCGTTCGTTGACGCGAAGGCGGCGCCGGAGCGGCCGAAGCTGGTGCCGTAGCGCGTCCCTCAGCGGCGGTCGGGGCGTTCGTCCACTGCACCGGCAGTTGGTCCACGCCGCGCACCACAAGGCCGCGCCGCCAGCGCAGCGAGTCGGGCGCGATGGCCAACCGGAGATCCGTACACCGGCCCAGTAACGCGTCGATCGCGATGGCGCCCTCCAGTCTGGCGAGCGTGGCGCCCAGGCAGTAGTGCGCGCCATGCCCGAAGGCGAGGTGGCGATTGGGGTCACGCCCGAGTTGCAGCGTTGCCGCCTGCTCGAACTGGGATTCATCGCGGTTCGCCGACGCCAGCACCGCGAAGACCAGCGCGCCTCGCGGAATCGTCACTCCGTGCATCATGATATCCTCGCGGGCATACCGCTCCGTCGCCATCTCGAGCGGCCCCGAGTAGCGCAGCAGTTCCTCGATCGCGGGGCGGATCCAGCCAAGAGACTGACGAGCCGCTTCCGTTTGATCTGGGTGCCGCAGCAGCGCCAACACACCGTTCCCGATGAGATTGACCGTGGTCTCGTGGCCGGCGACGAGCAGCAGGAAGATCATCGCGACCAGTTCGTCCTCGGAGAGCTGATCTCCCTGCTCCTCCGCCGCCACCAGGGCGCTCACCAGGTCGTCTCCAGGCGCGCGCCGGCGCGATCGCACCAGCCGGCGGAGATAGCGGAGGAACGCAAGCACGCTCGGAATCGCCGTCACCATGCGCCAGCCGGACGGGTCGGCGGCCACGATCCGTGCGGACCAACGATGAAAGCGGTGCCGATCCGAGGCTGGAATCCCCAGCATCTCGGCGATCACGATTGCGGGAAGCGGCAGCGCGAAGTCCCGGATCAGGTCCATCCGGCCATCCGGGACCACTGCGTGCAGCAGGTCGTCCGTGATCGACTGGATGCGCGCGCGGAGCTGCTCGATCCGATGTGGCGTAAAGGCCTTGTGCACGAGAATCCGGAGGCGCGTATGATCGGGGGGATCCCGATCCAGCATGTTCTCCATGAGCGGCCGGAGCATCCCTGGCATCCACGGCTGTCGTGTCTTCCCTCCGACACTGGAGATGTTCCGCCGGTCCTTCACCAGCCGCGGGTCCTTCAGCGCCGCCAGCGCATCGGCGTAGCGCGTGAGCAGCCATGCGCGCTGCCCGCTGGGCAAGCGAGCGACATGCACCGGCTCGTCCGCGCGCAGACGCGCGTACACCGGATACGGATTCGCCTTGAAGGCGGCACCGAAGAGCGGGACGTCGGAAGCGTTGGGCAACACCTGGCGCCTACGCCGAATCGTTCGGGACCGACATGCGTCCCACGCCGACGGCACCGGCGTGCTCTGCCAGCAACCGGTCTACCGCCCGCATCAGCGCGACGCGCGCGACCGGCCCGCGCAGAATCTGTCGCACGCGGCCGTGCCGATCGATCAGGACCGTGGTGGGAATCCCAACCAGGTGGTACGGACGCGTGTGGGCGTCCACTGCCATCGCGACCGGAAAGGTGACGCCGCGCGAGCGGGCGTACTCCGCCGTCACAGCCGCGACGCGCCGGTCGGTCGACAGCCCGACGACCGTCAGGCCCACGCTCGCCCGAGCGGCATGCACGGCCTGGATGTCGGGCAGATCGCGCCGGCACGTGACGCACCACGGAGCCCAGAAATACAGGAGCACGACATTCCCGCGCTCCGCATGGAGACGCATGGTGTCGCCACCGATCGTAATGAACCGGGCCTCGGGTGCGGCGCTGGTCGTCCCCCCGACGCCAGTGACTGCCTGCACGTCAGGCCATGCCCATCGCACTCCGACGATGAGGACGACGATCCAGAGGACCGCGTCGATCGCGCGGCGCCAGCGTGACGGTGACAGTGACGGTGACGGCGTGGTCGTCAGAATCGTACAGCTCCGGCGAGAGTGAGAGTGGGGCGAACGGCGGTTCGTGCTTGACGAGGTATGACCACATGACTACTATGGTCATACCTCCACGTCAAGACTGGACATGCCACGACCCTTCAGTGAAGGCGAACGCGAGCGCATCAGTGGGGCCCTGCTCGAGGCCGGTCGGACGCACTTCGCGCGTCATGGTGTGCGAAAGGCAAACGTCGAAGGACTCACCCGCGAGGTCGGCATTGCCAAGGGCTCCTTCTACCTGTTCTTCGCCAGCAAGGAAGCACTGTTTTTCGCGGTGCTGCTCGACCTGGAGCAGGAGCTTCGCGCGAGACTGATCGAACGGATGCAGCGATCATTCGGTTCCGCGGCCGAGCTGGTCGAGGTGCTGCTTCGCACCCAGTTCGAATCGCTGGAGACCCATCCGCTGCTCGCGATCCTGAACAACCCGGACGAGGCCATGCCGCTCCTGCGCGCGATCCCGCCGGAGCGCCTGCGCGATGCCCGCGATGACGACCAGCGGTTTTTTGCCGAACTCATCACCGATGGCGTGGCGGCCAATGGGATCGCGTGCCAGCTGACGCCGCGCGACATCGACATGCTCGCCGCGCTTCCGCGCGCGCTCTATGTCATGGGGCTCCACCCCGTGCTCCTGGATCAGGCGCTCGTGCCGGAGCTGCGCGAGCTGTTCGTCACCAGCGTGGCGACCGCGGTCGCCGCACGAGGCGCTGCCTCCGCTCCCCCCTCACGCAAGAGACGGTCGGGATGAAAACGGAAATTCGATGGGGAGTGAGCCTGGGGGTCGCGGTCGCGCTCTGGACGCTGGTTGTGCATGCACTGGGGTACTACTCGACCGACATCGCGTCGGGCCTGATTGCCGACCAGCTCGCGCTCATTCTGCCAATCGTCGCCGTTGCCCTCGCGCTGCGTGAGCGAAAGCGCGCGCGCCCCAGCGCCCCGCTGACGCTGGGACTGGCGATCCGGACCGGCGTCGGCACCGGGGTGGTGTCACTCCCCATCACCATCGGATTCATGTGGGTCTATCACCACATGATCAACCCTGGCTGGCTCGATGCCCTCACCGCACACGAACGAAAGCGCTTGACCGACGCGGGCGTCGATTCCGCGGGCATCGAGCGGGCCGTCGCGGCACTCCAGCGAAACGGCGCCGACGGCGCGCAGGTCGTCGGCGCGATCGTTGGCACGGTCCTCGTGACGCTCGTTCTATCGCTGGTGGTGTGGGGGGTCATGCGCCTCCTTGGCCACCGTTCTATTCGTGATGGATCGCTTCCAGCGGTGACAGGCGGGCCGCGCGAAGTGCCGGATACAGGCCAAAGGTGAGTCCGACCAGCACCGACGCTCCTATGGCGATCAGCAGGGTTCCTACCGAGAACCCGGCGTGGATCTGCGCCGATGTTTCCCGTCGCATGAGCGCCGTGACGCCGTATGCCGCACCCACGCCCAGCAGCACCCCCAGCATGCTGCCCGCGACGGAGATGGTGACGGACTCGGAGAGAAACTGCAACAGGATGTGTTGCTGACGGGCGCCGGTGGCCTTCCGTATGCCAATCTCCCGGGTGCGTTCGATCACGGAGGCCAGCAGGACATTCATGATACCGATGCCGCCGACCAGGAGTGAGATGCCGGTGAGCGCACCCATGAACAACTTGAACAACAGCATCCCCTGCTGCGCCTGCGTCACGCGGCTCTGATTGGTCGCGACGGCGATGCGTTCCTGCCACGTGGTGCCGAACTCCTGCGCGAGCCAGCGTTCGACAATCGCGCGGATCGGCTGCACGTCCTCCACCAGGTGCGCCTTGATGACGGCGGTCACCGGTCGGCCGACGAGCGCCGGCGGAAGCGCCATGCGTGCGGCTCCGATGGGCATGAACGCCAGGGATTGGGGTTCCCCCATTTCGGGACCGAGGACGCCGATCACCGATCTGGGGTTGCCCTGAAACCACACCGTGTCGCCGATCAGCCCCTGGGGGCGTTCGTCGCCTGACAGGCGCGCCGCCAGGGCCGCAGACAACACGACCACCGCCGCGTCGTTCCGCACTTCCGGCTCGGTGAAAAACCGTCCGAACACCACTGGTGCGGGCAGTTCCGCGGAGACGTTCGCGAGCGTTCCCAGCACCTGGGCCGCCCTGGGAATGGTATCGGACCGCGTAGTGACCAGCGCCTGGCCCGACAACAGCAGCGTCACGATGGCCTTCCCCTCCGTGAGCGCCGCAAGAGTTTCAGCCTCCGCGGCGCCGAGGTGCACGACGTCGGAACGCGGAAACCGCTGGCCGTCCACCATCCGGAACAGCGATGGGGTGATGCTGATCGAATGGAGGTCGGTGGTCCGCTCGATCTGGTCGCGCGCATAGCGCTGCATGCCATCACCGAGGGAGAGCACGGATACCAACGCCGCCACCCCCATGATGATGCCGAGTGTCGAGAGCAGTGTGCGCAGCGGGTTCGAGCGCAACGCCTGGAGCCCGATGCCTATGGATGACGCGGAGGTTCTGTCGAGCATATGGGTGTCGAGGATCCGCGCCCGGCGAGGGGGGGGGGCCGCACTCCATACGCGTGACGGGCCCTGAAGTTCCGTGCGGCCGCCTCAGCTCATCGGCACGTGGCCCTTCGGCGTTGACACCTCGCGCTTCGCGCAGTAACCTCTAGACTCTTCATCCAGACTCTGGAGGCACGCGTGGCGGGTGCGGTTCCCCTCGTCAAAGGTATGCTCGACACGCTCGTCCTTCGTGCCCTCGCGTGGGCGCCGATGCACGGCGTGGAGATCATCGAATGGCTCGAGACCCGCTCCGGCGGACGCCTCGCGGCCGACGACTCGGCGGTCTACCAGGCAGTCTATCGGATGGAGGCGCGCGGGCTCGTGGCCGCCGACTGGGGGGTGACCGCCAGCAACCGGCGCGCGCGCTACTACGCCATCACGCCGGCGGGCAAGGCGCACCTGCGCGCGGAAACGCGTCGCTGGCTCCGGACCGCGCAGGTCGTGGTGGACGTGCTCGGTCCGCAACCGAAACCCGCGCGGTAGGAATGCAGATCCGGGCCGGAGTGCGCCGCTGGTTTCATCTCGCGATTCACAGGCGCGCCCTGCGCGAGGCGGAGGTGGATGAGGAAATCCGGCAGCACCTCCTTCTGCGCGCCGAGCAGCTCGCGCGCCTGGGCTACTCCGGCCAGGAAGCATACGACGAGGCGGTGCGCCGCTTCGGACCCGCCCACGACTCACGCGCGCAACTCCTCGCCGCCGCCCACGCACGGGAAGATCACATGCAGACCATCGAACGATTCGCCGCCGTGCAGCAGGACGCGAAGTACGCCATCCGCCAGCTGCGGCGCAGCCCCGGCTTCACCATCGCCGCCCTGCTCACCCTGGCCCTCGGTATCGGCGCGAACACCAGCATGTTCGCCGCGATCGACGCCCTCCTCCTGCGCCCACCGGCCGCGGTGTCCGACCCCGACCGTGTCGTGCAGATCAGCTATCTCCGCACGCAGGGGGGCCGCACGTCCACCCAATCCGCGCTTTCCTTTCCCATCTACCGGGACATGGTCGCCGCCACTGGCGCGTTTTCCACGGTAGGCGCCTACACCGCTGGCAACCTCACGCTGGGGCACGGCGCCGAGGCGCGCCGCGCGCGCGGCATGCAGGTGACGGCGGGGTACTTCGAGGCCCTGGGCGTCCGCCCCCAAGCAGGCCGCTTCTTCGACTCCACCGAGACGGCCGAGCCCACGGGCATGCGTGTGGCCGTCGTCAGTGACCGGTTCTGGCGCGAGCAGCTGGAGGGACGGCGCGACGCCATCGGCACGCCGATCGCGTTGGGCGACGGCGCCTACACCGTCATCGGCGTCGCGCCGGCCGGCATTACCGGCACAACCCGGCGCACCGTCGATCTCTGGATCCCGCTCACGGCCACGCTCACCGCGGAAGAACACGCGAACTGGCTGGCCAGCCGCAACGCATTCTGGCTCGGCGTCGTTGGCCGGCTGCGGGTGGGCCTGTCGGAACAGCAGGCGTCGGCGGCCGCCACCGCGGCGCTGCACGCGGGGATGCGCGCACAGGGCGCCGAGGCGGACATCGAGCGGCTGGACGCGCAGATGACCGCCGCCTCAGTGCTGCCGCGCAAGGCGCGTCGCGACCGTCCGGAATCGAAGGTCGCCCTCCTGCTCGGCGGCGTCTCCCTGCTGGTGCTCCTGCTCGCGTGCGCGAACGTGGCCAACCTCCAGCTTGCGCGCGCACTGCGGCGCCGCCGCGAGATCGCCCTGCGCGTGGCGCTGGGCGTCACGCAGCGCCGGCTCATGGGACAGGTCGTCCTCGAGAGCGTGCTTCTCGCGATGGCCGGCGGGTTCGGCGCGATCGTGGTCGCGTACTGGGGACAGCTGCTCACCTCGCGCGTGATGCTGGCCGCGAACGAGGCGCCGGTGCCGCTCGACGGCCGGGTCGTCGCCTACGCGGCTGCCGCGGCGCTCGCCGCCGGTATCCTCGCGGGCCTCGTCCCGGCGCTGCATGCCACGCGCACCGACATCGCTTCGGCACTGAAGGAAGGCTCACGAGAGGGGGGGGGACGTAGCACACACTCACGCACACGCACGGGATTGTTGCTGCTCCAGTCGGCGCTCACTGTGTTGCTGCTCGCCGGCACCGGCTTGTTCGTGCGCAGTCTCCGGCACCTGGACGCGCTTCGGCTGGGGATGGATACGGAGCAGGTCCTGGTGGCGTCCGTCCAGACGGCGGGCACGAGTTATTCCGCGGCCGAACTACAGGACATCTACCGGCAACTGCTGGAGTCGGCGCGCGCCACGCCCGGCATCGCCAGCGCCACCCTCGCGACCTCGACGCCATTCGCGTCCGCGTGGGCGGAGCGGGTCAGCATTCCCGGGCGCGACTCCGTGCCGCTCACGACGCAGGGTGGGCCGTACTTCATGGGAGTTGGCGCGGATTACTTCGCCACGCTCGGCACCCGTATCCTGCGCGGCCGCGGCTTCACCGACGCGGACCACGGCGGCGCCGCGCGCGTGGCGGTGATCAACGAGACGGCCGCCAGGCTCTGGTGGCCCGGCGAGAATCCGCTCGGCAAGTGCATGCGCATCGGCGGCGACACCATGCCGTGCAGCGAGGTGGTTGGCATCGCCGAAAACAGCCGCCGGTTCGACCTGATCGAGGATCCCGCGGTGCAGTTCTACATGCCGATCGATCAGGCGCCCGCGTGGACCACGATGAGAAGCCTGATGGTCAGACCGGCCGGCGAGCCCTCGCCCGTGCTCCCCGAGTTGCGGCGCCGGCTGCAGGTGGCGGTGCCGTCCCTTCCATACATCAGCGTACAGCCGCTCGCGGACCAGGTGACGCCGCAGAAGCGGTCGTGGCGGCTGGGCGCCACGATGTTCGGCGCCTTCGGCGCGCTCGCGCTGATCCTGGCGACGATCGGACTGTACGCCATGCTCGCATACGACGTGGCCCAGCGCCGCCACGAAATGGGGGTGCGGCTTGCTCTCGGATCGGGCAAGTCGCGCATCGCCGCGCTCGTGATGGGCCGCGGGCTCCGCGTCGCCGCCGTGGGAGGACTCATCGGACTCGCGCTCACGCTCGTTGGGGGCCGCTTCGTGGGCCCGCTGCTGTTCGAGACCTCGCCGCGCGACCCGCTGGTGCTCGGCGGCGTGGCGGCGTTGCTGCTCGTGGTGTCGGCGGCGGCCACGCTGCTCCCTGCCCTGCGCGCGGTGAGCGTGAGTCCCAGCGAGGCCCTCCGGTCGGACTGATGCCGCCCGTCGCCGTGCGACTCCGTCCCGCCCTGTAGCAAGGCCGGGAAGCGCGAAGCAGCCCGGGTCAATCCGGGTCGCAGGCGCTAGCTTATCGCCGGCATGCACGACCTCACCACCGGTTCCGTCAGCCGCCATCTCCTGAAGACCACGGGCTTCATGCTCGCCACCATGGTCTTCCAGACGCTCTACTTCCTGGTGGACCTCTACTGGGTGGGCCGACTCGGCACCACCGCAGTGGCGGGTGTCGCGATCGCCGGCAACTGGACCTTCGTCGTGCTCGCCCTCACGCAGATGCTCGGCGTGGGCACCACCGCGGTCGTGTCCCATGCCTTCGGCCGCCGCGACCATGATGCGGCGCGGATGCTGTTCAACCAGTCGCAGGTGCTGGCGATGCTCACCGGCGGCGCCTTCCTCGCGGTGGGGCTCGCGGTGGCGGTCCCCTACTCGACGGCCATGGCCGCTGACTCCGCGACGGCGCGCGAGTCCGCGCGCTACCTGTCCTGGTTCGTCCCCGCCATGGCGCTCCAGTTCGCTATGGTCGCCATGGGCTCTGCGCTGCGCGCGTCAGGGAACTTCCGGCCCACGATGGTCGTGTCCATCGCCACCATTTCCCTCAACATGCTGGTCACCCCCTTCCTCATTTTCGGCTGGGGCACGGGGCGCGCCTTCGGCGTGGCCGGCGCGGCGATGGGATCCTTCATCGCCATGGTGGTCGCCATCGCGTGGCTCGCGACGTACTTCCCCGCGCACGCGGTGCTGCGCTTCGAGCCCCGCACCTGGCGGCCGCGGCTCGACACGTGGCGACAGATGCTCGCCATCGGCCTTCCCGCCGGGCTGGAGTTCGCCATCATGGCGGCGTCCATGGTGATCACGTACGGCGTCATGCGTCCCTTCGGCGCGCCGGCGCAAGCGGCCTTCGGCATCGGACTGCGCGTCATCCAGGCGGGGTTCATGGCCGTGGTGGCGCTTGGGTTCGCGGTGGGGCCGGTGGCCGGTCAGAACTACGGCGCGCGGATCGCCGAGCGCGTGAAAGCCACCTTCCGCGACGCGGCGCTGATGGCGGGCGGCTACCAGCTGCTCTTCGCTGCCATGGTGCTGGCGTTCGCGCCGCGGTTCGTCGCGATCTTTTCGCGCAACCCCGAGACGATCGCGATCGGCGCGCAGTACCTGCGCATCACGGCGTTCAGCTTCGTGCCGTCAGGGCTGGTCTTCGTGTCGTCGAGCATGTTCCAGGCGATGGGGAACACGATGCCCGCGCTCATCGCGTCGGCCTCTCGCTTCGTGCTCTTCGCCGGCATCGTACTGGGCGCCGCGCGGTTGCCGGCGTTCCGGCTCGAGTGGATCTGGTACATCGCGCTCGGCACGGTGTTCGTACAGCTGGCGCTCAGCCTGTCGCTGTTGCGCCAGCAGTTCATCCGGCGGCTGGTGTTCGGCAGCGCCATGCAGCTACCAGGGAGCGAGGAACCAGCTACGGCGCGCTGACGCGCGCCTGGCTCACCAGACACGTTCTGGGTGGCACGCACGCATCGCTCGCGCGGACGACGCGCGTGGCGGCGCCGGGGCGAATGCGGGTCCACGCCTGGCCAGCCGAGCGGTCGAACGAAATTTCGTCGATCGTGAACGGGAGCATCGAGCCGTCGGCGAGGCGCGCGCCGGTGTGCGTCGCCGACGAGAACGTCCTCACCGCCGCGCCGAATGCATCAAACGCGACGCCGCGGTTGCCCCCTTCGCTCCACGTGCGCACCAGGGCGTCGTCGTCGTCCGCCTCCATCAGCATCACGCGATAACGGCGCGGTCCCGCGGGATCGATCCAGAACGGCAGCGAATCCACCACGTGGTAGATGAGCACCCCGTCCGCGGGGATGCCCACGTCTCCCGCCATCTGCTGGCGGTACTCCACCAGGAAGCGCTCCCCGTCACTGATGGGCAGCGAGAGCACTGTTCCGCCCCCCGCGCGGTCGAGCGCGCGCAGCTCGTACGTCGCGTCCACGTCCGGGGAGATCACGGTGGGCGTCGCCCAGCCGATCTCCAGGCGCGTCCATGCGCCGAACGTGGAGTTCAACCGCACGCTCGGCGGCGCCCCGGCGCCGCCCCCCCAGCCACTGCCAGCGGCCATCAGCTCCCAGCACCCCACCACCCACCGCCGCCCCTTCCATCGCTCGTTTGCCGGAACGGTGACGTCGGCCTGGTGATACAGGTCGGGAAGCCCGAAGAGGAGGTGCCCAAACTCGTGTGCCAGCGGCGCCGCATTCGCGCGCGTGTCGCTGCAGTCCCGGGCGCTCATGATCGTGAACCCGGTGATGCCGATCGGCGTGCCGCCTGCGCCGATGTCGCCCGTGGGAAAGGGCGTGCGCTCGGCGCCGGTGCCGATCCCCCACCCGAGCCGGGCGAAGGGATGGATGCCGGGGCCCGGGCATCCCATGTCGAGCTCGGGGATCATGATCGCGATCCCCCCGTCCACCACGCCGTCGTCGTCGCCGCTGTTGGGGATGCCGTCGGGACCGTCGCTGTCGTAGCGAGTGAAGTCCACGTGCGCGTCCACGAGGCGGATGGCCTGCGCCGCGAGCGTGTCGATGTTCAGCATGTTGCGGGCGACGGTGGTCTGCACCCAGGGTGCGACGTCACCGCGCAGCGCGAATCGTCCGCCGGACGCGAGACCATACACACGCGAGACCAGGCCATCGTCGCGGCCGCCGAACATCTCGTAACGAAGCTGCTGTGGCGTGATCGACGGCGCGGCGCCTCCGGCGAGCCGCGTGGGAATGACCAGGACGCGGGTGACTCCGTTCACGCGCACCCCCCGTGGCGAGACCTGGTAGGGTGTGGGTAGCGGATCCTCGAGTTGCGGCGCCGTGCCGTCCGAGCATGCGGCGAGGACGACGAGCGTCGCCACCAGGCGCGACGCTCGTCCGGGCACCCCTCCCCGATGATCGTTCATGAAGACATAACCCTCGAGATCACCGATTCCCGCTTTCCCCCGCTTTGCGCTTCAGCAACCCGCGAGTGCGGCGAGGCTGGGACGCGATCGCCGGACAATGCCGCATCAGGGCATCCTTCACGGCGCTCGAGTCCACCACGTCGCTCATTCCCACGATCATGTCCGTGTGCACGCGGTCGCTCGCATACTCCGAGTCCGGGTCGAAGGTGAGCCGGGCGATCGCGGACGCGCAGTACGCAGGCGCCTCCAGCTCGAGCTTTCCGGAAGGCGTCAACGAACGAATCCGGTAACGCAGCGGGCCAAGCTGGCGGCACTGATCCGCATGTACTTCCTCGTGTTTGCGTGCCGGCAGGGTGTCCCACGGTGCGATGAGCTCGGACCGGAACACGACTTCGGGTTCACCGAAGAAGGGACATGTCACCCAGGCCACCGTCTGGCCTCCGCGCTGGGCGCGTCGCCAGGCAGACCAGGCGCCCCACGCGCTTACGAGTACCAACACGACGAGAAGTACTGGGAGAACGCGCCGTCGGGGGGCTTGCATGCATCCTGAAATAGCTGCACCGGGCTGAGGACGCCAGCGGAACGCAATGTCTCGGACGTACCCTGGTGGTACGCTTAGCATCATGCCATGCCCGTCCCATCCCATGTTGCTCGCAAGCTCCGCGAGGTACTCGGCACCGAAGCCGGGGAGGGTCTCGTGAACTGGATGGACGACACGACCGCCGTGCGTGCCGACGTCGCGGAACTGCGGCACGAGATGCAGGTGGGATTCGCGCGCATCGAGGCACATGTCGATCGCACCCGTGCGGATCTTGCCACGGAAATCGAGAGGAGCAAGGCCGATCTCATGAAAGTGGTCGTTTGTCTTCTGGTGCGGAGCCGTAGCCGCCATCGCGGCGCTCGCCGGCGTGCTCCGC
>JBBDYA010000054.1:30085-33908 GCA_040902005.1 Gemmatimonadaceae bacterium | reverse complement strand
GCCTCGCTGGCGGGAACCGCCGGCGCGCAGCGCGTACAGCTGGAACTGCGTCCGCGCGCCGGCGACACGCTGCGGATGCAACTGGACCAGGTGACCGAAGTGAGCGCGCCGCGCCGCGGGAATGCGCCGCTTCAGGTCGTGACGTCCCTGCGCATGTTTTCGCGCGCGATCGTTGAAAGCACGGTGCCCGCGTCGAGCATGATCCTCGCCCTCACGGATTCCGTGTCCATCGAGAGCAACGACGAACACGCGCGGACGATCGGCGACCAGACGCGGCGCCAGCTCGAAGGGCGGGCGATGCGGATGCGACTCTGGCACGATGGCACGGTCACGCTGGCGGACGCGCCCGGGGATGTGCCGAAGGAAGTGGTCGAAATGATCTCGCTGATGCCCGCGTCCTTCCCGAAGGAGGCGATCGCGGTCGGCGATACCTGGGTCCGTCTCATGCCGATTCCGCCAGGGACCCGGTTCGAAATCCCGCTTGGCGTGGTGGTCCGGGCGCGATTTCGCCTGGACTCGCTGGGGGGGCGGGGCGGTGACCTGGCGTTCGTGAGCATGCAGGGAGCGCTGGAAACCGGAGCCGCACCGCGCCGCGCCGGCGACAACGATCCCATCGCGGGCACGGTGAGCGGATCGATGATCGTGAATCGCCGCCGCGGATGGCTGTCCGAGTCGCGCTTTCTGGTCCAGATGCGCGCGACCGTCCCGGCGACCGGCGGCCCGGCGGCCGCGCCCATGCGCTTCCGCATGAAGATCACGCAGCACATGCGAACCTCGGACGCCGCGCGCCCCTGACGCGCGCTAGATTGGACGCGCAGCGCATGCGCCTCGTCCATCTCGCGGATCTCCACCTCGGCTACCGGCAGTATCAGCGCCTCACTCCCACTGGCATCAACCAGCGCGAGTGGGACGTTGCCCTGACGTTCAAGCGCGCCATCGACCAGGTCATCGCGTTGCGTCCGGACCTCGTGCTGGTGGCCGGCGACGTGTTTCACAGCTCCCGTCCGACGAACGCCGCGATCCTGCACGCCTACCGCCAGTTCGCGCGCCTGCGCACCGAGCTGCCGGACGCCGGCATCGTCATGGTGGCGGGCGATCATGACACGCCACGCACCGCGGAGAGTGGCAGCATCATGGGGCTGTTCGAGCAGATCGGGGTGCACGTGGCGTACGGCGAGTCCCGGCGCTTCGCGTTCCCGGACCGCGATCTCGCGGTGCTCGCCGTGCCGGAGGGACCGGTGCCGCAACTCGTGCCCGACGCGGGTGCGGCGACCAACGTGCTCCTGATGCATGCGCATGTCAGGGACGTCGTGCCGCAGTACTACGCGGAGCTGGATCGCGCGTCTGTGGTGGTGTCGCGAAGCGATCTCGGTCTCGGCCAGTGGAGTTACGTGGCGCTCGGCCATTACCACGTGCACTCGCGCGTCGCCGACAACGCCTTCTATGCGGGATCCCTGGACTACACGAGCCTGAACGTGTGGTTCGACAAGTCGGAGGAGGAGGACCTGCGGCTCAAGGGGAAGGGATTCATCGAATTCGATCTCGCCACCGGCCGGCACACCTTTCATCGGCTGCCCGCGTCACGCGAGTTTCTCGACCTGACGCCCATCAAGGCGCGCGACATGGCGCCGGCGGAGGTGGACGCCGCGATCCGCAAGGCGGTCGAGAAGGTCAGGGGCGGCATCGACGACAAGGTGGTGCGGCTCGTCGTGCGCGACATCCAGCGTCCGGTCGCGCGCGAACTGGATCATCGCGCCATTCGCGACTACAAGCGGCGCGCACTGAGCTTCCTGCTGGACACGCGCAAACCGGAGGCGGCGCGGCGCGATGCCGCGGGCGCGCCCGCGCGGCGTCCGTCCGTGACCGACGTGGTGCGGGAGCAGTTGCGCGCTCGCGATCTCCCCGCCGATCTCGACCGCGACCATCTCGTGGAGCTCGGGATGAAGTACCTCGGCGATGCGGACGCGTTTCCGGCGGCGGCGTCCGCGGCCGAGTCGGAGGGATGACGCGATGCGCCTGAACCGTCTGCGCCTCTCGAACTTCCGGCTCCACGTGGACACCGTGATCGACTTCGACACCGGCCTCACCGGCATCATCGGCCCCAATGGCTCGGGAAAGACCACCATCCTCGAGGCGATCGCGTGGGCGCTGTACGGCATGCCGGCGGTGCGGGGCAAGCGCCAGGACATCCGGTCACTCGGAGCGCCGGGGCGCGCGGGCGTGAAGGTCGAGCTGGACTTCGAGCTGGCGGGGCACCGCTATCGCGTCGTGCGCTCGCTGTCCACGGCGGAACTGTATCTCGACGGGGCCGCGTCGCCCATCGCCACCAGCACGACGAGCGTCACGGATCTCGTCCGCCGGCGACTGGGCATGACGCAACAGGAATTCTTCAATACCTACTTCACCGGGCAGAAGGAACTCGGCGTCATGGCCGCCATGGGACCGGCGGAGCGCGCGCAGTTTCTCTCGCGCGTGCTGGGATACGAGAAGCTGCGCGGCGCGCAGACGCTGGTGCGTGAGCGGCGAAACCTGATCCGCGGGGAGCTCACGGGCCTCCAGTCGGCCATGCCGGAGAGCGAGGTGGTGGCGCGCCTGCTCAATGAGGCTGATCTCCGGTTGAAGGACGCGCAGGGGCGCGCGAAGACCGCGCTGACGAAGCTCACGAAGGCCAGCGCCGTTGCCACCGACCTTCAGCCCCGGTGGAACGACGCACAACAGGAGCGAGACGCGCATCAGCGGCTGGTGGCGGAGCGCGGCGTGCGCGAGAGCGAAGAGGGCGGGCTGACGCGGGACGCCGAGCGGCTGGACCTGGAGCTGTCGGAGATCGTTGCCGCGCGCTCGGAGATGGAGGAGCTCAGCGCAGAACTGAACGTGCACGAGGGCCTCCGCTCGCAGTTGCACGAGATGGAGCGTCTCTTCCAGGAGGAAGGGCGGCGCAAGGAACTGCTGCGGAACCGGAAAGCGGTCGAGCAGGAACTCGTGACGCTCCGGGAGCGGAGCACGGCGGGCGACACCTCGCCGCAGGCGCTGCCGGAGGCGGAGGCGATCCACGCACGGCTCAGAGGCGAGCTCGAGACGCTGGGCGCCGAACACGATGCCGCGCGCACCGAGTGGGTGCGCGACCAGCAGGAGGCCCGGACGAAACGCGACGCCTTGCGCGTGCAGTACCAGGAGATCAAGCGCCAGCGCGAGCACCTGGCGGATCTGGGTCCCGAGAGCCCGTGTCCGATCTGCACGCGGCCACTCGCCGATCACTTTCGGGAAGTCCTGGACGAGCTGGACGGGCAAATGACCGCGCTGGAAGTGGACGGCAAGTACTACCGGAATCGTGTCGAGCAGCTGGAGGAGATGCCGGCCGCGCTGCGCGACGTGGACACTCGCGTGGTCGAGCTGGGCCGGCAGGTGGACCAGCAGAACTCGGCGCTCACCGAGCTGCGGCTGCACATCCAGGCGCAGGCACAGGTTGCCCGCGACATCCGGGATCGTGAGGCGCGCCTCGCGGCGATTGCCCGCGAGCTGGACGCCATTCCCTCCGGCTACCATGAGACCAGACATGCGCAGCTGCGGCAGCAGCACGCGCAGCTGGCCCCGATGGCGGAGCGCTCGGTGCGCCTCGGCGCGCTCGCCGAGCGTGAGCCAAAGGTACGCAAGGAGATTGCGCGCGTGCAGAAGGAGATGGCGCGCGTTCGCGAACGGCTCGTGGACCTGCGCCTCCAGCAGGGGGAATCGCGGTTCTCCGAGAAGGCATTCGAGAAGCTCAAGGCGGACCACGAGGCGGCGGCCGCGGACCTGCGCGCCGCGGCGCAGGGCCCCCGCCGGGGGG
>JBBDYA010000054.1:12082-30075 GCA_040902005.1 Gemmatimonadaceae bacterium | reverse complement strand
AGAAAGAGCTCGAGGGCGCCCGCGCCGCGCGCACGGCGGCGGACGCCACCAGGCAGGAACTCGAGCGGGTGCAGGAGCGCCTGCGCGCGCTCACCATGGATCGCCGCATGCACGAGGAGCTCGACCGGGCGTTCACGGACATCCGGAGCGACCTCAATCAGCACCTGCGCCCGGAAATTGCCGATCTCGCGAGCGGATTCCTCGCCGACCTGACGAACGGCCGGTATACCGACCTGGAGCTGGATGACGACTACAATATCATCGTCAAGGAGGACAGCATTCCAAAGCCGGTCATCTCGGGTGGGGAGGAGGACCTTGCGAATCTCGTGCTGCGTCTTGCCATTTCCCAGATGATCGCCGAGCGCGCCGGCCAGTCGTTCTCGCTCCTCATCCTCGATGAGGTGTTCGGTTCGCTCGACGAATCGCGGCGGCACAACGTCGTCGAGCTGTTGCGTCGGCTGCACGATCGCTTCGAGCAGGTGGTGCTCATCACGCATATCGAGTCGGTGCGCGAAGGGCTGGATCGCGTGCTCTCGGTGCGCTACGACGAGGAAGCCGGCGCATCGCGCGTGGAGTCCGAATCGGGCGCCGTGGACCCCGACCTGGACGCGGCCGACGCGTACGCCGTGGCCGGAGCCGTCTGATGGCGACCTCGCGTTCCTGGCGTCCCAGTCACGTGCTCGATGGCCCGTATCCGGCGCGTCTCGACGAGGTGGACGAGTTGAATCAGGTCTTCAGCGAGGCGTTCACCGAGCGGTATCGGCGCGACGGCATGTCGGGCGTGCGCGTGCCTTTCCTGAACCCGGCCGTGTGGCGCTATGCCATCCGTGACGCCGCCGAAGGCGCCATGATCTGGCGTGGCGAGCGCGGTGAAATCATCGCGTTCAATATCGTCCACCGATCGGGCGTGGAAGGGTGGATGGGCCCGATCGCGGTGCGCAGCGAGCATCAGGGCGGCGGGGCAGGCAAGGAAATCGTGCGGCGTGGCATCGAGTGGCTGAAGGTCCACGGCGCGGTCACCATCGGCCTTGAAACGATGCCGCGGACCATGGACAACATCGGCTTCTATTCAGCGCTTGGTTTCGTGCCGGGCCGGCTCACGCTCACGACCACGCTGGATGCCATGTACGCGGACCGCCCCGCGCCGCTGTTCGGGCGACTCGCCGCGCGCGACAAGGACGACGTGCTGTCGCGCTGCCGTGATCTCGTCTCGTCGCTTCAGCCGGCGTACGACCACACCCGCGAGATCCAGCTCACGGACGAGCTCGCGCTCGGCGACACGCTGCTGCTGTACAAGGAGGACGAGATCATCGGGTTCGCGCTCTGCCACACCGCGCCGCTGGTCGAGGGACGCGCCCGGGAGGATCTGCGCGTCCTCAAGCTCGCGCTGCTGGACCTGTCCGCGTTCGACGAGATGATGCGGCTGCTGTGCGACTTTGCGCGCCGCAGCGGCACGCGCCGCGTGTCCATCCGCGTGCAGGGGGACTATGAGACCGCATACTCGAGGCTCGTCGCCATGCGCGCGCGGGTGCGGTGGTCGGATCTGCGCATGACGCTGCAGGGATATTCCGAGCGCCGGCCGGAACGCGGCATGGTGTTGTCGAACTGGGAGATCTGAACGCGCATCCAGGACGTTGGCTCCCCGCCAGTTTGCTTGCGCGGTGTGTCCAGAGTGAGTCCGCCGGGCACCTCAGGTGTGTTCTCGACGACGCGCAGCATTGTCGCGGCGTCCGGCTGCTAATAGCTCTGCTTCATCGTCGAGAGATCATCGTGTCGCTGTACGATGACGCGCGCACGGACTGGCTGGCGAGGTCGCGGCGCTGGTGGCTAGCCAGCCCGACTGATTACCGAGAGCTATGTGTCCGAGAATCCCCCTTCTGCTCATGGGGTTCCTACCGTGGAACAGTCTCCATGGGGTTCCACCCTCGGAACGGATCGGACCTTCGCAGACCCGGTGCTGATGACCGAGGTCATGGATGCGCCATCTCCTTCAGCCAGTGTGCGGCGATCTCGATGTGCCTGTCTCGCTTGTGGTGCGCTGCAGCAGCTCCGGGTCGGGAGGACTTCGATCCACGACCCACTCATGGTCTGGTGCCTCGGGGCGCAGCTGACTGTTCGGCGTAGACTTCGAGGAAGGCCGTGGCCGTCTTCCTGCCGTAAATGACATACAATCCGCTATCGCGGTCCGGCCAATGCCGCCGAGTAGTTCTCGTGTGCTTTAGCGAAGAAGCGAGCTACATCGAAGGTCACGACTTCGCGATCAAAGCTGCCGAGGCTACGAGTAATCACAGCGGTGAGATTGTTGACCTTAAGTACCACGTTTGCAATCTTAGCGTTGTAAACGCAGTAGTTGAGCGATCTCAGCACAGGTCCGAATCGCATCGCGATCGAGTCAACGCTTGCGAGCGTGTCGACGGTCTGGCCCAGATATGGATTTGGGCCAATTGGTACGTAGTGGAATGTGAACTCGCGGTTGGAGAACGGTTGTTCCGGCCCAACCTGTTGCACCGAGAGATCAGGGTTCGTCAACAGTATCGGGGGCCCATTTCTGCGGATGAGGCGCACAACGGTGCCGATGCGAGGATTTGACGGATCTAAAGTCGGCGAACCCCAATTGCGAAGCACGGCCGGATTGTCGCATGTGAGTGTGACGCTGAGCGCCAAGGTGTAGATCACGAAGGGTTGACGCTTGAGATCCTCGATCGCGCGAGCTTGCCGGACCACCGTCTGTTGCGATGCCGCGAGGGCCTGCTGGGCAACCCTGTTGCTCAGACGTAGCGCCTGCTCGCGCCCTCGTGATTGCCAGAGCGCGCTCCCCGCGCCGATGAGAGCGAAGACGCAGAGCGCGAGAATTACGCGGATAGCGACGGGGTTCATTGGGTGCTAAAATCGAATTGAATGAGAATCCACACAAGCGCCAGTGCCGCGGTGGGAGTGGTATTATGCCTCGCCGTTACCGGCTGCGCCGGAATAATGGTGTTTCGCGGCGTTGCTGCGGGTGTCGCAGGACGTTCCCTCACGGGAGCTCGCGTCATGGGGGCAGCGGCAAGGGTAGGCGTGCCGAGGGCGGCGGCAGGATCTGGTGTGGCGGCTCGTAGCGCGGCGGTCGTCGCTCCGCTCACTGCGGCGCTTGCCGACCTTACCGCCGGTGGCCGCGTCGCTCCTCGCATCTCAATTGATGCGGAGGGAGTCATTCGCGTGCGTGGCTCCGAGATCGCCCGCCTGGACAAGCACGGCAATATTATGGTGCGAGAGCGCGTCATCGGCCGCGTTGCCAACGGAAGGATTTGGGAGGTGTTGCCGGAGGGAGGGATCGGTAGAGCCGTCGGACGCATCGTCGGGCGCGTTCGCGGGACCAGCGGTTCGATCTTCTCCGAGCCAACTGGTCAAGCCAGTCTGCTGCGGACACTTCGCAGCGGAACGACGGTCGAACTGCTTCAGGTACGCGGGAACTGGTATCACGTGCGGCTGTTGGACGGCTCGACTGGATGGGTGTGGGCAGCCCTGCTCGTTCTCACGACTGTGTTCGATCCGGAGGCGGTATCTGATTCCACCGTACTTTCTATGTCGCGAGCGCCAAGTGGCCACGTGACACTGGTGACGGGGGAGGCGTTCTGGCTTCGGGACGTGACTGTCACTCTTTCAGCAGTCAGGGGCTCTACGCTCGATGGTCGTGCGTTTGCCGTCGACCGCGAACTAATACGGTGGTTCGAGGCGTCACAATCACCGATCGAAGTCGATTGGACGCGTGAAGGCAAGCTCGTGAGACTGAAGTCGGGCGCGATTTTCGTGGCAGATCGATGTGCGATCCGAAATGACGTCGCTTGGCTGATGCTCCTGGGGACCAGTTGGATGTCGATGGGCCTCGAGGAGGGAAGCACGATCCCAGTCGATACGGCGCTGGTTCAGAGTGGCTGTCAGCGAGACTAGGGTGGGTCAGAACGCTGATTGCGGGCACTGGCTATATAATGTGGTCCTGGGAGCTGACTGGTTCGAAGGGCACGACCCGCCGCTCGTTGCTCAGCAGCTTGGGCTCAGATGGATGTAAGAACCCCTTCACGTCGCAGACACAGTGAGTCGCGCATGAACCAACTCAGAGCGAGCGCTCTACTGCATTTTTTCGTTGTGCTCACGCTTTGTCAGGCGTGTGGGTCATCAGTTCGCGCCACGCGTCTGAGCCCCGACCTCCAGCTTCGCGCCTATAGCCCACTTGCCGTGGGACTCGTTTCGAGTTCTGGAGCGCTCTCCTTTTCAGGGATCGCCACACACGGCATCGTCGCTGCGAATGCTTCGTCGGGCGAAGCTCAGCTTCAACTCGCTCTCCAATCAATGCGGTTTGAGCTCCGAGCTATCGGGTTCGAGGTTCTTGATGACACAAACTCAGCGAAAGCGATCGGCGAGTTCTCGATAGGAGCCGTCCGCTATGACCCAATCGGCGGCTGGATTGCCGATCAGGCCTTCTTACGAATTCGAGCGAAGTCGTCGGGGCAGACAGTGGCAGCTTATCGGGCAGACGGTCGATTCATTACTCCCAGTGTCGCGAACCTTGTTTCTAATGTCGCGAAAGCTATTGCGAAGGACTGGTAAGTGCTTCGCGCGCGTTTGGCGAAGCATTGTTGCTGGGGAACGCAGAATCGTTAGACGCCGGCATTTCTCACATGGATCCGCAGACTGACGCCGCTTTACTTGGCGCCCTCGCAGGTGCGGCACTTGGGGTGCTTGGCACGTACGTGTTTGATCTTCGCAAAGCCCAGCGCGCGCGCGCGCAGCGTATAGCTGATGAGGCCGAAGCGCAGAGGCGACATCGCGCAACGGTTGCGACGGCGCTGCTGCACGACCTCCGCCGGCTCGAGTTCAGCCTCCACGAGGTCTACGACGTTGAAGATGCTGCAACAGTCGTTGTGGCCAGGCCACCGCTCTACTACGACGTACTCCGCGGAGACTCGCGGCTCTTTTCTCCCGGCACAATCGAACCTCTGTCAACATTCTTTGATCAAGTTGATCATCTCTTCGGATCGTTTCAGGCACTCAGAGCGATTGGCCCGGAGCAGTTGCGGCCGTCCCCCCGACGCAATTACGAGGTACGCTGCCACGCGGCATTTGCACTCCAGGCGTTGCCGAGGGCCTTCGATGCCTTAGTCACTGAGGGAGGGGTGGTTGACGAACAGTTCAAATGGTCTGCGACCTTATATCCGCAATTGCCAGCTGTTCCCGAACCGCGCTTTGGTCCAACCAAGGCGCGTGCGGCATCTAGACGCGATAGTCGAGGCGCCTAACGAAGTAGAAACTCTTGCCGCGCGAAGCGGCGGATAAGAATTTCCTGTTGAACTCGATCCGCCGTGAAGTGTGCGAGGACTACGCTTGGAATTTGATCGAAACGGAGTGGCGGCGGGACGAGCTGTGTGCTGGTGCCAAGATGCTGGCTGGCCCGGCTGGGAGCAAGCCGGAGCCGTCCGGGCGCCGGAAAGGGTCGTGCGCGCGCGCGGCGCACGGTGTGGGGCGCAGCCCGGCTGGACGCTCCGTGCGACCGGCGCACGCCTAGCGGTGGAGTAGAACGGCTAGAGTGTCCTCGCCGACCCGAACCGTCGCAGTCACAAAGCCTCCCTGCGGCCACATCCTCGTGGTCCCTACTAGCGGAATTTCCCACAGCACGACGCTGCGAAAGATGTAAACGCCGCGCGCCACGTTGCGGAACTCGTAGTTCCCTTGCGCGTTCACAGTTGTCGTCCGCCGGGCACGCGAAAATAATGGGTGTGCGGGTACGGCAAGGATGCTATCGGGGCGTGCCGCGTGGTCGCGAAACCACTCGACGGTGAACGGTGTCAACGCATCAAGAGTTACGGGATAACCGGCTCCCAGCTTGCGCGACGGCTCAGCGGAGGCCATAACGCGCGACCGGGACGATGAAGCGAATCGGGCGCCGCTCAGACTAACGCCCGGTGTTCGCCACCCAGGCAGCCTCGAGCTGGCGCCCCGACCAGTCCGTCCTCAAACTCTATCGACAGCTAGATGCAAGGCGGTCGTATCTTGTTCGCAATTTCACCGAGGATTGCCATACCCAACGAAGGGCTTCGCGTGGTTCTTGCTCCTTGTTGTGGCCACATCAACGGCAAACGCTCAACGGCCAGGCGACATCACCTTTGGGCTCGACGGAGAGGGGTGGACTGAGTTGGGAACAGACGATCTTGGCAGGATGGTGAAGGCGTTTTATCTGAAGGGTGCTTACGACGGCACTATGTTTGGTCGTGGTCAGATCGATTCGCTCCCCCTTAACATCTCGTGGCAGACAGCAATTGATGGTCTCGACCGCTTCTACGCGGACCCAGCCAATCGTCAAGTACTCGCCTTCTCGGCACTGCAGATTCTCAACATGCAACTCACCGGCAAACCGCAAGACCAGATCGATGCTGCTGTGCGCCGTAACCGCTGTCGTGGCACTGTTGCACGGGAAGCCGCTTTCGCGGGAGCAGCCGATGCCGAGCGGCGGGTCCAGCAATGCCTCTCTGGACGGTGACACGGCGACGTAAGCTGGGCGGCCCCTCCTTAACGTCTCCCCCCGGCTCCATGGGCCTTCAGCCGTGGAACCACCTCTCCACCACGGCGTACGGCGTCGCGCAGCGTTCGCGCGAGTTCGGCATCCGCATCGCGTTGGGCGCGCGACGCGGCGACGTTCTCGCCGACGTCTTCCGGCGCGTCGGGAGCCATCTGGTTGCGGGAGTAGCGGTCGGCGCCGCCGGAGCTCTCGCCGTGGGACGCGTGATCCAGGGGCTGCTGTATGACGTGTCCGCGCACCACCCGGGGTTCTACGCCGTGGCCGCCGTCGCGCTGGTCGCCGCGGCGTGCGTCGCCGCGCTCGGGCCGGGCATGCGCGCGGCGAGGGAAAGCCCGCTGACGGTCATGCGCGCGGAGTGAACGCGCCGGCCGCAGGGAAGCGCCTGCCGGCACGCACAGAAGCGACAGCCAGCACGCGCTTGCGCGCCCGCCGGTCTCGCGGTATCATGTTGCTAAACCAACTGGTTTACCAACAACGCGGGAGCCGCAATGAAGGAAATGGGATGCCGTGACCTGGGCGGGGAGTGCGACTTCATCGCCCGCGGTGAGAGCAACGACGACGTCAAGCGCCGCATGTTCGACCACGCCGCGACGGCGCATCCGGAGAAGCTGAAGGACATGACGCCCGAGACGCAGCGGCAGATGCAGGAGCGGATGGACGCGGTGCTGGCCACCCGCTGATGCCGGCGGCCGCCCTCGACGCCACCTTCTCGGCGCTCGCGGACGCCACGCGCCGCAGCATCCTGCTGCGACTCGTGGATGGGCCGCGCGCCATCAGCGACCTCGCGTCGCGCTTCGACATGACCCTGCCGGCCGTGTCGAAGCACGTGCGCGTGCTGGAACGCGCGCGGCTGGCGCGGGTGCGGCGGAAAGGGCGCGTGCGCTACGTGGCGCTCGCCGCCGCGCCGATGAAGGACGCGGCGGAGTGGATCGGGCGGTACCGCGCGTTCTGGGAGCACCAGCTGGATCTCCTCACCGCATACCTCCAACAGGAACAGGACACGACATCATGGCGAAAGCAGCCCAGGACGAGCGGTCGCTCGAGGTCCGGCGCACCATCCCGGCGCCGCGGGAGCGGGTCTTCGCGGCGTGGACGCAAACCGAAGACGTCCGCAGGTGGAGCGCGCCGGGGCCGCTGAACGTGGCGGCGGCGGAGATCGATCTCCGCGTGGGCGGCCGCTATCGCATCGAGATGCAGGAGCCCGGCGGCGCGCGCCATTGCGCTGTGGGCGAGTACCGTGAGGTGAAGTCCCCGGAGCGCCTCGTCTACACCTGGTCGTGGGAGGATGACGACTCCGCGACCGGATCGCTCATCACGGTCGAGTTTCACGAACGCGGCAAGGCCACCGAAGTCGTCCTGCGGCACGAGCAGCTCCGGGACGCTGCCAGCCGCGCGAATCATCTTGAGGGTTGGAACGGCTCGCTGGACAAACTCGCCGCCCTGCTCACTCCGCAGCGAGCATGATCCACCAGAGGTGCTCGCCGCTCGACGCGCCCGTGCTGCCTATCGTCCACGCACTCGAGGCGGATTAGCGGAGTTGCCCGCGTCCCATCTGCAAACGGCCAATCGCACCTCGCCGTCGAGATCTTCGTGACGGCGCCTCTCCGGTTGTTCAGGACAGAATATGGTACTAAATTCAGCCATCACCACGATGGGGCGGGACGCGCATGAGCAATCCACGAGATATTAAACCCATTTCGTACTTGAAAGCGTCGACCGCCGACGCCGTCCGGCAGGTGAGTGAGGGACGCACCATGTTCATTACCCAGAACGGTGAAGCAAAGGCCGTTCTGATGGATGTGGCGACGTACGACCGCTGGCGGCAGGCGATGGCACTGCTAAAGCTGGTGAATCTGGGGGAGAACGACGCCGCAAAGGGGCGCCTCCACTCGACCAAAGCTGTGCTCGAGCGGTTCGATCGAGCCGCGAAACGCAAGCGGCGCTAGTTGGTGGCGCGGCACCGCAGTCACCAGGTTCGATGGACCGAGGGCGCGGCGCGAGATCTGGAGGCCATCGCGGAATACGTCGCGAACGACTTCGGCCAGCGTGCAGCCGAGCTTCGCTCCCACTTGGTCGACGCCGCGGAATCGCTTGGAAGGCATCCGGCGCGAGGGCGCGTGGTTCCCGAGCTGCATGACCTCGGGGTCGACCTATGGCGTGAGCTGGTCGTGGGGAACTACCGCATCATGTATCGGATTCAGTCTCGCCGCGTGCTCGTCTCAGTAGTTCTGGACGGCCGGCGGGATGTGGAGCACGTACTTCTTGAACGATTGATCGGCTACTAGACGGCAGGCGCCTCCGATTCTCGGGCGGCGGCAGGCTTGCTGGTCCCAAACCCGGCGTGCAGCGAGCGCTCCAACTTACGGTATGCGCCTTGCGCGGCGCCCTGGGCAGGATCGGCGGCGCCACCGACCCTGCCCGTCATCCACCTCTCACCCGCGTCCTGCTGCTGCCACTGCTCATCTATCCTGCACGTACTCCGACCGGCTCAGTTGCCGTCCTTCGGCGGACACGGATCGTTGCCGTACGAATTGGCCTCCGTGATCACGCCATCCGAGCGATGGGTCGTGTGCTCGAGCTCGAGCTTCCGGGCGATCTCGCGCCCCGCCTCCACCGCGTCGTCCTTGCTGCGGTGCCGGGAAATGACCTTCCCGTTCACCTTGTTGATCCACCCCTTGCCGTCGTTCGGCAGGGTGTGCACTCCACCTCCGCGTTTCATCTGTCCTCCTTCAAAGGGTTGAACGACCGGCCTCGGACTACGCGGCGTCCTGCGACTCGTCCGCCGGCGAGGGCGATTCACCCGACTCTCCCGCCTCCGACGGATCGAGGTTGTCGTCGGCCGTTCCGACCGTCCCGGCATCGGTGACACTCCCCGGCCCGGGAAGCCCCTGGATGCGCTTCGCCGCGCGCCAGCGGGCCAGCACCTCGGCTTCGCCGAAGAACGCCGTGGTGACCATTGCGTCGAGCAGGTCCACCGCGGTCCGGCCGCGCTGGATCTCCTGCGCCAGCCCGGCGCGGGCCCCCACCTTCTGCCCGACGTACCGCGCGCGCCCGAGCAGCGACGCACGGAGCCGCCCGATCGCCGCGTCAAGCTGCTCGAGGAAGTCTGCCGGCCGGCCGTTCTCGACGAAGGTCGGCGAGTACAGCTCCACGGCCTGCTTCATCGCCAGCGCTTCGGCGATGAGCCGCGTGGGCATGAGGTTCGGCGACGGCATCTTGAGCGCGCGCTGGATGCCCGGCGCGTCGCGGAGCACCGCCTTCGCGATCTTCGAGATCGGACGGAGGTGCTGCTCACGCAGCGTGCGCGCGAGCGCGTTCTTCCGGAGCGACTCCGCCCGGCTGAGACGCCCGCCGGCGACCTGGTCGCCGGTGTGGCCGGTGAGCCGCTCGACGACCGCATCGAGCAACTCCTTCGGCTTCCCGTACCGACCGGGATCCGGGATCGGGTACTCCGCGAGGAAATCCTGCACTCGCTGGTACGCTTCGACGATCTGCTTCTGTCGTGCCTGCATTTGCTGCCTCCATATAGTTGTGGGTGCCTTTTGAGTGTCCGCCGGCCCGGGCACCCGTTCGTGCCGGCGTTCCATTCGTTTGGCAAATGCGGTCGGTGCGTCGCACACCCTGAGCGCTTGCGTCGCACCCGGTGAGTGCGCCGCGTGCAGCGCGTGAGCGATCGCGTCGGTCTTCCGGTGCGAACCGCTCGCAGTGCCGGACGGGCCCCTCGCAGTGGTTGCAGTGTTCGCACACACCGCCTGGAGCGATCGTTCGCCGTAGGTGAGCGCCTAATGCGCTGTCAGTCGCGGGCCGCTCGCAGCCGCTTGGCGCTCAGCTCACAGTCGCCGAGCGATTCGCTCGCTCCTGCTGAGCGAGCCCCTCTGTCGTGCTGAGCGCACCGCGTGCTCCCGGTGCGGGATCACGGGGGAGCATGTGCGCTCATCGTTCACACCGCGCGAGCTATTCCTTCACACCGCCTGAGCGCTCGCCTCGCACTCCCGCGGCGCCTACATCGCTGAGGCGTGCCGCACGCGCGACAGTGGGTTGCGCGTCAGCGGCGCCTCAAGAGCGCTTCGATCGCACCGGCTCGGCGCTTCGGTGGAACCAGCTCGGACCTGCGCCGCACCAGGTGATAACCGTGCTCGCAGCAGATTGACGGTTCCGGCGCTCCGACTGCCGCCCTTCCATGCAGTTCGTCGCTGCGGGCCTGCCCGTCCGGTGAATGCTGCGTGCGACGGGGGAGGTGGGCGGTGGGCAGGCCCGGCTGTCGACTATGTCATGAAGGGGATTTCGCTGGGCGGTGGCACGGTGGCCACGTCGCATGCAGTGCTGATTCAGTCAGGTACTCGCCTCGATTCGGGCTTTCGGCCCCGGCCAGCCACCTAGCGAAACACACCCTTCTATCTGTATAACGATCGAAACCCCAAAATTGACTAATGCCAGCTTGGCAGCCGATGCTCATGCCAGACAGGCATTAGTAAGTTTCGTTCCGATGGGATCGCCTGCATGCCATTGCATCCGGCCCGGTGACTCGCGGTTTTCGACCCTCTTTGAACTGGAGATTCATGAGCACAAAACTACGAACGTGCCACCCAACCCGCGGCTTGAATCCCAAGTCGCTTACCCTCCACGAAATCGGGTGAACTCCACCTGGTTGTGGTACATCCACGTCTGGCAGACGTGCTGAAAGCGCTCGAGCGCGGAGTGAAGCGCGCCGCGACCGCCACGATCGCCGCCCTCATGGGACAGAGCGCCCGCGGGGAACGCCCCGACTGGCGCGACGGCGAGTATCGCGTGCTGTTCCTCCGGCACGACCGGATTGGCGACATGATCCTGTCGACCGGCATCCTGCGCGCGATCGCGCAGGCACACCCCACGGTCCGGCTCGACGTGCTCGCGTCCAGTGGCAACGCGCCCGTGCTACGCGAGGAACGGTACGTCAACGAGGTCATCACGTTCGACAAGCGCGCGCTGGCGAGCTATCCCGGAACATTCTCCGCGCTCCGGCGCCGCCGCTACGACGCGGTGATCGACTGCATGGTGACGGCACCGTCGCTCACCACCCTGCTGCTCATGCTCGCGAGTGGCGCGCGCTACCGCATCGGCGTGCGGCAGGTGGGCAACGACTTCGCGTACACGCTGCCCGTGCCGGCGCGCGAAAGCGCCGAGCACCTCGTGGACAAGCTTGGCGCGCTGGTCACGGCATTTGGCCTGCAGCCCGCCGCGCTCGATCTCCGGCCGCGGGTGCGCCTCACCCCCGAGGAACTCGAGCGGGGTGAGCGCACATGGGCGGGGGAGACCGACCACGCGCCACTTGCGACGCAACGGCTGCTGGTCAACGTCTCTTCCGGGCGCGGTCACCATGCCTGGCCCGACGACCGGTTCGTCCGCGCGATCCGGGCGCTGCGGGAGCAGGCGCCACGGACCGACATCGTGCTCATCAGTTCGCCGGGCGACCGCGGGCGCGCCGCCCGCATCGCCGCGGAAGGCGGAGCCCGGCTGGTCATCGACAACGGCATTCGCGACGCGATGGCAATCGTCGCGCGCGCGGATATGGTGTTCACGCCGGACACGAGCATTGGCCACGCCTGCAGCGCACTCGACAAGCCGGCCGTCATCCTGCACCCGCAGGGGAACGCGACCACGTGGGGCCCGTACGAAACGAACGGACGCGTGGTGGAGAGTCGAACCGGCGCCGTCGCGGACATTCCCGTGGAGGACGCCGTGCGCGCGATACTGCGGATGCTGGGCGGCCTTCCCGTCAGGCCCTGACGGGCGGGCGGGGGGGCCCTACGGTCGCGGGTTGTTCTGGCCGGGCGCGTCACGCTTCACGATGCGCCAGATGAGCAGCGAGATGCCGGCGATGAGCAGCGAGTGCGTCATACCGGGCGCGTCGTTGACGATGAACGTGATTCCGGCCCAGACGACCAGCATGGCAATGGCGAGGACGATTCCGAGGTCCATTCTTCTATTGACCTCCACTTTCACGAGGAGTACACTGGGTTCATCAAGATAGCGGTTCAGCGGCGGACGGAGAGATACGTTTTTGAGCCGATAAGTCCAATTGTTGGGTTCGAGAATCTGCGCATGACGTCATGCCCCCAGTGCGGGGGAAGGCGGAAAGCATGGTGAGGACCTCATTCTTTCGCTTGGGCTTCATAAAACCCTCTTCGTTCCGCTTCTTTATGCGAGCCCCGCGTGCAAGCGCGGGGCTCGTTCTTCTTTCGCACCAGGGGGGGTCCACGAACGCGCCATGGCTGCTCCACAGGTCATCGTCACCCGCCGCCTGCACTTCAGCGCCGCGCATCGCGTGCACAATCCCGCGCTGCCGGACGAGGACAACCGCCGGCTCTACGGCAAGTGCAACAACCCGAACTGGCATGGGCACAACTACATCCTGGATGTGTCCGTGCGCGGCGCGCTGGACGAGCGCACCGGGTACGTCATGGACCTGTCGCTGGTGAAGGACATCGTGCAGCAGCGCGTGATCGAGAAAGTGGATCATCGCAACCTGAACCTCGAGGTGGACTTTCTGCGCGACACGATCCCGACGACGGAAAACGTGGTCGTCGCGTTCTGGCGCGTGCTGGAACCCGCCCTGCTGCCCGCGCGGCTCACGCGGCTCGTCCTCTGGGAGACCGTCAACAACTATGTCGAGTACGACGGACGCTGACGCGCTCACCGGACGGTCGGCGGTCGTCACGGGGGCGTCGCGCGGCATCGGCTTCGAGTGCGCGCGCGCCCTGCACGCCGCCGGCGCGCGCGTGGTGCTCCTGGCCCGGGGGCGGGATACGATCGCGACGGCGGCGGCGGAGATCGGCGAACGCGCCAGCGGCATCGTCTGCGACATGTCGGATCCCGATTCCGTGGCGGCGGCGCTCGCGGACGTACGGCGTACACTCGGTGGCGCGCCGGACATTCTCGTCAACAACGCGGGGCAGTTCTTCCTGGCGCCGGTGGAACGCACGACCGTGAAGGAGTTTGACGCCGCGCTGCTGGTCAATCTGACCGCTCCCTTCGCGTTCGTGCGGGAGTTTCTTCCGGATCTGCGGAGCCGCAAGCGCGGTCATGTAGTGACCATCGGCTCGGTCGCCGACCGGCACGCCTTTCCGGAAAACGCCGCCTACGCCGCGAGCAAGTTCGGCGCGCGCGGGTTGCACGAGGTGCTGCGCGAGGAATTGCGCGGCAGCGGCGTGCGCGCGACGCTCGTGTCGCCTGGCCCCACCAACACCACGCTGTGGGACGAGGTGGATCCGGATTCGCGTCCGGGCTTCACCAGGCGCGCGGACATGCTGCGCGCGGCCGCCGTGGCGGATGCGGTCCGGTTCGTGGTCACCCGGCCGGACGACGTCAACATCGACGAACTCCGGCTGTCGCGCGCCTGACCGTGTTCGTCGAGCTGATCGAGTCGCTGTGCTGCCCGCGCGATCACGAGGAGTCGCCACTCGTCGCCTCCGCGTCGCACACGGAAACACGGCACATCGTGCACGGCACGCTCGGCTGTCCGGTGTGCGGCGCGGAATTTCCCATCGCGAATGGCGTGGCGCGGTTCGGAACCCCGGCGCCTGCGGCGCCCGAGCTACCGAGCGCGGAGGCGGCGATGCGCCTAGCCGCCTTTCTCGAGCTGACCGACGAGCGCGGCTTCGCGCTGCTCTGCGGCCGCTGGGGCGCGCATGCTGACCAGCTTCGGCGCCTGGCCGATACGCCACTGGTGCTCGTCAACCCGCCCGTCGGTGCCGAAGTGCTGGACATCGCCGCCGTGCTCCAGGTCGGGAATGCCATGCCGATCGCGCGGGGTCGCGCGCGCGCCGCGGCGCTCGACGGGCGCATGGCGCCCGACCTGGCCAGGGCGATCGTGGAGTGCGTGCGTCCTGGCGGACGGCTTGTGGGGAGCGTGAGCTGGCCTGTTCCCGACGGCGCCACCGAGCTGGTTCGCGACGACCGGGAATGGGTCGCCGAGCGGGCAGCAGCGTCGCCACCCGTTTCCGGGCCCGTTTCGATCAAACGGAGCCGCCCAGCGAGCCCCGGGAATGACCAGTAGAGAACGCGCTACGCTGACGCGCGCTCGCGGTACAGCTCGTCGATGGTGTGCTGGTACGCCTTGTCCACGACCCGCCGCTTCACCTTGAGGGTTGGCGTCAGCTCCCCGCGCTCGATCGTGAAATCGTGCTCGAGCAGCCCCACCTTCTTCGGTCGCTCGTACTGTGCGAATTCCTTCACCTCGCCGAGGACTTCCCCCTCCATCATGTCCCGCACCGCGGGCATCGCGAGCAGTGCGGCGCGGTCGGTCCACCTGATCTTCCGTCCGCCAGCCCACTGCTCGAGGTTGTCCCAGTTGGGCACGACCAGGATGATCGGAAATTTCCGCTTGTCGCCGATCATGACGGCCTGACTCACGTACTTGTTTGTCTTGACCCGGTTCTCGATCGGTTGTGGCGCGATCTTCTTCCCCCCCGCCGTCACGATGATGTCCTTCTTGCGATCCGTGATCCGGAGGAAACCGTCGCTCAGCTCGCCGATGTCGCCGGTGTGCAGCCAGCCCTCAGCGTCGATGGTCTCCGTCGTGGCGTCGGGCCTGTTGTAGTACCCCTTCATCACATGCGGTCCGCGGGTGAGAATCTCGCCATCCGCCGCGATCGCGACCTCCACGCCCGCCACGGCCTTGCCGACCGTGCCGATGCGGAAATGCTCCGGCGTGTTCACGGCAATCACCGGTGACGTTTCCGTCAGTCCGTAGCCCTCGAGGATGACCAGCCCGGCGGCGTAGAAGAACTTGTTGATCTCCGGGGCGAGTGGAGCGCCGCCCGAGACGAAGTACCGGAGGCGTCCCCCGGTGCGCGCCCGCAGCTTGGAGAACACCAGCGTCTGCGCGATGGCGTACTTGCGCGCGAGCATCCCGCGCGGCTCGCGACCCGAGAGCTGCTCGTCGGCCCATTGCTCTGCCACGCCACGTGCCCAGAAGAAGATCCGCTTCTTGAGCGCACCGCCCGCGAGCGCGTTCTCGAGGACGCGGGCATACATCTTCTCGTACAGCCGCGGCACCGACAACACGAGCGTCGGTCGCACTTCCTGCAGGTTGACCGGAACCGTGTCCATGGACTCGGCGTACGCGATCGACGTACCGGTGTGCAGCATCAGGTAGTGCCCGGCCATGCGCTCGAAGCTGTGTGAGAGCGGCAGGAAGCTCAGCGCGGTATCGCCGCCGCCGAACGGAACGGCGGCCGCGGCCGCCATGACGTTCGAGTACAGGTTGTCGTGCGTGAGCATCACGCCCTTGGGCTCGCCCGTGGTGCCCGACGTGTAGATGAGCGTGGCGACATCATCGGGGCGCACGGCGAGCGCGCGCGCTCGATACGCCTCGGCTGCCGCCGCGCCGTCGGCTGCCTTGCCCCGCAACCGTATCTCGTCGAACGTGTAGTCTTCCCCGGCACGCCGGTCGCGGCCAAAACCGATCACGTGGCGCACGCTGGTCAGCTGCGCGCGCATCGCTGCGACCTTGGCCGACTGTTCGGCCGTGGACGTGAAGATGGCCGTGCACGCAGAGTCGTTCAGGATGTACGGAAGGTGTTCCGCCGGAAGGGTGGGGTAGATCGGCACGTCCGTGAGCCCGGCGGTGAGCGCGGCATAGTCCGCGATGGCCCACTCCGGCCGGTTCTCGGACAGGATCGCAATGCGATCTCCTGGCGTGATGCCCGCGTCGAGAAGTCCGAGCGCCAGGTGGCGGACGGAGTCGGCGAGGTCGCGCGAGGAGATGGGCTGGTACGCTCCCCCCTGTTTTGCCTGGAGCGCGTCCGGCTTGTCGAACCGCTCGATCGCGTCGAAGAAGAGCCGGTTCAGTGTGCCGGGGCTGGAGTTTCTCGGGCCGCCGCTCGCGCGCATTCCGCTCACTCCTGCTCCTGTTGAAAGACGATCGTGAATCGGACGGACCCGAGGGTGGCACCGCGATTCGACGCCGTCGCAAGCACCACCGCGCTGTCCAGCGCCCCCGCGAATGCGGCGATGCGCAGGCGCGCGCTCCGTGACGCGCGGCCGCCGCCGGACGTGGTGTCACGGCTGGACGGTGCGTTCACGCGCATGAGTTGCACCGTCGGCCCGCTGCCAGTGGCGGTCGGCGCGCTCACGATCTCGTACCGCACGATCACCGCGTCCACCCCACTGGTGTCCGCTCCTTCGCGGTGCTGCACGATCGTGGAGAGTTCGGCCGAGTTGATGACCGTGTCGCCGATGAGTGCGTACCTGCGCACGTGCCGCGTGGAATCGGCGGCGATCAGCGTATCCGGACGCAACGTGACCGTGACCGACTCTGGCAGCGTCTGGAGGGCGCCGACGCTCGCGACGAGGCCCACGCGCGTGCCTGCCTCGTCACCCACGAGCAGCGCGCCCGCGAGGTGCGCGCCCGCGCCCAGGATGTGGAATGCCGCGTCAGGTTGCGGCGAGAGGGGCTGTCCGCTGATGCCGTAGGCGATCACCGCGAGCGGGGCCGCCGCGCCGGTGCTGTCTCGCATCGTGTCCCCCACCACGAGACCTGGTGACGGCAGCAGCACCCGCGACACCGACAGCACCCCGCCCTCCGGGGCGGGAATGTCGCGACAGGCCAGGACACTCACGGCGGCGACCGCGAGCGACACGACCGCGAATGCACGCGATCGCATCAGGGGTTGCGTCGGGCCAGCGCCTCCGCGAGCGCTACGTACGCGGCGCTCGCGGGGTCGTCGGGCGAACGCAGGACCACGGGCTGCCCCGCCGCGAACGCCTCGACCGTGGCTGCCGTACGCGGAACGGGGAGCTCGAAGACCAGGTCCGCGGGCAGCTGTCCACGCACGCGCTCCGCGATCCTGCGGGAGATCGGGCTCTGCTCCTCGTACATCGTCAGCACGATCCCCTCCAACCGCAAGTTTCCGTCCCTCGCCGTGGCGGTCCGGATACCCTTCATGATCTGCGACGTGGTCTGCAGTGCCAGTGGCTCGCATTGCAGCGGCACGATCACCCGGTCGCTCGCGGCGAGCACCGCCTGCACCACCGCCCCGAGGCCGGCGGGCGTGTCCACCACCACGACGTACCCGCGTTCCTTCGCCAGTGTGAACAGCTCGCGCAGCCGGGGCGACGTCGCCACCAACTGGTGATACGCGGCATGGTCGTCGCTCTCCGCGACCGTGCCCGCCAGCAGCACTCGCAGGAAGGGCAGGGCGGTGGATCGTACCAGCTCGGGTAGTTGGCGCGTTCCCTCGAGATAATCGGCGACGCCCCCGCCCCCGGACGAAAGCCCGAGGCCGAAGCGAACCGACCCCTGGGGATCCGAGTCCACCAGCAGGGTGCGAACGCCGAGCCGCGCCAGGGCGGCGGCGAGATTGATCGCGGTCGTCGTCTTCCCGACGCCACCCTTCTGGCTCACGACCGCGAATGTCCCGCGCATCTCAGGCGCCCGGGGGGGGGGGGGGGGGGGGCG
>JBBDYA010000054.1:0-12072 GCA_040902005.1 Gemmatimonadaceae bacterium | reverse complement strand
CCCCCCCCCCCCCACGGCAGGTCGGTGCCGGCACGCAGCGCGGTCAGCGTGGCGTCAGCGTGCGCCACGAATTGCTCGCCCTCTGCCGTGTCGGGCGGCGTGGCCAGGAACGCCGACAGGTGCGTCATCGCGCCGGCACGGTCGCCGCGCTTGAGCAGAAGGAAGGCGAGTCCGTAGTGCGCCCCGGACAGCTCCGGGGCGAACTCGAGCGCGCGGCGGTAGGAGCGAATGGCATCCTCCAACCGGCCGGTTCGTGAGTACGCAATGGCGATGTTCTGGAGGATCTTCGGATCGTTCGGCCGGTGGCGCAGCGCGAGTCGATACGACGTGAGCGCCGCGTCGAACTGTCCTTGCCGCTCCAGCGCGATGGCCTCGCTCAGGTAGTCGACTCGGCGGGACTCGGGCTCGTGTCCGCCCGTCAGGCGGCTCCACCAAGACATGCGGCGCGAAATGGAAGAGTGTAGGGCGGGCCGGGCGGGCGCCGGAATGCGCACCGTGCGCTAAGCTAGGGCGTGTCCGCGGATGACACAACGGGACCGCGGCTTGTACCCTTCTTGCAGAAGCATTCTGCTGGATCGCTCGAGGGCTTTCACTACGCCGGAGTCGTGTGTTATGCCGCGCCGCACGAAGCACGATCAAACGAAGGGCGTCATTGATGTGGAATGGCCGTTCTTCGGCGAGTTGTCGCGGGGCCTCGCGCTCAAGGTCTCGCGCGCCTACGACCCCGAGGTGGTGCTCGGCGTCGCCACCGCGGGAGTGATTCCGGGCGCCGTCATCGCCGCCATTCTCAACCGCGAATTTCATTCAATGGTCGTGAGCCGGCGATTCCGCGCCGAAACGGTGCGTGAACAGCCGGCCGTCCTGTCCGCCGCGCCCTCGGACATCAAGGGCAAGCGCGTGCTCATCGTGGACGAGACCTGTGACTCTGGCGCGACCATGCGCCTGGCGGTCGCGGCCGCCGTCAACGCCGGCGCCGCGGACGTGCGCACCGCCGTGGGCTTCAGCACGGGCGACTACAAGCCGGACTTCCACGGGCTCGCCACCGAGAGCGCCATCATCCTTCCGTGGGACCGCGAGATCCTCATCGACGGCGAGCTGGTGACCAATCCCCTCTACGCCGAGGTCCTCGAGGCGGAGTAGCGCCGCCTTACGCCATCTGCCCCAGCGCGTCCTCGTACGGTACGCCGTTCGTCAGCCCATCGTAGACGTGCTGGATGGTTTCCGCGCTGCCAAGCAGGAAGCGGCAGCGTTCGTGTCCCATCGAGCGGCACTCGACCTCCATGGCCATGAGCTGCGCGCCCCCAATACGTCCGAAGAAGTCGGCGAACAAGCCGGCCGAGAAGTAGCAGCCGGGGAAGGGCATGGCGTTGGCCGGATTCGACTCCGCCCAGTTGGTTGCATCGACCGTGACGACGGAGTCGTGCAGCGTGGCGACGGCGACGTGTCCCCAGCCGAGTTCGACGAAGAACTCGGTGGCCCGCTGCTCGAACTCGGGCGCGGACATGCCCTCCGGGACCGCGATGCCACGCGTTGCGCACCAGCGCGTGAACGTCCCGAACAAGGCGTCTCCGCCGGCGTACCCGGCCTCCTGAAGGATGGCGGGCGCGTTCGCCCCCGCGTCCCGAAAGAGCGCAGCGTGCAACGCCGACAGGGCATCGTGGGTCAAACCGACCATGCCGCTCGCGGCAAAATCGAAGGTCACTGGTATCCTCAGGTGAGTAGCTCGCGCAGCCCGGGCTCTCCGATCACGCGGACGCCGAGCGCTTTCGCCTTCTCCAGTTTACTGCCCGGATCGGCTCCCGCAACGACATAGCTCGTTTTCTTCGAGACGCCGCTCGTCACCTTGCCGCCGTTGCTCTCGATGAGCTCTGTGGCCTGTTCACGTGACAGCGTGTCGAGCGTCCCTGTGATGACGAAAGTCATCCCCCGTAGGGCACCGGCCGTCTCCTGCCGGGGCTCCTCGAGGGAGAGCCCGCGCCGCCGCAGCTTATCGACCAGCCGGCGGGCGTCCGCGTTCGCGAACCACGCGGTGACCGAGTCGGCGATTGCTTCACCGATGCCGTGAATCGCGAGGATGTCGCCTGCGCTTGCCTCCGCGAGCGCGTCGAGCGCGCCGAAGTGCCGCGCGAGCTGCCTGGCCGCCGTTCCACCCACATTGTCGATGCCCAGCCCGAACAACAGCCGCGACAGGGGCTGCGCCTTCGACGCCTGGATTGCCTCGACCAGTTGCTCGGCGCTCCGGTCCGCGAATCGCTCCAGCGGCGCGAGCTGACTTGCCTTCAGTCCGTACAAGTCGGACGCGTCGTGCACCAGGTCCGCGTCGATGAGCTGCCGGATGCGCGCATACGACAGCCCCCGGATGTCCATGGCGCCGCGGGACGCGAAGTGCACCAGCCCCTCGAGCTGGCGCGCCGGGCACTCGAAATTCGGACAGTACAGCATGCCGCGGTCCACGCCCGGCACGACCCTCGTGCCGCAGGACGGACACACCGTTGGTGGCGCGTATGGCGCGGGAGGGGACTTCGGATCCCGGCGATCGGGGACAGGGCCGATCACCTGCGGAATGACCTCGCCAGCCCGCTTCACCTGCACGATGTCGCCATCGCGCAGGTCCTTGTCCCGAATCAGCTCGAAGTTGTGCAGCGTGGCGAGCTGCACGGTCGTGCCGCCAATCTCCACCGGCTGCAGGACAGCGAACGGGTTCAGCGATCCGGTCCGGCCGACGTTGATCTCGATCCTCAGCAGCGTCGTCTCGGCGATATCGGGTGCGAACTTCCGCGCCACGGCGTAGCGGGGTTCTCGTCCGCTCACGACGCCCAGCTCCGGCCAGAGGCGCATGTCATCCACCTTCACGACGGCGCCGTCGATGGCGAAGTCGAGCGCCGGCCGGATAGCATGCTCCACCTTGGTCGCCCAGGCATGCACGTCGGCGAGCGTCCGCGCCCGTGCCCGGTGCGGCGCCACGGGCAGCCCCCACTCCTCCAGACGGTCGAGCAGCGCGAACTGCGCGTTCGCGGGGGGATCCACGCCCTCCTGGACGACGGCCTGGTACGCGAAGAAGCGCAGCGGGCGCGCCGCGGATACGGCGGGATCGAGCTGGCGCAGCGCGCCTGCCGCGGAGTTGCGGGGATTCGCGAACACCGGTTCGCCTGCCCGCACGCGCTCCTCGTTCATCCGCTCGAAGCCACTGAAGGGCATGTACACCTCGCCGCGCACCTCCATCATCCGCGGATGCTTCGTGCCGCGCAGTCGCAGCGGAATCGAACGGATGGTGCGGAGGTTCGGCGTGACGTTCTCGCCGACCACGCCATTGCCTCGCGTGGCGCCGGCGATGAACACGCCCTCGCGATAGGTGAGACTGACGGCCGCGCCGTCGATTTTCAGTTCGCACGTGTAGCCGGACCGGCGCACCTCCTCCCCCGCGAGGCGCACCAGGCGCTCTTCCCACTCCACCAGCTCGGTTTCGTCAAACGCGTTCGCGAGCGAGAGCATCGGCGCGAGATGCTGGTGCTTCACGAGCGCGGATTGCGGCTCCGCGCCGACCCGCAGCGTGGGGGAATCCGCCACGCGCAGCGTGGGGTGCCGCGCCTCCAGCGCGCGGAGTTCGCGGAACAGTGCATCGTACTCGGCGTCCGTGATCGTCGGGCGATCCAGGACGTAGTACTCGTGATTGGCGCGCTCGATCTGTTCGCGCAGCGTAGCGGCGCGGGCGGCGTCGGCGGAATCCACGTTCGTCATGACGTGCCGGGCGGCGTCAGCCCCGGGCTTCCTCCTCGAACACCTGCATCGCGACCGTGGCCAGCCGATCGAGCTCCTCAGCCGATGCCTTCGGCAGCAGCGCCTCGGCGAAGCCGGGATTCTCGGCCTTGGCGTACCGGTCCAGCAGCCGGCGGAGAAACGCCAGGAGCGCGATGCGCTGGAGCTCGGACCGGCGCTGCTCGGCGGACGCGTCCTGCTGCTCCCGCTTCAGCGACTCGAATCGATGCGCGTTCCGCAGCGCCTTCGCGGTGAGCGATGCCACCACCTGGCAGAACTTGACGTCTCCGTCGGTGAAGGCGGGCGAACTCCGTCCGGTGCGGAGGAAGATCGCGCCGATGATGCTCCCCTGCCATTCGAGCGGCATCACGAGGATCGAGCGCACGCCGCGCCGCTCGAGATGCGACCGGGCGCCCTGCATCATCGGATCGTTGATCGCGTCCGGGATGTACACCGATTCGCCCGTCTGGAAGACGCGGCGCAGTTCGGGGTACCGGTTCACGTCCACGAGGAGGTTGCGGATGCTCGGATCCTCATAACTGGCCACCAGGCGGACCTCGTCCTTCTCGCCGGTCAGGAAGATCGCGCAGCGATCCAGCCCGAACGTGTCGCCCAGCTTGCCGGAAATCATCTGCAGGATGTCCACGAAATGCAGCGACGCGGATATCTCCTGCAGGATTCCGATGGCGGCGATGAGGTGGTCGCGCTCACGCTGGACTTCCGTGAGCTTGGCGCGGAGCCGGGTCAGCTCGTCGCCACCGCCGGCCGTGTCAGCCTGCGCGCTGGAGCGCTCCGTCGCTGCCGGCCGTCCCGTCCCGTGCTGGTCCGTCATTCGCCAAGGTGTGGGCGTTGAATTCGTCGCTGTCGAAACGGACCACCCGGTTACGTCCCGTCTCCTTCGCCACGTACAGCGCGTCGTCTGCCGCCCGCATCACGCGGTCGCAGTCGGGTATGCGCGGATGTGGCCAGCCGGCGACGCCGAAGCTCGCGGTGCGCTGCACACTGCCGCCGTCGAAGACGAATGTATGCCCCTCGACATGTTTCCGCACCCGCTCCGCGAACGTCACCGCGGCGTCCAGGACAGTGCCCGGGAGCAGCAGCACGAACTCCTCGCCGCCGATGCGTCCCACGCGGTCGATCTCGCGGGCCTCGCGCTTGAGAATGGCGGCGAACTGCTTCAGCACGGCGTCGCCGGCGTGATGCCCGTGCTCGTCGTTCACCGTCTTGAACCGGTCCAGATCGCAGATCACGAAGGCGAGTGGCTCGCCCAGTCGCTCCGAATGCGCGAACATCATGTCCAGCTGCTGCTCGATGTAGCGGCGGTTGTCGAGCCCGGTGAGCGCGTCGGTGCGCGACATGTAGCGCAGCCGCTCGTTGGCCTCCAGCAGCTGGCGCTCGCGCTCCTCGAGCTCCTCCTGCAGCCGCTTGATGCGCAACATCGACCGCAGCCGCGCCTTCAGTTCCGCGAACTCGATCGGCTTCGTGATGTAATCGTCCGCGCCCGCTTCCAGCCCCTCGACCTTGCTCTCGGTGGAGTCGAGTGCCGTCTGCATGATGATCGGAATGAACGGCAGTGCCGGGTTCTGCTTGATGCGGCGCGCGACCTCGTTCCCGTCCACGGTCGGCATCATCACGTCCAGCAGGATCAGGTCGGGCGGAGACGCCTCCACCAGGCGCAGGGCCTCCATGCCATCCTGGGCGGACTCCACCTCATACCCCCAGGCCTCCAACCGCGCCCGCAGCAGCTCGACGTTGTCCTCGTGATCATCGACGACCAGGATCCGCGCGGCCGGTTCTGCGGCTTGCTCACGCAGGGTCATGACGGCCAAGAAACTTCTGAACTTCCGCCACCACCGCGCGCGGCTCGCACGGCTTCGCGAGGTACCCGTCACATCCCACTTCCATGGCCTTCTCGCGGTCCGATGCCAGCGCGTGGGCCGTGAGCGCGATGATGGGAATGTCCCGCGTGGCCGGATCGTGCTTCAGCACCTGCGTCGCTTCCCACCCGTCGATGATCGGGATCGAAATGTCCATCAGAATCAGGTCCGGCTTTTCTGACCGCGCCTTCGCAATTCCCTCCTCGCCGTTCAACGCCTCGGTCACGGAATAGCCGAAATGACGCAGAATGGTGGAATAGACGATGCGATTGTCTTCGTTGTCTTCCACCAGCAAAACGGTCTTTCCGTTCTCACTCATTCGGCTCCTCATGGGAGAGGCGGTGCTTTGGCCCGACGATTTCACGGTGGGTATCATACGTACCACGCCTCTCGGCAAGCGAATACGGCACCGTCCGACTGGAAAGCCAGTGCGGACGGACAGGACTCAAATATCTCCTAAATCGGAAATCAGCAATTTCCTTACCAACTCAGGAGGGGGTATGGCTTACGCAGGAAAATCAGACAACCCGCGCCCCGCCAGCATCCCGGCAGCGGTGCCCAGCCGTACCTCGAGTACACTGGCCGTCGGGGTGGCCATTGGCCTCCTGATGGGTGCGACTGTCGCGTTGCTGTTCGCACCCATGGCCGGGAGGGACGTCCGCCGCAACCTGCGGCGCGGGGTGAGGCGTGCGAAGCACAGGGGGCGCGATGTCTGGGAAGATCTCAGCGATGAGCTCCGTCGGGCCAGGCGGCAGTTTGCTCGCGCGCGACGCGACCGGATCCGCGGCGCTGAGGACTCCGATGCACCGGAACCTTAGGGCAACTGCCTGAGTCCGGCTTCCGCCTGGGCCTGATAGTTCGGATCGTTGAAATCGGTCTGCGGAAGCCGTAGCGCCAGTTCGTACTGCGATCGTGCCTTGGCCGCATCGCCGATATCCGCGTACACCGCCGCGAGGTTGATGCGGTGCACCACGCGTTCGGGCTCCAGGGCCGCGGCGCGTTCCAGGTAGCTGGCGGCCTCCTCCCAGCTTGCCTCGTCGAACACCTGTCCTCCCAGCAGCTTCTTCGCAAGGAATCGGGAGATGCCGCTCAGGCGCATCACGTTCGCGTGCCACATGCCCATCACCGCCAGCGCGCCGGCGTTGAGCGAGTCCAGCGCGAGCGACTCGAGGGCGCCGCGGCGCACCTCATCTGCGTACTTCACGCGGTCGCGCGCGCCGAGCGACAGGGCGCGTCGACCCAGCGCCCTCGCGAGCGCGAAATGCGCCATGGACGACTGGGAGTCCGCATGCACGGCGCGGCGCGCGTACTGTTCGCCGAGCCGGTACAGACTGTCCCGGGAGTCGTCGTCGAATTCCCCGAGGTCCACGGACCCGAGCGCCGCGCGCCAGAGGGCCCCCGCGCTGGTCGGATCCGCGAGGATCGCGTCCTGATAGTGTCGCAGAGCGCCCACGGCATCGCGGGCCGCGCGGTCGCGATCTCCGAGCGCGATGTGCGCTTCGGCGGTTTGCGCGCCGAGCGGGCTGGCGGACACCATTGCAGCGACCAGGGCGGGACGCAAGTTCATGGAGACACAAACGCAAACGGTGAGGGCAATTCTGAAGAATGTCATTCCGAGTCGCGCAGCGACGAGGAATCTGCAACTCAACCTCAAGAACTGTAGATCCCTCGCTGCGCTCGGGATGACTGTCCACTTTCGTCAGAGCTTCCCTAGGGTAGGACTACCGCACAACCCGGTCAATGCTCGCAATTCGATTGATAGAACGAAAACGTGATGGCGGACGGCTGGACGCGGGCGAGTGGCGCGCGCTGGTGCTTGCCTACGCGGCCGGCCACGTCCCCGACTATCAGATGGCCGCGTTCCTCATGGCGTGCTTCCTCCGCGGGATGGACCGCGCGGAGATGGTGGCACTCACGGACGCCATGCTGGATTCGGGTTCACGCTTTGACCTGTCGGCGCTGGGTCGGCCCCGCCTCGACAAGCACTCGATTGGCGGCGTCGGCGACAAGGTCTCCCTGGTGCTCGCGCCGCTCGTGTCGGTGTGTGGCGTCGCGGTGCCCATGGTGTCCGGTCGCGGACTCGGACACACTGGCGGTACGCTGGACAAGCTGGAATCCATTCCGGGATTCAGGACCGATCTCGGCATGGACGAGGCGCGTCGGCAGCTGGAGCAGCTGGGCTGCGTGATGATGGGGCAGACATCGGAGATCGCGCCCGCGGACAAGAAGCTGTACGCGCTTCGCGACGTCACGGCGACCGTGGAGTCCATCCCGCTGATCGCGTCGAGCATCATGAGCAAGAAGCTGGCGGAAGATCTCAGCGGACTGGTGATCGATATCAAGCGCGGCAGTGGCGCCTTTCTCCCATCACTCGATCAGGGAATGGAACTGGCCGGCGAAATGATCCACCTGGGCAAGGGCCGCGGATGCCCAGTGGTGGCACTCGTCACGGCGATGGATCGGCCGCTGGGCCGAGCCTGCGGCAATGCCCTCGAGACCGAAGAGGCCATTGCCACACTGCGCGGGGAAGGCCCGGCCGATCTCGTGGAGGTGACCATGGCCCTGTCCGCCGAGATGCTGGTGCTGGCGGGTGTGGCGCGGAGCCTCGACGCTGCGCGCGCCACCCTCGGCGACGCCCTGTCGTCCGGGCGCGCGGCGGAGCAGTTCGCCCGCATCGTTGAACGACAGGGGGGCAATCCGGCGGTGCTCGACGACGCCGCCCTGCTGCCGCAGGCGGCCGAGTGCGAGCTGTTCATGGCGACGCGATCGGGGTTCGTCACGCGTGTCGAGCCGCGGAATGTCGGGCGCGGCATCACCGCGCTGGGTGGTGGCCGGACGACCATGGCGGACCGCCTCGATCCGGCGGTCGGGTTCGTGATCACGGCCAAGCCGGGGGATTGGGTGGAGGCCGGGCAGCCGCTCGCGTCCATCTACGCCAGCGATCGGGCGGGCGTCGAGAGCGGTCGTGGCACGCTGCGATCTGCCATCACGATCGCCGACGAGGCAGAGCCGCCGCTGCCGCTCGTTTCGCACCGTGTTACGGCGGACGGCGTGGAGACGCTGGCGCAATCGTCCCGCGGCGACTAGCTCACGGCATGCCTCCAAAAATCGCACGACTCGCCGGGCTGGGCGCGTTCGGCGCCTGCGCGGGCCTCGCGGCCCTGTACCTCCTCGTGGTGCTCATCTCCCGCCCGTCGTCCAATGGCATCGACGCCACCAATGCCGTCGTCACCTGGATCGCCGTCGGAGGAGTGGTCGCCGCCCTCATCGTGGCCCACGTGGTGATCGGGCGGCAGCTGCTGCGGCTCGCGCGCGGGGCCGACGTACGACACCCGCTCTGATCCCGGGCGCCGGGCCCGCTTCCGCGGGCGGCGGGGGGGGGAATCGTCAGATGTCCAGGTTCGAGGCGAACTTCGCGTTCTGCTCGATGAATACGCGGCGCGGTTCCACCTCGTCGCCCATCAGCATCTGGAAGATCTGATCGGCGATCACCGCATCCTCGTTCGACACCTTCAGCAACGTGCGCCGCTCGGGGTCCATCGTCGTCTCGAAGAGCTGCCCCGCGTTCATTTCGCCCAGCCCCTTGTAGCGCTGGATGTTCAGGTTGGTCCTGCCATCGCCGTTGCCGCCCATCCGCTTGATGATGTCGTCGCGCTCCTTCAGGTCGAAGGCATAGTGCTCCTCCTTGCCCTTGGACACGCGGAACAGCGGGGGCTGCGCGATGTAGATGTACCCGGCCTCGATCAGCTCCGGCATCTGGCGGAAGAAGAACGTCAGCAGCAGCGTGCGAATGTGCGCGCCGTCCACGTCCGCGTCCGTCATGATGATGATCTTGTGGTACCGGGCCTTGTCGAGCTCGAACTCCTCCTTGATGCCGGTCCCGAGCGCGGTGATGATCGTGCGGATTTCCTCGTTCGCGAACACCTTGTCGATGCGCGCCTTCTCGACGTTGATGATCTTGCCGCGCAGGGGCAGGATGGCCTGAAACTCCCGCTTGCGCCCCTGCTTGGCGGAGCCGCCGGCGGAGTCGCCTTCCACGAGGTAGAGCTCGCACAGCGCGGGGTCCGTCAGTGAGCAGTCCGCGAGCTTGCCCGGCAGGTTGCCCACGTCCAGGGCGGACTTCCGACGCGTCAGGTCGCGCGCCTTCCGGGCGGCCTCGCGCGCGCGCGCGGCACCCACCGCCTTGTCGACGATGATGTTCGCCGACCGTGGATGCTCCTCGAGATAGCTCCCCAGCAGATCACCGACCACGGACTTCACGGCGGACTCCACCTCGGAGTTGCCGAGCTTCGTCTTGGTCTGTCCCTCGAACTGCGGCTCGCGCACCTTCACGGACAGGACGGCGGTGAGGCCCTCGCGCACGTCGTCTCCGGAGAGCGTGAAATCCGCCTTCTTGAGGAAGCCGCCCTTGTTCGCGTACGAGTTGATGATGCGCGTGAGCGCGGCCTTGAAGCCGGTCAGGTGCGTGCCGCCCTCGTGCGTGTTGATGTTGTTCACGAACGAAAACGTCGTGTCGTTGTAGCCGTCGTTGTACTGCAGCGCGAGCTCGATGCCCACGTCGTCCTTCGTGGTCTCGATGTAGATCACGTCCGAGTGGAGGGGCTTCCGCCCGCGGTTCAGGTGCTGGACGAACTCCTTCAGGCCGCCCTTCGCGTGGAACACCTCCTCCTTCGCCTCGCCTTCGCGCTCATCCTTGAGCGTGATGGACACGCCCTTGTTGAGAAACGACAGTTCGCGCATGCGCATCGCGAGCGTGTCGTACCGGTAGATGAGATCCGTGAAAATCTCCTTGTCCGGCTTGAACCACACGACCGTCCCGGTCTCCTTCTTCGGCACGTCCTTCAGCGCCTTGAGCTTGGTCTTCGTCTTCCCACGGACGAAGTCCATGTACCACTCCTTGCCGTCGCGCTTGACCGAGACCTTCAGCTGCTCCGACAGCGCATTGACCACCGACACGCCCACGCCGTGCAGTCCACCCGACACCTTGTACGTGTTCTTGTCGAATTTGCCGCCGGCGTGCAGCACCGTCATGGCGAGCTCCACCCCCGGAATCTTCTCCGTGGGGTGGACGTCTACCGGAATTCCCCGTCCATTGTCGCTGACGGTGACCGAGTTGTCCGGGTGAATCGTGACACTGATCGTATCGGCGAATCCGCCCATCGCTTCGTCGATCGAGTTGTCCACCACCTCGAACACCAGGTGATGCAACCCTCGCTCGGACGTGGAACCGATGTACATGCCGGGGCGCTTGCGTACCGCGTCCAGTCCCTTGAGTACCTGGATCTGCCCCGCGTCGTACTTCGCCCCGCCCTGGTCGGCCGAATTGATCGGTGTTGCCATGAAATAAACGGTTGATTGTATACCGAGGAAACACCGAAGCGACGAGCACTCGGGATCGTCCGAATACTAAGCGATTGCGGGGGTGAAAGCAACGATGATGCGCGGTCGTAAACTGTCTTGCGCCAATAGTTTACACATTTTGTCGCCGGTCGAAAACTATGTGATGTTCCGGCGCTCCAGTCGCCTTCCTCATGGGACCCTAACGCTGCATCTGCCAGCGGATTTTCTTGATCGGCAGTCGGCCGGTCCGCTCGTTCAGTCGGCGCAGCAGCACGGGCTCCAGCAACGACAATTCCGTCATCCAGGCGTTGGTCTTCACGGCAACGAACAGCGTCCCCTGCGGCGTGACCGACAGCGGCTCCGTCGCGCGCGCGATCTGGGCACCCACCAGCGCGCTCCATTCCGGGATGACGGTGGCCTGCGCCACGCGATCCGCGATGCCGGCCTGCTTCAGCACGGTGCTCATCACGTCGTCGAGCTTCCTGGGCTTCCGCTTCTTTCGCTCGGTCATGTCGTGATCCGCCCGTCGTCCACGCGCAGGAGGGGCAGGGACGTCAGTTCGCGCGGAATGTCCGACGCCCGCGGGACCGCGAGCACGCTTTGTCCCGGCCCGATGTCCGCCAGCAGCGCCAGCACGCGCGCCGATCGGCCCGCGTCGAGTTCCGCGAACGGATCGTCGAGCAGAAACACCGGCGCCGTGTCGCGCGCGTCGCGCAGACTTTCCGCTTCCAGCATGCGCAGCGCAATGGCCGCAGTCCGTTGCTGCCCGGCGGACCCGAACTCCCGCAGGTCCCGCCCGCCGAGCAATAGCGTCAGATCGTCGCGATGCGGACCCGTCTGGGTAAGGCCAAGGCGCAGGTCGGAGTCGCGCTTCACCGCGAGCGCGGCCAGGAGTTCCGTGTCGAGGCGCTCCGCGGCGGGGTCCACCGACGTGTGATACTCCAGCCGCGCCGGCGCCCGTTCGCCTACCGCCGCGCACAGCGCGGCAAAGCGGTCGGCGACGCGGCCGGCCCACGCGTGCCGGGCGCGCACGAGCACCGCGCCGTGCTGGGAAAGCGGCGCATCCCAGACCTCGATCGCGGCGTCGGCGCCGCGGGGG
>JBBDYA010000053.1:0-5305 GCA_040902005.1 Gemmatimonadaceae bacterium | reverse complement strand
GGCGGCGGTGCGTCGGGATATCATCGTCGTCGTCGTCGTCGTCGTCGTCCGCATGATCGCCGACGGTTTCAAGAACGGACATGTCGGATTCGCGTTGCCCGCCGGGGAACCACCCGCCTCGCGAGACGCCCTGCCGGCGCTCGAGAAGCCCCAGCCAGCCGCCGCGAAACAGGCCGAAGGCCACGTACGCCACCGTCAGCGGGAAGAAGTACTCGAGGCGGCCGAAGATCAGCATGGCGACGCCAATGACCAGCACGCCCAGCCCGCTCAGTCCTCTCGCGGTGCGAAAGCCTACGGGCGGCATGACCGGGTAGGGCACGTTGCTGATCATCAGAATGCTCAACGCAGCCATCACCATGCGCAGCATCTGATGCCACTGCCAGTCGGCGATCGCGGTTTCGGTGTAGAGCGGCGACTGGCTGAACCAGTAGTACGTCGCGAGGGTGATGCCCGCCGCGGGCGTGGGGAGTCCCTGGAAGTAGTCCTTGTTGGTACCGGCCTGCGCGACGTTGAATCGGGCGAGGCGCAGCACGGCGCACGCGGTGAAGAAGAAACACCAGAACCAGTCCCAGCCCTCACGGTTCAGTACCGCGAAATACATGATCATCGCGGGAGCCAATCCGAAGGTGATCGCATCCACGAGTGAATCCAGCTCCTCGCCGAAGCGTCCTTCCGAATTGGTCGCCCGCGCCACCCGACCATCGAAGGCGTCGCAGATGCCCCCCAGGACCACGTACCACCCGGCTTCCGTAAACTGTTGCCGCGAGGCCGCCACAATCGCGAAAATGCCGAAGAACAGGTTGCCCAGGGTCAGGCCGCTGGGGAACAGCACCGTGACACGCCGCACCCCTGGCGTCCCGATCGGCGTTCTCACTGCTCCAGAAGCTCCGAGACGACCGTCACGCCGGCGGAGGTGGTTTGACCCACGGAAACGAGCACTCTGGAACCTATCGGAACGAAGACGTCCACGCGCGATCCGAACCGGATGATGCCGAATCGCTCTCCCTGCACCGCGCGGTCGCCCACCTTGCTGTAGGTCACGATGCGTCGCGCCACCAGCCCGGCGATCTGCCGGACGAGCACGCGGTGCTTCTCGGACTCGATGCCCACGGTGGACTGCTCGTTCTCGAGGCTCGCCTTGTCCGCGGCGGCGTTGAGGAACTTGCCCGGGTTGTAGTGCACGTAGGCGACCGTGCCACTCACCGGATACCGGTTCACGTGCACATTGAACACGTTCATGAAGATCGAGACGCGTATCGCCCGCCCCTGCATGAAGGCGGGTTCGTCCACCTCCGCGATCTGGACGACCTTCCCGTCCGCGGGGGCGATGACGAGACGCTCGCCGCGCTCGCCCAGACGTTCCGGATCGCGGAAGAAGTAGGCGACCCAGAGCGCCAGGAGGGTCAGCACGAACGCGAGCAGCCAAAGGGGCCACGACCGGCGGTTCAGGGCCAGCGCGTATCCACTCACGGCGATCAGCGCGGCGATCCCGATGAAAACCAGCCCTTCCTTGGCGAAGTTCACGATCCGATGAGCTCCGAGAGGTCATGGCCGGTAATCCGGCGGTACGCATCGAGATAGCGCGCGCTCGTCGCGTGCACCACGGCGGGGGGCAGGACTGGCGGCGGATGGTCGCCGGTCCAGCGTCCGGCCCGCCGCTCCCCATCCAGGTAATCTCGCAAGGGTTGCTTGTCGAAGCTTGGCTGCGCGTGGCCGGGCTCGTACAGGTCCGCTGGCCAGAAGCGTGAGCTGTCCGGTGTCAGCACCTCGTCGATGAGGGTGATCCGGCCGTCCGCGTCCCGCCCGAACTCGAACTTGGTGTCCGCGATGATGATCCCGCGTTCCGCCGCGGTGACCCGGCCCAGCGCATAGATGGTCAGGCTCAGCCGCGCGAGTTCGCCGGCGTCGGCGTCGCCGATGAGACGCGCCATCTCCGGGCGCGTGATGTTCTCGTCGTGGCCGGCTTCGGCCTTGGTCGCGGGACTGAAGACCGGCGGATCGAAGCGATCGCTCTCGACGAGTCCGGCGGGCAGCGATTCACCCGCGAGCGTGCCCCGCTCGCGGTACTCCTTCCACGCGCTGCCGGCGAGGTAGCCGCGCACCACGCACTCCACGGGAAAGACGTCCGTGCGGCGGCAGAGCATTGCGCGTCCGGCCAGGGCGTCCCGGTGCGGGGCGAGCGCGGGCACGTCGCGCACGATGGCGTCCACCTCGCTGGCGAGCATATGATGTCGCACACGGTCCTCGAACCGGCGCAGCCACCACGCGGTCAGCTGGGTGAGCACAGCACCCTTGTAGGGCACCGCCTCGTGCATGACCACGTCGAACGCGCTCACGCGATCCGTGGCGACGATGAGCAACCGCGCCGCATCCACCGCATACACCTCGCGCACTTTCCCGCGCCGCACGTGCCGCAGGGGCAGGGGGGCGAGATGCGACAGCGCGGCCGCGGTCATACGCGCACCTCCTCGGCCTCAGCCGTTGCGTCGGCGCCCGCCAGGAGCGGCGCAACCGTTTCCGCCAGGAACTCATCCACCTGCTGCGGTGCGCGGCCAACGAACGCCGTGGGGTCGAGCGCCGCCTGCATGTCGTGCATCGGCACCTTCCATTCCGCGTCGGCGGCGAGTCGCTCCAGCAGGTCGTTCCGTGCCGAGCCCTCCTTGAGTGCCCGCGCCGCGGCGATGCTGTGCGTCCGGATGCGCTCGTGCGCCTCCTGCCGGTCGCCGCCGGCGCGAACCGCGCGCATCAGGAGCTGCTCCGTGGCCATGAAGGGCAGCTCGTCCTCCAGCCGCCGCCAGATGCGCGTGGGATGCACCTCCAGCCCCACCACCACGTTCTCCATCAGGACGAGAATCGCGTCCGTGGCCAGGAACGCCTCCGGAATGGACAGGCGCCGGTTGGCGCTGTCGTCCAGCGTGCGCTCGAGGAACTGCGCCGCATGCGTCTGGTTGGCGTTCGCCTCGAGATTCAGCACGAACCGCGCGAGCGAGGCGATGCGCTCGCAGCGCATCGGATTGCGCTTGTACGCCATGGCGGACGAACCCACCTGCGAGGACTCGAACGGCTCCTCGATTTCACCAAACGCCTGGAGCACGCGAATGTCGCCGCTGAACTTCGCCGCGCTGGCTGCAAGCCCGGCGACGACGTCGAGCACCATGGCGTCGAGTTTCCGACTGTACGTTTGCCCCGACACGGCGATCGCTTCCGTGAAGCCGATCGCCGCACTCACCTTGCGCTCCAGCTCGCGCACCCGCTCGTGGTCACCGTCGAACAGTTCGAGAAACGTCGCCTGTGTGCCGGTCGTGCCCTTCACGCCGCGACAGGGAAGCGCTTCCACGCGGTGGTCCAGCTCGCGCACATCCATGACCAGGTCCTGCATCCACAGCGTGGCGCGCTTGCCGACGGTGGTCGGCTGTGCCGGCTGGAGGTGCGTGGAGCCGAGTGTCGGCTCGTCGCGCCACTGCCGGGCGAACTGCGCCAGCGCGCGCAGCACCCGGATCGCCTTGCCCCGCAGCAGGTTCAATCCACGCCGCATCAGGATGAGATCGGCGTTGTCGGTGACGAAGGCGCTTGTGGCGCCCAGGTGAATGAACGGCTTCGCGGCGGGCGCCACATCGCCGAACGCGTGAATGTGCGCCATCACGTCGTGCCGGAACCGCCGTTCGTACGCGGCCACGGCGTCGAAGTCGATGTCGTCCAGGTGCGCGCGCATCTGCTCGGTCGCGTCAGCCGGAATCGGCAACCCGAGCTCCTGCTGGGACTCCGCCAGCGCCAGCCACAGCCGGCGCCAGAGACCGTGGCGCATGCGCGGCGACCAGAGCTCGAGCATGGCCTTGGAGGCGTAGCGCTCGGAGAGCGGCGACGAGTACCTGTCGTACGCGCTCATCGCATCACGAAGTCCGTGTTGAAGATGGAACCCCCACGCTCGAGGAACATGCGAATGACGCCACGTCCACCGTAATACTCCAGCGCTTCCGCGGCCTGCTGCGCGGACGTAATCGGTGTCCGATTGATCTGAAAGATCACGTCGCCGGGCTGCACGCCCAGCTCCTCTGCCGTGCTCGCCCCCGCTTGCGTGATCAGCGCGCCCGCGACGCTCCGAATGCCGCGCTCCGCGCGAATGGCGGCCGTCACCGTGGTCAGTTGAAGGTCGCGAAGCACCTGCACCTTGGGCGCGCTCACCTCGGGCAGGTCCTGCACGAGGGCCGCGACGTCCAACTCGCGCGAGCCACGGCGGATCCGCAACGGCACGTTGTCGCCCACGCGAAGATCCAGCAGCGTCGCCTCCCAGTCGTAGGCGTTCCGTATCGTCTTCGATCCCGCGCGCAGAATGACATCGCCGGGACGCAGTCCTGAGCGAGCCGCGGGAGAGCCGGGAATGACCGACGAAATCACGGCGCCGGCGGTGATCGCTTCCCGCACGTTGGCCGTCTGCGGATACTTGAGCCGCACGCCGATCCACGGGCGTCGCACGGTACCGTGCGCCACCAGGTCCTCCACCACGCGGCGCACGCGATTGATCGGAATCGCGAACCCGATCCCCACCGAGCCGCCGCTGGGCGAGTAGATCGAGCTGTTCACGCCCACGACCTCGCCGTCCGCGTTCACGAGCGGCCCACCCGAATTCCCGGGGTTCACCGAGGCGTCCGTCTGGATCATGTCGAAGTACGCCGACGGGCCCTCGCCGCGCGCGACGAGGTTCCGCCCCACACCGCTGATGACGCCCGCCGTCACCGCCGGCTCGGAGTTGCCCAGCACGAAGCCGTACGGATTGCCGATCGCGATGGCCCACTCGCCGATCACCGCGGCGTCCGAGTTGCCGAGCGTGGCCACGGGAAGGTCCCGCGCGTCGATCGCAAGCACGGCGATGTCGTTCGTCTCGTCGGTCCCCATCACCCGCGCAGGATGCACACTGCCATCGCGCATCATCACGTTCACGGTGCGAGCGTTAGCCACCACGTGAGCGTTCGTGACGATGATGCCATCCTTGCCCACGATGAATCCGGAGCCCAGGCCGGGAACGACGCGCTCCGACTGCGACCGGCCGTAGAACCACTCGAAGAGGGGGTCCGTGCGCACGCGCTCGATCGCTTCCGTCTGCACCGTGACCACGGCGGGCGCCACCCGTTCCACCGCGCGAGTGATCGCGGTGCGGCGGGTCTCGCTCACCACGGCAGAGAGATTCTCGCGCGTGACCGCGGACTCCTGCGCGGCGGACTGCGGCGGGCTGCTGCATCACAGCAGCGTCACGGTGAGCGCAATGGACGCGGCGCGGCGGGGGGAGGGGGGGGGGGGGGGGGGGGGC
>JBBDYA010000052.1:0-5399 GCA_040902005.1 Gemmatimonadaceae bacterium | reverse complement strand
TGGTTCGTCGACACGAGCAAGGGCGGTCAGCGTAAGTGGTGCTCGATGGCGCGGTGCGGGAACCGCGCCAAGGCGGCCACGCACCGTCTCCGCCGTACGCGAGCCTCGTCGGACTCGTAAGACGGCTCCTTGCCGCGCCACGCTCCGCCGGGTATTTCCCGATATCCACGCACTTCCCCCAGGAGCTCCATGCGTGCGCCCCCCCTCCCTCGCGCTTCCGGCGCGGCCGTGATCGGCATGGTTCTCGCCACCACTTCAGCAGCGGCGCAGACCAACCTCACCCACGCCCACATTGGACACATGACCGACGCATTCGACGCAGCCCCCACGGGACCCGGACTCCTGCCGCTCGCGATAGCTGAGGCCGAGGTGGTCATCGGGCACGTGGGGCTCGCGAGTCAGGAGCCGGGCAGCCTCGCAGCAATCAAGCTGCACGTGGCGCACGCGCTGCATGCGATCGACCCGACCCTCGTGCTGGACGGGCCGGGGTACGGGTACGGACTGAAGCAGGCGGCTGTGGAAGCCGTGCGTCACATCGAAATGGCGGGCGCCGAGCCCGGCGCTTCTGCGAACGTGCGGACGCACGCGCCGCACGTCGCGGCGACCGCCGCCAACACGGTGCGGCGCGCCGACGCCATGGTAGCACTGGCCCAGCAGCTCCTGACCACCAACTCCATCAACGATGCAGCGGCGCTCCTCCAACGCCTTTCAGCCGAGAGCGAGGCCGTTCTTTTCGGGCGGGACATGGACGGCGACGGGCGCGTGGGCTGGGAAGCGGGCGAGGGCGGACTTCGACAATCGAGCCAACACATGACGCTGATGAAGCGCGGCGAAGGACTGACCAACTGATGCGTGCACCGACGAGTGGGACCCGCCGAGCAAGCGGCGGAGCCGCCGCGATCACTGCTCTCGCGCTGCTCGCGACGGCTGCTCACGCCCAGACCGGACCTGTCGCCTACACGGGCGCGACCGTGTGGGACGGGACCGGAGCGCCGGCGGTAGCGAACGCGACGATCGTGGTGGACGGCGGAAGGATCGTCTCGGTGGGCGCCGGTGTGCAGCCGCCCGCGGGCGCGCGTACGGTGTCCCTCGCGGGTAAGTACGTGATCCCCGGGCTCATCGAGTCGCACGGCCACGTGACTGGCGCTTGGGCGCCCGAGGACGTGCGCGATCCCGTCGAGCGGGTGCGCGGCGACTTGCTGCTCTATGCACGCTACGGTGTGACCACCGTGAACAGTCTCGGCGACGAGACTCCTACGCTCGCCGCGCGAAACCAGGCACGGCCGACCGACGCCCGTGCGCGCCTGCTGGCCTCAGGCCCGGTCGTGACCGCCACGAGCGTGTCCGGCGCTCGCTCCGCCGCGCTCGCGAACGCGCAGGCCGGCGTGAACTGGCTCAAGCTCCGCGTCGACGACAACCTGGGCTCCTCGCAGAAGATGCCGTGGGAGGCCGTCGAGGCCGTCATGCAGGTCGGGCGCGAGCATTCGATCCCCGTCGCGACGCACATGTTCTACCTGGACGACGCCAAGCGGCTGCTGGAGCTCGGCACCGGGATGATCGCGCACTCGGTGCGCGACCAGGACGTCGACGCCCAGTTCGTGGGCATGCTCGCGCAGCGGCGCGTCTGCTACGTTCCCACGCTGGTGCGTGAGGTGAGCACGTACGTGTACGCGGATCGGCCGACGTGGTTCGACGACCCGTTCTTCCTCGCCTATGCGCATCGCGGCGAGATGGCGGCGACGGAGAACGCGGGGTTCCGGCAGCGGCAGGCCAGCGCAGCCGGGCCGTACCGCGCGGCACTCCAACAAGCCCAGACGAATCTGCGCATACTGTCCGACGCGGGCGTGAGAATCGCGTTCGGCACGGACGCTGGCCCATCGGCGCGCTTCCCGGGATTCTTCGAGCATCTCGAGCTCGAACTCATGGTACAGGCCGGCCTCGCGCCGGAGGAAGCTCTCCGCAGCGCGACCGCCGTGGCGGCCGAGTGCCTGAGCCTCTCCGACGTCGGCACGCTCCAGGCCGGCAAGTGGGCAGACTTCCTGGTGCTCGGCTCGAATCCTCTCCTGGACATTTCGGCGACTCGGACCCTCGAGCGCGTCTTCATTGCAGGCAATGAGGTGTCACGATGAAGCGTTACGTCACCGAGCTGATCGGCACGTTCTTCCTGGTCTTCGCGATCGGCCTGAGTAGTGGCCCGATGGCTCCGCTCGCGATCGGATCGATGTTGATGGTCATGCTCTACATGGGCGGGCACGTGTCCGGCGCGCACTACAACCCGGCGGTCACCCTGGGAGTGCTGCTGCGCGGCGCGATGCAGAAGGCGGATGCCGTACCCTACGTGCTCGCGCAGCTGCTGGGCGCGACGCTCGCCGCCGTGAGTGTAGCCGTGATCACCGGCCAGACCTTCGCGCCCGTTCCCGGGGCCGGAGTTGCCGCCCACGCGGCGCTACTGGGCGAGGTGCTCGTCACGTTCGCGCTCGTCCTCGTCGTTCTCAACGTCGCGACGGCGAAGTCGACGGCGGGCAACTCCTACTTCGGCCTCGCGATCGGGTTCACGGTCCTGGCCGGAGCCTACACGGTGGGTCCAATCTCCGGCGGCGCGTTCAACCCGGCTGTCGGGATCGGCCCGACGCTCGTGCACACGCTCGCGGGCGACGGATCGTTCGCGAGCCTCTGGCTCTATATCGTCGGTCCGTTGCTCGGCGGCCTCGCCGCGGTACCGGTTTTCATGATGCAGACGGCGGCGGAGAAGTAGCGGAAGCGTAGAACCGTCGCCGGAAGTACAGAGAGAGGTTCACCAGCCCGATGAGGACCGGCACTTCCACCAGCGGGCCGATCACGGCAGCAAACGCCGCTCCCGAGTGGATGCCGAACACTCCCACGGCCACGGCGATGGCCAACTCGAAGTCATTGCTGGCCGCAGTCAGGGAGACCGTCGTGTTCTGCGGATACGCCGCGCCTACCCATCCGGCTCGTGCCACGAAGAACGTGATGAGGAACATGAGGGCGAAGTAGACTGCCAAGGGAACCGCCACCCGCAGCACGTCCAGCGGCAGGGTGACAATGAGATCACCCTTCAGCGAGAACATCACCACGATGGTGAACAGGAGCGCCACGAGAGTCACGGGTGCGATCTTCGGGATGAACGTCCTCTCATACCACTCCCGCCCCCGAGCGCGAACAAGCGTGAGGCGCGTCAGCACGCCCGCTGCGAACGGAATCCCCAGGTAGATGCCCACCGTCACGGCGATCTCCGCCATGCCTATCTGCACGGTCACGCCCTCGAGGCCGAAGACCGGTGGGAGGTAGGAGAGGAAGAACCAGGCGTAGACCCCGTAGAACAACACTTGGAAGATCGCGTTGAACGCCACCAGCCCCGCCGCCAGGTCACGGTCCCCTTCGGCCAGGTCGTTCCACACCAGCACCATCGCGATGCACCGTGCAAGCCCGACCAGAATGATCCCCACTGCGTACTCGGGGAGGTCCGGAAGGAAGAGAACGGCCAGCGCGAACATGAGTACTGGGCCCACGATCCAGTTCTGGACGAGCGAGAGGGCCAGCACGCGTTTGTGGCGGAACACGGTGCCCAACGCCTCGTAGCGCACCTTCGCGAGAGGCGGATACATCATGAGGATCAGCCCGATGGCGATGGGCAGGGACGTGGTGCCAACCTGGGTCCGCTCGTTGAGCGCGCGAACGGCGTCAGGCCACACGTATCCGAGGCCGACTCCCGCCACCATGGCCAGGAAGATCCAGAGCGTGAGGAATCGGTCGAGGAACGAGAGCTTCCTCGCGGTCGGAGCGTCAGGCGCTCGAAACGTCATTTCGTTTCTCCCAGCGTGGACACCACCGGGCGCCCGAGTCCAGAGTGGCGACGATTCATCTCGCCCCTAGGCGCTGATCTCGTGCGCTTCGCCCGCACCCCTCGGAATGCGGATCAGCTCCACGAGCACCTGCACGTGTGCGGGCGGCTCGGGTGTGAACCGTGACACCGCCATGGTGATCGCGAAGTTGAGCAACATCCCCACCGTACCGATCCCTTCGGGGCTGAGACCGAACCACCAGTTCTCGGCATTGTTCAGCTCGGGATGCATGAGCGTGAAGTACACGATGTAGGCCGCGGTGAACGACACACCTGTGACCATCCCGAGGATGGCGCCCTCGCGCGTCGTGCGCTTGGAGAAGATCCCGAGAATGATGACCGGGAAGAACGACGACGCGGCGAGACCGAACGCGAACGCGACGACCTGAGCGACGAAGCCCGGCGGGTTCATGCCGAAGTAGCCGGCGATCACCACCGCCACCGCGGCGGAGATACGCGCCGCCAGGAGCTCCCCCTTCTCCGTGATCGTGGGGATGAGCGTGCGCTTGAGGAGATCGTGACTCACGGCGGACGAGACGACCAAGAGCAACCCGGCCGCAGTCGAGAGCGCAGCGGCGAGACCTCCCGCGGCCACCAGACCGACCACCCAGTTCGGGAGGTTCGCGATCTCGGGGTTCGCGAGCACCATGATGTCGCGATCGACTGTGAGCTCGTTCGGCACGGGAGACGCGGAGCCGGTGAACTGGATGCGCCCATCCCCGTTACGGTCTTCGAACGCGAGGAGGCCCGTGGCCTCCCAGTTCGTGAACCACTCGGGGACCTCCGCGTAGGGCGTCTCCGACACGGAGTTGATGAGGTTCGTGCGCGCGAAGACCGCGACGGCCGGCGCGGTCGTGTACAGAAGCGCGATGAAGACGAGCGCCCAGCCTACCGAGATTCGCGCATCGCGCACGCGCGGTACCGTGTAGAAGCGCACGATCACGTGCGGGAGGCCCGCCGTCCCGACCATGAGTGCGGCGGTGATGAAGAAAACGTCGAGCGTGGACTTCGTCCCCGACGTGTATGCCGCGAAGCCGAGCTCCTCGTGGAGCCCGTTGAGGCGCTCGAAGAGGGGCAAACCCGACGCCTGATCCACCCCTCCGAGGCCGAGCTGCGGGACCGGATTGCCGGTGATGAGAAGCGAGAGGAAGATCGCCGGGACGAGGTAGGCGAAGATCAGCACGCAGTACTGCGCGACCTGCGTGTACGTGATCCCCTTCATCCCGCCGAGCACGGCGTAGAAGAAGACGATCGCCATGCCGATGTAGACACCCGTATTGATGTCCACCTCGAGGAAGCGCCCGAAGACGATTCCCACGCCGCGCATCTGGCCGGCCACGTACGTGAACGAAACGAAGATCGCGCAGATGACCGCGACCACGCGCGCGACCTGTGAGTAGTAGCGGTCCCCGACGAAGTCGGGCACGGTGTACGCTCCGTACTTGCGCAGGTAGGGCGCGAGCAGGAGCGCGAGGAGCACGTACCCGCCCGTCCACCCCATGAGGTAGACCGAACCGTCGTATCCCATGAACGAGAT